>JAGARR010000027.1 GCA_017622135.1 Spirochaetaceae bacterium
ACAGGGAGTCAGTCGGAGCGGGAGCATAATCCCGGGGTGTGCGGGAGCGTAGTCCCGGTCGGAGCGGGAGCATAGTCCCGGGGTGTCCGGGAGCATAGTCCCGGAGTGTGCCACAGCAATGGAATGGATGGAGTCCCCGTTTTTGGGGAGTGAATACAGTAAAAGGAGTTTTTCATGAAGAAACAAGAAAAGAAGTTTGTGCTGGCGGGATTTGTCCTGCTGGCAGCAATCACCATGGTTCTGCTGACCTTGGCGGGCTGCAAGAACGACACAGTGCCGGAGCCGACACGGTACACGGTGAAGTTTGAGACCGCCCACGGAACGGCTCCTGCCGACATCACGGTGGTGAGCGGAACCAAGCTGACGGATAAAGATTTGGCAATAGAACCCGAAGTAGGGGACAATATCTTTGAGTACTGGTATGACAAGGATGATGACGCACAGAAACCGGTGGAAGAGGGCTATACCGTCACCAAGGACGTGACCTTGGTGGCCAAGTGGCGTGACCGTGGCACAGTCGCCTCCGTCATCTTCTCCCCAGCTGGCGGCACCAAATTCTATTGTGACGAGTCGATAGCAGTCAGCCTCACCAGCGAGGAGGGAGCCACCATCCAGTACCACCTGGGCGACGGAAGTTGGAAAGACTACGATGCGGGCCGCAAGATACAAGTCACTGGCGACACCACCATCACCGCCAAGGCCACCAAGGAGGGACTGAAGCCCAGCGAGACCACCGCCACCTACACCGTGCGTAAGTTGGAAGGCATCACCGTCACCACCTCGCCCGAACGGACAGTGTACAGCGTGGGACAAGAATTCGACAGCACTGGCATGAAAGTCACCGCCACCTACGATGACGGGGAAGAAAGGACGGTCACAGGGACAATCACCACAGACACCAGCACGCTGACTGAATCCGCTGGAATCGGCAAGCCCGTCACCGTCAGCTACAAGGAGGGAGATACAACAAAGGAAGCCACCTTCACCATAGATGTGGCGAGCTACGAGTTCACCGAAACAGTGCAGGACGTGGATTCCAGTTATGCGGGAACCATGACAGGAGGAAATTACAAGAAATTCGGTGACTGGCCCCAGATCATCAAGAAGGAAGGTGTTGAAATCGGAGCCGGAACCCTTGTCAGGGGCGGCCTCACCTACCACGTGGGCAACGACGGCAACTACTATGTGAAGCATTCGGACAAGTACTACAAGGTGGAGCCGATTGTGTGGCGTGTGCTGACAACAAGCTACGAAGTCCCCGAGGGTGGCACGGGCGGCAATGCCTTGCTTTTGGCGGAGAAGATTCTCACCGGCGGTATCCGCTACTATGTGGACACCAGCACCAGAACAATCACTGGGGCAGGGACAAAGGAAGGAGAGCCTAATACCGTGTATCCCAACAACTGGCAGTACAGCACCATCCGTGCCTGGCTGAACGGCAGCTACGAGGCAAACGACACCCAGAACAAGACCTACGACGGCAAGGGCTTCCTCCAGACCGCCTTCACCGAATCCGCCTGGAATCTGATAGCAGACACCACCGTGGACAACAGTGCCACCAGCACCAACCCAGCGTCCAATCCCAAACAATGGAATGAAGGTGAAAACCCGTATGCCTGTGGCAAGACCACGGACAAGGTCTTCCTGCTGAGCGAGGAGGAGGCCACCAACAGTGAGTATGGCTTTGGTGCATACAACAATGAGGACAGCACCCGGATCCGTGTCACCACGGACTACGCCAAGGCCACCGGGGCATACCAGAGCACCTCAGAAGGCGATGGCGGCTGGTGGTGGCTGCGCTCGCCCTACTACGACTTCGAGGACTACGCGCGCGTCATCAGCATCGATGGCATCGCCGACAGCTACAGCGACGTCGACTACACATATGGGGGCGTTGTTCCGGCTTTGTCAATTTCCCTAGGGGGAAATTGACTGTCATCCTTGCGCAAGCAATAATTTGTTGAGTTCCAAGGAAAAGCGGCTGGAGTTGCTACTCCCTGCCCTTGGAACTCAACTCCAGGCAGGAGGCACCTGCCGGGCTACGGCTCGGCAGTTTTTTTTGCGGGAGCGGGTAGCAGCAAGCTTCTGTCTCCTCACCCCCGCATCCTTCCCTTGCCACTTTCCCCGCCATGGGCTATACTCATTTCAGGTGGCTTGAGGCTGCTAGAACAATCGATGGTGCGCCGGAGCATAGTCTGTCCAGATTGCGGTGCAGCATCAAAGGAGCATTCCATGAAGGTTTTAGTTGTTGGTGGCGCTGGCTACATCGGTAGCCACGTGGTAAAGGAATTGATGGGGGCCGGCCATAGCGTCACGGTGTTCGACAACCTCTCCTCCGGTCTTCTGCAGAATCTCTTTCCGGAAAACGACTTCATCGCCGGGGACATCCTCCATCCGGAAACGCTGGACTCCGCCTTTGGCCGTGGCTTCGATGCCTTCATCCATCTGGCAGCCTTCAAGGCGGCGGGTGAGTCCATGACCGCCCCGGAAAAATATTCCGTCAACAACATCACCGGCACCCTGAACCTGATGAATGCTGCCGTCAAGCATGGCTGCCTGAACATGGTGTTTTCCTCCTCCGCCGCCGTCTTCGGTGAGCCCCAGTACCTTCCCATCAACGAGGACCATCCCAAGAGCCCGGAGAACTACTACGGCTTCACCAAGTTGGAGATTGAGCGCTTCATGGACTGGTATGACAGGCTGAAGGGACTCAAGTTCGCTTCCCTGCGGTACTTCAACGCCGCTGGCTACGACCCCAGTGGTTTCCCCTGCGGACTGGAGCAGAACCCCGCCAACCTCCTGCCCGTCATCATGGAGGTGGCCAGCGGAATGCGGCAGAAGCTGCAGGTCTTCGGCACCGACTACGACACCCGGGACGGTACCTGCATCCGTGACTATGTCCACGTCACAGACCTGGCCATTGCCCACGTAAAGGCCCTGGACTACATCTGCAAGAACAAGACCAGCCTCAAGGTAAACCTGGGCAGCGAGACCGGCGTCACCGTCAAGGAGATGCTGGAGGCTGCCCGCCGCATCACCGGCAAGGAGATTCCCGCCGACTTTGTGGGCCGCCGTGCCGGTGACCCTGCCTGCCTCTACGCCACCTCGGCCTATGCCCGGGAGACCCTGGGCTGGCAGGCCACCCATTCCGACGTGGATACATTGGTTTCCTCAACGTGGGGAGCATACTGCAAGCATCAGGAGAAGAAATAAGATGGATTTTTCTATTGTAAAGGATTGCATCGCTGGCAGCACCGCCGGCATGATCGAGCTGGAAACCTTGCTGACCTCTCATCCCGCACTGGCACCGGAAAGCGGCGGCCAGGGGGAGCTGGAGAAGGTGCTGGCACTGGAGGCCTGGCTCAAGGAGCGGGGCATCACCCAGCTGGAGCGCTTTGATGCTCCCGACAGCCGGGTGGAAAGTGGCATCCGCCCCAATCTGGTGGCCACCATCCCCGGAGCCGATGATGCCGACTCCACCGCCCCCAGACTGTGGATTATGGCCCACACCGATGTGGTTCCCGTGGGAGAAATCAGCCTCTGGAGCACCGATCCCTGGAAGGTGGTGGAAAAGGACGGCCGACTCTACGGTCGTGGAGTGGAGGACAACCAGCAGGGACTGGTGGCAGGAACCTTTGCCGCCCTTGCCTTGGTCCAGAACAAGGTGACGCCGCCCCATACCGTCAAGCTGCTCTTTGTGGCCGACGAGGAGGTTGGCTCCGAATACGGCATCAAGTACCTGCTGGCAAACCACAACCTGTTCCGCCCTAATGACATCATCGTCATTCCCGATGGCGGCGATGAGACTGGCTCCACCATCGAGGTGGCGGAGAAGAACCTGCTGTGGCTGCGGATTGTGGTCAGCGGCAAGCAGACCCACGGCAGCCGCCCTGACCAGGGAATCAACGCTGCTCTGGCTGGCTGCGACCTTGCCCTGCGGCTCAACGGACTGGAGGCAGTGTTCAACCAGCGGGACGAGCTTTTTGACCCGCCGTACTCCACCTTCCAGCCCACCAAGAAGGAGGCCAACGTCCCCAACATCAACACCATCCCCGGTGAGGACGTGTTCTGCATGGACTGCCGCATCCTTCCCTGCTACAGTCTGGCCCAGGTTCGTGCCGAGGTGAATCGCTGTGTGGCGGATGTGGAAAAGAAATATGGTGTCACCGTCAGCTACACGGAGCCCCAGGCGGTGGAGTCCCCCGCCACACCTGCCGACGCACCGGTGGCCCGCCGTCTTGCGGAGGCTGTCAAGGCTGTCAGCGGGGTGGAGGCACGGCCCATCGGCATTGGTGGTGGAACCGTGGGGGCCTACCTGCGGCAAGCCGGCTACCAGGCGGTGGTATGGAGCCGCATGGACGAGACCGCCCACCAGCCCAACGAATACACCATCATCGAGAACCTGGTCCACGATTCCCAGGTGATGGCCTACATGATGATGAAAGAGTAACAATATTCTGGAGGAAGTGTGTTTCCTCCAGAATATTGTGGTATTATATAAATGGAGGCAACATGAAGAAAAAAATATATGTAATTATCCTGATCTGTTCTGTTCTTGTTTTTGGGATGATGACAGCCTGTAGCAGTACAAAGGTGGAGCGGGTACATCCCGACACGGTCTTGGATTTGAGTGGCTATTGGAACGATACTGACGTGCGGATCGTGGCGGAGTCCTTGATTGCTGACTGCGTGAATGCTCCCGCTATCACTAATTACATCCGCAGCAACGGCACGTTACCAGTGGTCATTGTTGGAAATTTCCGCAATGACAGCGACGAGCACATTGATACCTCGATTCTGACCAAGAAGTTCGAGGCAGCCCTCATCAACAGTGGCAAGGTTGACTTTGTGGCCAGCTCCTCCGAGCGTGGGGAGATTCGTCAGGAGCGGGAGGAGCAGCAGACCTGGGCCAGCGAGGAGACTGCCAAGCGGCTTGCTAACGAAACTGGTGCAGATTTTATGCTCATCGGTTCTGTAAAGACCATGGTGGACCAGCTTGACAACACCGCTACCAGAACCTACTGGGTCTATGCCGAACTCATCGACATCGAATCCAATAGGAAGCTGTGGCTGGGAGAGAATTCTGAGATCAAGAAGGTTATCACCCGCTCCAAGACACGATTGTAAATGAGAAAGAGGCTCTTGCTGTTGCCCGTGGTGGCGGGATTCCTGCTGGGTTCCTGTACCACCATGGGCAACTACGATTATTCTGCAATAGATCGCTCTCTTGAATCGCAGGGCTACCAGGCGGCCTATGAGCAGGTTGTGGATGACAGCAGGAAGATGTATTCCTCCCACGATGAGGTGCTGCTGCATCTGGACAGGGGGATGCTGTCCCATTATGCGGGGGAATTCGAACGGTCGAATCAGGAGCTGGCTGAGGCGGAGCGGAAAATTGAGGAGTACTACGCAAAGAGCGTCACCCAGGCAATCTCGTCCTATCTGGTGAACGATACGGTGGTGGATTACTCCGGCGAGGTATTCGAGGATATCTACACCAACATCTTCATGGCCTTGAACTACATCCAGCTGGGGGACGTTGAGGGTGCCTTTGTGGAGATTCGCCGCTTTGACAACAAGCTACGGGCTGCCTCTGCCAAGTACAGCGACATGATTTCCCAGGCCAATAAGGAAAGTGGTTCCAACGGTGGCGAGACTGTTGAGGTGCCTGACATGGAGTTCCACAACTCTGCCTTGGCTCGATACCTGAGTATGATTTTGTATCGGAGCCGAGGACAGCTGGACTCTGCCTCCATTGATATGCGGTACTTGAACTCGGCCTTCGCCAGCCAGCCTGACATCTACAATTTTCCGGTGCCTTCCTCCCTTGCCCAGGAACTTGAGATTCCAGAGGGGAAGGCGAGGCTCAATGTGCTGGCCTTCAGTGGGCTGGCTCCAGTGAAGGTAGAGGAGGAGGAGCGGCTTTTTTCCATCTCCGGTGACTTCTACTACAAGATTGCTTATCCCCGGATGCAGAGTCGAGACTCTGCGGTAAAGTCCATCAAGGTCACTGTAATTCCCTTGCAGGATGAGTCAGGCCAGATGATGGCAGCAACGAGCCGGTCTGTCTCCATGGAGCCTCTGGAAAGCATCAGCAACATTGCCTTGGACACCTTTGCCCAGCACCAGGCCCTGATTTACCTGCGGGCTATGGTTCGCTCCATCACAAAGGCAGTTTCCACGGCTGTGTGGGGAGGACTTGCGGATAACACCTCTGATGTGGGGCTGGGACTTTTGTTTTCGGTGGCACAGCTGGCCTCCACTGTGGCGACGGAGGCTACCGAGCGGGCCGATGTCCGCTGCACCCGCTTCCTTCCAGGCTTCGCATGGGTGACTGGTGTGTGGCTGGATCCGGGAAGCTATTGCATTGTCATAGAATACAAGAATTCTTCCGGACAGGTGGTGTCTCAGGAAGAGCAGACGGTGAGTGTTCGTTCAAATGGATTGAATTTAGTGGAGTCATTATGCTTAAGATGAGTTTTTTTGTTGGATTGTTCCTGTGCATTCTGTTTTTTGTTGGGTGTGCCTCTTCTTCCGTTGCCCCAGCGTGGGTGACCAATCCCGACGAGGTTCTTGACTCCAAGGTAAGCCTCTGGGCGGTGGGCACTGGCTCTGACCGGAAGTCTGCGGAGAATGATGCCCTTTCCCTGCTGGTCAGAAGCATCCAGCAGCAGGTGGTAGCCACCAGTGACTCCTCCAAGGTGCTGTCCGGTTCCCATGAGGCAGGCTTCCAGGCCTCCTACAACCATTCCTCCTCTGTAGCCACGGTATCAAGCATCAAGGATGTGCCGGGCGTTTCCTTTTCCCAGTCATGGATTGCCGGAAACGGGACGGTGTATATGCTGGCCACTTTGAATCGGGAGGAGGCAGGCCGATTCTACCGCCAGAAAATCAGCGACTTGAGTGCCGTGGTGGAAAGCGAGATTCTCTTTGCAACCGCCAACGAGGGTACCTGGGCAGCCTTGGCGGCACTGGACAATGCCGTTGCCAAGGCCTGGGAAAACCAGGGCTACATCGATATACTGGCTGGTGTCCATCCTGATGTGTACCGGATGGTTTCCCTGGAGTATGGTTCTGCCCAGGCGGTGGAGACCCTGGCAGAACGTCACCGTGATAAGATTCATGTGGGGGTGGCAGTGGAGGGAGACTCCAATGGCCGGGTGGCTTCCATCCTCCAGTCAACCTTAGCCACAATCGGCCTGAAGGCAGCTGCCGACGGAGGCTCCAATGGATATGTGCTGCAGGGAACGGTTTCCATGGAGCCCTTGGACAATGACGGAAAATACGAGTACGTTCGGTTTGTTGTGGATGTGGAGCTGAGGGAACTGTCCACCGGCAAGGTGCTCACCTCCTATTCTAAGAATGGACGTGAGGCCCATCTTACCAAAAAAGAGGCTGAGCAGCGGGCCTATCGTACCATTGAGGATGCCCTGAAAAAGGAATTGGCGCCTCAGTTAAAGAATTTTGTGGAGAAAAACTAAGTCTTGCTTGCATCCTTTGCTATTTGTTGACATCTATGCTATAATCTCTGCATTATGGCAGAATTATTAGCACCGGCGGGCAATGTTGAGGCATTGGACGCCGCCATCGGCGAGGGAGCCGATGCAGTATATTTAGGTTTGAAGACATTCAACGCCCGGGCCCGCACCACCAATTTCGCCTGGAACCAGTTCGAGGCGGCGGTTCAGTCGGTGCACCGGCTGGGCAAGAAGATTTTTGTGGCAGTGAACACCGTCAGCGAGGAGCGGGAGATGGAGCGGCTCTACCGCTTCCTGGCCTATCTGGAAAAGGTGGGCCCCGATGCCATCATCGTGCAGGACTTCGGTGTCATCCGCATGGTTCAGGAATTCTTCCCCAAGCTCACCGTTCACTCGTCTACCCAGATGAACGTGGCCAGTGCCAAGGCGGTGAACCTGCTGAGCAAGCAGGGAGTGAGCCGTGTGGTGCTGGCCCGTGAGCTGGGCCTGGAGGAAATCAAGCACATCAGGGCGAACACCTCCGCCGAGCTGGAGGTCTTTGTCCACGGGGCCCTCTGCGTCAGCGAGTCCGGCCTCTGTCTGTTCTCCAGCTATTTGGGAGGCAAGTCCGCCAATCGTGGCATGTGCACCCAGGCCTGCCGCCGCTTTTACACCGCCGAGACTAGCAACGACATGGAGCAGGGGTACTATTTTTCTCCCGGCGACCTACAGCTGGTGGAGAAGATTCCCGACCTGGTGATGGCCGGTGTGGACTCCTTCAAGATTGAGGGCCGCATGAAGAGCGCCGAGTACGTGGGAAGCGTCACTGCCGCCTACCGCTACGTGCTGGACCACTGGGAGGAGGACAAGAAGGGGGCTATCGCCACGGCACAGCGCATCCTCTCCACCGACTTTGCCCGCTCCAAGACTACCTTCTGGTACGACTTCAAGGCTGACCAGGAGGAGAAGGTGGCGGAAAAGGTGCTGAATCCTGCCCAGGCGGGGGGTACTGGCATCTATCTGGGCACCATCGACCGAATCCGTACTACAAGGCTCTCCCAAGAGGAGGTCCAGGGAGCCAATGGCACAGTCACCATGGCCACCTTGAGTGGCGGCAGCTATGATCCCGACCCAGGTGACTCCATCCGCCTCCATCGCAAGGACGATACTGGCCGCAGCAGCCACAAGGTAAAGCTTGTGGAGGAGGATGAGGGCCGCCGCTGGATTGATATCCCTGAAGGATTCACTCAGGGGGATCCGGTCTATCTCCTGCAAACCAAGTCCATGTCCAAGCGCTACAAGCATGTGCTGCCGGACAACCTCTCTCCCTTCCGCCGACAGCCCGGCGCCCAGGAGTTGCCCATTCTGGACCTGACTCCTGTGGCCAAGGGAGAGCTTGCCTACTTCCCGGAGGGTCTCTACGTTCAGGTGTCCACCGTCAAGGACTTGTTTGCCATCCAGGGTGAGGCTCCTGTCCGTGTCATCCTGGAGCTGAATTCCGAGACCAAGAGGGAGCTGCTGGAAAAGAAGGTAGTGCTTCCCTTCTCCAAGAAGCAGGTATTCATCTCTTTGGATCCCTTCTGTGCCGCCGCCCAGGAGGAGGAGCTGGACTTGACCATCCAGACCCTGGTGGAGATGGGCTTCAAGGGCTGGATTGTGAACAACCTGGCCCATATCAACATGCTGAAGGGGAGGGGAGCCTCTATCATTGCGGGGCCCTATCTCTACACCTTCAACCGGTGGGCCGCCTCCTGGCTGGAGAACCAGGACATCGGTGCCTTCATCAGTCCTCTGGAGAATTCCCGCAGGAATCTGGAGGCCACCTTCGAGCCGCACCTCCGCAGCCGTGTCCTAGTACCCATCTTTGCCTATCCAGCCCTGTTCCGCATGAGGTTCAAGCTGCCGGACTCCTATGACTTCACCTTTTTCAGCGACAAGGAGGGCATGACCTTCAAGGCCCTGTCCACCCCCGACGGCTCCTTCGTCATGCCTGAAAATCCCTTCTCCATAGTGGACAAGGTGCAGTTCCTGAAGTCGGCGGGATTTACCCGCTACCTCATCGACATGTCCAAGACCCACGTCCAGAAGAAGCATTTCAGGCAGATTGTCTCTGCCATGGCCAAGCGGCAGATGCTGCCGGAGACCAGCAACTTCAACTGGAAGGATGGCTTCTACTCCCAGGAAAAGCTGGACGAGTACAAGGCCGCCACCCAGCGTGCCCAGGAGACAGGAAAGGCCGCTGCTGGCAGGAAGGGAGCCTACTCGGGCAAGGGGGGCTTCAAGGGGCAGGGGGGACGAGACTCCGCCTCCACTGGCAGAGGGACACCAGGAAACAGGGGTTCTGCCCGTCCCGGACTCCATCGTAATGCCAGCCTGCGGCCCGCTCCCAAGAAGCCTCGCTAACCTTCGAGCTTTGATAGGTGGAGCGAGGGAGGAGATTCCTCATTTCTCTGGAATCAATTCCTCGCTCCAGTTTTTTAGAATACCGCCTCGCAGGCCTCCAGCTGATGTTCATTGACACTCATACTATTTGCCAAGGCTGCCTCTGCCAAGTCTGCCATCTCCTGATGGGTTTTCTGGGTGGCCAAGGGATCCTTGTTCTGGTTCCTTTGTGGTGAGAAGCGGGGCTTGAAGTCCACGTGTTCCGCCACAATCCTCACCTTGGTATGGTTCTTGCCCTCGGTGTCCTTCCACCGATTCTGCTTCAGACGGCCAACCACACGAATTCCCCTGCCCTTGGTGCAGTAGCGGGCGCAGTTGGAGGCCAGATTACCCCAGGTCTCCACCTCAAAGAAGGATACCTCCTGCTTCCGCTCTCCCTGCAGGGTCCGATAGTTCTTGTTCACGGCGATGGAGAACATGCAGACGGGGGTTCCTTTGGGGGTTTCACGGGAATCAGGATCCCGAACCACATTTCCTTCCAGTACGATTGAGTTGAAATCATCCATAAAAACTCCTTGCAAATAAGTGTCATGTTGCATCGTAGCTACCTGCGTCTAGTCACAGGCTCTGGCTGCTAGCTTGCCTGTGTTTTTTCATTTTGTGCACATATAATTATTCGCTTTTTTTGGGGGAATTTGTGCGTTTTTGCAGAAAAAAAATTGTTTTTTTTTCAAAAAAAAACCTCCCTCAGAGTTTCCTGAAGGAGGGGATGTACAGCTTGTTTTTTAGGAATTACAGTCCCTTGATGAGCTTGACCATATAGAGCTGGACATACATATGGAGATCCGCTTGATCCTGAATCTTCTGCATGCCGGGTGTCTTGACGAGGGTTGTAGCCAAATTGTTGATGCGCTCCGGGGTAAAGTTGTTGGCCCGCAGTGTCTTGAGGATCTTCCTCATATAGTCTCGAATCAAAGCATTCACGTCCTCGGTGAGGTTTGCCTTGGCTTGCTTGCTGAGCATCCTGTTCCAGGCATTCTCGTAGGAGCTGAGCTCCCGCTCCAGGGTGGAGCCATCGGGGACATAGTGCTTTTCCGCGTCAAGCGCCGCCTGCTTCAACTCCTCCTTCCGAGAGGTGGCAGCGTCCTGCGGGGACAGAGGGGAAGGAGCGTCGTAGGTCTCCGCCTCGTCGGAGGCAATCATCTTCTTTTGGGTAGATTGGCTCTGGGGCTTCTGCTTCTTTTGCTTTGGCTGTCCCTTGAACATGGCCATGAGCCAGGAAACCACCGGAATCGTGTACCACACCGGCAGCATGATCTTTGCGTCAGTCAGAATTTCCTCCTTGGAGATCATCAAGAGCTCGCTGTAGGGGGAAATCTCGCCATCGGTGAACAGATGGATATGGCCAGTCACGAGCTCCGACATTCCCCTGGACTCATACTGCAGGGCCTTCAGGAAGCTGGCGTTCAGAAGGGCATAGAGGATGGGAGAATGGATCTTGACTGAATTCTCCAGGGTTTTCTCGAACAGCTCCTGGTTCTTCATCTCTGGAACCGAGGCAAATTTTTTCAGGTTGTTGAAGCAGTCCTTGGTGATTTGATCCCGGACGGCTTCTCGTGCGTCGGTGCAGAGTCGGACAATCAAGGGCAGCACCTTTGACTTCAGCACATAGGTTCGGGTATTGTTGATTCCCATGAAGGTCAGCAGGGAAGGGAGCTTGTTCTCCTCGGCATTGGTGGTTGCATTCTGCAGGAATTCCGACAGATCCTTGTCGCTGTACTGACCTAACAGGGGGACTCCCCTGGAGTCCGAGAACATATTGATGTTCTCCCTTGTAAAGTAGTAGGGAGGCTTGTTCAGGCTCAGCTCAAGGTTCTTGAGGGCGGTGTCCCGCTGGAGATTCTGCTGGGCCTTGGTCCTGTAATGGGCGATGCAGAATTCCAGGAGATAGACGGACTGCAGCAGGGACACATCCTCAGCAGTCAGATCCGTCATCTTCTCGTAATCCTGCCGCACAAAGAAACACAGCTGGTTCCACTGGTAGAAGGTGTCGGAGGCGTTCTTGATGGACCGTATGGCTTCCTCTGGCTTCTTGGTGACGGTGGTGAAGAAATTCTTGATGGTCAGATCCTTTCCCGGGTTGGCTACCTTCAGCTTTTTCAAGAAGTAATCGTGGAACTCATCCTTCCGTAGCTTCATCTGGAACTTTGACAGGGCGATGGCCATCAGTTCCTCCGCTGGGAAGGTGGTGGGAATGAGAATGGAGGGCAGGGCCCTGGGGAGCTGGAGACAGTAGAGGGAGTGCTCTTTGGAGGTCTCCTGGCTTAAAGTGTTTGCCAGATAGACATCAGCGGATTCCTTTTTCATAACCTCGGAGGGGGTGTTTTTAGGCAGGTCCGTGTTGGAAGGATAGGGGATGGCTGAATTCTTCTTGATGTTCTGGTAGATGTTGGCACACTTGTCGATATAATAGGAAATGACGATGACTTCCTTCTTCTCTGGATCTGCCGAAATGAAAAGAATCTGCTTTTCTTCTGCCAGACGTTCCAATTCCTTGCGCACCAACTCGTTGGCATTGTTGATATAGGGCAGCAGCTCCGCCTGCTCCTGGGCATGATGCTGGGCGTACTTTTTTATGTAGTCACAGAACTCGGTGACATTCACTTGCGCACTATTTTGACGTGTTGCATAGGAACGCAACAAAACTTGGATATTTGATGATGTTGCCATAAATTCAATAATAACAAAAAGATTTTATATGTACAAGGGGAAAATTTGAAGGATGATTGAAGCTGCCCCCGTCTTGGCGAGACGGACTTGTCCTGCTATACTGACAGCTGGAGGAAAACATGAGTGTAGAAGCCCTGCAAAAGATTGTTGACGAGAGCAAAGCAATCGCATTTTTTGGTGGTGCTGGAGTGTCCACGGAAAGCGGGATCCCAGACTTCCGTTCCCAAGACGGGCTGTATTCCCAGAAGTGGCGGTACCCGCCGGAGGAAATCCTGAGCCACAGCTTTTTTATGCGGAACACGGGGGAATTCTATCGGTTTTATCGGGAGAAGATGATTTGTCTTGAGGCAAAGCCTAACGCCGCCCATCTGAAGCTGGCGGAGCTGGAGGCTGCCGGCAGGCTGACGGGCGTCGTGACCCAGAACATAGACGGGCTGCACCAAGCTGCGGGCAGCAGGAAGGTGTTCGAGCTTCACGGCAGCGTGCTGCGGAACAACTGCATGGACTGCGGCGCCTTCTACGATGTAGGCTTCATTGTGGATAGTGGCAAGGACGGGGAGACGGCCGTTCCCAAGTGCACCAAGTGCGGAGGCGTGGTAAAGCCAGACGTAGTGCTCTACGAGGAGGGGCTGGACAACGAGGTGATTGATGGGGCGGTGCGGGCCATTTCCGCCGCAGACACCCTGATTATCGGCGGCACCTCCCTGAACGTGTATCCGGCCGCCTCCCTAATCCATTATTTCCGGGGAAACAAGATTGTCCTCATCAACAAGTCCCCCACCTCCGCAGACTCCATGGCCAGCCTGGTGATTTCCCAGGGGATTGGTGGGGTTCTGGGCCAGGTAGTGGTACGATGAATGGGTAGGCTTGGTGGCTCGGTTCAAGTGCGATACATATAAAAAAAAGCCGAACGTGATGCTCGGCTTTTTGTTTTTTTACAGGGCCTTGAGGGCGGCCAGAACCTCGTCGTAGTTGGGTTCGTCTGTCACTTCGTTCACCACCTGCACATAGCGGACAACGTCAGTTGCGTCCACAATGAAGATGGCCCGAGCCAAAAGACCCAGCTCCTCAATCATCACGCCGAAGGCCTTTCCGAAGGAGCGGTCCTTGTAGTCGGAGTAGAGCTTCACCGCCTCGATTCCAGCGGCGCCGCACCAGCGGGCCTGTGCGAAGGGCAGGTCCATGGAGATGACATTGATGGACACGCCACCCAGTGCGGCAGCCTCCTTGTTGAAGCGGCGCACCTCGGTGTCGCATACCGGCGTGTCGATGGAGGGCACGGTGATGAACACCCGTGTTCCCTTCAGGTCGGCACTGGTAACGGCACTCAGGTCTCCTGCCACCACAGAAAAAGTTGGTGCAGCTCCACCTACAGCTGGAATGGTTCCAGCCAAATTCATTGGGTTTCCACCCATTGTAACTTGCATATACAGCCTCCTGTAATTATATATTAGTGCAAATGCCGCCGTCTGTAAACTTCGGCATTTACGCATTCTCCAGCTTTTCAATCTGCTCGGACAGCAGGGGAATCAGCTGCTTCTTGCGGGACACGATGTTCTTCAGCACGAAGATGTTGTCGTGGTCGGTGCGGGGAATCTCCACCACCTGCAGGAAGGACGGGTCGGCGGCCACCAACATGAGGCTTGTCAGGTTGATGATGTCCGTCACCATCAGGGCGGAGAACAGGCAGCCACGGCTGGTGCGCACTGAGTCCAGCAGCGTGAAGAATTCCTCCTTCCGGTCCAGCACCTCGGAGGGTGAGCTCACCTCAATCTGGCTCACGGTGAACTTGTGGCCCTTCTCATTGAACTCCTTCATGTCCTGCTTGGTCACGTCCTCGGCGGAGCGTCCCTTGAGGCTGCTGGAGGCGGTGATGATGTCCTTCCCCAAGGTCTGGATGTCTAGGTTGGTGATGTTGGACAGGTACTCGGCGGTCTCCCGGTCCTCGTCGGTGGTGGTGGCGGACTGGAGCACCAATGTGTCGGTGAGGATGCCGCAGAGCAGGATGCAGGCGATTTCCTTGGGGATGGACACGTGGTGCTGGCGGTACAGGTTGGTGACGATGGTGCAGGTGGCGCCCACCGGCCGGTTGATGAAGGTGATGGGGTAGCGGGTGGAAAAGCTTCCCAGCCGGTGGTGGTCAATCACCTCCCTGATTTTGTAGTTTTCGATTCCCTCCACGGCCTGGCTCAGCTCGTTGTGGTCCACCAGGCACACCTCGATGCAGGGCTCGTTCAGCAGGTCGCTCTCGGAGATGACCCCCAGCAGGTTGTTGCTGTCGTCAATGACGGGAAGGGTTCCGCCGGGTGCCTTCTGCAGGATGGGCCGCACCTTCTTGATGGTGTCGTTGGCGTTCAGCGGAGCCAGCTCCTGGTTCGCCATGGAGGACACGGGGGAGGAGTAGATGATGAGCATGGAGGTGGCGGAGGTGTCGTAGGGGCTCACCAAAAGGGACACGCCGTTCTTTTCCGCCAGGGCCCGCAGCTCCTTGTCCGGGGTGTAGCCCGACGTGATGATGATGGCCCGCACCTTCTCCTGGGCGCAGTACTCCTGGATGTCCTTGCGGTCCCCAGTGATGACGATGACGGTGGACGGGGCGTGGAGGGCCAGCCGCTTCTTGAAGGACTCGAACTGGGAGCCAGCCACCAGGGTGACGCACCTGAAGGTCTCCTCCTCGTTGAAGGTGATGACCGGCTGGGCCGAGATTGTCTCGCTGATCAGCCCGATGGTGGTGGAGATGGCCGCAGACTTCTCCGGGTTCACAATCTGCAGTACGTTCTTGGCAAAGGCGCTGTAATGCAGCAGCGAGACATACTTGCCCCCGTCCTGCACCACCGGCATCACCTTCCGGTCATGCTCCTGCATGGCGTTCACTGCCTTCCACAGGGAGGTGTCGCAGCTGACAGTCTGGCATTCCCGTGTCATGTAGTAGCTGACTTTGGGAATCAGGTCGGGAACATACTGGGGGATGGGCAGCTTGAAGCGGTTCATGATGTACTCCGTCTGGGGGGACAGGTTACCTGCGCGGGCTGCCACATATTCGCTGTGGCCCATCAGCTGCTTGAGCCGGGCGTAGGCAGTGGCCGAGATGATTGAGTCTGAGTCGGGGTTGCGATGTCCGATGACGTATACGGTCTTCATGTATTTGAAATTCTCCTCACAGAATAATCTGTAGTATAGTCTACAGAAATGGAAATTTTTATGGCTAATAGTGTATCACTATTGCAATTATGTAACAAGTGTAATTTCTGCTGTCTTGTAAAAAAGAGGTTAAATGCTATAGAATGACGGCCAGAGGAAGGGGTGCAGGGTGAAATCCGGAGCATCCGTTCCAGCTACGAGAGGTGATTATGAACTGCATTTTTTTGGGCCCTCCTGGGGCAGGAAAGGGAACCCTGGCGGCGAAGGTGGCCGCTGAATATGGAATCCCCCACATTTCCACCGGTGACATCTTCCGGGCGGCCATCAAGAACCAAACTCCCCTGGGAGTGAAGGTAAAGGCCATCATCGATTCAGGTGCCCTGGTGAGCGATGACCTGACCATTGAGCTGGTGAAGGATCGCTTGTCCCAGGATGACGTGGCCAAGGGCTTTATCCTGGACGGCTTCCCCCGCACCATTCCCCAGGCTGAGGCATTAGAGGGCATCGCGGCGGTGGATGCGGTGGTGAATTTTGACATTGCCGACGAGGGCGTAGTGGAGCGTCTTTCCGGCCGACGGGTCTGCAAGGGGTGCGGCCAGAACTTCCACGCCACCTTCATGCCACCCGCCAAGGAAGGAGTCTGCGATGCCTGTGGCGGCGACCTGTTTATCCGGGATGACGACCAGGTGGAGGCCATCTCCCACCGCCTTGAGGTGTACCGCCAGCAGACGGCTCCCCTCATCGACTTCTATCGGGCCAAGGACAAGATCGTGGACATTGACGCACGCCCCGCCACCGAGGTTGTACTGGATCAGTTCCGAAGCAGGTTCCCAAGATAATTTTTATAGTGAAGGGCTAATTGTTTTCTTTACCAGCCTCCCGTGCCAACTGTTCTACAGTTTCCAGCGGGAGGTCCGTGCAGCGGGCCACCATCTGTGGTGCCAGCTCTTCGGACAAAAGATTCTTGGCCGTCTCCAGCTTGGTCTGGTAGGCACCCTCTTCCCGGCCAGTGGCACGTCCCCGTTCCAGCCCGATGGAGATGCCTTCTTCCCGACCCTCCTCACGCCCTACGAAAAGCCCGTCCTCGTAGGCCTCCTCCTTCAGTACTGCCATGTCGGTGGCGTAGTCGTATTCAGTCATCAGGATGCTCAAAACTTCACCTCCCTTCCGTTCAAGGTAGTCACGCAGTATGTTGCGACGCACGGCCTCCTGAATCGCCCACTTGAGCGTGTGCTTGTGGCCC
>JAGARR010000028.1 GCA_017622135.1 Spirochaetaceae bacterium
AGCTGTGTGTCTGACACCTGCAAATTTGTGCCGTGAAGGGCGTTGTAGAGGGACAGGAAGTGCTGCTTCCAGTCCCTGTCCTTGGAGAAGTAGTCCACGAAGAGTGAGTCCTTGTGCTTGCGGTTTTCGTTGGTGGTTTTTTCGTCCTGCATCTATGCTCCTTTTTTGTTTGGGTCTCATATATATTATTGTGTGAATCTGACAAAAAAATGCGTTTTTGCGGGGAATGGTTTGGATTTTTTTCAACATACGGATTTGTTCGTTTCTAACGGAACTCACGGTAGGAAAAGCGAAGGTCGTTAGACCTGAGCAAAACCGCTTGTTGCTAGAAAGAACAAGCGGATTCGCAGGCGGCGGGAGCCACCGTTTCAATCATTTCCTTGCAGAACTGGCCACAGGCCAGATTTTTTCGTTCCTAACGGAACTCTCGGCTTTAAGATTGTCGCAGGGGTTGGATTTTGTTCCGCAGAATCTGGGTTGATCGTCTGATTTTACCTGCTGTGGGGGCGGAATTTTGCACTGAACAAAGCACTCGGACAGCGTAATCTTGCAGCTTTTTATTCCTAATCCATCCCAATGTAGCGGCGCAGCACTGTCTCGGTGGCTTGCTGGTGGGCCAGCAACAAGTCGCGCCCGATTCGACCTATCAGAGCCCCTGTTTCTCCACCAATTGTATATTCAGCCATAAAAAGGTCTGCGGGCTCCACTTGCAGGGCGGTGGCGATGCTCGCCAGGGTGTCTGGATGGGGCCACTTGTTCCCTCGCTCTATATCGCTGAGAAAAGGAATGGAAATGTTGGCCTCGTAGGCCAAGTCAGCCTGGGACAGCCGCCGCACCTCACGAAAATACTTGATGTTTTGTGAAAGCAATTTCCGAACATCCGCACCTGTCATCTTAGTAATCCATCCTAATAGTATGCCTTAATTTTAACTGTTAGATTGACAAATGCACAAACATCGATTAGAATGATAATCATAATTCTATTTGAATGTATTGGAGGAGTGAAAATGGGTTATCAATTTTATGACCAGAATCATGGTCACTACACTGAGTCCTCATCCCGGCCATTTATTGAGGTGGATAGGGAGAAGGGAGGGGTTATTGTTGACGTGCCTTACCAGCAGGTGAAGGATGCGTTGAAAGTGGGCGGAGCTATTGGAACGGCCATAGTTGCTGGATTATCCTTCCTAAATGGCAAGAGATAGTTATTCCTAGTGTCTCAAGAGAGATGTGTTGACTCGTTTTAAGGAGGTGAGAAGATGACAATTGAATATGAAGTCACAGAGCAGGATGCAGCAATCCATGAGATGGGGGGACCGAGATGTTATGCAACTTGCTGGCTTAATGCCAATGCCAGCAGTGATTGTTAGTTGAGTTGGTACAATTTAGCAGGGCAGTCTGGGGTTAAGTATAATCTCAGGCTGCTCTTTGTTTACAAGGGGTTGGGTGTGGATAAGCTGAAAGTACGAAAAGAAATAGACCTATGCAAACGATATAATGTTCCTGAGAATATCTCGGTAAGGTCCTGTGATGGGGTGTATCTCGTTGTTGCACGGGAACATGCAAACTGGATTGTTCTGGAAAATGAACAACAACTCCAGTTCTTTGAATTGTTGCAATCATATTCGTTAGGGGAAGCCTTGGAGGTGTTTTTCGGTGAAAAGAAGGATGCCGTTGCAGTTGTAACGCAGCTTGAGGCAAAGAGATTTGAGGCGGCAAATATCAAGCCTCTCGGAGGCGATCAGCCAAGCATTTTTATCTATCTCACCTCAGAATGCAATATGCAATGCCCTCATTGCTATATGTATGCTGGAAAAAAAAAGGAGGGTGAGCTTTCATTTCATGAAATAAAGACGATATTGGCGGAATACAAGAAATATGGAGGAAAGACTGTTTGTTTTTCTGGTGGAGAGATTTGTATGCGCCCTGATATTATCCAAATAGTGCAGGAGGCCTCTCGATTGGAATATAAGATCAAGCTGATGACAAACGGGACGCTCTGGACACCGGAATTGATTGATACTGTTGCGCCTCTTGTAGACTCGGTTCAGATTAGTATAGACGGATATGATGAAGAGGAAAATGCAAGAATTCGGGGAAGAGGGAATTTTCAGAAGGCATTGGATGCCGTGGACGGTTTTTTTGCCAAGGGCACGAAGGTCTCGGTGGCGATAACTCCATTGTATGATGAGGAGCTTGAACAAAAGGCTCAAAAATTTGGAGCCTTTGGCCGCAGCTTGCTGGAAAAGTACGGACAAGATAATTTCACCTTATTGTTCAGTACGAATTTATTGGCCGGGAGAGAAATCTCTGTTTCCAAAGAAGAAAACAAAAAATATGAGAAGATAGTCACGGAAATAATCTACCC
This sequence comes from Spirochaetaceae bacterium, assembly GCA_017622135.1. Classification (GTDB taxonomy): domain Bacteria; phylum Spirochaetota; class Spirochaetia; order Treponematales; family Treponemataceae; genus Treponema_F. The sequence continues at coordinate 2,369 of JAGARR010000028.1, forward strand.
TTTGTGTTATGGAGAGATGACAGAGGAGAAGAAATTCATTGATTTTAACAAGTTGTCAAGTCGGGTGAATTTATGTGCGTATGGAAATCCCTATATCTCGTCAACGGGAGACGTGGCGTTTTGTTCAGAGCTTGTCTACACTCACCCTGTGGCAAACATCAGGAAGGATGGTTTTGCCAAGATATTGGAGCTGAGGGAAAAGGCTCGTCGCTTGGCTGATGTGGACAATCTGATGCCATGCAGGGAGTGTGAGCTGAAATATATTTGCGGCGGCGGCTGCAGGACGGCTTTCTTTGAGGAATTGATTCAGTGTGACGTTGACTCCACTGATGTGGGTACCCACTTTGAGCGAGTCTGCACCCAGCAGGACAAGGAGCACTTCTACAGGCTGATGATACAGACGAATTCTGAGCTCTTTCGCTAGTGCTGTCAAAGCTTGAACATGAAAATATAATTTTTATCGGAGAATGATGTATGATACGTTGTGTGCATTGCGGGACACCCATGGTCACGGATTTGAAAGAGGGGTTCAATGACAGGTTTACGGTTTTAATCACCGGGTTGCCTTTTTTGCGTTGTCCGAATGACGGCTTTATTGTTGATCCACCAAGGGATTTAGTGGAATGGTTCTTTTCGAATTTTCATCCTCCTGTGAAAGCATTCACGGACGTGGCGGTGGTTGCCTATGATGATGTGGTCAATCTATATGCCGGCAACACATCGGATCTGGAATACTACACTGTACCGTTTGATTCTTTGGATCTTCCAGTCAGCGACGACGACGATGACGACGATGACGTCGATGACGTCGATGATTGGGATGACGATGATGATTAAACACGGGAAGGAGGCTGACCTGTTGCTCCTTCCCCAGTGGGCCTGGCAGGGGGCGGCAACTATGTGTAGGTTTTGGAGATTTAAATTTTTCGTTCTAAAAAAAATTAACTTTTTTTTAGAGACTATCATTTGTTGATATATAGTTTGTGGTATAATAAACAATGCAAATTTTGCAGCTTATCCTGGCAGTGTGGCTAGGTAAGGATACATCATTATTAAGGAGGATTTGAAGAATGAAATCCAAGAAGAAGTTTGTGCTGGCGGGACTGATGCTGCTGGCAACTGTGTTGGTGCTGCCGCTGGTGGGGTGTGATACCGGTTCTGGTGGTGGTTCCGTAGCCCAGAAGCCAGCCACAAACACCCCGGGTGGGGGCACTGATGGGAACGGCGGGAACGGTGGGAACGGCGGGAACGGCGGGAATGGCGGGAACGGTGAGGAGTACACTGTCACCTTCAAGGCCAACGGTGGCACGTTTGCCGACGGCAAAGACACCAAGACTGAGACCGTGGAGAGCGGGCGGACGGCCACCAAGCCCGACGACCCCATCAATGGTGACATGGTTCTTGCTGGCTGGTACACATCAGCGGATGGTGGAAAGACATTGACTGACACCGCCTACAGCTTTGACACTCCTGTAGATAGAGACATCACCCTCTATGCCGCATGGAATGGCGGGAACGGTGAGGAGTACACTGTCGGCTTTGACAAGGGGGACAACAGCGAAGTATACCGGTGATCTTCCTGCCGATATCACGGTGGAGAGAGGAACCAAGCTGACGGCTGAACAGCTGGAAGGCTTGGCTGACACTGCTGACTATATCTTTGAGGGCTGGTATGACGACGAGAACAAGGCCGAGGGCGGCACGTACACCGTCACCAAGGACGTGACCCTGGTGGCCAAGTGGCGTGAGCGTGGCGTAACCGCTGCGGTGTCATTCTCTGTTGATGAGAATGGAAGGGTTGCACTCTCATCAGAAACTAGGGATGCCGCCATCTACTATACCACCGATGGAACCGAGCCTAAAGAAAGCTGGGATGAATATGCAAATCCCATTGAGATTTCATCCAAAACCATCATCAAGGCGTATGCTCAGGGAGCAGAACTGAAGCCCAGCGATGTTGTCGAGAAAACTTACCTCGTGGTCACCTTCAAGGCCAACGGCGGCACGTTTGCCGACGGCAACGGCACCAAGACTGAGACCGTGGAGAGCGGGCGGACGGCCACCAAGCCCACCGACCCCATCTATGGTGAACTGGTTCTTGCTGGCTGGTGGTACACATCAGCGGATGGTGGAACGACACTGGCTGACACCGCCTACAGCTTTGACATTTCTGTAAAGAGTGACATCACCCTCTATGCCTGGTGGCTTCCCAAACCCGGCACCGTGGTAAGTAACGACCTCACCATAGGTGATGTTACGCTGAAAAAGACCAGTGAGGTGCAGGTGCTGTCCACAACGGTGGATTTTGCCAGCTTGTACAATGCGGACAGCAACTCTGAGGTGTTCATCTCCGGCAGGAGCGGAACCATCCAGCCCTTTGTGATGGGGCAGTACGAGGTGACCCAGCAGCTGTACGAGACTGTGATGGGGAGCAACCCCAGCTGGTTCACCTCGGATGTAGCGGCTGGGGAGACCCAGGAGCTGCGACCGGTGGAGCGGGTGAGCTGGTACGATGCGGTGGTGTTCTGCAACGAGCTGACGAAGAAGGTGCTGGGCAAGGGAGACTGTGTATACTACAGCGATGCAGGGTTGACGACAGTATACACCACTGGTGATGGAGCGAGTGAGAAAACCCCATACATGGATATTTCCAAGAGCGGCTACCGGCTGCCAACGGAGGCTGAGTGGGAGCTTGCCGCCCGAGGTGGTGACCCTGAGGCAGAGGAATGGAAGTACACCTACGCCGGAAGCAGCACCATCGGTGGCGTGGCATGGAACTCCAGCAACAGCGATAACAAGACCCACGAGGTGGGGACAAGGAAAGCCAACGGCCTGAAGCTGTATGACATGAGCGGGAACCTGGAGGAGTGGTGCTGGGATAGGGACTGGAGCAGCATCACTGCGGACACTCCTTCCGACGGTGCGGCCTTCGGGTCCGAACGGGTCAGCCGCGGGGGCGGTTGGGTCAACAGCACCGACAACAACGCCGACATCTGGACGGTGTCCTTCCGCAACGGCGGATACCCCTCCAGCCACTACGGCAACTTTGGTTTCCGTCTGGTGCGTTCAGCCAACTAAGGTTGGCTGGCTCTAGCGGAAGCTACTGTACCGGTGGCTCACGCCACCTGTGAGTCCAGTCACGGATGTAAATTAAAATAAAAGAGAAGGCGTTTTCACCTGTCGGGCTGCGGCCCGGCGGGTGTTTTTTTTGCGGGGGAGGCACCATGGCAAGTCCCAGGCTCCTTCTGCCGTCTCCTAGCACCTGCCTGACTGCAACTTGGCGGGGCAGGGGGATGTCACCGGCATCCTAGGAAAACCGTAGGTCTTCCGAAGACCTGTGGCAATTTCCCCAAGCACCCGCAGCAACTGGGCAAACTACCAGATTTATTCGTCCCCAATAAAACTCACGGCAAAAAGCGAAGGTCGTTAGACCTGAGCAAATCCGCTTGTTGCTAGAAAGAACAAGCAGATTCGCAGGCGGCGGAGTGCCTGCAAGGCAGACATTGACGAGGCTAGTCTCCCAGCTCCTCTATCTGGAGGAGGTCAAGACCCGTCAAATCGGCGATGTCCTCGGCGGAAAACCCTCGGGCGACAAGTCTCCTGGCCGTCTCCAGCTTGTTCTGGTAGGCTCCACGCTCCAGCCCGATGGAAATGCCTTCCTCCCGACCAGTGGTTAGTCCAACGGAGATGCCTTTCTCATAACCCTCGTCGTAGCCGTCATACCGTGCATCTGCCATTTTTACAGCCCAAGTCATGTAGTGCCTCCTCTCCAGCGAGTTGTTTTTCAAGGTGGTGATGCTCTCCGAGATGGTTCGGGCCAGCTCCGATTCCACAACCCCTTCCTGTAGGTAATGATAAAAGGCCTGGAGCTTCTGGTCAAGGTCTGAAAGCTCCGTTGCGGTGGCGTTCAAGAAGATTCGGAGGGAGCCGTCCTGCAGTTTGAGTGTAGGGTCTTCATCGCAGGTGTACTGGAAGGTGTAGCGGGGGAGGTCTCTGTCGAAGGGGTCGAAGGTGCAGATGAAGATGAGGATGTTGTCTGGTAAATTGCGATACTTGGCTCCTGTTGGCGTGGTGCTTACGTCCGCCACGCTCTGGTAGTAGCGGCTTCTGCGGGGAAGCTCCTTCTTGCGACCGGTCTGCATTTCCACCGTGATGATGCGATTCTCATCCCGCAGGAACACGTCCATGATGATTCGCATGGAGTCGGGGTCGGTCTTGTGCTCGTCCTGGGCTGAAAGGTAGTGGATTTTCCCGATCCGCACCCCAAGAATCAGCTCCACCACCTGACGGCAAATGTTCTCGTCGTGCATCAC
>JAGARR010000029.1 GCA_017622135.1 Spirochaetaceae bacterium
CTTAATCCCTTAAAGCAGGTCAAAGCATTTGGACAGGGGGCCTTGTAACTCTTTGTGGAACAAGGCTTTAAAACGGGGTTTTCGCAAACCTCCCTGTTTTTCCTGTTCAAATGGCGTCCAAATGGTGGAAATCCACATGGTAAAATCGACTATCTCCTTGCAGCTTATAAAATTATATGGCTGCGCAAACCTACCCCGAAATTCGCCCTTTTTGGGGGGTTCCGGAGGTCTGCGCAATGTCAAAGATCAAGTTTCTTCTATTATATTAAGGCAACTCGGTGTTTTTGTAAAGCAAAATTTTTACAAGATTTGAAAATATTTCTCATACAGCACCTCATCAGGCGTCTCCACTCCATATTTCCTCCTTTTCTTGTAGTCATTGTCGCACAACTCAACAATCAACAGTGAGTCCTCGTCCTTGTCAAGGAAAAACTCCATCAAACGCTTGAATTCCTTCATGTGGCACTCCTTGCCTTGAAACTCATAGATCGAATTCTGCACCCGCACGGCATAGTCCCCGCATATCCGCTCCGCATAATACAACCGCTTCCTGTCACGGATGTCATAGCAAACCAGCCACTGCCGCTCATGTTTCTCCATACCAGTCCACCTTTTCCTATAAAATCAGATAGCCCCTTTCGCTCTCGTCAGAATCACCTTTCCCCAGACAGTACATCCGCTCCATGCAGTCACTGCACACAGGATAACATCTGAGGGAATCCTCCGCTCCATTCACCATGGCCACCAGCTGCTGCCAGACCATCTCAAATTCCATCCTCCCCATCTGGCAGCGAAACACTGAATACTGGAGCCTGCACCCCCACTCCTCCAACACCTCCGCCACAGACACACGTCTGCCAGCATCGGCAATGTCATACATAAAAAGATACATCATCGGTACGCAAAACTCCTGTATTCCTCCACCTCGCCCAGCAGCACCTTCTTGTAATGAGCAGCCTGGGCATAGACAATCTCCTGGTAGCTCATCTGTCGCTGCTCCGGGCCATACACAATCTCCGACGCCATCTTCTCCTCAAAGCGCTGCAGCACCTTCCTCATTCCACTCTCCATCAGCAGGATTCCCTTGCTGCTGCCCCCCTCCACCACCTCCTGCACACCGGCAACCTCAACCTCCTGCTCAAAGTCATAGAGCCGGAAGTCCTGTGGCTCCAAAATTCCCAGATTGAACAGGGCGCAGCACACGGCATCCGCCACCGGTGTCCTGAATTCCTCCACCAAGTCGTACACCAGCGCATCACGCCCGTAGGCAAGCTCGTGGAGGCACCCCACCATGGGGTCAAGCCCCTGCAGCTCCACAGCACAGCGCACCTTTGCCCCCAACACCGTGTACAAAAAGCTCAGCACTGCGTTCACATTGCTTTTGGGCGGATGCTTTGTCCTTTTTCGGAACACCGCCCATTCCGGCTTCAGGTGCATCCTCATGAAGTCATAGAAGACCCGAGATGCCATCCCCTCCACACCCCGCAGGCTCTCCAGGGAAGAAACCTTATCCACCTTCTCCAGATACTGCCGCAACTCCCCCCGCAGGCTGCCACCATCCTCCCTCAGATTCCCCAGATGCTTCTGCAGGTATGCCAGCTGATGGGCAATCTTGCCCCGCACCATTTCCCTGGCAATCCTCAGGCAGCCATCCTCCTTGTCCCACAGCCTGAACTGCGCCTGTCGTGCAAACACATTCTTGCTCTGTCCATATTCCAGCCTACTGTTGAACATCCCGTTCCGTGCAACCAGCACAGTAGGAATTCTCTTTTGGCACAGGAGGCGCAATGCCTCACCGGAAATGCTCACGTTCCCCACCAGCACCAGCTGGTCTGTCTTGCTGGGCAGAATCCTGCTGCAGTTCCCCTCCACATCCTTCATCACCAGATGCTGGCTCTCTCTGCCCAGCTTTCCCACACCGGAAATAATGTACGTCGTTCCCATACGTCCTCCTTCTCAGAACCACACTACCATGATATACATTTTTTTCTGCATTTGATAAGAAAAAGTGGTAACTCTATCCCAAATAATTTTCAGTAATAGATGTAGGGATTTTCCCACATAATTTTCAAGATTGTGATATAATAGTCGTATCCAAGGAGTTTTATCATGAAGAAGACCGTACTCACCTGCATGCTCTTGCAGGAGATGAAAGAAGCAGCCTATTCCGCCCTCCAGCCAGAAATCCACCTGGACAGCAACTACAAAAAGCCTGTCTACTTCCCCATCAATGCCCTCATGGCAAACCAGCTGGAGCCCACTGACCAGCTTACCGTCATTGCCATCAAGTTCAACGACGAGGTGAATCCAAGCAACCAACTGATCTTCCAGAAGAACTGGAGCCTGTTCCAGGACGAGCTGAATGACATCAACAAGGAAATTGGTGCCACCATCCAGTATGAACTGGTGGAGACAGACTTCCGTGAGACAAAGGATGTCTTTACCGAGCGTTTCCTGGACATCTTCAAAGCGCTCCAGAAGGATTCCACCATCTACGCAGACATCACCTTCGGCCCAAAGACCGCCACCCTCCTGCTGATGAACCTTTTGAGCTTTGCAGAGAATTTCTACGAGGCGGACATTGAGTCCATTATTTATGGAAAAGCCTCCATGGTTCCTAATCCCCAGCTGGGCCGCTCCGAGGCCAAGGACGGAAAGGTTATGGATGTCTCATCCCTCTACTACCTCACCTCCTTTACCAACGCCATCAAGGCCGAGTCACCGGAAGAAGCCCTCCAGGTGCTCCAGGAATTCTTTGGAAAATAAGCTGCAGGAGACCTACCATGACCCCAGAAGAACTTGTTATAGAACAAAAGGTGCAGCAGCTGTATGCGAACACCCCCAACTGGCCCCAGATTCCACAGAATGAGATGGATCAGTTGTGCAAACAGCTGCTGACAACGGAAACTATTCGGAAAATCACCACCAAGGCAATAAAAAAATATCCAGAATTAAATCTGGAGAATGTGAAAAACTACATGAACACCTATTCTGCCTGCCTCTTTGAAACCCTGGTATCAACGCTCGCAAACTATAATCCTGAAAAGGGTAGATTCATCCCCTATTTTTCCAGATTTTTCAAATTAGATCTCGAACATGAACTGCTAAAAGAAACAAACGACCGCTCAGATGGTGGCATGACGATGCCGACCTCCTTCAATGGAATAAAAATTGACCATATGAAAAAGCTTTTGGATCAGGAGCGCAAGCAACGGAATGCCTCCATGACGAAAGAGGAAGAGGTAACCTTCCTGAAAACACGCTTCCTTCTTTCTGACGGGGAAATAGGCTACCTCCTGAATCCCCCCACCGTCACTCCTCTTGTTATCCAAAATGAGGATGGAGAGGAAGTCAACATCTTAGAAGACTCGTACATCCCTTCAGAGCAAGACCCCTTGACACAAGAGAAGAAGCAAGAGCGCCAGGAGACATGCCTGCAAGTTCTTTCCACCGTGGAGGAAATAGTCTCAACCGTGGCGGTACGTGCAGACACCATGGAACGCTACCGTGTCGTGGCCACCTGGGAAGTCATCCAGTGGTTCGAGGAGCTTCACCTCGACATCAACGAGATATTGGAGCCTTCCAGCAAAGGGTTCACATTTCTCCATCCCCAGGTGATAGAGGACTACCGCACCCTGGGAAAGGACTTCTACACAGAGGACCAGGAGCTGGCTAAACGGGGCTTCTTCCCTACCAAGAGCAAGGTCTCCAAGTACAAGGCAAGCTTCGAATTTGCCTGCCAGGAACATCCTGAGCTGGATAACCTGATAGCCAGTCTAACAAACAGATAGTCTCAATAGCTTCTGGCCGTGCATTCCACCCCGCTGCCGTCCATGCAGCCAAGAGACGGCGGCAGGGGTGTGTCCGCTGAGGCTACAGCACCCCCAAATTCAACTCGTTGGCCACCGCTCCTCCATGACAGGCTCCTCGTTCCGAAAGGTTCCCTCCAAGCAGCCTTGACTTTACCACAGTGCGCATTGGCAGATAAATGGGATTCTGTAAAAAAAGTGTATTTTGCCTATGGCCCCATGAGGGCTTTGGGATTCCTTTCAATAGCTACGAGCAATTCCCGACACAGCTATGGCTTTTCCTTTTTGCAAGCCTTATTCCATACTAGTAAAAATTCGATTACAGCTACAAATTTCTGAAAAAAAATGTCAATCTTTTCCATAAATTATCTTTTATTAAAACATGAGATATGAAGTAACTAATACCATATTGGAGGCTGGTGATATTATTTTTGTACATAGAAGTCCTTTGCATATCAAAAACCTCTATAAACATTATGGAATCTATATTGGGAACAATAAGGTTGTCCATTTTACAGCACTTGGCTGCTCACGAGAAACTAACGCAAAATTAGCTTACATTCAGGAGACAAGTCTAGAACAGTTCATTAATGGCGGCTTATATGAAATTGAACGATTCACTTTTAATGTCTTTTCAAAAACAGAAATTGTAAACAGAGCAAAACAGAGTATCGGAAAAGGTATTGGAACCTACAGTTTAATCTTTAATAATTGTGAACATTTTGCAAAGTGGTGTGCAACAGGCATAGCGGTCTCATCCCAAGTAAACCGAATTGTCAGGGCAATTTTAGGAGAAATGGGATTTAATATGATTGTTTTACGGTCAAAAAGAACAATGAGGAGAAGCTTGAAGGCAAAGGCAGCCTAGAATATGACTAAGTTCCCCTTTGAACAAGGCAAAGCCCTGCCTTGTCAATCTGCTGAAGTAAGAATCCTTGTACTACTCTATCACACATCATCTGTTCAAGGAGCTTTCTGTAATAGCAATTCTATATCACTTCTAAATTTCTTTCTCATTCTTGAAATCTGGCCTTCATCTTTAGCTAATAATTGTGCGATGTATTTATTTGAAGGTGCACTGGGCAAATGATACACTCTTTCATCAATAAAGCAAAATCGGCTTGTTTTTCTGTGAGGGAATTGGTCAAAATAGCGATGCAACCCATCATATAATTCAGCGGTAATGGCCGTCTTATTCCACTCTTCTCTTTTTCTGCTTTTGAACCAAATACCAACAGCCTTTAAATAATCTTCCACTTCAACTATGTTTTCTTGCCTTTCGATAGCAACATCAATGGAATTTTGTTTGTCCTCCAGGATTGCAGACAATGAAAAGGATTTGTTTTCTGATTTACCGTGGAAGGCTTCATCCAAAGAAATATAATTATGGCTAGATTTTACAAATTTTAATAATTTATTTTTCATTGACTGAGCAAAATATTGAGTATAGTTAAGTTCTCGTGGTTTTTTACTCCAGTTCTCCCAGCAGGACTCAATTACTTGTACAACCAATTCAGAAATTAACTCAAAATCAATCTTATCAACTAATTCATTGCTTTTTTTCTGTCCCAAATAATCACCGAACGCCAGTAACTGCGTATAAATTTTCCCTTTTAGAGTTGCCTTGCTTTCTGTTATGCTTGTTTCACAAAGCTCTGGGGTAAAGTATTTCTTGCATAAAGAATTTATTCTTTCTTCTTCTGTGCTTAATGCCATGGGACCCCTTCAATTCTTAAAGCTCAAAAAATCTGTCTAAACGCTCCAAGGCTGTCTTTCCATCTGGCGCAGTCATTATTCCTGTCAGTGAATTTAAATAATAAAGAGGTGTGACATCAAATAATTCAGAATCATCGGATTTAATTTCTTTGTTCTTATTAAAGACAGCCTTTCCATATATAATATTCCTTACATCCGCATCAAAAAATTTCTCTGCGAACCCAAGCGAATAAAATAAAACAGGAATCAAGGTTTTTGGTCCATAGGTCATATCTGTGTAAATTTCACATCCATTTTCTAATGTTCTTATTATTTCGCGAAATCTATATTGTACAACCTCGCTTGTTTCTCTAAAGGAGGCTCTAATTGCTACATACTTGATATTGGCACCAATTGTTTCATTTATGTTATCCAATTCTTCTTGTTGTAATATTCCATTCTGTTCAGAAAATTCTCCCTCCGTTATAATCCTGACCACCTTAACTTCATCATCTTTTTGCAAAGTCTTTGCAAGGAGACTATTAATCGGAAATCTCGTTGGTTTCCCATACTCAATGGCTTTATTCTCTTCCGATTTGTATACCACAGGATTTACAATTTGCATTGGAATTGTTGAAAATACAATCTTCATTTCTTTCTCCTTTATTCTCTCAAAACAGATGGTATTCCTTTTTTTTACGCAAATAAATCATCGCTTTTGAGTTTTTCCATAACCCCAAAGCCACATCTCAGAGGCTCATTCATTTGTGCATATTTATAAAAGTAATTTTACCACAATTATTGACAATTTTCTTGTAAAATCAATGTTGGCAAAGCAAGCGGAATATAAAAAACTATTCTCGAATGTATTCCACTTGACATAGCTTCCCCTTCTTGGAAATTTGTTGTACCCTTACAGCAAATTCTGTTCCGATAAGCGATACAGAATCAATAACTGGATCCACCACAAGCTGAATGAAATATGGATGATTTTCTATTTGTACTTTTTTGTTGTCCACACATTTTGCCATCACTACATCTCCAATTTTTAAGGGAGTGGGAACAATCGGGCCCTCTGTCTGACCTCCTACAGACAATGTTGTTGGAGTTATTTCCTCATCAATGACAGCCACCCGCACACCTTCCTCAATAGTGTCTGTTATAGCCTTCAATGCCCTTTGAACATTGTCTTGAATTGCATTCACTGTTCGTTCCGTAAAATCGTATCCATAAGATTCCAACACTTTTTTTTGGGCAGCAGCCAGATTATCCCTAGAAGAGGCGTGGTTGATTTGGTTTCGGAGTGACTTCACATAGATATAACCATAGTAAATTCCTAAAATCTTATCTAAACTTTTCTGAAAAACAAATGGGAACGGAAAAGAACTGGACTTAGCCATCCTAATTTTTTCAAGTGCATTGAACTTAGGCCTTAGAGTTTTGCCGCCATCATCCCCACTCTCAAAATCTTCTTTTATTCCCAGCAATCTTTCGAGCAGTTTATTGTTCACTTTTAATACATTTTCAAACCTTTGGTAGTCTCGATATCTTCCCTGTTGGATACATTCTATAATGAAGCTATATTTCTTGGGAATGTGCTGAAAATTTTGCCACTGCTCTTTTATACACTTCAACAAACAAACGACTTCTTGACATTGTTCTGATTTTACAGCCTTATTTTTATTCAAATATTCCTTCATTTCAAGAAGGAGTGGATTCGGACGGTCCAGAATATCAGTGTAAAAGGCTTTCACCTCCCAATCTTGCGGATCGGCAACATTTCTCGTCTTTACATACTCCCTTTTTACCTCCGCTATATTGCCCCTATAACCTATGATTCCCGAAGAGAATAACTGTACCGGAATTTTCTCAACAAAAATTGTAAGAGCCTGTTGTATCAGTAAATTGTCAAGACACCACTGGACAATGGAAATATAATCAATTTCTGTTGAACTTCTCCCTATCAGCTTCTCCTTGATGATAGGCAAGAATTCCTTCAGAATGACAATATTGATTTTAGAATCCGTTTGAAGTTCCTGACATTTTTCTATACTGTCACTGAGATTTAGTATTGTACGCTCCAGGCTGCTGACATCGCCCAACTGAATCCTATCAGAAAATTCCACCATATTATGGAGCAGGGTGGAAACCTCTTCGCTTTCATCCTCCTTGAAACATTCCCTTAGTTGATTGGATTTTCCTGATGTCATAAATTCATTGAAAGCATCCACCAAACTTGACATCTGCTCAAATTCTGAGGTGTCCAAGATGTTGCTCTTCTGACCATTTATATCCGCATACAGGGAGTATCCACTTTTTATCTCCTTGTATCTCAACAACTTTATCAGCAGCTGGAGGATATTGCTGGTTGTCCTTCTCCCGCCAGCACTGTCAAAATACACCACATCCTCTTGAGAAATTTTTTGACAAATCTCAGATAGGACATCAGCAATTTCTCGTTCCGTACCATCCCGCTCCAAAGGCACAGGCTCGAAATGAGTCTGACTCGAAATTGCATCCTTAACGCTCTGATAATACTCTTGTGCAGTCAAATCACCATACAAGCAATTCTTCTCAGTGCAGACCTTGTCCGACACCAATGCAATAATCTTTCCAAGTCCTCCAGTTTCCTTTACCTGCTCCAATCCAACAATGGAGCGGAGTACACTTTCATTGGTGTGGGATGCACTGATTGTGGCAACCTCATTGCCCTCAATCCGGACTGAATAGTCAATCTCTTTCTTTTCTCTAGGAAAGGTGCTAATAATCGCAACAAGAACATTCATCTAGCCCATCTACTCCTGCACAACAACCATATCCCCATCACACAAGACGCTTCTTATCTTGCTATAGGCGGCCTTGATCTCTTTCTTCAAGTTTTCCGGGTTCCGTGCCCCCTGTCCAAACCCACAGTGGTCAATGTCATTCCTGAACTGGTTGAATTTTTCCAGAACCGTTTTCAGTTCTTGCGCTCTTTCCTGCTGCATGATTTCCTCAACAACAGGTTCATACTTCGTTTCAGAGGGCTGGTAGTTAAATTTTTTCTTCCCTTCGTAAAACGCCAGCCGCTTGCCCAAAACCAGTCTCAACTGAGAGTCTTTGTGATTCCCGCCGTGCTCCACCAACAGGTAGGACACAATCCCCTCCTTCATCATGGACAGAGCCTCCGCAGGCATATCGTGCTCGATATACCATTGAACAGCAGGAATGAAATTTAAGACACTGTTGTCCTTGAAATCCTTGATTTTGTCTGTGACGGTTTCTAAAATCGGTGGGAGTGCAGGGTTGATTCCTTCATCTTTTATGTATTGGTTTATCTTTTCAATACAATTCTGGAAGATTTCACCCTCCATGATACGCAGTCCTCTGGAATAGTTTATGTTCCGAGACACCGTCAGGATGGAGTCTGAAAGCTTGCCAGTCTCTGAAAAATCCTTGTCCTGCTTCTTTATCCTTTTATAGAGGTCATCCGCAATACCATAGCTGGTAAATATGTTGGCTGCCGTTGCCCATTCGATGATCTCATAGGTTTCCGTCAGGTTGATTATGGGCTCAACATCCTCCACCCGCTGGTCATAGTTGCCGTAATAAATGCCTTCAACTTTGACATTCTTGAGGTACTGGGCATACCGTAATACAGAGTACATCACTACCGGCAAAAACCGAAAGGCGTTGGTGATGTCAAAGATGACAGAATCACCGTCATCCAAGGCCTCTTTGTACAGTTTTTCGAACAGCCGCCATACACCGGCCTCCCCCCGTTCCTCCTCCACATCGATGGGCAGAATCATACCTTCAGGAATACCCTTTTCCATCAAGGCATTTCGCAAGCCTTCCCAGTTCGTGTTTCGTGCCGCTTGAGTCAACAAAATGACTACCTTATCTTTCCTAATGTCAAAGTTCTTGCAAACCAGCTCCAACAAGGCAACCTGTACAAATTTCGTTTTTTCAGCTGTTCTTTCTTGATGATATTCATAATACATCTCGATATAGTTAGTGATTCCCAAAAAAGAAATGAATTTTCGTGCCATATCTCGTTCTCCTTTCCCAACGTATCATAAAAAAGGGCTACTGCTTATTGTAGCCCTTCTAAGCTCATATGATCTTTACAACTACATAATTACCTTCATAGTCCTTCTTACCGTCAATTTTGACCGTGACTTTGTCTTTTTTCTTTAGCTTATCAAAAGTCTTTTTCTCGCATGGCATACGTATGGCGGTGACCTCCACTCCATTCTGCTTGATCTTAAAGGTGACACGCAGTTTCTTCTTATCCTTGTCTTCCACCACCGCCTCATATTCCCCGATCTCCAGCTCCTTTTTGGCCGGGGCGGGGGCAACACTTCCCACCGCTGGCTTTTGTCCACCAGAACTACGGGTGAACCGGCCGTAGCCAATGGCGGTCTTTCCACCAAAGCCCACCATCTCAAAGGCGGTGTCAAAGGCAGCCTCCAACGCCTTCACCTCATCATCTGTAAAAGCACCATCTGCCAATGGCAGACAAACCGCCCTAAAGACAAAGACCGTTCCGGCCGGCACCGAAATGAACTTGATGGGGATTGGGGACTCCGTTTCCACCGGCTGCTTGTTCTCGCCGCTGTAGTATTTTCCGTAATGAGGATTCATTATGTCCAGCTGCAGCTCCACATTCCCTTCAGGATAGGCATCCAGAAACATCACCTGGCCACGGCTCCCCTGGGAGGTATCAGCCGAGCCAAAGAATTTCACCAGCTGCGGGTGTGCGTCGGAAACCTCAGTTTTCCCTTCCTTTCTGGCAATGTTGATGGCACAGGCAAGCCGGAGCACCCCCTTTATGGAGGAGGCAGGAATGTAGGGCACCCCCAGATTCCGGTCCAGAATCATTCCCGTCTCCGTGGGATGCCCAGCCCCAAGGCCAGTGATAAAAGGACCGGTGAGGGTTGCCCTGATAGTAGCAGCCTTTCCCCCGCTTTTTTCTATGGACTCAAGATAATCCTTCTGCCAAATGTGCTTCTTTTGCAGCAAGCTCCTTATGGTCTTCAAGGAGCTGTTGCCTTTCGTCAAAATTCTATCCATCACCTGGTCATTTACCTTCAGGCCATCTTTATCCTTTTTCCATCCCACTATCCGGGGGGACAAAAGGGAAAAATTGCATTTGGGGTTCTCCAACAATTTCTTCTGGTTCTCCGGAATGGGAACAAAGAATTTATCCTTGTCGTCCTCCCAACTTTCCTGGGTATGAGAATTCTGCTTTTCGTTCATTCATCCCCCTTTTCCCCCGCCTTTTCAAAGGCACGGGCATACCGCTTGAGCCATTCCAGCATCAGCAGCACTTCCTTCTGCATCTGTATGTACGCTCCCTGGGGAACAGAGTTCAGTTTCTTCAGAAAGTCCACATCATCGGAACAGGATGCAAAATGGGTGTATTCCTTCTTCAAATACGTCCTCATTGTTTCATATACAAACTTTCGCTCGATCTTTTTCTCGCTCTTTGCCTTCAAGAAGGCCAAGGTCTGCCCCAGACCGTTGGTGAGAATCATAGTCGGAACTCCCACAATGAACTGGGCATACTCCTTCGGAACATTTCCTTTGAATCTCTCTAGTGAACTCAACGCAAATTCTGCTCTTTTCTGCTGTTTCGTGCTCAATGTCTGCCTCCTTAATTGTTGTGATACCAGTTCAGGTGGAAGATACCACGCCCACAAGTCTCGTCTCCGGCAATCTGGATGTGGCTTTTAATCACTTCATCCGTCACAAATCCCTTGATGGTCAGGGCCTTCAACTTGTCTTCTGCACCATTCCTTGAGTCTCCCCAATGCACCACCGTATACATCACCGTGTCGGAGGGCAACTCCTCTTGATAGCGTAGGGAACCATCTTCTGTCGTTCCTGTCTTGGAGTCAATCTTGATTTGGGCCATGATTTGAGTGCAATTTGACACTCCGTAGTCAAACACCTCGTCAGGAACAAGAAGCAGCCGCGTTGCATCATCAAAATACTTTTTTATTGAGTCGGGAAGTACCTCTGCCTTGGAGATCTTCACCTCAAAATCCTCCAGCAACACTGATTCAGCGTTTATCGTGTCAGAACCGATGGAAACCGCATTCCCGTCAGCCACCATCTTTTCAGGCAAACCGGAAGTATCCATCCCTGCAATCTCCAGATCTTTCTTGAGCCTCCTTATGACAGCAGGACAAGTAATCCACACAAAGGGGGATACATTGGATCGCATGGGGAAGGCAAGGATTCTTGCATCCCCAATGGACAGAGAACCTGCATACCCAGTCCCCTCACTGGTACCGAAAACAGAATCAGTGAGCTTTTCAAATTCATTTATTTCACCTCTACTTGCTTCCGGGATATTGTTTTTGAACCGCTCGAAATTCGCCCTGAAGGCACCCTTCACTCCGCTGGCCTGAATCATGGGCCAGTTGGTGTGCCGCTCCCGCTGGATGGGCAGGTCAACGACACCGAGGGAAGAACCACTGCCAGCATGACATGGCGTAACAGCGTACATAATTGCAATGGAAGTATTCTCGAACATAATCATTCTCCTTTTATCTCTTGTTCTTTTCCTGCATACCCATAGGCATACAGTTATCATCTATATTCTCATTGAATACAGCACCCGCTGGAATCCAGCTTGTGGTGGGCTTGTGAAAACCCTTGGCCAGATCCCAACCAGCTGTAACCACCAATTTTTGTGAGGCCACCAGCCTCTTCAAATTCTCCTCCGTTGCCTCCACCGGAACCAACGAGAGGAATTGCTCGGCCCCCTGTTCCGTGAAAGTGGACATATCCTCCAGCTCCTTGTAGGAGACAATCCGCTGCTCACCTCCCAGCTGCAGCTTGCCCGATCCAACATCATGCTCCGAGTCCAGCGCCACCACCAGGGTCACGTCATCCAGCAGCCTGATATGGGTGGAGGAATACAGCTGTCCATCCTTGGCCAGCCTGCCGTCCGTGAGCCCAACACCTGTCCTAGACTCCCGAGACAACACATCCTTTTCCAGCAGCACATCATATGCTCCAAATTGCTCCTGGGGACTTTTAATAAAGTCAACAGCAATCCAGGCATTGGACAGGGACTGGGCCTCATGCTGTGGAGCAACAAAGACCAACTCCCCCGCAGAGGATTGTATCCCAAAGGTGTCAAAGCTCTCCTTCTTTGTCTCTGCAATGCACAGACACTTGCCCTCAAAATCCTTGCTGGACTTCACCTTCTTTTCCGAGTCATAGTACCAGGTGGCGGGGGCGGGAACATACAGACGTTCCTCATGGGGTCCTTTGTCCACCTTCTTGATTTTCTTCTTGACAAGGATGCCCTTGATTTCCAGGGGAATCTTCCCTTCCTTCAGTCCCACGGTAAACGCCTGATTCTTATTCCTGCAATAGGCTGTCCAGAAGGCTCCCTGCAACACAGAAACTGGCGGCGGGAAGAGGGAAACCGCATTTGCCAAACCAGCCTCCATGGGAGTAGTCCCCCGGAAAAATAAGGTGTCCACCACCTGCATCTCATACCATTTAGTCATTCTTTTCCTCCCCTTTTTGCTGGTCTCCAGTCTTCATGCCGCTTCTGGCAAGGAAATTTGCAATGATGGCAGCCTCTGGATTGAACCACTCCTTGCCTGTGTCAGCATCCATGGGCTGCTTCACGCAAAGTCCTGCCAGATGACGGGCCATTACCGGTGCCTCCGTCTTGTAGCCGCTGTGGGCCACCTCATACTCAAAGAGCTTTACAATCAGCTCCCTGTTATTGTCTATATCCCTTGCCAGCGGCTCGATGGAGGCCCGCAACTCCTCAATCTTATAGAGAAGGGATGAGCTCAGCTCCTTGCGGGCGGCAATCCTGATGATTTCCTCAAAGGATTCCCGGCAGGTCATGGACTGCTCAAAGAACCTGTTGGTCTCCTCCCATTTGAACCACATGTCCCTGGCTCCACCGGAACGCTTGTCCAGCCTGATGGCCAAGGAATTGCGTCCGGACTTCTCCTTTGCCACCTCGTCCAACACCTTGTGGGCCTGGGAAATGACTTCCTTCAACGGGGTCTTGTGGTGGGCTATGATGATTGCGCCGGAAAGGGAAATCTTCGTCTTACCCTGCTCGCCGGAATGCCCCAGGTGCATCACAATCTTTGCCATGTCTGCAGCGGGAGCCACCCCACCCTTGGTGCCTATCTGCTCATTCTCCAGCAAGGCACCGGAGCCATTTTCTGTCACATGGGCAAAGGACAATTGGTACGCCTGCCGTATCTTGTCCGCAGTCTCGAGGGCCGTAGTCAGCGGAAGGATGGCGCACACGTCATCACCACCGGCATAGATCAGCCGCCCCCCGGACTTCTGCACCGCAGGCTGTACGCCGTACCGGGCAAAGTTGTTCAGGGAGTCGGAAATCATGGCGTGGAGCGCCGGATTGATGGTCCGTTCTTTGTCTTTGAACGAGTCCTCTGCAAAGAGTGTTGCCTCCATTGACTCGATATTCAGCACATCATTCCACGTTGCCTCTGTCGTCTCGCCATTGATGAGATCCCCCATCTTGTCACCATCCATCAGCAGGAAGGCGTAGTACTTGGTCTCGAATCCCTTGGCACCTTCCAGCACGAACTCATCTCCCTCCAGCTCCTGGTTGTGGAGCTTGTCTATCAGGCTGGCTCGCTTGTCTGCCGGCTGCGTCTGCAGGAACTCCCAGGCGGACATTTCCGTTGTGGAGGGAAAGTTGTTGTTGTCATAGGTTTTTGCAAGGGTCTCATGCAAGAGGGCATTCCTTTCTTTCTGTCCTTTCAGAGCTATCGGAAGAAATCTTTTGAGGGTGCAGACGGCACACAGCCGCTCCTTCTCCCCCACCTGCTTGACGTTTGCCTTGCTCCTGAGGACATCCCAAAACGCAGTGACAGCCTCATTGTATTTTTTTGCGGAGGTTGTCCCATCGTAGGTAAAATTGTGCAGCACTTCATGCTCGCCGCACAGGGGACATTTCTCACCCTCCTGGGCCCTCTTTACAATGCTGAAATCAGGCTTGTTCTTTCCCGCGGCCAGTACCCCCTGCACCAGGGAATGGGTGGTACCATACAGGTTGGAGACATCGTAGGTGGTGGTCTTCCCGGTTTGCTGCTGTCCATTGAATTTTGTCATGGTGTCCAGTTCACGCTTCCACTTGTTTTCCGGCAAAAGCCTCTCCAGATCATCTTTGTCATTAATCGTGGCAAAATTGGAGGATCCCCAGGAGAGCTTCCAGTAGTTTTCAATGGAATCATCCCATATCTGGTCAAACGTTGCAGACTCCCCGATTCCTGCGGTTTTCTTGATGTAATTTCCAACTATCCCCGCCACATCCTTCCATTGCAAGACAATGTCATCCTTTATGCTCTCACAAAGCTCCTCCACCAGCTCCTTGTGGCAGATGAATACAAATTTGTTGGGGAAGGAGGCGATGCTCTTGGAATCCTGATGCAAATTGGCCAGAACGGAATTTTCTTCCTTCAGAAATCCTTCCAGATACCCATGCTCCTGGCAAAGCCACAGATCCACCAATGACTGGTTGTGCAGCGAGGGATACAAAACATGGTCCGGCCCCAGCTCCTGCATCACCCGTGCAATTCCAACAAAGGCCAGGTAGGAGAGTATCACCGAGCCAGTCCAATAGTCCCGCAGCTTCCGGGCCTTTCCAATAAAGTCCTGCACCGGGGTGATGGAGAAAACCACCATGCTGAGGTTCTCCTTTATGGCATCAGCGCCGTTTTGCTCCAAGGAGGAATAGATTGCCGAGGTGAGCCCAAGATGATGCCAGATCGGATGGTCGGGAAGCCGTGTGTCCGCAGGGATGATGTCCCACAATGCCCCCAGCTTCCGTGTCTCGGTGGCACGGGAATATCGCAGCCGCCTGTTGAAGACAAAGAACAGGTAGTTGAACACCTGTCTGGCCCGCTCCTCCTGGTCCGCAGCTTCAATTCCCTGCAAGTCGGATCGCAGCAAATCCTGAATCTCACCAATCAAGGTGTCCAGAGCCACTGCCGGAAGGTCAAACTCAAGGCTCTTTTTCTGCACCAAGGGGTGGTTCAGCTTTATCTTTTTAATCTTATCAAAATCAGCGGGCAGAACTCCCCGGGTCATACCGGAAGCAATGCTGGCGGCAGTCTTCACCAAATCATCATTCTGAGAAGGAACCATTCCATCCATCACCACAGCTCGTATTGCTTGGGCATTTTGGTCACGGTTCTCGATGTCGAAAACCTTTACCGGAGACTCCTGCAGCCAGGCGGCAACCTTGTTCTGCCAATAGTTCGACGTTTTGTTCATTTTGCTGCTCCTGTAATACGATTCATAAAACCTTGTGTATCATTTTTCAACTTGGTTTCAAAGGATTGACACATGTCTTGAACAACTTTCATGTAGTCCCGCTGCTCATTTTTCTCATAAAAAACGATGGGGAAACAGAGAATATAACCAACAAATCCGTTATCCGTTTTCATCACACCCAAGTAAAACGGCTTTGGAATCCTGCCCTTTTTGATATTGTCCGGAATGCGCTCACCTTTAACCTCGATTGGACGGGCCACAAAACCACGGCGTTCATAACAATGGGGACGTTCAAGAGCATTTCGGGCATCCTTATAAATCTCTCCAATCTCAGACAATGCCTCCTCCCATGTTTCCGCATATTTTCTCATTCTATAAAAACGTGATACAGAAGAAAGGCAGGGAAAATCCATTGGAGTGGGAGACACGTCAATACAATGAGAATAGGCTATCGGAGTCATGCAATCCAAAGAACCAAAGCCATTCCGAGAGCGTGAGCCAACCCCTCCATACGAGAGGAACATCTTGATTGCATCCTTTATTTCTGCCGTATGACCAATATCCTTGATGCTGATGAAAAGCTCAATCTTAGTCGTGGGCTTCACATGGCTCACATTATACACATTTCCCACACCTTTCTGATAATCAAATTTTCCGTATGCCAGATAATCCAAAATATTGATTGTAAGTGACGAACCAGAATGCGAAACCGCCACTCTCCGACCATTGGGAAAGCCCCCCTTTTCCACCACAGCTGCTCCCCGCACCGTCGGGATGTAAATTGCAATGGAGGATTTTCCTTCCGTGGAGCCGAAAATCTTGTCTTCCGTCTCTTTCAGATTTCCAGACTGTGCATACCTCGCACCATACAGAATCCTCCACCAATATCTGATGCCATGCTTGAACGGTGCCGTCCGTATCTCGGCATTTCCATCAGCACCCCCCAAAAAGGCTGGAGTGACAAACTCCACTTCAAACCGCAACTCTTCGGTTCCAACATATCGACTTACATCCATAACAACGTCCTCATCTCCTATTTTATCCAATAATCTATTTGGCCCAGGCCAAAATTCGTATTCTTTCCTATATTGCACAGCCTGCCGAATTCCAACAGACTCACCACTTGCGGCATCAAGTCACCTGTCAGGATAAAACTTCCCTGCAAGCCCCCCAAGGCCATTTCCGTCTTCTGGCGACCAGAATAGTGGCAGGCCTCCTGCCAGCGGAGGTTCTTCTCCACTATCCTCAACTCCATACCGTCGGGAAGTGAATCCTCAGAAAAGCTGCCATACAACTGGCAGATGGTTTTTGCCCTCCGAAAAATATTCCCTATAAAATCAGCTGCGGTAAAGTCCCCTCCATAACGACCCGCCATTTTGAAGCGAAACGGAGACACCAACTCCACCAGTACCTCGCCCCGGCGATTCTCCCCCTCCTCCAGGTATTGCCACTCAAAGGGTGGAACCGGCACCTGGAGCCCAGCCCCATCCGGGCTGTCATCCAGCAGGATGCTTCTTCCTGCCACCTGCACGTCCTTCACAAAAAAGGGATGGCGTCCCTTGAACAAGCCTTGACGGCCTGCCTGAACAAAAGCGGAATATATGTAGGGAAGATACTCCGCAGCCTTACCAAAAAGCACGATGGTAAACCCGTAGTCAGACAAGGTCTTTCCCTGTGGCCGCCGAGACCTCCGCAAGGAATAGGGATGGGAAGCACGATTTCTCCCTGGAACCACCCGATTTTCTTGAGGAAGGATGGTCTCGAAAAGAAAGACATAGACACAGGTATTACGAAAAAGACAATCAGGACACTTGGACTGCCGGGAAACACAGCACATGGACCGCAAGTTCTTTCCAAGGACAGACCTCAATACAAAGAGAGGATTGGTATCCACAAATGCCGGAATATCAAAGCAAATAGTAAAATCCAATGGCAGATATGACAACCTCATTCCCAAAACTCCTTTAGTCACTGAAAACAATTATCTCATGAAACCTGCATCTACGCAACTTTTTTTTTCCACCAAGTATTCCTCATCTTCATTATCCGTTTGTACTCCTTCACATCACGCCTGGTGAATTTCACACACAGGGCCACTATTGCAGCATCATCCAAAAAACCGACCATAGGAAACACATCAGGAACAAGTTCCATAGGTGAAAGCACATACAACAGGGTACCCACGATGGAACCGATGGTTTCCTTGGACAACTGGCAGTACCGACGGTCCAACACATCCCGCAGCATCTGCATATAAATCTGCACAACCTTCATGAACCGGTTCAAAACTCCTGTCCTCATCAAGTTCATCACTGTCTCGCTATTATCCATCAAAACCAGAGCATCCTGCTGGGTGTATGCCCCAAATCCGTCAAAAACCTTCTGCAAATCCTTGTCAGTGAACATAGTACCTCTCTTGATGAAAGAATTTCTTGAAATCGCCAACACACATTCCATAGCAACAACATCCTTCTGCTGCAAAAGAACTATCGCCGCCACTACTCTAAAAAAAGGATGCCAAACAGTCTTGCAGCCTTCCGAGCCGGGAGATGATTCCCATCAGTCCCGGCCGGAACCAACGGTGTCACTTCATAATCTTTTTGGCAATGGCTTTCCCAATGATCGACCCTCCCACCGTAACAGCAACCGAAGCAAGCGCCCCAACAGGAGTTACACTACCAACCACAATCGTGATACCCTTTGCAAATGCTAAAAAACCCATAAAAATCTCCTTGAATAAAAAAATGTTGTCATCGATGCATCCGTCATCATCCTTACACTTTCTACTGGAAAAAGAACTGCCTCCAGTTACCGGTTTTATGAAAAAAATCACGATTTTTAAGGAAAAGAGGCGTCACTGACTCCACCGCAAGTGACGGGCAAAGCCCATCCCCCACCCCACCCTCCTTCCTTTGCAGATTCCCCAAAACAAACAGGATACCCTGAACGACATATTGTTGGCCATCAGTTATGCACTTTTTGTTTCTGAGCCTGGCTCCCTTACCTTAAAATGTAATTGGATAATGAGAGTATGTGGTGCCTACCAGAACAAGCTTGAGACAGCACGGAAGCTTATTGCACGAGACAGCTCGGTCCAGGACATCGCTGATTTGACGGGACTCGACCTTCTCCATGTACAGGAGCTGCTGGCAGAATTACTCCCCGCCCGCCCCTTTTCACAAAGGGGCAAGTGGGATATACTGAATGCGGGACGGAAGAGTAACCATGGTAGCCGATACAACACTGAACAAAATCACCCATATCCTCAGGGCCGAAGGTTGCACAGAAATCTTTCTCTTTGGTTCCCAGGCAACAGGAGCAGCCCGGCCCCATTCCGACATAGACATCGGAGTCAAAGGCTTGCCTCCAGCCCACTTTCTGGCAACCTATGCCCGGCTGGACAGGGAGATCCAAGAAAAGATTGATTTCATCGACTTTGATGAGCAGACGGCCTTCTTCCAATTTTTGAGCGACATCGGAGAAATAAAAAAAATTGGATAGTCACTTGGAACAGAAGCTCCGGTTTGCCGTCTCCCAGCTGGAAGAACACATTGAAAAGTCTCTTGTACTGGTAAGAAAATGCCACCTGCATGAGCCTGACTATGTGGAACTCTGTGCAATAGGTTCAATACTTCACGGTTATTATAATGGCATCTAAAATATCTTACTCCTCATCAAGAAAGGTATTGACGAGAACATTCCAAACGGAGGCAAATGGCACAATGACCTTCTGCTATCCATGTTTGAACAAACCGATAAAAGAATTCCTGTTTTTCCAGAAGATTTAAAAGCAATGCTCCGAAGAAAAGGACTGTAGAAGCAAACCGCCCTTTGTGGTAGAATGCTTCCAGAGACAGGAGCGACCATGTGGTGCAGACAATGCAATATCGAGACAAACCAAGCCCAATGCCCACGGTGCGGCGGCACTACGGAGGAGGAGGTTCCCGTACAGGTGAGCTGGTGCCAACGGTGCCGCATCCCGGTCATCCAGGAGGTGAACAAAGGGGAGAGTTGCCCTCTGTGTGGCGGCCAGACCAAATACCTTGCCCAGGACATCCGGCCCGTCTTTCCCCAGGAGCGGCTTTTGCTGGAGCTGCTGCTGGGGATGGAGCCCCACCAGCTGACCGAACAGTCCGTGTGGTGCGAGAACAGCCGCTATTATATAGAAGGAAAGCCTCATTCCATCTCCGCAAGGACATTCCAGGAGGCAGACTGCGACACCCTCACCGCAAGGCTGCAGGAGCACGGAAAGGACAACAGCCCCCGATTCTTTGACCAACTCGCCGAAAGGTTCGTCGCCGCCAACCTAGACCGCCTGAACCACCTCAAGGACGAGGCCACAGCCTTTGTCCGCCAGGCCGCCGAGCGCTTCCCAGAGGAAAACATCGTCATCTCCTTCTCCGGCGGAAAGGACTCCACCGTTACGGCAGACTTAGTGGCACGGGCGCTCAACAATCCAAGCCTCGTACACATCTATGGCGACACAACCTTGGAGTTTCCCCACACCACCGAATATGCCAAACGATTCCGGGCAAATCACCCCTTCGCCATCTTCGAAATCGCAAAGAACCACGACCAGTCCTTCCTGAAGGTCTGCAAGGACATAGGGCCCCCCGCCCGAATGATGCGCTGGTGCTGCTCCATGTTCAAGACCGGCCCCATCACCCGAGTGCTGAACGGCCTCTACCGCAACCAGCAGATTCTCACCTTCTATGGAATACGAAAGTCGGAGTCTGTCAGCAGAAGCAAGTACAACCGCATAGAAGATGATAAAGAAGCCGTAAAAATCCAAAAGCAAACGGTGGCCTCCCCCATCTTCTTTTGGAAGGACATTGACATTTGGCTCTACCTTTTGGCAGAGAAGGTAGACTTCAACGACGCATACCGCCTGGGCTACGACCGGGTGGGCTGCTGGTGCTGCCCCAACAACAACCAAAGGGCACAGTTCCTGTCAAGAATCTACATGCCCAAGCAATCTGTCGTGTGGTGGAATTTCCTCATCGACTTTGCCAAGCAGGTGGGCAAGAAGGACCCGGAGGTCTACGTGGACAGCGGCAAGTGGAAGGCCCGCCAAGGCGGAAATGGCCTGGCGGCGGCAGAAGACGTGAAGATAAAGTTCACCAACTGCACCGCCGAGGAGCACGCCAAAAGCTACAGCCTCACCGAACCCTTCAGCCAGCAGCTTTTGACCCTGCTGGTTCCCTTCGGCAGGCTCGCCCCGGAGCTGGGCAACAGGCTCCTGCAAGAAACCCTCATCTTGGACGTAAAGACGAACGTCCCCATCATCTCGGTGCAGCCCTTTGTGGCGGACGGCTACCAGCACGCCGTGAAGGTGAAGACCATGAACGTGCAGGATCACGAGGCCCTGCACCGCAAGATTGCCTACCAGATACGCAAGTTCAACTCCTGCCGCAAGTGCCTCAAGTGCGAGTCCGTCTGCAAGTCCGGTGCAATCACCATCACCCCGGAGGAATACCACATCGACGAGACCAAATGCACCCACTGCATGATGTGTGTGAACCCCGCCGTGGTGGAGAACGGCTGCCTCATGGCAAAATACCTACGCACGAAGGAATGAGTGCGTCCCGGACGAAAGAATGAGTGCGTCCCTCACCTCCCAGTCCCCACCCGCCCCTTTTCACTCCGGCACAAGTGGGATATACTGCCTCAATGGGGGCAAGAGGATGAAGTACAAGCTAAGGGGCCACGAGACCTTCGCCATACGCAAGGGATGGCTCAGCAAGGGCATGAAGCGGGTGCAGGAGAATGGGGATGTGTTCCTGTCAAAGACGGAGAATCCCATGGACGTGCTAGGCATCGGAGCCAACATGGTAAAGTCCCTGCGGTACTGGCTCCAGGCGGTGGGGCTGACGAAAGAGTCGGAGACAGGAAGGAGAACCCAGACGCTGACCCCCTTCGGCAAGCTGGTGCTCCAGTATGACCGCTACATAGAGGAGGCGGGAACCCTCCAGCTGCTCCACTACAAGCTGGCCAGCAACAAGGAGCTGGCCCCCTCCTGGTACTACTTCTTCAATGAGTATAGGGGCGAGATTTCAGAAAGTGAATTTGAAAAAGGACTGGAAAGCTGGCTTGCCATGAAGGGGCAGGAGCCACCCTCCCGCCGCCTGGTTCAGGACGACTTTGCCTGCATCATCAGCACCTACCTCCCCCGCCACAAGTCCAACCCGGAAAAGGACTCCCCGGAAAGCAACCTGGAATGCCCCCTGGCGGAGCTGGGCCTCATCGACTTTCTCAAGAAATCAGACAGGACCTACAAGAAGCTCCCCCCGCCTCCCAAAAGCCTGCATCCATGGATTGTCCTCGCAGCAATAGTAGACGCTGCCGAGGGAAAGACAGAAATCCAGCTCCATGAGCTGAGCCAAGCCCCCCGCTCCATCAGCAGAATCTTCAACCTGGACACCATCGCCCTGCTGGAGGTCCTGTACCAGGTTGAGGGACTTGCCCAGATAAAGCTTGTCAGGACGGCAGGACTGGACGTCATCCAGATTATGCATCCGGACCATGATTTTTTGTACTGCGTGGACCAATACTACAAGGCGATAAAAGAGTGACAGAGAGAACAGTATGGCAGAGACACAGCACCCCATGATTACCACGGCGGAAGGCTTCCAGTATTCGGTGAACATAGCCTTTGACCTGCACGACGAAAATAAGCTCAAGAATTTCATCCCCACACAATCCTCCCTCCGATTGCTGGAGGACATCCTCCTGAGCACACGGCCAGAATCCACCTCCCGCTCCCGCATCCTCATAGGAGCCTACGGCAAGGGCAAGTCCCACATCATCCTGACCATCCTAGCATTGCTGGCAGGAAGGGAGAAAAACGCTTTTGCCAACTTGAACAAGAAACTGGAGACGGAGCCAAGGCTGCGGCAGCTGGTGGACAACTATCGGGAAAGCCAAACGAAGCTTCTGCCCGTCGTCATCTCAGGAAGCAACACCAGCCTCACCCAAGCCTTCATCCTGAGCCTGCAGCGAACCTTGAGCCTCCATGGTCTTTTGGACATCATGCCAGAGACAAACTACAAGGCGGCGGTTCAGGTGATAGAGACATGGCGGCAGGAATACCCCCAGACCTACCGCAACCTCCAGGAACACCTTGGACAGCCAGTCGCCTCCTTTGTGGCCGCCTTGAACAACTACGACATAGAAGCCTACCGCACCTTCGAGCAGCTCCATCCGCAGCTCACCTCAGGCAGCAGCTTCAACCCCTTCCTGGGCTTTGACGTGGTGGAGCTGTACGAAAACGTGGTTGCCGAGATACAGAAGAAGGGATACAACGGCATCTACGTAGTGTACGACGAGTTCAGCAAGTATCTGGAGGCCAACATCACCCAGGCCTCGGTGAGCGACACCAAGATGCTGCAGGACTTTGCGGAGAAATGCAACCGCAGCGAAAACCAGCAACTGCACCTGATGCTCATCAGCCACAAGGAAATCGGCAACTACATAGACCGGCTGCCCAAGCAGAAGGTGGACGGCTGGCGGGGCATCTCCGAGCGGTTCCAGCACGTCCTGCTGAACAACAACTTTTCCCAGACCTACGAAATCATCGCCACCGTGATACAAAAGGAAGGCAGCCAGTGGCAGCGCTTCACCAACAGCAAGCGCCCGTCCTTTGAAAGCCTCACGGCCCTGTACAAAGGCCACCCCATCTTCTCCGAGATGGAAGAGCGCAGCAGAATACAAAACCTCTATGACTGCTACCCCCTGCACCCGGTGTCCACCTTCATCCTGCCACGGCTTTCCGAGCGGATAGCCCAGAACGAGCGGACCTTGTTCACCTTCCTTTCCGCCAGCGGCACCACCACCCTGCCCGGCTTCCTGCAAGAGTCCCAGAAGAGCCATGGCCAGCAGGAGTTCATGCTGGTGACACCTGACCTCATCTACGACTACTTCGAGCCACTGCTGAAAAAGGAAGCCTACTCCGAAAGCCACCACAACCAGTACATCCTCACCAGCAGAATCCTAGAGAAGCTGGAGAGCAGCCACGAACTTGACCGAAAGATTGTAAAGACCATTTCCCTGATATACCTTTTGGAACAGTATGAAAAGCTCAAGCCCACCAAGGAAGAAATAATCCACATATTCCAGAATGACTATGGGCATGAGGAAATCACCG
The DNA here is from genome assembly GCA_017622135.1 of Spirochaetaceae bacterium. Taxonomy (GTDB): domain Bacteria; phylum Spirochaetota; class Spirochaetia; order Treponematales; family Treponemataceae; genus Treponema_F. Next base: position 23,923 of record JAGARR010000029.1, read on the forward strand.
CTGCACTGGACAGGCTTGAGCAGCAGGAGCTGGTGCTATACCTGCGCAAAAGCAACTCCTTCCTCAAGCTCAAGGAGACGGTGGGGGTGGACATTCATGAGCAGATACACACCACCAAGGAAAAGCTCCGCAAGACAACCATGACCAAAGACATCCTCACCGAGTGCAACGTCAACCGGTACCTGTATCCCTCCCGCTACAACGACGAAAAGGAGATGACCCGCTACTTCAGCTTCCAGTTCATCAATGCCAAGGAGGTGCAGGCCGACACCAACTGGGCTGTTAAAAGTGAAGGGATTCAAGCTGATGGTATTGTGTACGCAATACTTCCTAGTAGTGAAGAGGAATTGGAATAGTATATATTTTATTAATTCTATTTTTCTATAGAAAGCCTTATATTTTCAATGATATAAATCCTTTTCAAAACTTTTAATTTTGTTACTCTTCCTTACCGTTGAAAATCTCTATATTGTTATTGGTAAACATATCTATGCCTATGGGAAAAAATAGACGTGTATTTTTAATTTTTTTGTGTTCTTTATCTAATCCATGAGGACAATTTGAACAACGCTTTCTATCTTCCAAAATACTTTTCGCTTTATAATGCAAGAATTCTTTTGTTATTTTTCCTTTTTCTATTTCTAAATTAAAGCATGTATCATCTTCAAAACCGTGATCAGAAATAAGTCTTTCTGTAAATACAAAATACTTTAATGTATGAGTCTTTATATATTCATCATAATAATCTTTACGAATAAAAATACTTTCTTTTATAAAATCTTTATAATAATCTGATTTATTATTATTGCAATAAATTACGGTTTCACCTTTAGAATCTATCCAAGACAAATTTTGATAATCTGGTTTTAGATTTAAATCTTTTATTAATTTTGCTGGTGGTAATAAAAGATTCGTTTCGTCCAATAATTCTGTATATGAAGAAATTTCTTTTACATACATACACAATTCAGGCTCTGGCGAATCATCACTATAGTTTTCTAATAAACCATAGTAATCTCTGTGTTCAATTGTAAGCTCTCTATCTGTTTCATCATCATTTAATGTTATTGCTTTAGATGTACAACATGAAATATCATAATTATCACGCCACGAGTCTATATTATTAGTAGAATCATCTAAGGAAATTTTAGTACTTAAAATCATCCACTCTAATTTTCCACGCCAAACTGGTTTTGTGATTAAAGATAAAACATTTTCTTTTGTCAAGGTTGCATTTTTTACCCAGGATTCATCTTTTTTCATAGAAAAATCAATGCTATTTAAGACTTTATCCTGTAATTTTTCTATCTGATTAACATATGTTGGTATTGGTGCCGTAATATTTTGAGAAGGTTCATATTGTAATGGGTCATAAACTTTATACCCTATTAATTCTTCTGCATCATCATATGAACTAAATTCATCAGTAAAATAGTTGCACATTAAGCTTCCATAAAAAAGATCTTGAGAAATAACTATTAATTTTCGTAAAAGAGATTTACTAAAATTACGATAAACTAAATCTACATCCTCAGATTCAGAGCTATAACTATACATATTTAAAATGTTATTAAATACTTTCTCAAGAGATTTCAAAAAAGAATTCACAGGAAATGACTTATCCTGTATTTTATATAATTTTTTTATTGATTTTTTAAATAAATTAGAGCCTTTGCATTCACCACATTTTACACAAGAAAATTTTTTTTCAAGTGAATTATTTATATATTTTATTGTTTTTTTATCTATGTATAAAAATCTAGGATGTATATTATCTATTCTATTTCTATCCCAATATCTAAAATGAAGTAGACTTGGTGCGTATGCATCAATTCTGAAAAGAATTCTTTCAAATACATCACTTATTTTTCTTGTTGTGTTAGAAAATAAGTTTTTCTTTTCCCAGTTAATATAATCAAATTTTAAATTTAAATAATTTGAAATTCGTGCTAGATTAACCGCACTTAAAAAAGAATAATCTTCTTTTAACCGCATAAAAAATTGCGTAATCTCTTCATTGTGTTTATGATAAAAAAGAATTTCTATAATTGCATCCTGAATATATAAATCATATATTTTTGGAAAAAGTGTTATTACCTTTGAAATATAACTTTCTTTTATTCTAACAATATCAAAAAGTAATTTTCTTGCGATAATTCTTACATCTTCATTTGCAGCAGAAGAACTCCAAAGTGCTGTATAAAAATATTCGTCTAATGCAGATTCATCAACATTGGTGTAATTTACAAAATAAAGAATATTTTTTAGTCTTCGAGCAAAATTATCAGCATCATAATTAATAGATAAGATTTTTGACAAAACTGATAATTGATTTTCATAAGAATCTAAAAGCAATTGATTTTGAAAATTAATACAGTTAAATGGTTTGTCAGTAAAACCTGCAAACCAAACAAATTGATGAACTGGATATTTTTGTTCGAAAACAGAAAGAAATAAAGGAATATTTTCAGCATCAAACTTTACTTTTTGTAAAACTTCAGGTCTTAATTCATCCAATAAACTTGTTTTTTTTAGAATTTTATATATTCGATTATAATTATTCCCAAATTTATCGAATAACCCAACAATAAATGCTTCTCTTGCTGATGAAAATGCTTCTATCTTTTCAATAATTATTTTTATTATTTCTTCATCAGACTTATTTTTACTATCATCAAAAAAGTACCTTGCAATTAAAAAATCATGGATTGTTTCTATCTGGAAATAGACATAGGTCTCTTCATTTTTTTTGTATGTAAATATGAAATCAGTTGAAATAAGTTTTTCAATATAATCTCTTGAATTAGGAATTAAACTATCAATGTTAGAAAGAGAGATTCCTTTTGTATTGTTATCATACATCCATTTTGTAATGTTCTTTGTATGTTCCCAATATACTTTACCAATAGTTTCCTTAAAATCGTGTTCCAAAATATATGTTATAGAATTTATACTATTTTTATCTTCTGGAAATGAAACAAGAATTTTTATTAATTTACTTATGAGTAAAGCATTATTTGAAAAAAGAATATCGGTATACCTATATAATTCTTTTATTGGATATTTTGAGATTATATCTATTGCAGCTTCAAAAGATATTCCAGGAAATGTTTCGTTTGTAGAAATAAGTGATGACAATTTTTTACAATATTCTTCTTTAAGAGCGAAACTTCTGTATGTTACAATTATTCTAATATTTTTATTATTTAGTAATTTTTGAATTCCATTAAGAATAAAATCTTTATTTTTTTCCGATAATTCGTTAAATGCATCTACTATAAAAACAAAAGGTGTTTCTTTTGCAAATAAATTGATTTCTTCAAAATCTATATCAAAAGCAATTTCCTGATACTTTCCATAAACACATAAATGGGATATGTTTTTATTAGAGATTTCTTTTTCTAGTTGATATATAAAATATGATTTTCCAATACCACCAACACCAGTTAAAATACAAGCATGATGTAAATTTGTATAATATTTTACCTTATCAAGATTAAGACCATACCAATGAGGATTTATATCATGAATTTCATTCAATTTATTTTTAATTTCTTGCAAAAAAGAAGACTGGTCTGTTAGAAAGTAGTCATAAGAATTATATATTTTTCTCAGTTCGGAAAGTTTCTTTTCTAATGACTTATTTTGTTCCGAGGTATGCCGCATTTTAGGAAGCAAACCTAAAAAATATTCTAAAAAATTTTCATCTTCCCATTCAAAATGTTCTTTAACATTTTCAAGAGAATTGGACATTTTGTCTTTATGTGTATTATTTATTTCTTCAAATCTATAAATATTTATCCCTCTCTTTCAAAACCTTCTGATAAAAATATCAGGATATTTCGCATAATAACTACATCAATAAAATATATTTTGGAAAACTTACCGATACAAAGTTCCCAGTCTGATAATAGTACTACTCACTGAATAAAAATACTCATTTCATACTAAAAAAGGCAAGTAGAAATTCAACAATTATTTTGCTATCATGTCCATCCGTTTGACTATAATGCACTAAACTTCAAGACTCAATACTACCTTTATTACAAGATTCTGAGAATAAGTATCTGATGAAATAAAAAAAGAGAAAATATTACCTTAAAACACGCAGGATTCATCGGATTCCTTAAATATAAGAAACCATCCATTGCCTCAATATTTTGAAACTTGCAAAACCTAGAACCCCACCCCCAATCCATGTTATACTATCCCCATGAGCAAGCCCTCCAATTCCGGCTGGAATCTGCAACAAGGCATCGTGCCCTTCCTTCCTCTTGGCGAAAGCGAGGTTATCCGCATTGTCAATTTGGCCTTGTCTCCAGCAAAGATGCACACCACTACCTACAAGTACGCTTTTTTTAAGGCGGTGCTAGACAATCTTTTTAATGTAGACTTAGAAAATCATTTTCTCAGCTATGATGCCATTGCACTGCGGTTCACGGAAATCTACTGGAACTTAGTCTTGAACTTTCACCTGAAGCAAATGCCAGTCTCTCAGCGGACTGCTATGACGGCAGTGGAACGAAAACTTTTTGACTTCTGTGAAAAATACCACTTTGACCACGCTCAAAAGCAACAGATTTTTCCCTTTGAGTCCTTGCGTGGTGACTTGCAACTAGAAATTGCCAAGATAATCAAAAGGGAAATGCTCAAGTACGTGGTGGGGGCCTTTTACAAAGACACAGAAGGGCAGCTGTATTCTTTTAACAAAGAAGAAGGTGGAATCCATTTTAATCCCCATGCCTACGCCGCCTGCGTTACCTTCAAGACGGACTTTGAAAAAATAAATTATTACGAATGGATAAAATATCTAGAAAAGGTGAATAAAGAAGAAGATTCCTATGCCTTGGCAAACAAGTTAGATGCTTCCACAGAGCGAAACAACCTTTCTCCCTATCGCCAAGTGCTACAACAGTTTGGTCAGCACCATTGTTTTTACTGTCACAAGAGCCTAAAGCAGGAAGCAACCACTATTCCAGTAGACCATTGCATTCCCTGGTCTTTTGTCAAGGATGACAAACTCTGGAACTTTGTCCTTGCCTGCCCCACCTGTAACGGAGCAAAAAGCAACACCCTTCCTGCAGAAACCTATCTTGCAGACATAAAACAACGCAACCTTTCCCTGTTGAACATGGACATCCCCTTGGTAAAAGAAGATTTCAAGTCCTACAGCCACGCAAAATTAGAAGCAATGTACCGCTCAGCCCTGTTCAACGGCTTCCAGTCCGGCTGGAAGCCCCGCACCATCGCAGCACTGCCCGCCTACGGCTTTGGTGACGGCGGGTATGCTTCCGTGGCGGATGGGGAGTGAGGGGGAAGTTTTTTTGGGGCAATATCTATCCCTTTTGGAATCTTTACAGGATCAACAGGCTCCAAGGTCAGACCGTTGGTACGATAGAACTCTTCTTTCCAGATTTTGTTGTCGCACCCCTTATTGTCTTGGGTATAATTAGTACATCCAAGGAAATACCCTCCATTTTTAGTAGGCTTTGCAATCAAATAACCATCACACTTGTCACATTTCTGGATTGAAAGTTTTCCTGCCCGTATCTCATTTGTCATAAAATCACAAATTTCAGGATCATTCATACAAATCCACAAATTAAGACCATACGCATTTTTATATTTCCGTTTCAATGGATAGCCACAGATGGGACAAGCTCTTTTAAATGTTGCAGTATCCTTGAGCAAATCATTCCATTCCCCTTTAAGGGAAACATTCTTGTAGTCATGCTTAATCTCCAGAAGAAATTCCGATGGATTATCCTGGGGAGCAACAAAATAGACACGGTTTTTTGTCCGTGTCATTGCCACATAAAAAAGTCGCCTTTCCTCTGCGGCATCTATGGAATCATCCCGCTTCACAACATAACTTAATATCGGATCGTCTTCTATTTTTGAGGGAAATCCATATGTCTCATTCTTGCCATTTATTACGATTACATTATCGTATCCCAAACCCTTGGATGCATGTGCGGTCATAAAGGTAATTTTTAAATCAGGGTATTTTAGACATTTCACTTGACTTCCATAATTCTTATATTCAAACAAACTGGAATATTCCAGATTTTTTGCATCGAAATTAAATCTACCCAAAAGCAATATATCCTGTTTTTTGCTATCCTTATTCTCCAACTTATTGAACTCCACAATTTGGTCTATAGCTTGCTCAACAGCCTTTGCAAGATTATATTTTGCTCCAGTCCCAAAAGCATCCTTGCGGCCTTTCGGCCGGGAGTCGTATGTAAAAATGATGACAGGATCCTTTATTGTTTTGGGTGAAACTAAAGTCTTTTGAATTTGTGCTGTATTTTTTTGGATGAAATTACCAGCAATATCAATGACCTCTTGAGAATTACGATAGGTCTTCGTAATCTTGAGAAGTTCAGCATATCCCATTATTTCTGAGAATCTTGTAAAAAGCGTTATGTCAGAACCACTAAAAGCATAAATTGACTGCCAATCATCTCCCACTGCAATTATTTTTGCAGCAGTAACATCGTGCAGAGCCCCCACCAAGTCAAATCTTTGCCGTGAAATATCCTGATACTCATCGACTATGATATATTTGAACGAAATCTGTTCGCTAACCTCCTTTGACTCCAACAGAAGACGTGCAGACTTGTTGATCATATCAGAAAAATCAACAGCATTGTGCTTGTTAAGATATTGCTCATACTCAAGGAAACATTGCCGACAAATTCTCAAGAATATCTTTGTCCGAACGTTTTCTACTTTCAGCTGCCACTCATCAAACTGCTCTACAGTATATCCATTTGTCTTGAAATTCAAAATAAACCGCTCAACCAAGTTGATAAACTTCCTTAAATAACGGCTGCTGTCTTGATTTGAGATTTTCTTCATCACCTCTTTATTGTCACGTGGATACAAGATGAAGCCAGCCTTTTCCAACTGATTTTGAAGATGCTCCATCAAGGACTTTCCATCAGTGAATTGGGAGAAGGTGTACAGCAATGTGGTTCCATGCTTCCTATGCAAAGCTACCTTGTCTTTCACAGCTTTTCTATACTTTATCAACTCCTCATCATTATACCGACTGCTTTCTCCTGTCTGTGTAATGCCAAAATGTTCAATGTATGCCTCCTTCCCACCCTGGCGGATGATAAAATCAGGAGTATACGGTTTCTTAGCACCATCTATGTTAAATTTATAGCGGGGCTCATATTCATATTCAATTGAATTGAGATAAAGAAAATTAGCAATCTGAACTTCTTCTTGAGAGCGCAATACCTCATTCTGAATCGTGACATATTTCTTACTGCGCTCGTCAGTAATCTCCAAGGTGAATTCTCCGATTTCGCTCTTTATTGTTGTAAAATTTGCTCCATTCAACTTATTGAATAATTCTTTTTTACTCTTCACCAGCATTGGTGCATCAAGATAGCAAGCAAAGAATTGTATCAAATCATCAACAATCTTTTCATTCTCTAAAATTGACTCCTTAAAATAATCATCGAGCACAAAAAACAACTTATCATTTTGAACAATATTAAGCCTCTCCTCATTCTCTTTATGAAGAATAGCGTTACCTGTAGAATGAAAAGTTGTAATAGGACAATTGATTTTCAATTGCTTCTGAATTTTTTCTTTCAGCTCACCGACAGCCTTGTTGGTAAAGGACACCACAAGGATTTCCTCTGGTTTTATATTCTTCTTCTCTACAAGGTACTTCACCTTTGCTGCCACAGTAGTTGTCTTGCCAGCTCCTGCACCAGCAATCACAAGACAATAATCCTCATCCGTAAGAATGACTTTTCTTTGGTCATCGTCAAGCATTACCGCCGGATCCACCTCATGCAGTATCGCATCAAGATAGTTTTTTTCCGATTTTAACTTTTCTTCTATATATCTGGCATTATGGTTGTCAACCAAATCCTTGATTGTGGCACATTGCTCCAGTACCGACAATACGATTTTCATTTCAATACGATTCTTCTTACAAAAATCTTTCAGAAGGCCATCCCTATTCAACTGATTTAAATATACAACAAGTCTATTATCTGCCTCCAACCTTTTGAGATACTGGCTTCTCGCAATATATGCATCAGATGAAAGAAGTGATTCCAGAAAAACAGCCAAGTCGAAAATTGGCTTCGTAGAGTCTGTCTTTACCGAAGAGACATTAGATTTCTCTCCAGTAACACTCCTTCCAAAAATCTTATCAAAAAAAGCCATGCGTCCATTATATATTCGTTACTATATAATAGCAATGTTTCTGACAATTATTGCTGAAATCTATGGGGAATTTCTTTAGGGGTAGCATTATGGATAAGAATTTGAAGAGTTTTTTGCTAATCATTTTAACCTGTTTTTTTATTGCAAGTCGTACAAGCGGTACTGCTTTCCAAGAAAAGAGCCTGCACGGAACACCCGCAAAGCCCCCCACCAGCCACCGTAGCGGACACAAAAAAAGGGGAACACACAGCCGGATCTGCTCAGGAACTGCGGTTCCCCAGTTTTGGAATATATCATGGTGCCAGGCAATGCATCCTGCACCAGTGGGTTCCAAAGATTAGAATGTGTTTTTTAAATCTAGCTTGCCGTCTGCAAGGTGCATGACCCAAAATAACTAAACTGGCCCATCAACAGAAAGGAGGCCACTGGAGGTGTCATGCAAAAAGTATGCAGCACCGCTGTTAAGCCAGCTTCTGGAAGGACATGTCCGTGAGGACTGCCCGCTTCATCTCAGGTGCACCAATAAAGCCGATGCGAGTGCCGTCAATGTCTGCCGCCGTCACATCCTCCGCATTCTCGTGGCCATTGCCGCCGAAAATCACCTTGAATGTACCAAAACGGTCCAGCTTAATCTTGGCACCACGCCGCAAATGCTTGGGCATCACATTCAGCAAACCCTCCAACACAGCCTTTACGTCTGAGGGAGTTATTGATGTTGCGAAGGAAATCTCTTCCGCCAACTCGTCAATACCAATCTCATCGCTATACACAGGAGCAGGATAATACTTTTCCTGGCTCCTGTCCTGTGGATTTTTTCTTTTGGTAATCTTAAATTTCATCATTATCTCCTATTTTATATATAATTTTTTTTACAGTAATTCCACAAATGAAAGTCCTTCCCTATACATGTAAAAGAGCAGATCCGAAGTCATCCCATCCGGGAACTCCCGGCGCAGGCACCGCATACTGCAAGCCACCTGCACTACCTCCACTATACACCTATCCTTCCACAACGTCAAGTTTCCTAAGCACGAATCTTCCTCAAAAAGCAAACCACCATCCCCCGCCAAATTTTCCACTGGAAATGCATCCAATTTCCAGTACAAATTGCACCAATTTCCAGTGGAAATTCACCCCCATTTCCAGTGCAAATTCAAGCAATTTCCAGTGCAAATTCTAGCGGAAAGGGCACAGGAAGGCGGCGCAATGCTATGCTTCCGTGGCGGATGGGGAGTGAGGAGCTTGCCCCACAGGATAGCAGCTTACAGCGTTTCCATGCTATACTGGCTCCATGAATCTTCCCCTGCTCCTACCAATCAGTGTTTCCACCGCCCTCTTGGTCCTCGTCGGCATAATCGTGACGAAAAGGAAGGCCAACAAAAAGAAATTGCAGGAGCAAGTTGAACAGTCCAAGCCTCTTCTTGAGCAAATCAACCAGTTCTTTACCGACTTTGCCCAAAGCAAAGACTCCTATATCAGCAATACAGAGAAAAATTACTACAGGTCAAGTTGGGAGCCCCTGTTTTTGACCATCAGGAAGAAGAAATTCAACAAGGCAATTCCAAATTTCCAGCAAATGCAATGCTTTATGGAATTTTTTGCGAATCTGGAGGCGGAGGTTGAAAATCATAATGCCCAGTTCGTCCAGTCTGAAATTGCAGCCCATGACAATTTCCTTTCCGACATCGACGGCAAGTCCCTTGACACCCAGCAAAGAACAGTTGTTGTCACTGACGAGGACAATGTCCTGGTCCTTGCAGGGGCCGGAAGCGGAAAGACGCTGACTATTGCCGCCAAGGTAAAGTATCTCTGCCAGATAAAAAATATAAATCCAAAGGACATACTCCTGATTTCCTTTACCAACAAGTCCGCAGAAGAAATGACCGAAAGGATTCAATCAAAACTAGGAATCCCGGTGGAAGCCTCCACATTCCATAAACTCGGACTTAATATCATAAAGGAATCCTTGCAATACCGCCCCAAGGTATTCGACGACCTCAATTCCTTTGTCCACGGCCTCTTCGAGGGAGACCTGCTGCAGCATCCTGACTTTGTACAATCACTCACAGAATACTTTGCATTTTATTTGGACATTCCAGAAGATATGTCCGCAAAACAATCTTTGGGAGAACTGTACGAAAAAGAAAAATCCTTGGATCTGGAAACATTGAAATCAAAGTATGACAAAGAAAAATACATCGATACAATAAAGGATGAAAGAAAGGAGGGGCTCAAAACACTGAGAGACGAGCGGGTCAAAAGTCTTGAGGAAATAAAGATTGCAAACTTCCTGTTTACCCAGGGAGTAGAATACGAATACGAGCGGGACTATCCTTTTGAGTCCGACGACCCGCAACGAAAAAACTACCAACCAGACTTTTATCTGCCAGAATACGACATCTATTTGGAGCACTTTGGCATCACGAGAGACAATACAGTGCCGTGGCTGTCTCCTGTCGAAGAAAAGAAGTACCTTGACGGAATTGAGTGGAAAAGACAATTCCACCAGCAAAACGGCACAAAGCTCATTGAAACCTATTCGTACTATGTTTCCGAAGGAATCCTTTTTGAGCAGCTGGAAAGAATCCTCAAAGAGAATGCAATTCCCCTGCAACCGAGAGATTTCAACGACATCTTTGAAATCATCTACTCAAAAAAAAGCAACAAATATTTCTCCGACTTCATTTCCCTATGCTGCACCTTCATCTCACTTTTCAAGGCCCGCAGCTATGATATGGAGGAGCTGGACAGGATGATTCTGGCCTGCATCCAGCAAGACAATAAATTTTTTGCCGCAAGGAACAGGATTTTTCTTTCAATCGTAAAATATGTTTTGTCTCAATACCAGCAATACTTGGAAGAAACCAAGAGCATTGACTTCTCAGACATGATTAATCTTGCAACAAAACAAGTTGAAAACGGATGTGAAATATACAATTATAAGTACATTATTGTTGATGAGTATCAGGACATCTCCTTGGCCAGATTCAGGCTATTGAAATCCATATTGAATAGAACGAAGGCAAGATTCCTTTGTGTTTGCGATGACTGGCAATCCATCTATCGGTTTGCAGGAAGCGACATAGCACTTTTTACCAAATTCGAGGAGTACCTAGGATTCACAAAACTCCTCAAAATAGAAAAAACCTACAGGAACTCGCAGCAATTGATAGACGAGGCATCCCACTTTGTAACAAAAAATTCAAATCAACTGCAAAAAAGCTTGACATCAGACAAAGCATTGCGGTATCCGCTGGTCTTCTGGGGAATAGACAGCAATTTTTCGGAAGTCTTAAACCTTGTTCTAAAAAAAATCATCATGGACTTTGGGGCGGACAAGTCAATCCTTCTTTTGGGAAGAACGAACTATGATAGAAAACTGCTGGAGGGCTCTGGCCTCTTCCTGTTCAGGCGGGAACAGAGAGCCGAGAAAATTGTGTATCGGGAGTCTCCACAAACGCCAATATCCTTTTTGTCGGTTCATAAGTCGAAAGGATTGGAAGCAGACAATGTAGTGTTGCTGAATTTCACAAACGACAGGCTCGGCTTCCCAAATCAAATTGCCGACGACAAGGTACTGGATTTTGTTCTAACAGATGGCTGCACCTTCCCCTTTGAAGAGGAACGGCGCTTGTTCTATGTCGCAATCACCCGCACTAAAAACAGGACATTCATCCTTACGGAAAACAAAAATCCGTCCGTTTTCTTTAAGGAGTTCAAGCAGTCTGATTCCGTTTGCTTTGTCTCCATCAAAAGTGCAGAGGATAAGGGGCAAACCAAATGTCCCCGATGCAAGACAGGAGACCTGCTTAAAGTCAGTAAAAACGGAAAAACTTTTGTCGGTTGCTCTAACTTTCCTCGTTGTGACTACACAATAAACGATTCCAGCGTATTGGCCAATCCCAAAAAATGCCCCTCCTGCGGCGGCTTCCTTGTAAAACGCAGGGGAAAGAGCAATCATTGGTTTGTCGGATGCAGCAACTACCCATACTGTACCCACACGGAGCAGTTGAATAAAATGTGACCTTCTTCCCACTCCCCTGCCGGGTCTTGGAGCCCGCCCCCACGCCCCACAAGGCCATTCCACAATACCTAAAAACGTAGTATACTGTATCCAGAGGACAGGAGGAACTATGTCAACCATTGCATTCTCAGAGCTTGAAAACCAGATAGAGGCACTGCCGCTGTTCCAGATAGCCATTCTCAAAAAAAAGATTGACAACATATTGGAACAAAACACGGGGCAGCAGGACTTTGAATTTGACTCCTTGGTTCGTCATACCGAACGGGCCGACTGTGCCGATGAATATGTGAGGACGCTGCGCGACAATGACAGATTCTAGAATATACGTCGATACCGCCCCCTTCATTTATTTCCTTGAAAAAAGCGCCCTCTACTTTGATGTGGCAAGAAGCTTCTTCATTGATTGCAAGAATCAAAGCTTCAAGCTGTTCACATCCACTGTAACGATTGAGGAATTCTGCGTTTATCCCCTTTCCCATAATGACAGACAGGCAATTGTAAATTTTGAAACCTTCTTGAATGGCATGAATATTAATGTAGTGCCAGTTGACAAAAGCATTGCATTGAAGGCCGCCGAAATCAGAGCAAAGTACACTGGATTCAAGGCACTGGATGCCATTCATCTTGCAACTGCCACACTCACAAATTGCGATGCATTCATCACAAACGACAAGCAGCTACTCCAAATGAAGGAAATCCCTGTTCATTCCATGGATATGCTTAAAAAGAAGTGATCACCCCGCCCCTGCCGGGTCTTGGAGCCCGCACGCCTGCCCAGCAAGGCCATTCCACAATACCTAAAAACGTAGTATACTGTATCCAGAGGACAGGAGGAACTATGTCAACCATTGCATTCTCAGAGCTTGAAAACCAAATAGAGGCACTGCCACTGTTCCAGATAGCCATTCTGAGGAATAGTGCGAATAGTTTTGTCTGAGGTAGAGGAATATGGACAACAAAGCGAATATGGATGACTGGACATGGGAGGAAAATAGTGTCCTAAACAATATTTCCGTGCATACTGCACCAAAGGAAATCTTCCATGCAGTATGCAATGAGCTGGGAAGATATTTTACATTGCATGGTGTGAAATACACTAAATCCAGGCCAAGGTTGAAATGGAAGGGCAATAAACTACGATGTGAGATGGGATTTTGGTCATCACATAGTAATATACGAGGAAATTGGGTGAACCTCATGATTGTAACCAGCGTATTTGCCCTTGATGACAAGGCCATGGAACGAAAGGGAATCTTGAACTATGCTCCCAGAGCTAAGAATTTCAACGTATATAAAATAGATTTAAAGTTGTTCGCAGAAATAATTCAATATATAGAAGATACTTTTGAATTGGTAAGGTCTTTTGAGACCAAGGAAGGACTGGACAAGTATCTTGCACAGACTGATAACAGGAAGATGATTGACGAAAACCCTAACAATAAGATTTACTATGATTCTTTGAAAGGTGAATGATGAGAGGCAAGCGGCAGTGGTACCGCTTGTCCCCGCAGCTCTACTGCCCACCTCATGGCCTACAGATTCCGCAGGGCTCGTAGTCCTGGTCCAGCAGGTGCTGGCGGCTGTAGTCCGCATCCTTTCTGTTGGCATCCTTGATGCGCTTTGCTGCGGAGCAGGTGGGCAGATGGAATTTCTTGGAGCTGGTGTTCAGGATGTAGGAGGCCGGTGCGGGAACCGACGTGCGGGCCTCCCTTCCGGCAGCCTGCTTTCCTGCCGCTGTCTCGGCAACCGTCCCGGCGGCATTGCGCTCAACGGAAAAGGACAGCTCCGTGCCATCGCTCCTGGCCACCACATGACCATGCCAATCCGTCCTAAACACCGCAGCCTCGGCATCCTCCAGACGGCCTAAAACCTCCTCGGTGGGATGGCCGTAGCTATTGTCCCGTCCCACTGAGATGACCGCATATTCCGGCAGGGCCGAGCGCAAAAACCGATAGCCGGAGGAATCTCTGCTGCCGTGATGGGCCACCTTCAGCACCGTGCAGTCGGGAACCATGCCGGCATCCAGCAGGCTGTCCTCGCCGTCCCGCTCCAGGTCTCCGGTCAGCAGGAAGGAGACCGAACCATACTCCACGTGCAGCACCAGGGAATTGTTGTTCACCTCGCTGTCACGCACCAGCGGTCCCAGCACCCGGACGGTGGCACCTCCCAAGGAAAGACTTGCCCCTGCCTCCAGCACCTCCAGCTCCACGTCCTGCATGGAAAGATAGTCCACATAATCCTGGAAGGCGTCGCTGTCGTAGTGCCGGTAGGAGCTGAACCCTCGTTCCACCGTGGCATAGTTCAGTGCGCCGGGAAGTCCGCCCACGTGGTCCTCATGGGGATGACTGTTCACCAGATACTTGATCCGCCTGATGCGGTGGCGTTTCAGGTAGGCGTAGATGAGCGACGAGTCCGCCCCGTTGCCTCCGTCCACCAGCATATTCTCCCCGTCGCACTCCACCAGGATGGCGTCCGCCTGTCCCACATCGATAAAATGCACGACAATGTCACCGAACAAGAGGGGACACGAGGCCGCCCACATCAAAAGAAGCAGTCCACACCGCACCATGCTCCGCTTCAGCCAAGAAGTCATCCGACACCTCCAGATTGCCCATTATATACCCAAAGGCAGGGGGCAACAAGTGCCAGAAGGCAAAAGCCGGTTGACACTAACGCCGATTTCCTGTATAGTAACTGCGTTACGGACGATTAGCTCAGTTGGGAGAGCGTCTGGGTCACAACCAGAATGTCAGCGGTTCGAGCCCGTTATCGTCCATAAGGCCGGGTCACAAAGCCCGGTCTTTTTTTGTCCTGCAGATTTTCCACCTCCTTCTGTTTTAGAATAAGAAAGTATGCTAAAATCAAAGTATGTTACCTTGAATGATATGATGTACATAAACCTCTATGTTGGTATTAGGGCAGGGTTTTGAGAAGGTAATTTGCAGGAGGGTCTATTATTATGGAAGAAAATAAGAAAAAAATCAGTATGGCCAAAGCCTTTCGTTTTCCGTGGATGGCTATGATTCGGTTTTCTGCCCTCTACCTTTTGGCTCTGGTGGTAATCCATTGCCTTGTGTACTGGGTGGCTCAAGATGGGTATGCTTCCTATTTGACAACGGTGCTCTTGTTCTTCTTTCCCATCTGCCTCTACTCCTGTTGTCGGGTAACGCTCCGCAAGCAGCATTTTTTAACTGGTTGCCAAACTCCTCCCCAAGGCTTTTGGAACACCTTTTACTATAACTTTCATAGAAAGCGGGTGGCAGCCTACAGCTTTCATGGGATTGTAGCCTTTGCCCTGGCCCTGGTTCTGCCAGTGTATCTTTCCATTATTTCCCGTTCTGAATATGTGGCTCTTATGGTATTGTTGCCTGTGGTGGTACTTTCCATGGCCGGAATTAGAAATTATTTTAGGAAGAACCCCTTTGGAGATGTAAACCACCCCGCAAAAAATGAACAGATTGTGATGGTCTTTTCTGGCATTATCTTTTTTCTCTGTACTGTACTTTACGGTCTCATTCTCTTCTACCTTTCCAACAACGTGGCAACCCTTTCCTTTAACCAGCCTCTGCTCGGTTCGGAAAATCCTTTTCAGCAAAACCAGCTGGCAGGTCTCTTTGCCACAGTTTTGAATAATTTTGATGCAATTATCCAGTCTATTTTAGGAAGCGATGCAGCTCATGGGGTGGTTTTTCCTGTCTATATGGTGGTGGCAGTAATTCTTTTGAGCGGGGGCTTTGCCTTTTATGCCTTGACCTGCATCCTCCGCTGCCTCTACCTTGACCACAAGCGCATTATCTCTGTTGCCGTTCCTGTGGAAAAACTGGTGGAAATACAGGGAAAGGAACCTGTTTCCCTCCGTCACCTTTCCAAGCGGGTAGCCATAGTCCTTTGCATCTTCCTTGTAATTGTGGCTGTTGGAATTTTCTTTGGAACAAGGTTTCTTTTGGGTCGCCCAGACCTTGTCCGTGCAGTGGAAGACAAGACCACCATGGTGACAGAAGCCATTGATGGAACCCTGTACAGGGTGGGAACGGCACAGCAGCTGGAAAGCTTTTCTGCAACGGTGCAGGCCCAGACCAGGGAAGAAATGATTCCCCTCATCAACCAGTATTTTGACACTATGGAAGGCAATGTTGATGCCTACCTGGACAAATATTATAGCCTGAGCAGTGAGTACCTGCGCCTGTGGAATATGATTAAGGACGGGGTAAACCAGGCCTTGTCAAAGCTCACTGATACGGCGGAGGCAGCGGCACTGGATGCGGTAAACACCAGCACAGGGCAATATATGGACCAGCTGCTGGAGGAAAATCTTATGCCAAAGCAAGATTTAGAAGCGGAGCTTACCCAGATTTCTGCTGCAGCCCAACAGAAATGGCAGCAGGGCATGGATTTAATTCGGGAAGAAAACAAAATTACCCACAGGAATGGAATGTACCAGACCACCATGTCCACCAGTTTGAGCGACATTATGACGAAGGTTGACCCCAATTTTTCTCAAACCGCTTCCACTCGCTGGATTACTTCTGGGGTGGTGGGGGTGACAGCTGGTCTTTTAACCCGTAAGATTACCAAGGAACTGGTGGAAAAGCTCGGTGGAAAGGTTTCCCAGAAGCTTGCAAAAAAGGTTATTACTGAAACTGGAGAAAAGGTTTTGAAAAAAAGCCTTGTTGGAACTGCCATAGGGAGCATTGCCCCAGGGGTTGGAAACGTAATCGGCTTTATTGCAGGGACTGGAATTGGGGTGCTCACGGATTTTACTGGGCTAAAACTGGAGGAACAGGTTAACCGAGCCAAGTACCGGGAGGAAATCTTGCAAACAATCCAAGAGCAGCGGCAGGAATACCTGGACTTGGTTACAGTGGAAAGCCAGTAAGGGAAAGGCGCAAGTCAACAGCAACAGGGGGACAAGCAAAGTGATGAAAAACCATCCTTTCAGGCAAAACCAGTAGCTCAAAAACGCAACTCATAAATAATTTATACAAGGGGCAGTTTCACAACAGCCCCTTTTTATTTTAAGAGACTTATCTCATAACTGGAAACTACCTCAGAAGCGAGCGGGGATTTTTTGACCAGCCTTTTTTCTTGATTGATTTTTTTTCATACAGTACAATGAGGCCAGGAGGTACACAATGATGTACGATGCCCAAACGGGATTTCAGTTAGGAGCCCCACAGATTGTTCCCCTGTCAGAAACAAGCCAGCTTCCTTCCTTTGAAGAAGTGAAAAAAGAATTTAGTTCAATGATTCTCTCTGCTTCTGGCTGGCGAAAAATTTTTGCTGTCTCTGGTGATGAAGAAGACCCTACAGAAGAAATTGGTGCTGCCAACAGTGTTCTTGCGGCCCTCATTGCCCAAGTTTTTGCAGACTACATTATCCAACGTTGTGGACCAGGCTGTAGGATTGCCCTTGGGCTTGATGCCCGCCCCTCCGGCACCAAAATTGGGGACATTATTGCCCGGGTTCTGGCAGGAAGGGGCATTGCCGTGGAGTACCTTTTCATCACCGCCGCACCGGAAATCATGGCCTACGCCCGCCAATTGGATGGCTTTGTCTATGTTTCCGCCAGCCACAATCCCATTGGCCACAACGGAATCAAGTTCGGCCTCAACGATGGCGGCGTTCTTCCCGGTGAGGAAACAGCCAAGCTCACCGCAGCCTTCACCAGTCTCTGCGCCCAGGACGATGCAGCCGAGCTGGCGGTCCGACTGGTGGCCGCCTGTCCAAAGGAGTCCATCGAAAGGATTTTCGCCGAGACTGCCGACTGCAAGGCTCGTGCTGTAGCAAGCTACAGGGATTTTACCCGCCTGGTTGTAGCTGGTACTGCCGATAAAGCCCAGCAGCAGGACTTCTTTAATGCAGTTCGCAGCTCCACCAGGGAGCGTCCCATCATGGTGGCCTGCGACATGAACGGCTCCGCCCGCTGCCTTTCCATCGACAGCGACTTCCTGCAGGAATGTGGCATCGGCTTTGTCGCCATCAACCACAAGCCCCGCCAGATTGCTCACGCAATTATTCCTGAGCCAGAAAATCTTGTTCACTGCGCAGCCTTTATGGAGAATCAAAAACCTTCTAACCCGGCCATCACCCTGGGCTACATGCCCGACTGCGACGGCGACCGGGGCAACATCGTCTACTGGGACGATGCCACCGGAAAGGCCCAGGTGCTCCAAGCCCAGGAGGTCTTCGCCCTCTCCGTGCTGGCGGAATTGGCCTATCTTGACTACCGTACCGAGCTTGACGGCTCCACCAATGTCCGGCCTGCCGTGTCCATCAACGACCCCACCTCCCTGCGGATTGACCACATTGCCGCCGCCTTCAGTGCCACAGTTTTCCGGGCCGAGGTGGGAGAGGCCAATGTGGTGAACCTGGCGCGGGAGGCCCGAAGCCAAGGATTCACCGTTCCCATCTTGGGAGAGGGCTCCAACGGCGGCAACATCACCCATCCTGCAGCCGTCCGTGACCCCATCAACACCATCTTCGCCCTGGTCAAGCTCCTGTCCATCAGGGACACCACCTTGGCGGACGGCTCGGTGCGGTTGGGACTCTTCCACCGCTGGTGCAGAAAGTCTGCCCAGGAGTCAGCCTACCAGGAAGACTTCACCCTGTCAGACATCATCGCCACCCTGCCCCCCTACACCACCACCGGTGTCTCCGAGGACAGGGCCCTGCTCCACATCAAGGCCACAGACCACGGCCAGCTCAAATCACGATTCCAGAAGGAATTCGAGGCCAGCTGGCCACAGCGGAAGGAAAGACTGCTGCAGGAGTACGGCATCGCCTCCTATGAGGCCATCTGCAACAACGGCACAAAGGAGACCCGCAACCTGACGGACTACAGTCTTTCCGGCAAGGGTGGACTGAAGATTCTGTTCAAGGATAGCCAGGACAAGCCCTGCGGCTACATCTGGATGCGGGGAAGCGGCACGGAGCCGGTGTTCAGGATTCTCTGCGATGTGCGGGGAAGCAACAAGACGATGGAGGCTGACTTGCTGGCCTGGGAGACAGAGCTTTTGGCCGCCGCCGACTGCTAGATACAGCTGCTAAAGCTACTGGACACGACAATCCCGGGCACAATTCCTAGCGACAAAGGAGCGAAAGAATCTCCGCCCGATGCTTTTGGGTGGCCTGGTCGGGGGAAATATAACGGCCTGCCATGGGCAGCTCCTTTCCTGCTCCGGGAAAATCCCCCACCACCTGCAAGGGACTTCCAGAAAGCACCAGCACCCTGTGGGCCAGGGCCAGGGCCTCCGACACGTCGTGGGTCACCAGCACGGTAGTTCTGGGTGGCTGGTTCTGGCCGCCACACTGCCCTGCTCCCGCTCCCAGCAGCTCCTCTGTCAGCTCCATCAGCCGTAGCTTCAGCTTGATGTCCTGGGCTTGGAATGCCTCGTCCATCAGCAGGGTGGAGGAAGGATAGGCAAAGGCACGGGCAAGGGCACAGCGTTGTCTCTGGCCGCCGGAGCACTGGGACGGTAGGGAGGTAGCCTTTTCCTTCAGCTCCACCAGGTCAAGGAAGTGGTGGGCACGCTCCAAGGCGGCCTTCGTTCCCAGCAGGGATTCCATGGGTAGCATTATGTTCCGCTCAAGGGTGTACCAAGGCAAAAGCCTCGGCTCCTGAAAAAGGTAGGATACCGGCCCCACCCCCCTTATGGTTCCCCGGTCAGCAGGCAAGAGTCCCGCAAGACAATCCAGCAGGCTTGTCTTTCCAGCACCGGAGGCGCCCAGCAGGGCCGTCACCCTGCCCGCCTCCAGATTCAGGGAAAAGCCACTGAAAATCTGGTGACTTCCCCGACGCAGGTGCAAATCCTGGATATAGATTCCCGGCCGGTTCTTGCAAACACTCATGCCATCCTCCGCCGCCCTGCAGAAGCTTTGTCCCTACCAGCGGGCAAAAGACCAGCTTTCCGCAAAACCAAGGAAAACAGTCCCTCCAGCGTAAAGCTCATCGCCACCAGCACCAGTGTCACTGCAAAAACTTGTGTCGTCTCCACATGAACCTTGGCGCTCTGCAAAAGAGTTCCCGCAGCACGACGGGGAAGGCTCAGCACCTCTCCCGCCGCCACCACCTTCCAGCTCAGTCCGAAGGCAGAAAGGGCTCCAGAGAAAAAATATGATTTGCAGGAAGGAATATACAGATGACGAATCAGCTGGCGGCGAGAAAAGCCATAGGATCGGCAGCAGTCAAGGAGCTGCTGGTCACAGCTGAGGATTCCCGTCTCCACAGAGGAAATCATCACCGGAAGGCTCATGAGCACCGCCACAAACACCGGCACAAAGGATGAGCCCAGCCAGAACAGGGCTAGCAGGATAAAGGACACCACGGGAGTGGCCCGTACCACTGCCAGGGGCAGCTCCAGCAGGTTGTGGAAGCTCCTGCTGACTCCGGCAGCCGCCCCCAAAAGACTCCCCACCGCCACGGAGAGCACAAAGGCTGCAAGGCTCCTGCAGGCGGTGGCCCCGACATGCTGCCAAAACAGGAGCTGGCCCAGGTTCTCTACAAGAACCTCCAGGGTTTGCCGTGGCAATGGCAGTATCAGGGACGAATCGATGGCTACCGCCAGTCCCTGCCACAGGGCAAGCATCACCACTGCGGACAGAACCAGCGACACCCAGCGTCGGTGCAGGAGCCTTCCTATCATGATTCAGCTGTCACTCAAAGTAGAAGTCCTGGGCGGGAAGCTGTCCACCGATGGCGTCTGGGGCAAAGTCCAGGAAGATGGAGAACAAGCCTTCCAATGACTCCTGAGCCTGACGAGCGGGAACAAACACGTAGGCACCGTTGGGAATCACCTTGGTGGTAATGGGTGCCTGCAAGCCCAGGGTGTGCTTCTCCACCAAGGCACCTGCCTCGGCGGGATGTGCCAAGGTCCACTCCACCGCATCCCGGTAGGCTGCCAGAAGACTACGCACCAGATCAGGGGAAGAGGCTGCGAATTCCTTGCGGATAACTACCACCGTCATGGGATAGTTGGCAGAAGCATCTCCTGTTACTGCCCGATACGCATCCTGCAGATTCACCGCCCGGCGGACAGCGGCATCCCTTGTGGTGGCTACAGTGGCAAAGGGCTCCGGCACCACAGCATACTGAATCCTTCCAGACAACAGGGCGGCAGCAATCTCTGCGGCAGGAATGGAGAAGTCCAGGGCCACGGAATCTGCATCAGGCTCCAGGCCGTCGGCTGCAACCGCAATGCCATTGGCCTGCAGCAGATAGCGGAACAGGTACTCAGGGGTGGCACCCTGACCTGCCACGTTCACCGTCTTTCCCTTCAGGTCTGCCAGTGAATTCACCTGGCCATCCTTGGTGATGAGGTTCAGCATTCCCTCCCCCACCACGGCTCCAACCAGAAGAGCTCCATTGTTCTTTGAAAAGACCTTGGCCGCCACATTGGGAGGAAGGATTCCCACATCCACCTCGCCCTTCAACAGCTTGGGCAAAAGTACATCGGCCCCGACGGCAGTCTGAAAGTCGAACTCAGCTCCCTCCACCACCGGCTTGTTCTCGAACAGATAGGCCATGGGGATGCCGCTGGGACCATTCAAGGCGGCCACATTTACCTTCCGGCTCCCGGCAGAAGCCGCCTCTGCTGCGACGGGCTCCTCACGCTTTCCACCGGCAAATGCCGTGGTCACTGCCAGCAACAGGACGCTGGACAGCACAACAACACGAACCAGAATATGTCTCTTCATAATAAAACCTCCATAATAAACATAAAATCTAGGGCTGCCAAAAGGCAAGCCTTTCAGCAACCCCGCTTATCGAGCATTTTCATTGCAAGACAGACTGATAGAGTCTATCTATTTTCCTTGTAGATTTCAGCCAGCAGACGGAGTCCTTCCCGCACCTCGTCTTCCGGACCGGAATAGTTGAGCCGTAGACACTTGTCATAATGGCCGTGACACTGGGCAACGGGATCCTCCACTCCAAAGAAAAAGTACTCACCCGGCACTGTCACCACGCCCCGCTCCTTCAGCTTCTTGTAGAGCTCCAGAGTAGTGATCTTCAAGTCCCGCAGGTAGAGCCACAAAAAGATGGCCCCCTCACTACGGTGTACCCAGAAATCTCCGCCGGCAAAGAACTCATGAATCCAGGCCACCGCCTGCTGGGACTTCTTCTGGTAGAAGGGCTGCACGTAATTTTTTGCTACCTGCACAATTTCTCCCGTGGCGATACAATTGCGGGCAATCTCCTGCCCACCAGAACCAGAGGCCAGGGCGGCAATGGCGTTCACATTGGACAGGGCGGCGGCAATCTCAGGCTTTGCCACAATGATTCCGGTACGGAAGGATGGCAGTCCAATCTTTGACAGGCTCATGGAAAGCACCACGGACTCGTCCCAGTAGGGGGCGGCATCATCGATGAACACAATGTCGGGGAAGGGCAGGCCGTAGGCGTTGTCCACAAGGAGGGGAATTCCATACTGTGAGGCCAAGGATGCCAGCCGATGGATTTCGCTATCTGTCAGTACATTTCCCGTGGGATTGGTGGGACGTGATACGCACATGGCCCCCACATCATCGTGGTTCTCAAGATGGGACTCCAACAGCTCAAAGTCGATGAAATACTTGAAGCTGTGGTCGTCGTAGTACTGGCAGCGGGCAGGAATAGACACCATGGTATCAGACTCCAGTCCCTGGTCCGCATAGCCCACATACTCAGGCACCAGAGGGAAAAGAATCTTTTTCCGGCGAACGCTGCCGTCACTGACAGTGAAGGTGCCGGAGAAAAGGTTAAACAGGTAGAAGAAGGCAGACTGGCTGCCGTTGGTGATAGCGATGTTTTCCGGTCCCACCTTCCAGCCGTAGGTGGTGGAAAGGAAGCTGGCCATGGCATCAATAAAGCCAATTCTGCCTTGAGGCGGGTCGTAGAGAGAAATCAACTTCTCAAAGCCATCCTCCTCTGCCATAATCCGCTCCATCTCACGGCGGAACATAGCCTCCGCCTCAGGAACACGGGCAGGATTTCCACCTCCCAGACGATAGGGTGTCACACCCTCTGGCAGCGGACGACCCAAGTCATCCATCAGCTGCAAAATGCCGGAATGACCGGTAAGTTTCCGGCCAAAGTCAGAAAATGAGTGGTTCATAGTTGTCTACTCTCTATATATTGTGCAAGCTTTCTTATATTCAGCGGCGGTGAGGGAAAAGATGTCCACATCGGGAGAAGCCTCCAGCATGGTCACCTGACCGTGGAAATCCACATTGTCGTCAATTCGCAGCCGCAGGGCAGAAACATCCCCCACCACACGGCTACCGGAGGCAATCTCAAGCTTTGATGCTGCATGCAAGTCGCCGGTAACAGCTCCTGCCACAAAGATTGAGTCGGCGGCAATCTGAGAAACCTGGCACTTGGCTGTCTTGTCAATCCGAAGGTTGCCGGAAGACTGAATCTTTCCCTCGAATATACCGGTGATAACCAAGTTGTCGCTGAATTCCAGCTCACCGACAAATTCCGTTTTTTGACCAAGGACGGTAACATTACCTTCCTTCATATTGAATGAGTACATGAACTTCCTCTCTTATGTTCTTACTTTTCGGAGCATCCTTGCCAGCAGTCCCGCCAGAAGCAGAAGGATGGCGGCCAGGGCAAAAATCACTCCCACGTAATCTCCCAGACGAGTATACACTGTTTTCTCAGTTTTATCCAGAACGGGTATCGAACCCACCAGATAGGTCTCCACGAAAGGCTCCGCCATGGCAAGAATCCTTCCGTTGGGATCGATAATGCAGGTCTGGCCGGTGGTGGTGGAGCGCACCGTAGGAACTCGATTCTCCACGGAACGGAACACCGCCATGGAAAGGTGCTGGTACTGGCAGGCCAGACTCTTTGACCAGGCGTCATTAGAAAGATTCACAAAGGCCTGTGCACCAGCATTCACAAACCGGCGGCCCACAAAGCCAAAGGTGTCCTCAAAGCAGATGGGAGTACTGAATCGCAGGCCATCAACCTCGAAGACAACGGGCTCCACCCCCGGCTCCCACATGTGGGTGTCGCCGTTCAGCAGCATCTGGTATAGCTGGGGAAACTGCTTGTCAAAGGGGAAGTACTCCGTAAAGGGCACCAGCTTCATCTTGCCGTAGATATCGGGAGTCGGTGGCAGGGTGTTCTCCCCCGGCTTGAACAGCAGCACTGCATTATAGTCCAGAATCCTGTTGCCCACCCCATCAACACCGTGGTCATTTCCAATCACAAAGGGGACGGGAGCCCTGTCCAGATACTGCAGAAGCTCCTGCACTAGCTGGAACTTATCCCGTTCATACCGATGCCGGTAGTGCCAGGCTATGCGAGGCACAAAGGCCGTCTCAGGCCACACCACAAAGTCCACCTGGGGATTTTGAGCAAGGGCCTGGTCGGAAAGCCTCATCAGAGTCCTCAAGTCCCGCTGGTAGGCAGTCATTCCACCAACCCAGGGGTCCGAATTCTGCTGAATCAGAGCCACCTCAACCTGAGTCTCCTGGGAATAGTCCACCGGAGACACGAAGCCGTACACCAGCACCCCCGCAAAAACCACCAGCCAGCAGCAGCCGGAAATCCAGTGGCCCCTACAGGCGGCAGGAAGGGCACGCACCAAGGCCCTAAACCTGCAACCGCAGCCCTCCACATCCCTGTTTCGGTAGGCATCTACAATGACTGCCGTAAACCAGGCAGAGGTAAAGGTAATGAGGGCATCCAGCCCCCAGACTCCCACCACATCCACAATCTGAATCAGCGGTGTCCACCGCCAATGGGAATATGACAGGACTCCGTAGTGGAAGCCGGAAAACCCCAAGGTCTTCACAAAGTCGTAGGCGCACCACACCACGCCCTGCACCAGCCAGCCCCACTTGGGAAAGAGGGAGGCGGCGGCTTTCAGCAGAGGAAAGGCCACCATCAGGTACAGGCCATACATAAAGGAGATGACAAAGATTCCCAAGGGATGGAAGGTGGCCAGCCAATAGGTAAAAAGACAATAAGCTCCCACACCATAGGCAATGCCAAAAAGCCAGACGGTCTTCCAGGATACAAAACGTACCAGAAGGAACACGGGAACTAATGCAAAATATGCCAAGAAGGGAATACCTTGAACCGTCAGCAGATTAGGTTGTGGAAGGGCAAAAAGAATAATAGAAATGACAAGGAGAGAAAGAGCAATGCCACATCTAGCAAGCAAAGAATGTGAATCAGTTTTTTGGCACCGCTCCACCATAAACGGATGTTACTCCTCTACAGATAAATTCCAAACAGCTTTTTTCAAATCTTGGCCAGAACGGAATGCAACGATATAGTGTGGTGGAACAGAAAGACTGTCACCAGTCTTTGGATTGCGTGCCTTCTTCCGTTCCTTACGGAGACGCAGTTCAAAGGTTCCGAAACCACGCAACTCGATTGTAGAACCATCCTTCAAAGCAAGCTTAAGCTGCTCTAAGGCTGACTCAAACACTTCCTGTACAACACGTTTCTCGTGGCCGGTATCCTGACGGATTCCATCCACCAAGTCATATTTAGTTACCTTTTTTGACTGCATAAAATTCTCATCCAAATCTTTTTTCAAAAAGTAATTTTTAACGAGGGACACTGTATCACTACAATATCCCATCCGTTACCTTAGTTTGCAGCGGCAGCACCGAATGAAACATTATACAGTTTCATCATCCGAGACTTTTTCCGTGACACAGAATTCTTGGACAAAATGCCCTTGCCAGCGGCAGTATCCAGCTCCTTTACAAGAGCCCTCAACAGCTGGGAGGCAAGCTCAGAATCCTTGGCATGCACTGCCTCAACATATTTCCGAGCGCTTGTCCGAACAGAACTCTTAGCTGACTTGTTGCGCATACGGCGAACTTCACTCTGCTTATGTCTCTTCTCTGCAGAAGAATGCTTTGTGGCCAAAAGAAACCCCCAAAAAAAGATACTTGCACATGTGTTCTACAGAACACAGTCATGTCATGCTACCAAAAACAATGAAGTTAGTCAAGCGAACTTTAACATTTGTAAGACTTTATGTTAGAATATCAACAGTATTGACAACAGGGCCACATTGAGATATTATCTTTCAATAATCGATTATATCCTAAGACAGGAGGCTAGCCATGGCTGGAGCAAGTAAGAACTCACGTACTACCGTTACCACCCATAAATTCAACTGCACATGCGGTGGAGAGGTTGTGATGAAGACATTGTTTGAGAAGGGCAGACTGAAGAACGTCGCCGAATGCACACAGTGCAAGCGCGTCGAGCGCCGCCCCAAGGACTTTAAATAAATCGTTCCTTGCAGTTGATTTCACCTTGATTGAAACCGACTGGTTTTCTCACATAGGAAAGGCTATCCAGAGTTTTTCTCAGGATAGCCTTTTTTTCTACAAGGACTCGGAACACTCCCCTCCCCAAAAGGCTCGGAGTAGGATTCAAACCCGAGTCACACTCCTTTTAAAGTAAAAATAGTGGAACTATTTTTTTGATTCACCCTCCTGATGCCATTGGTCCAACTGAGCTTGGATCAACTCCTTTCCCTCCTCAAGAATCTTCACCTGCTCCTGCTTTGAGGTGGGGGCAGGATACACCTTCAGAATCTTCACACGATAACTGCCATTGTGCAGATTCCTGATGATACCGCCCAAAGTCGAAATCCTGTAGCCGCCGTCCAGTGCGCAGACAGCCACTGGCATGGATGCCTTGTCCAGAATACGGCGGAAGCCCGCGGCGTAAAAACTGCGGAGCTTTCCGTCACGGCTTCGGGTTCCCTCAGGGAAGATAACGGGAATCTGCCCCCGTTCCACCACCCGCTGGGCAAATGCATCCAGGGTCTTCATGGCAACGGAGGGACTGCCAGTGCGAGGAACTAGGGCATGTTCGTGGGCTCGCAGCATCTCTGACACCAGGGGAACATGGCGTCCCAACTCCGCCTTGGCCACAAACCGCAGCTCACGGTCCCGCAGAAAGTTCATGTACACCGGAATGTCCAGCAGGCTCTGATGGTTTGACATGATGAGGAACTGCTCCGGCAGCTGGGACTTCAAATCCTTATAGCCGACAAACTTGAAATTGCGGTAGACGGAAAGAATGGCAAAAACAGTGGGGGCACAAATCTTCACTATATAATCCGAAAGCCTACTGCTGAGTTTCTTTGAAATTGGATAGGCGAATATATTCAGGATTGCAGGAATGCCGACCGTCAAAAGAAGGCAACAGATGGTGATGATACTGGACATACAAAATCCTTTGTCAAATAAATTAGGGTGCCCCCTTGCTTCATTCTATACATTTTATTCTGAAACCGCAAGTCACTTGTGAACATCATCAGTAGTACTTGCCACAGGAACTGGGAGATGGAAATCACTCATCCAAGAAACGCTCCACAGTATGACACAATTCTTGGATAGTGCCGTGGCTTCGGCGGAAGGGTGGAATTCCTTCCAGAAAAATCCTACCGTAACGCTTTTCCACCAGGCGGCGATCAAGCACCGCCACCACTCCACGGTCGGTGGAACGGCGCATAAGGCGGCCCACTCCCTGACGGAACTTGATTACCGCCTCCGGGACGCTCAGCTCCATGAAGGAGCTTCCTCCTCGCTTTTCCACCGCTTCCGAGCGGGCCGCAAAGATAGGGTCATCGGGAACACGGAAGGGCAGCTTGACAATTATGACTTGAGATAAAGAAGGTCCCGGCACATCAACTCCCTCCCAAAAGGAATCGGTGGCAAAGAGGACACTGGACTCATCCTTCTTGAAATTCTCCAGCAGACGGAACCTATCCTCGTCCCCCTGCTTCATCAAGGCAAGGCCGCTACCCACAAGACTCTGGCGGCAGGCCTCCCAGGTGTTCCTGAGAGAATCATAGGAGGTGAAAAGCACCAGCGTCCGTCCTCCAGCAGCGGCAATGAGCCGAGACACCGCCAGCTCCAGGTAAGACTGGAAGGAGGAGCTGTCCGGCAATGGTGCATCGGTGGGAATGGCCAGCAGTGCATTCCGGTGGTAGGGAAAGGGAGACGGAAATTCTCCAGTGGCAAGGCGATCATCATCCACAAAGGAGGCTCCGGTCCGTCTCAGCCAATAGTCAAAGCTATTACTGCTGCGAATTGTGGCAGAGGTGCAGACAACAGTGGAAAGCGGCTCGAACACTCCCTCGTTCATTCGGGGGGCAATGTTCAGCGGAGCCTGAACAAAGCGACAAAACCACCGTGGTTGCAGAGAAGCTCCTCCCCTCCCCGCTGGCAGCCTCACCTTTTCCAGGAAGGATACCGTCTCCTGGTGCTCCTGCCACTGAACAAAGGACTTGCAGAACTGGGCCATATCATCAAGGCGGCGGAGCACCGTCTTTGTCTCCCAAACAGCTGGGGAATCCCGTAGGTCATCGTCAATGGAGTCAATCATCTCCCGGAAAATTGCAGAGCATTCTGTGAGACTGGCACCCAGCTTTTCAAAAGTGGCCAGCACTTGGGTAAAACGCTGCTCCGTGGCGGGAGTCAGCCGCAGGGTGAACTGTCCTTCCATAAGGTCAAGCCCCTGCTGATCAAGGCTTTCCAGCTGGCCATGAACCTCCTCCATGGCGGCAAGAATCTGTCCCACCCAATTGTCTCCAGCTGCCAGCACCTCCATGGTATACAGGTGGCCAGCCATGGCTCCATTCTTTCGCTTGCGATACAGGATGTTCAGCTGACGACTCACCTTGAAGCGGGTCAGCGTCTCTGAAAAAAAGCTGGTGGCGGCATTCTCTATGCCATGGGCCTCGTCCAGCACCAGGCGGCGGTAGGGAGGCAGCACCGCCGTATCGCTGAAACCAATTCCAGAAAGCCTAGCCTCAATGTCGGCAAAGAGGAGGTGGTGGTTCACAATGAGAATCTGGGCATCGGCCGCCTCCTTACGAACCTTCATCACAAAGCACTTGTCGTGGAATTTGCATTTCATGCCCATGCAGGCATCCGACTCTGAACAGACACGACTCCACAAATATTCTGAAGGTAAAAAGGTCAAATCCGAACGACTGCCAGTCTCCGTCGTTTTGGACCACTCCTTCAGGGTTTCTAGATCCTGATTCTCCTCAAAGAACAGGTCTGGTTCTGCCAGCAAATCGTTGAGCCGCCGAAGGCAAAGGTAGTTTTGGCGGCCCTTCATGAGAATGAATTTCAGTTTTTTTCCCGTAATATGCAAGGCGGCGGGCACGTCCTTTTCCGCCAGCTGCTGCTGGAGATTTATGGTTCCAGTAGAAATGACCACCCGCTCCTTGTTGGTGGCCGCCCAAAGGATGCTGGGAATCAGGTAGGCGTAGGACTTTCCCACTCCAGTGCCCGCCTCAAAGATGGAGACTCCATCCCCATTGAAGGCTCTGCAGATTCCCGTCAA
This sequence comes from Spirochaetaceae bacterium, assembly GCA_017622135.1. GTDB lineage: Bacteria > Spirochaetota > Spirochaetia > Treponematales > Treponemataceae > Treponema_F. The sequence continues at coordinate 53,466 of JAGARR010000029.1, forward strand.
CAGGTCAATCTGGGCGGGCCGCTCCTCAAAATAACCATCACCAGTATCCAAGGGCCCACCACACGAGAGGTAGGCAACGACGGATTGAAGGTCCAGCTTGCTGGTGGATTTGGGCTTAACTGGCTCCACTACCACATAGCAGTCGGAGATGTCATTGTTGACGATGTAGAATCCCTGGCAACGCTGGGCCGCCTGCGCTGCAATGGATATATCTGCATCTGAAGGCTGCAATCTGCCAGAAGGGTGATTATGGATTAAAACATGGGATTCATAGGCGGCCTCTGACTGGACAGGAACAGCAGCCTCATTCCCTCGGGCCGCCACAGCAACAGAAATAACGATTCCCTGGGAGTCTATCAAACCACCGAAGAACACCTCATTGCCCGAAGCCTCTTCAATGGCCTCTGCCATGCGGAGTCGCACTTCATCTGTAAACCGCAGGGAAACATCCATCAGAAACCTCATTTAAAAATAAAAAAAGGGCTGTAAGCCAGCCCTTTCATCTCCTAGGGGAATTGAACCCCTGTTGTCGGGATGAAAACCCGATGTCCTAACCACTAGACGAAGGAGACATTCACAACGTGAACTTATCTTATCAGAGCGAATGAAATCTGTCAAGAGAAAAGAGATAAAAATAGAAGACAAACTACATGCTCATGTCAAATTTCCTCATAAGGCAATCCTGCAGGTGACGGCAGTCATCATCAGCAAGCCCCATACTATTTGCTGTGGCCAGATCCGAGGAAGATTCCACATAGTTTCCCAAATTGTAATTCGCCAAGGCCCTACGATAGTAGACATGGGATTGGTGCTCATTTATAGACAGGGATTGGTTGAAGAAATCAATCGCCTTGTCATTATCCCCCAGAACACTGTGGACAATTCCGATGTAGTACAGGGAGCGGAAATTATCCGCCTGGTATGCGACACTTTGCTGGAAGTCGTTTAGAGCCTCCCGGTATTTGTTCTGGGCAAAGAATGCCATACCACGATGCTTCAGAATGACAGAAAGAATAACACTGCTTGGTACGGGTTCTGACTCAATAATGTCGGTGTAAATCTTCACCGCCTTTTCCATCTCTCCTGCATTGTGGGCTTGGATGGCAGCCAGAAGCATGTCGTCGATAGTTCCACGAACGTAGGGAGAACTGATTTGCTGACCTCTTTCAGATACACTAATTTCCATGGGTAGGGAATCACGTGCCATGGAATCAGCTTTGCTGTAGAAAGCATTACGGCGGAAATCTACCTCACGATTCAACTTGTTCTGGTAATCTCTGATTTCCTGAAAAATTATATCCGCAAGACTCAAGCTGGCATTGATGGAGGCCAACTTCCGTTTCAACGGCAGGTCAAAGGGTGAGAACTCTGACTTATACACCAGTTCATGCTCCACCTCTGCCCAAGCGTCCTGCAGGATAGTCCGAATCTGGATCTCACATACGCAATCCTGGGGCAAATTAAAGCCTGTACAAGCAGCTGCATCCAACAATTCCTTTGGAATCTCCACAAGTATATGAACAGACTCATATCCAAATTCCTTGAAACTGAGGGATGCCCCCTTCCGCTCCACTTCCTTTACTACAAAATTATCTTTTATTTGCTGCTCCACAACAGCCAAATCTTCCAGAAAGGCACAAATGATACGGATTCCCATCATGTCCGTCAGCAACGGAAGAGGAAAATCCTGATTAAGCGGCGGCTTTATTCTCAGCGTTTTCCGATAGTAGCTATCAAAACTCTTTACCCTTGACTTCAAGGTAGGCTTGGATGGCAAGGAAATCACATCCCTTAGCTTATATTCAATCGTGCTTAATATAGTCTCAAAGCCACTACGGTATATATGATACTGCTCCGACATGGTTGATTTATTCGGCACTTTATTTTGTATTGTAGTATCCATAGGTCAATTTTAACATTGATTTTTGCATCATGCAATCTTTTTATATAACTGAAGCTCTATTTATACAAATTAAAAAAGCCACCCTCGAAAGGGTGGCTCATATCGACCTAGAAGGTCAACTTATTTCTCTCCAGCGTCAGCTCCGCCAACATCTGCAGTGTCATTTGTGCCTTCAACAGTCAGGCTAGAGGTGAATGCCTCTTCCTGTGCCTGCTTCTCGCGCTCCAGGAAGCGGTTAACCTGCTTCTCACCGAAGCGAGTCATCTCTGCACTCTGCTTCTGGGATTCCTTCTCAGTGATGATTCCCCATATGTCCTCATCAGCGATGTCACGATCTGTGGTCAACAAGGCCTTATCAAAGATAACCTTGACATCCTTGAAGTAACCAACGAAGGTATCTCCATCGTGCATTGCATCCCGAGCAACCTCGAATCCAACGAACTTAACATAGGGCAGTCCACGGGGATAAACGGGATACACACGAATCTCCCGGGTGCGGATGTCAGTGATGTAGGAGGGGTTGTTCCAGCGCAGCTCCTTCCAACCATCAAAGTTCAGCTCACCCATCAGGTAACGGCGCTCAATTCCGTCTGTGTCCTTCAGGTGCACATACAGCTTGTGGGGGAAGTTCATACCAAGAGTTGTCACAGACAAAGCCTTGATTGTGCCAACGTTCTTTACAACACCGTAACCATCCTCAAACTGAGTCTTTCCGCTTGCAGCTTCCTCAGCAGTTGGCTCCTGGGGAACACCATTCTCATCACGAGCGGCCAGAGGCTCATAAGCGGGAATCTCAAATGCAGGCACAATCTTGGCATTTGCATTGTTTGCCCACAGGGGGAACTCAATGCGCACACCCATTACGTTTGCACCGGCAAAGGGTACAGATGCGGAATCCTTCACAGGAGCTGCCTTCACCTGAGACAAAGCCAGGCTCTGAACATTCTGTGCAGAGGAATTCAGAACTACTTCCCAGTTGGGCAGTGCCAGGGAAGACTTCATCAGAGACTTCTGATCGTCGGTAAAGGTCATACCGGCAGTAACAGAATAGTCCATTGTGGTGCGGCTGTTCTCAGTAGGATTTCCATCCTGATCTGCAACGATGTCGGCATCCAACAATGTAAAGTCAATAATTGTTGCCTCATCACCGAATGCAAATGCTCCGAAAAGCAACATCACCGCTGTAATTAGAACAAAAGATTTCTTCATTCAAAGCTCCTTTTATACACACTTTTATGTAGCCTTGTATACTCACTCAGTATCCATCAACTTGATAATTTTGTCAACGCTTTTCTTTGGGATTATGCGTTTTTTTCGCAAAATAAATGTTAAACAACATTCTCATAGACTTTGTTACTACAAATATAAATTTCCACCGATTCAATCCAGGAAAAATTCTTCCTGACATTCAGAATCAGCAAGTCAACAGCATCCCTTGTGGATGAAGTTGTCTCTCCAGGAAACAAAGCCTCTTGCGACAAGTTGATGAATAGGGCCTTGTCCTGCAAAAAACAGGACTCAAGACTTGTGCCTAATTGAAACAGGGGACGCAATCCGTGGGTGGCGGGACCCAGCAGCAGCTCCTGCACAAATTGACGTACATGGACATCCCTTCCCTGCCGGGAGGAGTACTCCATGATACGACGACTCTCCATGTATTGTCCAGTTCCATCCATGGACTCAAAATAGAGGACTCGCCTATTTCCTCTATTTTCGGTTGAAAACAAGAAAACAGACACAACAAGTATGCCTACAACCAATGCAATCAATCCGACAGCCTGCAGCCTCAATCGTGACCCTTCTTTCATTCTGTACCAGTAAATCCTCTTGAGCGCTCGAAATGGGAGATGAACGCCGACAGACCATTATATATTCCTTGGCTGAGTTTACGCAAGTACTGGGGGTCGTCCAAAAGGGCAGCTTCCTTCTCATTGGTGATGAAGCCCGCCTCTACCAGCACACTGGGCATGTTGGCGTTCCGCACCACGAACCATTCCTCCGCCTTGATACCCCGTGACTTGCTCTGCTTGCCGATCTGGGCGTCAAGTCCGTCCATGATGAATTTGGCGATGAGCACGCTTTCAGTGGTGTACTCCTCCTCCAGCATGGAGTTGAGGATGCTCTCCAGCTCCTTGTCCTCTCCGGTGGATTCCAGGACAGTACGGCGGAACCCGGGGCTGAGGTACCAGACCTCGTAGCCTGAGGCACTCTTGTCCAGGGAGGCGTTGATGTGGATGGAGATGTAGAGGATGGCCTCATGGGGCTCCAGGCGGATGGAGTTGGCAATGTCCACCCGCTGCTCAAGGGTAAGCCAAGTGTCGTCGGAGCGGGTGAGAATCACATCCTTGTCGGGATAGGCTGTCTTCAATTTCTGGGAAAGATCCTTGGAGATGGTGAGCACCAGGTCCTTTTCCTGCAATTTCACCTGCTTTCCGTTCTTCTTGTAACTGCCCACGGCACCGGGATCACGGCCGCCGTGACCAGGGTCGATGAGGATGGCCCCCACCTTGTAGAAGGCTTCTGGTGCGTTTTGGCTGAAAAGCTCCTGGGCAGCGGAGATGAATTTGTCGGTGACGTATACGGTACCGTTTCTGTTCTCCGGTGGATCCACAATGGCCAGCTTGGAATAGTTCAAAAGAAGCAGCTGCTCCCCTACCCGAAAAGAGATTTGGTGACCATTCTTCTCTAAGATGCCGCTGCCGGACAGGGGATCCCAGTACAGGCTGGCTCCTGTTTGGTCGGCGGCGGCGGCCAACTCCACCGAGGCGGCAAAAAGCGGTGTGAAAAAGAAAATCAGACTGACAATGACAAGACAGAGACGAAGTCCTTTCAATCATTTCTCCTGGGGGCTGATGCTATCATGTATAAAATCCCCTGGACACCACCAAGGATACAAGCCTGCCATAATCGTACCAAGGAAAGACTGCCGCCGCAACTGCCGATGGAATCACCCTGGGCATCCAGTATTCCTTGGGCTAGAGAAATGGTTTCCCCCAGGCTGCGGTGGTTCCAGTCCACCAGTGAGTCCAGCCATGGCTCCAGACAGGGCGGCAGCTGCTGGAGCAAACTGCGGGTGGCATCGAATGCCTCCTTGTTGGAAGAAAGGTACTGGGCCAGCTCCTGTTCCAGTAGCGGTGGGAGGATGAAGGCGGCGGGAGGAAAGGACTCCTCATGGGCAGCTTGCCCCCGCTGGCAAGGTTGGCGCAGCTGTGGCAGAGGAAGGTCAAAAAAGTCGTCGGTGACCCTTTGGCAGGGCTCCAGCTCCAGCAGGATAGTCTTGACCGCCGCCTGGGCCTTGGTGGCGGCTCCCTGCCAGGTGGAATCCACCGCAATGATGTTGCCACACTTCTCCACATTGTTTCTGGGAAAGGAAACTGAGTCTCCCGGCTGGCTCCTGACCAGCACGTCCTGGACCCCCTCACAGGGGACCGCCAGATTCTGTTCCTTTGAAAGACCATGGACAGCCTTTACCCTTCCGGGAATGGAAATCCAGGCCCGCTCGGCACAATGGCGGAGGGAGGGAATCTGGTGGACGGCGAAGGGAAGGTCTTGGGGCAGTCCCGCAACAGGCTGACGGCGGGACAACAGCTCCTCTGGCTCCAGGCCCAAGGCTATGGCTGCAGCCTGTCGGGTGAGGAAGAGGTCAGAGGAATATGGATAGGTCCAGCCGGACATGTAGCCACCGGAAAGACGGGCGGCAATTTCTCCCACCATGGCTCCCTTGGGGGTAAGCTTGATGTCGGCCTTGGCTGCCCCACAGGTGAGACCCAAAGACTTGATGCCCCGCACAAAGGTGGCCAAAAGGTCAAGGTAGCCCTGGGGATTGGCTTGAGACAGGGAGGTGGGGATGGTGTGTCCCATCTCGATGAAATAAGGAGGGAAGAAGATGTGCCGGTCCGCAAAGCCGCAGATGGTGACGGTACCATTGTAGACCAGTGCATCGATGGAAAACTCCGGGCCCGCCATGTACTCCTCCACAATGGCACGGCCACTGCGGGAATTCCTTTTGGCCTCCTCCAGCGCCAGCTCAAGGTCCTGGCGGCAGTACACGAGACGGCAGCCCCGGCCGCCCATATTGTCCACCGGCTTTACCACCAGTGGACAGTCCTCCCCGAAGGCAGGGAAGGCGGCGGCCACCTGGTTGATGGAGTCGGCACCAGTTCCCGAAGCCACCTCCAGAAAGGCGGGAGAGGCCACGGAGGCTCCTTGGAAGCAGCGGCGCATCAGAATCTTGTCGCTGGCATTGCAGGCCGCCTGGTAGGAATGGACCGAAAAGCCGCAGGCCTCACCTACATAGGAGACCGTGGCGGAAAAGTCTGTGCCGGCAGTGAACACGCCATGGAGGCGGCCCTGGGACTGGAGGCTCAGGGCCAGTTCCTTGATTCCCTCCTTGTCCTTCAGGTCCAGGGGGAAGAATTGGTCTGCCAAGGGGACGCAGAGGGCCTGGTGGTTGCCGTCCACCACCACCACCTGGCAGTCCAGGGAGCGGGCGGCTTCTATGGCGGGCCGCTGCATGAGTCCGGCTCCCAGCACCAGGAGGGTTCGCCTTGCCTCCGAAGATGCAGCTGTATGAGTTCTCTTGTCAGTTGTCATGGTCTAGTCTCGTTCCTCGGTTTTGATGCAATACACTTCGAAGGTGTCCCCCAGCTTGAAGCAGCGGCTGACCCCATGGAGGGTGGAATACAGGAAGGAATCCCTGGCTCCCTCGGTCTCCTTGACTTTCAGGGCGGGATGGCGCTCTGGGTGATGTCCGGTGGACACAATCCGTGCCACCTTGAATCCGAACCGCCGAAGGATTTCCTTTGTCCTGCCTGGCTCCCACAGGGTGTAGTGGTCGGTGGGGCTGTTGGCGAAGAAGCTCTCCGGGGAGAAGCGGGCAGACATGCCAGAGGCCGACGGTGTGGAGAAGGCAAAGACCCCTCCCAGCTTCAATAGGCGTGATACGGCCTCCAGCACTGGTCCCAGCTGGCGGAAATGCTCGATGACATACCACATGGTCACTGCCTCGAACTGTCCCACACCAAACTCCTTCACCGGGTTGAAGTCCGGGAAAGGAGTGCAAACGGCGGGGAACCGCAGCTCCTTCTGGACATGCTCCACGGCGGATTGGGAAATGTCCGTACCGAACACCTGCCAGCCAGCCTCCGCCCCTGCCGACAGGAAGGGACCGTAGGCACAGCCAATGTCCAGCACGGCTGGGATGAAGCTCTGGTGACGACGGGATTTGGAGGGTCCACGCTTCTTGAGCCAGAACAGGGCGTCGATGATGGACATACGACGGATTCCCTGGTTCTTGATGGAGTCGAAGTCCTCCAGATAGGTCTTGCCGTATTGAGCCTTGTAGTCCTGGAAGAAATAGTCGGAGGAATAGGAGGGCTGGATTCCCTCCAAGGTCCAGCCCATGTAGATGATGCCGCAGTCAGAGCAACGGCGGAAGGTTTGTCCTGCCGTTCTGGCCAGCACCGGATTGGGGGTGGCGGACTGCTTTCCGCAGACGGGACAGGGAATCCGGGAGCCAGCTGCCAGTCGAACCACAAAGTCCTCCAACGGCTCCTCCCCTTTCACCTCCACAGAAGTGCCGGCATCAGTCTCCTCCCGAGAGCTCACCGACGGATACAGGAGCCAGGGCCGTACCAGGAGACTCCGGAAGCTTTCAGCAGAGATGGAGTCTTGGGAAAGGGTGGCGAATCCATATTTCTGCCCCAAGGACAGGTGGAGGGAGGAGGTTCCCAGCAGGATGACGGCACAGCCAGCCGCCAATGCCTCGAAGGCGGTGAAGCCGTAGTGGGTCACCACCAGGTCGTATTGGTGCAGCTTTTCCCGCAGGTTGGCCACTGGCGGCACAACACGGACAAACTGCTGCAGTGGAGCACTCACCACCTTCCGTGCCTCCAGGGGATTGGAGACGATGACGGTGACCTGCTTCTCCAGTGAGGCCAGGGCCAAGGCTGCAGGCAGGGAAAGACCCAGTGGATCCTCGCCACCCACCGACACAAGAATCTTGGAGAAAATGGAAGCATCCACCAGCTCATTGTCGTCAGTCGCCCGGTGGGTTTGAGAAGCCTGGCACCACACTGGTGCCCGCCGGTTCTTTGGCAGGGGGATGAGGCTGCTGTTCCGCAGATTGGGCCTCCGTCCCAGCCGGTGGGAGGGAATGATGTCCAGCAGATAGTCGCAGTGCAGGGTGTGGGAGGAGCCCTCGTCGATGGCGGCAACGGGGGCAACAGCGGAGAGGGACTGGGCCAAGGCCTTGTCCAAGGAGAAGTAGTCCGTGAGAATCAGATTGTATTCCCCAGGCTCCGGCAGTGCATTCCTGAACTGCCAGACCTCCAGTCCCTGCTCCAATGCCTCCACCATCAGGGAAAGCACCTCCGATGACAGGGAGGATGAGGTCCTGTCCTGGAAGAAGGAATCCTCCAGCTCAGGAATCAGGATGTCCGCCCCGATTTTTCTGGCGATGTCAAGGCAGCGGCGCAGGTGGCCTGTTCCCCTTCCCTTGGCCACGGCGGGCACACAGAGGACTGGGTGGGCCACGCTGGGCTTGGAGAAGGCGGAGATAATCTCCTGCGCCTCGTAGGGCTTGGCGGGGTAGCGGGAATTGGACAGCTGACGAACAATCCGCAGGCAGCGGCGGTAGTCGCTGGCAGTGTCCACAGTGGTGCGCAGGTCTGGGTGCTGCCAGTGGGCTGGAGCGGGCAGCATGATGGAGGCGAAGTCCTGGGGATGGCGGTAGAAGGCTGGCCCCACGTGCTCATGGTCGTAGGGGTCTGCAGTCATACCGCAGGCCTCCATGAGGGAGCGGGCATTGAACACCTCCACCCCGCTGCCGTGGGGCAATCCCGTAAAGGTGATGTAGTCGCAGGGCTGACGCTCCATCTCCTCCTGCAGCTGGACGGCTGCCTCATGGAAGAGGAAGGGATTGTCGGCAGTGGCCCGGAGAATCAGGTCCGACGGCTCAAGGCACCGGTAATGGGTTGCCACGGCGCAGAAACGCTCCAGCACATCGTCCTTGGAACCGGCAAAAATGTCCCAGCCGCAATCCTGGGCCACGGGAGAGAGCTCCAGGTAGGAGTCCTGGTCCACCGCCAGAACATGATGGTCCGCCGGAACCTTCTTCATGGCTGCAAGAGTCCAGGCCACCAGCGGGCGGCCAGCCAAGGGGAGCAAGGCCTTTCTGGGGAGGCGGGAGGAGTCAAGACGGCATTGAACTACAACGATGGTCATTGAGGCTTATCCCTCCAGTTGTCCACCAGCATGGACAAATCCTGCTGGAAATGATACTTATTCTTGGCCACCCAGCGACGGGCCTCCATGAATTCCCGGTAGGCCAAACCAATCGGCAGCTTGGAGCGTCGGCGGTAGCTGACAAAGCGACTGTAGGGGATGTAGCAGCGGTTGTCCACATAGCGGGGCGCCCCGTTCTTCAGGAAGAACCGCAGCTGGGTCTTGTCCGGCGTGGTGTCCGGCACGGGAACCTCACCCTCATAGGCCAGCTGGAACAGGGGAGACATGATGAACTCCTCGCCCCACAGCCAGGCCCGCAGGGAAAGGTCCAGGTTCTGCCAGTAGGGAGAGGTGATGGTATGGTCGTAGCCCCCCAGCTTGATGAATTTTGCCCGGTTATAGATGCCGATGAAGTCGAAGGGATAGAGGGTGTGGCACTTGTCGCTGATGATGTCGGAGAATTCAGGCTTGAGGACGGAGTGCTCCACCTTTGGGGTAAAGCGCACCGGCAGAGCTCGGCGCTGCTGGTCCACCAGCTTTGGCACCAGGCAGAAGTAGTCCTGGATGATGTAGCGCTCGATGACGTTGACAGACAGGAGGGCCGGAGTCACATGGATGGAGTCGGTAATCACCAGTGCGTAGTCCTCGGAAATCTCCCCCATGCCGATGTTCACCATGTCTCCCATGGTGACGTCCTCCCGGGGAATGACGAACTTGACGCAGGGAAAATTCCTGAGCATCTCCTCCACGTTGTAGTTTCCGGCAGACTTGTCCACGGAGACGATGGAAGAGAAGCCGCTTTTGATGAGGTTTTCCAGAATTCGGGAGCGGTACAAGCCACCGGAGGCCACGTTCAGCAGAATCACAGCCAAAGGGAGCCGTGGATTGGCTATGGTCTCGTTGCCACTGAGTATGGTGAGGGGCACCTGGTGCTCATTAAAAATTGAAGGTATAGTATTCATCGCAGCTCTCGCATTTTTCCATGAAGGGCATGTTCCGCCCCTTCTCCCAAATCTCCTTCAAGGGCTGGGAGAACACGTTGCCGCAGTCCCCCGCCAGAAGGAATTCCCGGCAGACGGGCACGCCGCCGTCCACCAGAATCACCATGTCACGCCGCAGGTGCCAGCAGGGATTCCGCAGCACCGGGGAAAGGTCTGTCACCTGCTGGTCTGGCATGAAGCACAGGAAGCTGTCGTACTTCTGGATGATGAGGCCGCCACTGTCCTTTCTGCTGCGGTAGAAGTCCTCCAGCTGCTCCTCGTTTGTCTTGGTGCGGACAAACTGGGCGTAGCTGGCACCGGGAAAGTCCTTGTTCAGGATCTGGTAGGCTTCCTGGGCCCTGGCGAAGGACAGGGGCCATTCCTGGGTGCCCCTTCCCCGCATCCGCTCGTACATGGCCTGGTTCTGGCTGTCCAAGGACACAATCCACATCACCGGTGGATGCTGGTTGCTGCGAGGAACTGCTGAGTCTGCCAGCGCCTTCACCTGCCGGGAAAGCTCCGCCGTCACCAGACTGCCGTCGGTTTCAATCAGAACGGAAAGGCCGGGATACTCCAGCACGGCAGACACAAAGCCCAGGAAGTCGGGATGGGCCAGGGCCTCCCCCCACAGGGATAGGGAAACCACCGCCTCGCCGGAAAGCTCCGCCATGGAGGCCACCAGAGGACGGAATTGTTCCAGCCTCATGAAGCAGACTTCGTTCTTCTTGGGAGCCTCGGCGGGAAGATGGTTGAACAGCTGCTGATAGGCCCGGGGATAGGGACAGTAGGTGCAGGTGCCGGGACAGGTGGCGGAAATCTGCACATTGTAGAAGGCGGGCACCGTACGGAGCACTCCTGGCGTGAAGACCGCCTTGGCAGCCAGGTTGTTGGCGGAGAAGGCCTGCCGATGGGGACCGTCTTGGGCCAGCAGGGTCTGATGGATGCACAGGCAGGAAAGCTGCCCCTCCTTGCTGTGGCAGGAGAAGTCCAGCCGGTACTGGCGCATGTCCTCCGGAGCCATGAGGGTCTCCACCTCGAAGGAGTTGATGTCGCTGCGAATGATGTCGAAGAACACATCACGGCCCACCGAACCGAAATCCCTTGTTTCCGACAGGGACTTGAGGATGGGAACCGTGCTGCCGTTCACCACCACGGGTGCCAGCCCCTCCGGCCAGCCCTCGGCAAAGGTATATTCTGCGGCGTAGCGGTGGTGGAACTGGTACAGCTCCGTGGTGAGCGCTGGATCGTAGAAGGGACAGCTGTAGCGGCCGTGGATGATGGTGTCGCAGTCTCCCCGGACAGACTCCAGGGCGGCGATAAAGGCAGCGACCGAGGAGAAATCGCCGGAACACACCTGGACAGGCACCAGACAATTTTTTGAGATGGCTTCAATCCTTTCAATATATTCCCCAGTGGTGAATACCACCGCCTGATGCAGATGGAGATCATCCTGAGAAGACAGGTCATTGATCCATTCAATCACTCGGTCAAAGGCAGACTTGCCGGCAAAGAGGGGCTCAAAGGCATAGTCTCTGGGGGAACCGGCAAAAACAGAAACAAGGGTTTTCATACTTTTTGTATATCGGCAGATTGACGGTGAGGAAATAGGAGTTAGGAGGGAGGTGTTGGTGGTTAGTTGCCAGTGCTTAGTGGCTAGTGCTTAGGAGACAGGAGCGAGAAACTAGAAAACAACCCCTACTCCTATCTCCTCGTATCCCCCCGCCCCGATCGAGAACAAGCAGTCAGTCCGGCTGACCCTATGCTGTGACGCACTCCCGCATTATGCTGTGGCACTCCACCACCTATGAAGCCAATTGTTCTTGCTATCAACAATCGGATTTGCTCGGAACCAACGTTCCTCGCTTTTTGCCGTGGGTTTTGTTGGGAACGAAAAAATCTGCCCTTGCGGTCAGTTCTGCATGGAAGTGATTGAATTGGTGGCTCCCACCACCTGCGAATCCGTTTGTTTAATAACAAGCAGATTTGCTCAGGTCTAACGACCATCGCTTTTCTTTTTAGTAATGGCTATAGAGAAACCCACCACACTAGGGAGACGGTTGCCCGACTCCCTCACAAGCTTTATCCCACACCACACCACACCACACCACAAAAAAGTGGGCTCACTCCAAGGTAAGCCCCTTTCACCTAACTTTTAGCGAAGACTAGGAAGTTTGATCTGGTATGGCTTTGATTTTGCCCTTGTAATCACTCCACTTTTCTTTGTACGTATCTACAAAGCCACTTGGTACCAGTATTTGTAAGTTGCCTGCAGTTCCATTGAACACACTACCACCCAATTCAGGTGGAGTGGTAGCCTTCATGGTAACCGTAGTTAATCCACTACATCCGCTGAATGCAGCGTTACCAATGCTTTTGATACCCTCGCTAGGAATTGTTATGCTTGTTAAGCTACTACATCCAAAGAATGCAGTTTCCCCAATGCTTGTAACAGAGCTGGGAATGCTTATGCTTGTTAAACTCTTACATCCATCGAATGCACCGTTACCAATGCTTTTGACACCCTCGCTAGGAATTGTTATGCTTGTTAAGCTACTACATCCAGAGAATGCAGCTTCCCCAATGCTTGTAACAGAGCTGGGAATGCTTATGCTTGTTAAACTCTTACATCCATAGAATGCATCGTTACCAATGGTTGTCACAGAGGTTGGAACGTTGGTGACAGTTTCTTTAGCTGAAGGATATGCAATCAAAGTTGTCTTTTCTTTGTCCAATAACATTCCATTCACTGATGAGTATTTCGTATTATTCTCATTAACACTAATATTTAATGAACTACAGCCTCCGAATGCCCTAGCCCCAATGGTTGTGACCCCCTCGGGAATGCTTATGCTTGTTAAACCACTACAGCCTTGGAATGCCCCAGCCCCAATGATTTCGACAGAGCTGGGAATGCTTATGCTTGTTAAGCCACTACATCCACTGAATGCACTAATCCCAATGGTTGTCAATAGACTCCCCTCTCCAAAGGTAACCGTAGCTAAGTTACTACATCCATTGAATGCCCTCTCCCCAATGCTTGTGACACCCTCGGGAATGCTTATGCTTGTTAAACCACTACATTCTCTGAATGCCCTCTCCCCAATGCTTGTAACAGAGCTGGGAATGCTTATGCTTGTTAAGCCACTACATCCACTGAATGCACCGCCACCAATGCTTTTGACACCCTCGGGAATGCTTATGCTTGTTAAGCCTCTACATTCATCGAATGCAGATTCCCCAATGCTTGTAAGACCAGTAGCCTTACTAAGGTCTAGGTTTACCTTGGCAGTAGGTTTTTCATTCAAAGCAGTTTTAATTGCTGATAAATCATCTGAACTCCAGTTTCCTATTGCCACAAGAATGTAGGATCCATCTCCAGTGAGTCCTGCAATTTCGGAGTAGTACACGTCATCGGCAATAACTTCAATTCTCTTAACCCACTTAGCATAGAGGGGAAAGCTACCTGTTACAGGGGTGGTAAAGTCATATTCACTTGTTAACTCTTCATCACTGTACCAACCACCAAAGACGTTGTTTTCTAGGGTTGGGTCAGCTGGCTTGGTGGCTGTCTGTCCACTTACTATGGTTTGACTGTCAATAGGACCACCGCCATTGGTGATAAAGGAAACGGTGTAGGTTACAGGCTGTTCTGGGTCACCACTTCCTTGGTTTCCGCTACCACTTCCTGTGCCATCACCAGTTTGCTCAGCCACCGTATCATTCTTACAGCCCACCAGTGGGAGGGCTACCGTTACCACTGCCAGTAGGGCTAAGGCTACTAGCATCCATTTCTTACCTTGTTTCTTCATTAGAAACCTCCTTTAACTTTATTTACTCCCAACACCTGCTGGGAAATCTTGATGATGATACCTGCCACACTATGCTGTGACACGCTCCCTCATTATGCTGTGGCACGCACCTTCCTTACGCTGTGACACGCTCCCTCATTATGCTGTGACACGCACCCGCATTACGCTGTGACACGCACCCGCATTATGCTGTGACACGCACCTTCATTATGCTGTGACACGCTCCCGCATTACGCTGTGACACCCACCTTCATTATGCTGTGACACCCACCCACCTTAGGTACTAGGGGCAGCCACAGTAAGCTCCTTGGCAAAACGCCCCACTTTAAGGGTCTTTCCCGTACTACCAGACTCCGTAAGCTTAGTACGCACTTCCACATAGTAAGTCCCAGCCCCCACCGTGGCAGGAATCATTACCATAAGACGAGCAGGCTTATTTTCCGCCACCACATCGCAACGAACAGCCGCCCCACTTTCTGGCACCAAAAACAACCCCTGCACATTGTCTGCAGCGTCAAACTTAAGCCGACTCCCAGTTGCCTCCAAAATGCCACCCACCGTAAGGCCTCCGTTTACCTCTCCACTGACCACATCCCTTACCGCTGTAATGTAAGGATCCGTACTAGCAGCCTCAGTCTTTTCCACCTTTACCGTACTGGTAACCTCCCGCAACAAAACACCAGGAGAAATATTCAACTTAACCGTATGACGACTTGCATCAAAACCATCATTTGCCCCATTGAACACCCCACTAATACTTAAACTAGTATTCATAAGGGGAGTATTCAGATTGCAACCATCAGCAATAAGGTCTGCACAAACACTGTTATACAGCTCCACCGCCGCCGCCGCATCCGCCTTAGTAAGAGTACTCCCCCGCTTAAGCATCAGCTCCACAATTTCCTGCCCATCATAAGAACGAGCATCCACCGTCTGAGCCATATAATCATCTGGCTCAGGAGTAAGAAGATTTTCCCTTAGTGCATACTTTAACATAATGCCTCCTATATACTTTTCCCCAAAACCTGGGATTAAAAACAAAAAAAAGCCAACAAGAAATTCCCCCTGTGGAAAAATTCCTTGCTGGCTTCCTTACTCCAGATAAATTTATTGTCTGAGAATAAATTTCTTCTACTGAGTTCTGAGATCTGAGTTCTGAGTTCTGAGTTCTGAGTTCTGAGTTCTGAGTTCTGAGTTCTGAGTTCTGAGTTCTGAGTTCTGAGTTCTGAGTTCTGAGTTCTGAGTTCTGAGTTCTGAGTTCTGAGTTCTGA
>JAGARR010000030.1 GCA_017622135.1 Spirochaetaceae bacterium
ATCTTCTTTCTATGGGACTTGAGCCAGAACAGGTAGCCCAAGGCACCGGTCTCTCTCTGGAGGTTATCCTTCAGCTCATAGACTAGACACTGCATCCAAGTCCCGTGGTGCACAGCTGCACGGACTTGGAGCAGTACGCGCAGTTCCTTCAGCTCGTCGAGGAGGCCAGGGCAGCGGGCCACAAGCATCCGCTCAAGCGGGCCATCCAGGAGGCAGTGCGCCGCAACATCTTGAGGGACTATCTTGAACGGAAGGGAGGTGAGGTTTTGAGCATTTTGATGACTGAGTACGACTACGCCACCGACATGGCAGTACTGAAGGAGGAGGCCTACGAGGATGGGCTTTTCGTGGGGCTGGCAACCGGACGTGAGGAAGGTCGGGAGGAGGGCATCTCCATCGGGCTGGAACGTGGTGCATACCAGACCAAGCTGGAGACGGCACGGAATCTCCTGTCCGAGAGATTGACCCCTCAGATGGTGGCCCGCTGCACGGACCTCCCGCTGGAGACGGTGCTGAAGCTGGAGCAAGACCTGTAGCCAAACCAATAGCCTGCAAAATAAATCTCCCGGTCTTTTTCTGGAAGTAAACGCTGCTTCAAAATTGCCACAGGTCTTCGGAAAGCCTACGGTTTCCTGGGGTGGAATGCACGCCCCGGCCTGTATACGTCATCGCCCCTGACATTGGAAAAATCCCCTGCCCCGCACTATCATTTAAATTATGGACAGAATCTTTATCATCAATCCAGATGCCCGGAAAGAAAGTGACCTGGCCCAGCGGCTCCAACAGGAAGGCTACCAGGTCATGCTGTTTGCAAGTGAAGCTGAAGCCCTCCAGACAATTTACGGAAAGGAACCCATCCAGGGACTGCTGCTCCAGTCCCCCCCACAGCAGCCAGCGGCTTTTCAGGACAGCTCCCTCCCTGCCAGCACCAACCTGAACACCATCGACTTCATCCATCACCCGGACTTTGCCTTTGGCCCATTCAAGCTCATCTTCACCAAGGTGCAGCTGCTGAAGGACGGCAAGCCCATTCCCCTGTCCTACATGGAAAGCAAGCTGCTGATGTACCTGGTGCTGCACCGGGAGACGGTAGTCTCCACCAATGACCTGATGCGGATGGTGTGGGGCTACGGAGAGACCGTCTCCTCCGGCACCATCTACACCCACGTGTCATGGCTCAGGAAAAAACTCAAGACACCCCAGATGCCCGGTGGCTACATCAACACCGTGCGGAACATGGGCTACATCTTCTCCCAGGCACAATAAGTCATCAAACAACTCATTTCCATAAAAAAACTCCTCCCAAAATCGGGAGGAGCTTCACATTACAGGATAGCCTCGGGTACAGCTGGGCAGACCAATGCTACTAGTTGGAATTCCTGTCGTGCTTGTGGGGAGCCACCAGCTTTTCCTTCTCCTCGTTATTGTAGGACACCGTCCAGGTGAAGGGACCATAGGTGGTGGTCACGGTCTCAATCACCCCAGGAGTGAGATAGGGCTTGAGGGCATCAACGGCCAGCTGCCGCAGCTCGTCGGAATACTTGTTGTCGGCATAGAGCTTACGGAGCTCATTGCGGTAGGACACTGGCATGGAGACCAGGCTTGTTCCCACCGTGTCCACTGGCATTCCGTGATCCTCAAACCAATTCAGAATAGCATCTGGGGTATTCACGGTAACAGCAAGAACAGGGGTTCCAAGACCCTTCACCGAGCTGGTGACATACACAGGAGCAGATTTTGCAGTCTGGGCAACCACTGCTCCCACAGATACAGCTGCCATCAGGCCAAACAGAACAAAGGTTTTTCGTGCGTTCATAAACCCTCCTAAAGATTTCTACCTAAAGCATAAGAGAAACCCCTGCCACAAAACCTTAAGGAGGACTAAAATCTAGGTACAAAGCTTTTTTCGTGCCGCCTGCTCAGCCATCTTGTTCATGGAATAGACGCAGCCGCAATAGTCCTGTCGGTACAAATCGAATTCACTGGAAATCTCCAAGGAACGCTTGAAGCCTTCCTTTTTCTTGAAGTCCGCCATCAGGAACCGGGGACCGTGTCCTTCCACCCGATACTTTTTCTGGAGCTGCACTCCGATGGCGTTGATGGCCAAGGAATCCTTGTGGGGACTGATGGAAAGAGTGGTGGTGATGTAGTCAAAGTTGTGGTCGGCTGCGTACTGATAGGCTTTTTCCATCCGCAGCAGATAGCAGCGGCGGCAGCGCTCCTGCTTTTCCGGCTGGAATTTCAGCTGGGGCTCATGCTCCACATCGAGGGCCTGGTAGAATTCAGCGCTGTGATACTCCGGCACCACCAACTCCACCCCCAGTGCCGATGGAAACCGCTGGATAAATTCCTGCAGCTCGTCCCGCCGCCGCTCATACTCAGCCCTGGGATAAATGTTCGGATTATAATAGTACAAAGTGATTCGGAATACCTGCGCCAGCTGCTCGATGATGGCAGAGCTGCAGGGCCCGCAGCAGGAATGAAGCAGCAAGCTGGGCTTTGGCCCGCCCTGGGCAATACGTTCCTTTATGTGCTGGATTTCAGACTCAAAATGCTGGAGTGCACTTCGTAATGGTGGCATAAATCGGTTTACCTCTACTTGTATAATGAAATTACGTTTTTCTCTCATTAAAACTATAGTGAAAAAGTGAGGGCTCGTCAAATCCTGAAAAAAAAACACGAGATAGACACTTTCCCGCTGTCTCGCTATAATGGAAAGACTTTTTACAAGCAACAGAGGATTCCAATGCCAAAGATTGAAGTGAACGAGAGGCTGTTTTTCAACCTGCTGGGAACACAATATGACTACGATACGTTGGAGGATCGGCTCACCTGCGGCAAGGCCGAGTTGGACGAAAGGCCGGATTCCGCCCTGCCTGAAGACCAAAGGGTCATCAAGATTGAGCTGAACGACACCAATCGCCCGGATTTGTGGTCCACTGCGGGAATTGCTCGCCAGCTGCGGCTCCACAAGGGCGGCAAGGCCACTGACTACAGCAGCTTCATGTCCACCAAGGACAAACTGGTGGACTGCGGCAACCGTATCGTCACCGTTGACCCCCAGCTCAAGGACATCCGCCCCTACATGATTGCCTTCGTCATCTCTGGCAAGCCCATTGACGAGCCCATGCTGCTGGACATCATCCAGACCCAGGAAAAGCTGTGCTGGAACTTTGGCCGCAAGCGGCGTTCCGTCTCCATGGGCGTGTACCGCTCCGCCATGATTCAGTGGCCCGTCCACTACAAGGCGGTAGACCCTGACAAGACCAGCTTTGTGCCCCTCCAGTGCGAATCCCCCATGACCTGCCGCCAAATCCTCAGCGACCACCCAAAGGGAAAGGACTACGGCTGGATTCTAAAGGATGCACCCCTGTTCCCCCTGCTTACCGATGACAAGGGTGAGGTCATGTCCATGGCCCCCATCATCAACAGCGCCACCCTGGGGGCCGTCCAGGTGGGAGACTCTGACCTCTTGGTGGAGATGACTGGCACCGACATGACCTCCCTGCTGCTTTCTGCAAACATTGTGGCCTGCGACTTTGCCGATGCCGGCTACACCATCCTGCCCTGCAAGGTGGAGCATCCCTACGACACGGGCTTTGGCAAGACCATCGTAGCACCCTTCTATTTCCAGACTCCAGCAACCGCATCCCTTGTGGAGGTGAACCGTCTTCTAGGCAGCCAGCTGACTGCGGAGGAGGTCACCACCGCACTGGAGCGCATGGGCAACACCGTTTCTGTAGCAGGAGACAAGCTCACCGTGCAGATCCCACCCTACCGCAATGACTTCCTGCACCAGGTGGACATCATCGAGGACGTGATGATGGGCATGGAGCTTTCCTCCTTCCCCCCGGAGAAGCCCCGGGACTTTACCATCGGCCGCCTCTCACCCGTCACCCTGTTCAGCCGCAAGGCAAAGTCCCTGATGGTGGGATTGGGCTACCAGGAGATGATCTTCAACTATCTGGGCTCCGGCAAGGACTACATCCAGAAGATGAACATCCACGGCGACAACGTCATCGAAATTTCCAACCCCATGAGCGAGAACTACCAGTTTGTGCGGCCCTCCATCATCCCCTCCTTGCTGGGAGCCGAGACTGGCAGTGGAAACGCCGTCTACCCCCACAAGATTTTCGAGATTGGCAAGGTGGCCTTCCTCTGCGACGAAGAGGTGACGGGAACCCGCACCCGCCAGAGCCTGGGCTTCCTGACTGCCGCAGGGGACGCCAACTTCAACACAGCTGCCAGCGAGGTGGCCACCATCCTCCACTTCCTGGACCACCAGTACACCGTGACGGAGTCAGCTGATCCCCGCTTCATTCCCGGTCGTCAGGCCAACATCATGGTGAAGGGCAAGGTGGTGGGTATCTTCGGAGAGGTACATCCTGCCGTGCTGGAGAACTGGGCCATCACCGTTCCTTGTGTCGCTGGTGAGCTGGATCTTGAGGAGTTGATGTAGACCAAGTCATTATCTTTTTGATATAATAGAGAAATAGTCTTTTTTGAGGTTTTAATTATGGCAAATATCGAAAAGGCGGAAGCATTACCCCAAAAGGTAATCTTCCAGAATATTTTGGTGTATGTCCTTCCTGTACTTCTATTCATCGTTCAAGCTCTTATTACAGGAACCATTCCTACTGAAATGTGGGGAAGTTATTTTTTCCCCCCCATCTTCATCTTGTACGTGGTGCTGTCTGTTGTAACACCGATGGTAATCATTGCTATATGTGGCTCATTCATCAAGAAGAATATCTCCTCGCCCAATGCAGTGGAGATAGTGAACAAGATTTCTGTGTTTTTCTTGAGAATCACCATAGTCGCGCCGGCAGTGCTGAACTTTACCCTGCCAGTGCTGGCTTATGACCACCACAATGAAACTCTCTTCCATGCACTGGCCTGTATCATGCAGCTCTTTGGTTCAGTGGGACTGGGTGGTCTTCTGGGATACGTGTTCTTCCAGCCTTCCTTCGAGAAATTCTTGAGCTTTGTGCCCTTCGAGAAGCAGTGGATGGCCATGCCTATCAGAATCAACATGTTCCTGCTGGGACTGCTGACCATCCTAGGCTCCATTGCCATGTGCCTTGGCCCCGTAATACTGGCATCCGAAGTGGCGGAAAATGTGAACCTCACCACCTACATCCTTACCCGTGTCCTTCCCGTGGCATTGCTGGCCACTGTGCTGGGTTCCTTTGCCTACAACACCTTTATGGGACACGTCACCAGCCACATCAAGGAAATCACCGACACCACCTATCTCCTTGCCCAGGGTGACTACAGCATCCAGCGACTGAAGGTCACCAACAGAAACGAGTTGGGGCTCCTCATCAATGACATGAACCTGCTGATGGATGGAATGAGGGATATCATCGTGAACATCGAGGGTAGTGTCACCGAAACAAGGAATACTGCCGCCACACTGACCCACAATATCGAGGAGTCTGAGAACCAGGTGCAGACCGTGGTGGACAGCGTTTCCGTGGTGAAGAACGAAATGATCAATCAAGCTGCCGGTGTTGAGGAAACCCAGGCCACCATCAACACCATCACCAGAACCATGGATCAGCTGAACCGGAACATTGAGAACCAGGCTGCCAGTGTCATCCAGTCCTCCGCCGCAATCGAGCAGATGGTAGCAAACATCCGGTCCGTCACTGCCATCCTGGAGAAGAACAAGGTGGCAGTAAACCAGCTGTTCAAGGCTGCGCTGGAGGGACAGCAGAGCATCGAGAGCGCCGTGTCCACCTCACGGCAAATCTACCAGGAGTCCGAGGGTCTGCTGGAAACCAACGATGTCATAAAGCACATAGCCGAGCAGACCAACATGCTGGCCATGAACGCTGCCATCGAAGCCGCCCACGCAGGAGAGGCAGGTCGTGGATTTGCCGTTGTTGCTGACGAAATCCGCAAGCTGGCAGAAGACTCCAGCGCCCAGAGTCTTATCATCAGCACTCGCTTGCAGGAGCTCGGCCAGTCCATCAACGACGTGTCCAACAACACCCTGGAGATTGAAAAGCTGTTCACCTCCATCTACGAGCTGGCTGAGTCCGTGCAGAACCAGGAGACGGTCATCCTGCAGGCAATGGAGGAGCAGTCCACTGGTAGCGAGCAGGTCTTGCTGGCAATGCAGTCCATCAATGAGGTGACTGCTGCCGTCAAGAACGGTTCTGCCTCCATGATGCAGGGCAGCAAGGAAATCTCTGTGGAGATGAACAAGCTGGCGGATGTTACCCAGCAAATTACTGACTCCATGAACAAGGTCTTTGACAGCACATCCAACATCGCCCGCTCACTGCAGGTGGTGGAGGATTCAACCTCCCAGAACGAGGTGGTTCTCCAGCGCCTTTCCGACAAGGTGTCGATATTCAAGGTGTAAACCTTTTCTTCAATCCTCCCGAAGGCCCGGATATTCCGGGCTTTTTTTATTCTCTCTTAATTTCACCTGAAAAACGCTCGTACCGCCCAGCTCTTCCCTTCCAAATTTGAAGTCTTCCATCGTCTCTCCTATCATTTAAATAAACTGGGCGGACAGGCATCTGCCCCATCTTACTTTCAGTATCCCAAGGAGGTACTTATGGCTTTACATACCCTTCATTCCCCATCGGTCAACGACGACCTGTTTGACAAGGCTGCTGCGGAGCGACCCCTCAGCAAGTTCAGGATTCCCGACCACGAGGCGGATCCCAAGGTCATGTACCGGCTCATCAAGGACGAGCTGATGCTAGACGGCAACTCCCGCCAGAATCTGGCCACCTTCTGCCAGACCTACGCCGAGGACGAGGTACATCGCCTCATGGACGACTGCCTTGACAAGAACATGATTGACAAGGACGAGTATCCCCAGACAGCGGAAATTGAATCCCGCTGCGTCAACATCATTGCCAGCCTGTGGAATGCAAATCCGGCGGATGCAATCGGCACCTCCACCACTGGCTCGTCAGAGGCCTGTATGCTGGGCGGCATGGCGATGAAGTGGCGGTGGCGCTCAGCAATGAAGGCCAAGGGCAAGAGCTGCGACAGGCCGAACCTGGTCTGCGGGCCGGTGCAGGTGTGCTGGCACAAATTCGCCCGCTACTGGGACGTGGAGCTGCGGGAGATTCCCATGGACGGGAAGCGCTACGTCTCCAGTGCCGAGGAGGTGGTAAAGCACTGCGACGAAAATACCATCGGAGTGGTGCAGACTCTGGGAATCACCTTCACAGGGCAGTTTGAGCCGGTGAAGGAGGTGGCGGCCGCCCTGGACAAGCTCCACAAGGAAAAGGGCTGGGACATTCCCATCCACGTGGACGGCGCTTCCGGCGGCTTCCTGGCTCCCTTCTGCGCCCCGGAGCTGGAGTGGGACTTCCGCCTTCCCCGTGTCCGCTCCATCAGCGCCTCTGGGCACAAGTTCGGCCTGGCTCCCCTGGGCTGCGGCTGGGTTATCTGGGGCAACAAGAAGGACCTGCCGGAGGATTTGATTTTCAAGGTGAACTATCTGGGCGGCGACATGCCCACCTTTGCCATCAACTTTTCCCGCCCCGGCGGACAGATTGTGTGCCAGTACTACAACCTGCTGCGGCTGGGACGGGAGGGCTACCGCAAGGTGCAGCAGGGCTGCTACGACGTGGGCAAATTCCTGGCAAAGGGGCTGGAAAAGTTCGGCATCTTCGAGTTTCTGTACAACTCCGACCCCAAGACAGGCATTCCCGCCGTCACCTGGAAGCTGAAGGAGGGGACCAAGGCTCCTTTCGACCTGTACCAGCTTTCCGACGTGCTGCGTGAGCGTGGCTGGCTGGTTCCCGCCTACACCCTGCCGCCCCACTGCGAGAAGGTGGCGGTGCAGCGGGTGCTGGTGCGCCACGGATGCAGCTACGACCTGATGGAGCTGCTGCTGGAGGACATGGACCGGGCAATCAAGCGGCTGACGGCACTGCCGCCCGCCAAAAACCCCAGTCCCAAGGGCAGCTTTAACCACGGAAGATAAGGAGTTTTTATGGCACAACAAACTGCTGCAAAAAAATCGACAATCTCAACCTGGGCAATGGCCTTTATGACGGCGGCTGCCATCATCAGTCTGCGGGGACTCCCACTGATGGCGGCAGAGGAAATGACCATGTTCTTCTACATTGCCTTTGCAACCATCCTCTTCCTGATTCCCGCCGCCTTGGTTTCTGCCGAACTGGGCAGTGCCTTTGCAGGACAGGAGGGCGGCGTGTACCGCTGGGTGGGGGCAGCCTTCGGCAAAAAATGGGGCTTTACCGCCATCTGGCTCCAGTGGATTCAGAATGTGGTGTGGTATCCCACGGTGCTGGCCTTTGCGGCGGCGGCAATCGCCTACGGCATCGGCAAGCCAGAGCTGGCAAATGACGGAAAATTCACTGGCTTTTTCATCATCGTGTTCTACTGGATTGCCACCCTCATTGCCTTCGGCGGCACAAAAATCCTGTCCAAGGTCACCAGCTGGGGCTTCTTGGTGGGAACGGTGCTGCCGGGTCTGGTGGTAATTGCCCTGGGCGTGGTGTGGTTCCTGATGAAAAAGCCGCTGGGATTCGAGGAGCTGACGGCGGCGGAAACCACTGTTGCCACCGTGGTAAACGGCAAGGTGGAGGCCCGCTGGCTTCCCAACCTTGCGAATCCCAGCAACCTTGCCTACCTTTCAGGAATCATCCTGCTGTTTGCCGGTGTGGAGGTGCAGGCCGTTCATGCCGCAGAGATGGACAATCCCAAGAAGCAGTATCCCGCTGCCATCTTCATCTCGGCGGTCATCGTCTTTGTACTGTTCACCTTCGGCTCCCTGGCAATCGCCGCCGTGGTGCCCAATTCCCAGCTCCAGATTGAGTCCGGCCTGATGCAGGCCCTGACGGTGATGCTGGAGGCGGTGAACATGAAGTGGGCATTGTACATACTTGCCTTCTGTGTGGCATTTGGTTCATTAGGTGGCGTGCTGTCTTGGGTTTCTGGCCCCAGCAAGGGACTCTTGTCCACCGCCAAGGACGGCCTTTTGCCTGAATCACTGGCCAAGACCACCAAGGCTGGCGCTCCCAAAAACATGATGCTGATTCAGGGTGTGATTGTGACGGTGCTGGCCAGCCTCTACTTTGTGATGAAGGACGTGAGCGTGGCCTTCTTCCTCCTTTCCGCCTTGACTGTGGCAGTGTACATTATCATGTACTTGCTGATGTACATGGCCGCCATCAAGCTGCGCAAGAGCCAGCCCGACATGGAGCGGCCCTACAAGGTTCCTGGTGGTGTAGTTGGAATGTGGATTGTGGCAGGAGTTGGAATCCTGGCTGCAATTTTTGGCTTGATTTTAGCCTTCTTCCCACCAGCCCAGCTGCCCATTGGTAGTCCCAAATCATACGTGGCAGTAGTGGCGGTGGGAACCATCGGCTTCTTCATCATCCCGCTGATTATCGCAGGTCGCCACAAGGCAACACCCAAAACAGGCAAGCCTCCCCTGCGACCAGCAGTAAAGTAAACTTAGAAAATAAGGTTCCCTCCATGGAATCCTAAAAAATAAGCCTGGGTAGCAGTCGTTCCCAAGACCACTACTCAGGCTTTTGTTGCACCTTAAAATTGATAAAGAAACATTGCCGTGCTATAATACTTAGCATGAAACGATTTACATTTTTAGCAGTATTTTTTATTTTAGGCACGCTTGCATTTTCAGCAGGACTCGGAGAAAGAACCTACAAAGATGAAGTCGGAGAAAGGCTCCACAAAGAAGTAACTGTAGACGGCAAAACCCTTTCAAAATTGGTGGAGGTTTATTCTGTTATAGAATATGACAGAAACGGGAACGAGATTCATTCCAAATATAGCAACGGCGAGGAATATTGGTATGAATACGACAGAAATGGGAACGAGATTCATTCCAAAGACAGCGACGGCGGGGAATACTGGCATGAATACGACGGCAACGGAAACGAGATTCATTTCAAAGAAAACGACGGCTATGAATACTGGTGTGAATACGACGGCAACGGAAACGAAATTCATTACAAAGACAGCTACGGCAATGAAGAATGGTATGAATACGACAGCAACGGGAACGAGATTCATTTCAAAGAAAACGACGGCTATGAATACTGGTGTGAATACGACAGCAACGGAAACCGAATTCATTACAAAGACAGCGACGGCTATGAATACTGGTGTGAGCACGACAGCAACGGGAACGAGATTCATTTCAAAGACAACGACGGCTATGAAGAATGGTGTGAATACGACAGCAAGGGAAACCGAATTCATTACGAAGACAGCTACGGCAATGAAGAATGGTATGAATACGACAGCAACGGGAACTTGATTCATTCCCAAAATAGCCATGGCCTTGAAAAATGGTATGAATATGACAGCAACGGAAACCAAATTCATTACAAAGACAACGACGGCGAGGAATACTGGCATGAATACACCTATTGGAAAAATGGAAAGGTGAAAACTAAGACAGAATACCATGCACTCTAAGAATACAAAGCCTGGGTAGCAGTCGTTCCCAAGACCACTACTCAGGCTTTTGTTGCACCTTAAAATTGATAAAGAAACATTGCCGTGCTATAATACTTAGCATGAAACGATTTACATTTTTAGCAGTATTTTTTATTTTAGGCGCCCTTGCATTTTCAGCAGGACTCAGAGAAAGAATCTACAAAGATGAAGTCGGAGAAAGGCTCCGCAAAGAAGTAACTGTAGACGGCAAAACCCTTTCAAAATTGGTGGAGGTTTATTCTGTTATAGAATATGACAGCAACGGGAACTTGATTCATTCCAAATATAGCAACGGTGAGGAATATTGGTATGAATACGACAGAAACGGGAACGAGATTCATTACAAAACCAGCAACGGCAAGGAAGAATGGTATGAATACGACAGCAATGGCAACCAAATTCATTACAAAGACAACAAAGGCAATGAAGAATGGTATGAATACGACAGCAACGGAAACCGAATTCACCACAAAGACAGCGACGGCTATGAAATATGGTATGAATACGACAGCAATGGCAACCAAATTCATTACAAAATTCATTACAAATACAACAAAGGCTATAAAGGCTATGAAGCATGGTCTGAGTACGACAGCAACGGAAACGAAATTCATTTCAAAGACAGCGACGGCTATGAATACTGGTATGAATATGACGGCAACGGAAACGAAATTCATTACAAAAAAAGCGACGGCTATGAATACTGGTCTGAGTACGACAGCAACGGAAACGAAATTCATTACAAAAACAGCTACGGCAATGAAGAATGGTATGAATATGACAGCAACGGAAACGAAATTCATTCCAAAGACAACAAAGGCTATGAAGAATGGTATGAATATGACAGCAACGGGAACTGGATTCATTACAAAACCAGCAACGGCAGGGAAGTATGGTATGAATATGACAGCAACGGAAACTTGATTCATTACAAAGACAACGACGGCGAGGAATACTGGCATGAATACACCTATTGGAAAAATGGAAAGGTGAAAACTAAGACAGAATACCATGCACTCTAAGAATACAAAGCCTGGGTAGCGGCCTTTTCCAAGACCGCTGCCCAGGCTTTATATTTCCAGTTTTTTAAAATTATTTTTCCTGTTTTTGGCAAATTTCTTCTCCTAGAACCCTATAATAATTATAAAGTCACTTTGCCACAAAATGAGGATTACACTAAAAATTAAAACAAATCCGAATGGGTACCAGCCCGATACAGAATCAACTCCAGCCTCCTTTCCACAATCTTGTAAACCAGAAGGAAATCTGGCCTTACGTGGCACTCCCGGTATCCAGCATATAATCCAGAAAGGGCGTAGTCCCTTTTTTCCTGCGGAAGGGGCTGCCCCTTGGCAAGCAGGTCGATTACCAGAAACAACTCCTCCACGTCCTCGTTCCGCCTCACCGCTCGCCTATAGTCTCGTTTGAACTGGTTTGTATAGACGATTTCAAGCATCCAAGGATTTCCTCAGTTCCTCCATGGACGAAAAGGGGCCATTCAGTTCCTTGCCAGCCTCCGCCAGCTCAAAGACACGCCGGGTATCGTCATTAGGCATGTCTGCACGAATCTCAAAGGGGATTCTCTGCTCCCGCACAACCGCCTTTGCAAATAGATTTATGGCTGTGGAAACGGGCATACCAAAGGCCTCGCACATGGCAGAGAATTCTTCCTTCAGCCTTGAGTCCATTCGGACGCTAAAAGCAATTTGTGACATATAAGCACCTCTTGTACACTCATCTTATACTAATTCAGTTCAAATTACAATTATTTTCCCACCCCGAAAGGCAAGGCTGAAAGGGGCAGGGGCTTGTCTCCAAAGCGGGGAAATGCTTGCGGAACCACGCCCCCAAGCAAGCGGTCACAGCCCCGTCTTGGGCCATAGCTGAACCAGGGGCTGGTAGTAGTCCCGCTGGGGGGATTTTCCGGGGGCGGAAAAATGGTGGGTGTCTGCCACGGGCACCAGGCGGCCATCCGGGAGCTCCAGCTGGTAGAGGCTCACGTCGCCACCGAACTCCACGGGGCGGAAGCTGCCAATCCGGGGGAAATACTCCCCGATATTCATGGTGATGATGAGGTGGGGCGCAAGGAGTCCTATCTCCTCCAGGATGAGGTTGCCGGGAGGATTTCCGGTGCAGGCAGCAGAGGACTGCGCTGACGGCTGGGGGCAGGAAAGCTGGATGAAGCGGCTGATGAGACTGCGGTCTGCCTGCCAGCTGCCGCTCTCGTTGCTGAGCTTGGACAGGTTCATAAAGGCAAAGCTGAATCCCCCCTCCATTCCCAGCTGCTCCGCCAGGGCGCTTGCAGGAGGAACCTGCTCCCAAGGCGGCAGCCGGTTTTGCACGGCCCAGGCAAGCCGCAGCATCAGCGAGTGGAACTGGTGCCCGTTCAGGCTGGTGCCAGCCACCCGATTCTCCTTGTAGGCGGAAAACAGCACGTCGATGTAATCCTCACCCTCCATCTCCAGTGTCTCCCGCCCGATGAACAGCAGGCGGATTTTCTGCATGGTGTAGCGGGGATACAATCCATCCGTCACCAGCAGGTCCCCGGAAAGCCCCGGCAGCCCCGCAGCATCCAACGCCTTTCGCCACCGGGAAAAGAGGGAATGCAGCTGGTCTATGAGGTGGTGCTCGCTGGCGGGATACAAATCCTTGTTCATGGCCACGCCTCCTTATAACGCAGGGGAATGCTTGCGGTGGGGACTGTAGAGGCAGTCCCCCATCACCAGCTGCTTCAGGTTGGGATACTTTGCCCCGCAATACTTGCAGTGGTACAAGGGCTTTTCCGACCCCTCGTACAGCTTGTGGCGGCCGTGAGCCCTGTCTGGATTGTACAGGCAGTAGCCCGTTACCAGCAGGTTCAGGTTGGGCTGCTTTACGCCGCAATATTCGCAATAGTAGAATTTCATTATGCCTCCTTGGATAAATTTTCCAGTGAAAATGCAGCGAATTTCCACTGGAAATTGGGGGAAAATCCAGTGGAAAATTTTTATTTTGGGATGGGATAGTAAGAATTAATCAGACTACTCTTCCCATCCGGCTTCGATTGCCTTCTGCTTCCAATACTGAGCTTGGGCCTCATCCTTTTCCACGCCGGAGGGCACGCTTATACTCCTTTTTGAATTTACTGGTGGGGCAACCCTATACTTCATTTCTTTAAGTCCTCCCACATTTCCTCCACATTGTCGTAGACCTTCACCTTGTCTAGGTTCTTCACTATCCACTCGCCCTCCTTCATGGCCCGGATAGTGGCTCGGTTCGGCTTGTCCAGTCCCAACTTGAAGGGAATTTCCCCCTCCCGGATGACCTTCTTGGCAAAAATTGTAAACAGGGTGGAAACCGACATGCCGATGTGGTCGCAGAATTCTGTCAGCCGCTGCTTATCCTCGTCATCTAATGTCACGGTGATGTTTGCCATACATTGCCTCCTCAGAATGAGTGTTGTCGCTATAATGCACTGATATACACAGTATAACCGTGGAAGCACGTGCAGCCAACCAAAAGGCTGGCCGCTGCACCGACCGCTCAGCCCATCAGCTGACGGATGATGTGGGAGGCCATCAGCAGGCCGGCGGCGGCGGGCACAAAGGAGATGCTGGCGGGAGTCTGGCTGGGGAGCTCTGCGTGGGGCGGCTCCGTGGAAAACACCACGGTGTAGCCGGTCGTGATTCCCCGTGCCCGCAGCTCCCGCCGCATAACCCGTGCCAGGGGGCATACCGAAGTCTTTGAAATGTCTGCAATCTGGAAGCGGCTGGGGTCAAGCTTGTTGCCGGTGCCCATGGATGCGATTATGGGAATGCGGTGCTCCCGTGCAGCCTGGGCCAGCAGGATTTTTCCCGTCACGTTGTCGATGGCGTCGGCGATGAAGTGGCAGCCGGAAAAATCAACCTGGGCGGCGGTGTCCTTGCCGTAAAACAGGGGAAGACAGGTCACCTGGGCTTGGGGGCTGACGGCACGAATCCGTTCCGCCGCCACATCGGTTTTCAGCTGGCCCAGAGTCTGGTAGCTGGCCACCAGCTGGCGGTTGATATTGCTTTCCACCACCCGGTCCTTGTCCAAAAGCACAAAGCTTCCCACTCCCGCCCGTGCCAGGGCCTCCACCACATAGGAGCCAACGCCCCCCAGCCCCGCCACAAAGACCTTACTTTTCCACAGCTTTTCCACCGCTTCTTCCCCCACCAGACGGATGGTGCGGGAGTGGCGGCCGTCGTACAATTCCTGTGATGGCTCCGGTCTTTCAGTCTTCTCACCGGCAAGCAATTCCATCTCCACCGGCCCTCAGTCAGCCTTGCGGCTATGGCTACTTTTGGCCACAGCCTTCTCGTAGGCTTTTAGCTCCTCCAGCTCCTCCGCAAAGGTTGCAATGCCATCAGCCCAGAATTCCTTTGACTCGATGTCGAAGCCAGCACGGCGGCACACCTCCTCGCAGGAAAAACTGCCGGTATCCCTCAGCAGCTGCTGGTACTTCTTGCTAAAGCCTGCTCCCTCCTTCTGGTACTGGGCGTGCAATCCAAGGGCAAACAAGAGGCCAAAGGCGTAGGGAAAGTTGTAGAAGTCCAAGTCGGGACTGTAGTAGTGGGTCTTTACCGCCCACATGTATTCGTGACGCTCAGCAGAGAGACCGCTGCCGTAGGAGCGCTCCTGGGCCTGGGCCATCAGACGGCAGAAGTCAGCGGCGGAAAGCTCAGACTGCTCCCGCACCGCAAAGACCGACTGCTCAAAATAGAAGCGGCTCAGGATGTCCACCAGCACCTGGCAGCTGTCCTGTAGGTGGAGCTCCAAAAGCTGCATCCTGTCAAAGCCCCGGCAGCGGGAAATCATATCCTTCATGACGATGTTCTCCGCAAAGATGCTGGCAGTCTCCGCCAAGGTCATGGGATAGTGGGTCAGCTCGTAGTCCAGGCCAGCGATGCAGTGGTGGTGGTAGGCGTGTCCCAGCTCGTGGGCCAGGGTTGTCACGTCGGAAAAGCTGCCGGTAAAATTTGAAAGCACTCGGGAAACACCCTTGGAGGGAAAGTCAATGCAGTAGGCACCACCCACCTTACCTTTTCTCACCTCGGCGTCAATCCAGTTTTGCTCGAAGGCGGTGCGGGCAAAGTTCCCCATGTCCTGAGAGAAGCCGCTGAACCGCTCCACGATGTAGTCCCTGGCCTCGCTAAAGCTCCAGCCCTCCATCTTCACTGCGTCGGCTCCGGCGGAATCAGCTCCGGCAGAAGCCCTGCTTGGAGAGCCTGACTCGGCAAAATCAGCGGCAAGGCTGGGCAAGGGAGCAAACAGGTCGTAGAAGGCACAGCCCGAAACAGCCTTTGGGGAGCCGCCAGCATCCATTGCCAGCAGCCGCCCCTTCAGCTGCAAATACTCGCGCCAGAAGGGAAGGGAGTCCTCGATTGCACCGATGAGGGCGGACAGGGTCTTTTCCCCCATGTTGGCAGAGGCCAAGGCACGGCTGACAGCCTGACTCCAGCCACGGCGACGGTTCAAGGTGACGGTGGCTCCCTTCAAATTATTCAAGGCCGCCGCAATGGGAATCTCCACGGACTTCAGCAGACGGATTTCCGTCTCCCAGGCCGCCTTCCGCACTGCTGCATCAGGGCTGTAGGTCTCGTTGCGAATCTCGTTGAAGGTCTTTCCCGTGGCCGGGTCGGTGAGGTTGGAGATGACCTGCTCGTGGAGGCGGCTCCAGGCTGCCCCACCAGTGCGGCACAGGTCGGCGGCCAAATTCTCCTCCGCCTGACTCATGCGGTGCTTTCCATCCTGGATAACCTGTTCCAAAACGTATTTGTACTGGCAAAATTGTGGATAACTTGTGTAAAAAGTGGATAAGTCCTGTGAATATTTTGTGAGAATGTCTTGGAAAACCAGATTTTGGGCAGTGGACAGCAAGCCCAGCTCTTCCAGCTTGGACAAATTGTTCAGATACTCAGAATTGGTGGTGTCCGTGGAGTAGCAGGAATAGGCAAAAGCATTCAAGGATTCCTCCAAGGCCCCGGTCCTGTTGGATGCCGTCAGGTAGGAGGCCAGCCAGCGGGGAAAATCCTCCTGCTGGGCCGCCTCGTCTGCAAGCCGCTTGTCCAAATCATCCATACCGGCAGTGTAGTCTGCCAGTGCTTGCTGATAGTCGGCCCCATCAAATCCAGAAAAAATCTGGGTCAAATCCCAGCGGGGAGCCTGTATGTCCGTCGCATTGCTCATGTTATTCTCCTTCCCTGTAGTTTATCCACAGGTTTTCCACAAAATATCCTAGTTTATTCGGGTGTAGACGGTTTCCTTCGTTGAAGCTCCGTCTGCTGTCAAAATAGTCAACTGGTCGTCCACCAAGTCCCATAACGCCCGCTGCATATCTCCACCAGTGAGGGATGCGGCTTCCTTGTAGGACTCAAAGGCCACCGGTGCAGCCCCATTCACTGAAATCCACTGGCGGTCAAACTCAATGAACTTGTCTGAGGCAGCAAAGGTACCAGTTACCGTTACCATCTGATTAAAATATAACCGCAACTCCTCCTCCGATAAAGCCTTCGTCCCCTCTACAGGAACATAGGAAACCATCTCCTGCCGGGACTCAATGGAAAAGTGCTGGTCCTCGTTCAGCGTCATAACACTGACAGCACGAGAGGTAATGGTCCCTGTCACCAGCTGGGGACTCTCCTCATCAGTGGAAATCTCCGTGTCAAAGGTAAAGCTTTCCTGCCAGCCGCCAGCCAACTGAGATGCAATCTCAGGATTATGCACAAGGGGTGCCTCCTCCTTGGCACAAGAAATCACACAACCCACCAAAGCAATCAAAAGGGGCATCACAAATATTTTCGTCTTCATATCGCATCAACCTTCTATATCTAAATTTTTCAGGAATTTTTATGACGTGGATTCATTATTAAGTTCCGAAAATCAATTGAGAAATCTTACAAGAAGAGCGTCTTTTTAGCAATGCTATCACAAGCCTGATTCGTTCATCCCTAGTGAAGGAACAGGATCCTTTACCGATTTATTATAGTAGAGAAGGGGAAAATAATGAAACGATTGCTGACGATTATACTGATGACAGGAGTCCTGGGACTTGCCACCGCCCAAATCTCCACCGGTGGCTCTGTGGATGTAAATTTTGGCAGCGACATGAAGCCCCAAGGTACTGGCAGCTGGAACTTTGAATACCAGTTCCTGTCCATTGCCAGTGCAGGCATCAAGCTTGCAGGCCAAACAGACTTTGAGCACAAGTTCGCCGTGACACCCACCGTCTTTGCCCGGCTCTACCCCTTTTCAGGAGCCTTTGCCGAGATAAACATGGGCGGAAAATTCAATTGGCAGGAAAAGGTCTTTTCAAAGCACTTCACCATGGGCGGCTCCGTGGGCTGGAGAATTTCCAGCGGGAGGACCTACATCGAGCCAAAAATCAACTTTGACTACGCATTCGGTGCAAAGGATCCCTTCAGTTGGTCCGGTGGCGTGGGAGCCGGCTACAGTTTCTAGTTCCTGCGGTTCCGGGCAATCAACAGGAGGCGGATGAAGTTTCCGATGGCGGACAAGGCCGAAGCAACGTAGGTCATGGCGGCAGCGCTGAGCACCTTCTTCACTCCCTTCAGCTCATCCTGATTCATGGCACCGGACTTGCCAAGGATTGCAATGGCACGGCGTGAGGCGTTGAATTCCACCGGCAATGTCACCACGTAGAAGAGAACGGAGCCGGCAAAGAGCAGCAAGCCAATATCCACCAGGATTCCAAAGCTCAAAACCAAACCCGCAATGGCCAAGGTAGGGCCGATGGCAGAACCAATATTTGCTACTGGAACCAATGTGCTGCGGAGCACCAGCGGCCCGTACTTTGTGGCGTGCTGGATGGCATGGCCTGTCTCGTGGGCAGCGACACCCACCGCCGCAACCGTGGCCTTTCCGTACACGGACTCAGAAAGACGCAGCACCTTGTGGGACGGGTCGTAGTGGTCGGTGAGATTGCCCGCAACCTTCTCAACCTTCACATCAGTGATATTGTTCACCTTCAGCAGGTAGGCGGCAGCCTGAGCCCCCGTGATATTCTTGGCAACGGCATCCTTGGAAAACTTCTCGAAGGTGGACTTTACCTTCACCTGCGCCCACATGGACAGCAGCAGGGCTGGAACCACAAGAATTAAATAGTAGCTATCGATATACATGAAACCTCCCTTGTGATACAATAAGCAGGCTTTCGGGCCAAACGCTTCTTTGTTGTTCACTATAAATAAAATACGAAAATTTTACTAGCGGAGTACATCCTTATGACGGCCATTATCATTGTAGGAGTCATAATCCTTCTCATCACAGGAGGCGCTCTCATGGCAGGTGCCATCATGTTCAAGGAGCTTTTTGTCCGCAAGCCTGACGACGGCTCCACCAATCCCACGGTGATTCAGCAGGCTCTGGAAAAAATGCGGCAGAATGCTCCAGGAGGACAGGTGGATGGAGTAAAAACGAACGACAAGTTTGCCGTCCTTTCCGCCCACGTCAATGACCCAAAGATTATGATTCCTGTGCTGGAGGCCAAATTGCGTTGGCTGACCTTACTGGAAAAGGGTGAAATCCAGGAGCTTTCTGTCACCGCCTACGATGGAATCACCTTAGCTGGCTACCTGTGGGAAACTGCTGGGAGCAAGGGGGTCGCACTGTTGGTGCATGGCTACACCGACTCTGCCGCTGGAATGGCTTATCTGGCAGAAGAATATCACAGGCTGGGTTTTTCCGTTTTGTCTGTGGACTGCCGAGCCCACGGAAAGTCAGGCGGCAAGAACATCACCATGGGCTACACCGATGCCAAGGATGTGGCCCGCTGGATAGAAAGGATTCAGGAATTGAAAGGCTCTCAAACAAATCTGATTCTCCACGGTGTATCCATGGGTGCCGTCACGGTAATTCAAGCATTAAATGAGAAGACTGCCCTGGAATCCGCCGATACTATCAGAGGAGTGGCGGCAGATTGCGGCTTTTCGTCGGCACTGGACCAGTTGAGCCAGCAGGGAACAGTCATCTTTGGTTCCTCTCCAGTAATACAGCTGGCCATAAGGCTGATGCTCGCAGGTCTTTCCACCGTAAATTACCTGCGCTGCGGATTCTTCTACTCCCAGGATTCTGCCCGGAACGCATTGATTCGCCGCAGGGAACTGGCCACACAAAAGGTGCCCTTGGTGCTGTTCCACGGTGAAAATGATGCATTCATCAGTCCTGACATGGCTCACCAGTTGGAAGAAGCAGCTGGTTCGGAAAAGGTGCTGAAAATCCATGTTCCCGGTGCACCCCATATCGGAAGCTATTTTTATGACAAGGCAGGATATATGGAGGGAGTCAGAAAAGCATTCGGAATATAAAAAAAACCGTGCGCTAAAGGAGGAAGAAAACGCGGCACGGCTTTTATCATTGCTACTAAATAAATCATACTTTATCGGTAAAAAAATGTCAATAGATTTTTTCGCATTTATTACTTTTTTTTACTGTTTTTCGCATAAAAATAAGAGAGAAGGAGATTCAAATGAATAGAATAGGCATTATTGGTGCAATGGATGTGGAAATTGAGAGAATCTGCCAGAACATTTCTGGCATCATCCTCCATCAGGTTTGTGGGTTGGACTTTCTGGAAGGCTTCCTGATGGAAACACCAGTGGTGGTAGTTCGCTCTGGGGTGGGAAAGGTGAATGCCGCCCTCTGTGCCCAGCTGCTCATCACTAAATTCAAGATTACCCATCTGATAAATACCGGTGTGGCAGGAGCCATGGCATCTGGATTGGGAGTGCTGGATATGGTCATCTCCACCGAGGTCATGTACCATGATGTGGACGCCACCAACTGGGGCTACGAGAGCTGCACAATACCTGGCATGAACCGAACCTTTCCGGCAGATTCCAGCATGGTCAAATTGGCCACTGACGCCTGCAAGAAAAATTTTCCCTGCAAGAACACCATCCAGGGACTCATTGCTTCGGGCGACCAATTCATTGGCTCCAACGAAATGAAGGAGAAGATCAAGAGTCTTTGCAATCCCGCCTGTGTGGAGATGGAGGGTGCGGCCATCGGCCACGTGGCGTTTGTCAACCGAATTCCCTTTGTGGTGATTCGCTGTATGTCAGACATGGCGGATGACCACGGGGAAACAACGGCGCGATTCAACGAAAAGGAAGGAGCTAACATAAGTGCACACATCGTCTGTACTATGGTGCAGGCCTTGGGAAGCCACTAGTATGGAACAGCGCTCCCCCCTTCCCTATACTCTGATTTCCCAATCCAAGAACGCCCACATGGATTTGCTGGACAGGTTCATCCTTTCTGACCTGCTGGCCCACAGCGTCACTATGCCGAACAATCTTTCCCTCCAGCATACAGATGTGGACAACCTCCTGTTCTCGGCCTTTGCCTGGCAGGAGAAAATCCACCTGTATCCCGTTGTGGACTCCACCAATAGCGTGGCACGGCAAGCGGTGGAAGCTGCCATCAAGGAAGAGCCGCTTCACCATCCCAATGGCAGCCTCACTGGCCACGGACGGAAGCTCCACGGCTCACTCTTTCTGGCAGAGCACCAGACTGCCGGACGAGGAAGACAAGGACGCAGCTTCTACTCCCCCAGCTCTGTGGGGCTCTACCTGTCCATCGTGGTGGTTCCACCGGGTGGCATTCAAGATCCGGCACTCATTACCGCTACTGCAGCGCTGGCAGTCTGCCAGGCTTTGAAACAGGTCTACGGCATTGCAGCCAGCATCAAGTGGGTGAATGACATCTTCTACCAGGGAAAGAAGATTTGTGGAATTCTGACGGAAGGAGTGGCCGACCAAACCCTGGGAAGCATCCCCGCCGCCATCATCGGAATCGGAGTGAATGTAGCACAGTCCATGAAGGGCTTTCCTCAAGAGCTGGAAGGCATTGCGGGAACAGTGCTACCTCCGGGAGACAGCCGCCTCCAGAGAAACCAGCTGACCGCAGCCATTGTGCAGCACCTGATGACAGACCTGGGCATAGTGTGGCAGCAGCATAAACGGCATCATAGTGCAGGAGGAATCATGGAGGAGTACCGGCGTCTCAGCATCCTGAAGCCGGGACAGAAGGTGGTGGTCTTTCCCCTACCCGACTCCAGCCACCAGTCATATGCAGCTACCGTGCTGGGAATTGACCACCGAGCCCGTCTCCAGGTGCAACTGGAGGACGGCAGTCAGCGGTTGCTGGAGTCTGGCGAGGTGAGTCTGAGAAGCGAGCATTTTACAGGCTAGGGAAGAAATCCTCCTGCCAACAACATATAAGGCCAGCCCCAAAGGCTGGCCTTGCTACGTTAAACTCAAATCACAATCAACTCATAGGTGCCGCTACCAAGCCCCATCTTTTCCCCGTGGGCAATCTGGCTCTTCCAGTCAGTGGCCGGATGCACGTCACAGAAGTGATCCCCGTGGGTATGCTCCTTTTCAGCCAGGCTTGACCCGGCACTCACCGGCTGCTGGTTGACGGCATCGGCACAGGCCACATCGATGGCTACCGGGTCAAAGGAGGCGAACATTCCCACGTCGGGCACAATGGGAGCGTCGTTCTCCGCATGGCAGTCGCAGTAGGGGGAAATGTCCATAGCCAGACTCACATGGAAGTGGGGCCGACCGTGAAGGATGGCAGCGGTGTACTCCACCATCTTGCAGTTCAGCACATCGTTGGAGTTGTCGGCTCCGGGGCGGATGGCATCGGTGGGGCACACGCCGATACAGCGGCCGCACCCAGTACAGGCATCCTGATCGATGAAGGCCTTCTTGTCGGTGATGGTGATGGAGTCATGGGCGCAGTTCTTCTGACACATGGTGCAGCCAATGCACTTCTTGGTGTAGACGTAGGGCTTTCCTGCGGCGTGCATCTCCATCTTGCCGGCGCGGGAGCCGCAGCCCATGCCGATGTTCTTGATGGCACCGCCAAAGCCCGTTGCCTCGTGGGCCTTGAAGTGGTTCAGGGAGATGATGATGTCCGCATCCATCACCGCACGGCCCACCTTTGCCTCCTTCACGTACTGGCCCTTGGGAACAGGAACATAGGCTTCGTCGGTACCCTTGAGCCCGTCCCCGATAATCACGTGGCAGCCGGTGGAAAGCGGGGAAAAACCGTTGAGAAAGGCGGCATCCAAATGGTCCAGGGCGTTCTTGCGGCTGCCCACGTACAGAGTGTTGCAGTCCACCAGGAAGGGACGGCCTCCCAGCTCCCGCACCAGATCAACCACCACCTTGGCATAATTGGGCCGCAGGAAGGCAAGGTTTCCCGGCTCCCCAAAGTGCATCTTGATGGCCACGAATTTTCCCTGGAAGTCAATGTCCTTGATTCCCGCCGTAATCATCAGCCGCCGCAGTTTGGGCAGCAAGCCCTCCTGAAAGGTGGTACGAAAATTCGTAAAGTAAACCTTTGAAACACCAGTTGCAGCTGTTTTGTCCATAAAAGCCTCCGCATATTCTGAAATTCTTGGGGGACTGGCCACACCAGTGGCCCTTCCTTCCATTCTACCCTTTTTACCTGAGTTTGAATATTGATTTGATCTCAATTCACCTGTTTTCTCCCTAAAATCGGCGGCCGACACCCACGGCTCGGCCATCTCCCTGACCCTGAAAATAGAAGGTGGAGGGAGCATCCTCCGGAATGAGGGCGCTGATACAGGCATCTTGATACACCGAGCCCTCGTACACCTCAGTAATGAGGAGGAGGACATTGCAGGTGGGCAGCTTCAGTTGAATTCCAGTGAAGGCAATCTCGTCCGCCAGCTTCAGCTGGTACACCAGTCCATTGTCCAAATCCTCTATCCTAATGGACTTTGCCCTGCTGTTCTCCCGAAAGGCACTAGGATTGGCCAAATCAACGTAGCCATTCAATATGTTAAGGGAAGAAAATGATTTGTCACAGGAAAGCTTGATGGTTTGCCCCACGCCGTTTCCCGCCGCACCCTCCATCCAGGGCAGATGCTCCTGATTCCACACCAGCTGGGTTGCGTCATCTGCCACAGAATATAAATAACGGCCCAGGTTCTGGGCGGCATAAATCCGCACACCGCCAGAAACCTCCTCCATCATGATGGAAGAGGCCGTATACTTCGGATTGAATTCTGAAGACAAAAAGGCAGGATTGTCCCGTCCCCGATGCTGGGCAATCACCACTCCCACCATCCCCATCACCAACCAGTAACACACAAGCTTTTTCATACATCCTCTTGTATGTGTTTCGGTAGAAGGCAGAGGAATCTAAAATGGAGGAAATGGTTGGTTTGATTTTTCTTACCAACCACATCCCCTGCACAGAAAAGGGCTTGTAGATACCAGTGCAATCACCCAATCCTACAAGCCCTTAGTTTGATTTTTTTATGGAAAATTCCCTTTTTTCTACAGCAAGAACGGAATCTTTCCCAAACTACATCATCTTCACCTTGCTGGTAAAGCAGGCCAGTCCCTCGTGGGGATACTCTTGATGGAGCCGAGAAACGATGGCCTTGGTCGCCTCGGCCTGCTCCTTTGTACAGATGATGATGTACATGCAGTTCAGCTGGGGCCACACGGCATCCCCCATCTTGGGGTCGGTGACACCACGGCCCATCACCACCGGCAGCTTGGTGAACATACGGCCAGTATCTTCCTTCATGAAGGCTGTTACAAAGTCCTCCTCAATGGACTGGCTCATGATGATTTCCAGCCGCTGCAGCTTTGGCTCATCGCCCTTGTCTTTGGACTTCTTGTCCTTTTTTTCCTTCTTCTCTTTCTTTGCCTTCTGGACAACCTCTTCTTCAAGTTCTTCCTTACTCATCTAAATCCTCCATTCCAAAACTCTTCCGTGCGGAAAACTCCTCGACTGACTCCTCATCCTCCAAATCCTCCGCAGGCTTGTCATTCTTCACCAGTGTCGCCTTTCTGGACTTGGCAGCCTCCTTCTCCTTCCGCTGCTGAGCCTCAGCCGCAAGCTTCACGGCCTTCTTCTCAGCCCTCCTCTGCCGACGGACTTCCTTCTTCTCCGCCCGCTTTTCACGGTACCGATTGAAGATGTAGTACAGAACCGGCATCAGGAACAGTGTCATGGTGGTGCTGAAGGTAAGGCCACCCAAAACCGTCTGACCAATGGGCTGAGTCATCTCGGAGCCCTCGCCGGGGAAGAAGGC
Source organism: Spirochaetaceae bacterium (assembly GCA_017622135.1). GTDB lineage: Bacteria > Spirochaetota > Spirochaetia > Treponematales > Treponemataceae > Treponema_F. The sequence goes on from JAGARR010000030.1 coordinate 24,572, forward strand.
CATGGGCACCAGTCCCAGCACGGTGGTGAGTGTGGTCATGAGGATGGGCCGCAAACGACTGCGTGCGGCCTCCACACAGGCATCCTCCAGACTGTACTCTCGCTTCCGCAGCAGGTTGGTAAAGTCCACCAGAACGATACCGTTGTTTACAACAACACCCACCAGAACGAGGGCACCAACTGCCGTAATGATGTTCAGCGGGGAGCCAACTGCCAGATAGATGGCCACAATTCCGATGATGGAAAGCGGAATCGTAAACAGCACGATAAAGGGATCCAGGAAGGACTCAAACTGACTGGCCATAACGGCGAACACCAGAATCACCGCCATGATGATGATGACCGCAAACATCCGCAGGTTCTCCTGCAGGGACTCAAAGCTACCGCTGTAGCTCAAGTTCACATCATCTCCCAGTACCACGTGCTCCTGAATGGTCCGCTCCACCAACCGCTGCACCTCCTCAGCTGACTGCCGCCAATTGATTTTCTTGGCGGTAATATGGATGGTGCGCATCTGGTTCTCGCGGACAATGGACACCGGTGAAGTGCCTTCCTGATATGCGGCAAAGCTAGACAAGGGAATCCGTTGGCCGGTGGAGTTGGTGACAAAAATCTGCTCCAGGTCAAGCACCTTGGAGCGGTCATCCTCGGAAAGCTGCACAAGAATATCTATCTCGTTTCCACCGTCACGGTAACGGCTGGCAGTTGCACCGTTCACATTTGCCTTGATTTCATTGCTGACAGAGTAGATGTTCAGTCCCAGCTCCTGCAGCTTGTTCCGGTCAATCACAATGTCAATCTGGGGAAGACCGTCCTCAAGACTGCTGGTAACCTCCGTAACAATATCACTATCATATTCCACCAAGGCATTCACGATGTCACGAGAGGCAGCCTGCAGCTGGTCCATGCTATTGCTCTTGATAACGACGTCAACATCGCTTCCGGTCATGGAGGCCATGCTGTTGGAGCTGAGGGTGAACTCAGCGCCGGGGAACTGGTTGAACAGGCCCCGCACCTTTGCAATGGCTTGGTCAGTGGTATCCCATCCAGGCTGCCGCTCTGCTTGCGGATACAGGGAAATGCTCAGAGTCGCCGTATTGGTGGAGGCTCCTCCCAGACCCATCATGCTGGCACCACCCACAGACATTGTGGTGGACTTAATTCCCGTCACGTTCTGCTGCACCATAGTGTCCAGCTGGCGAATCACCTGGTCGGTAGTTTCCAGTCGTGTTCCCTTGGGCATCTCCAAGCTGACGGAAATAGTGTTGGACTCCTGCTCCGGCATGTTGATAAAGCCCACCACCGGAATCAGGGCAATACTGACAATCAGAAGGACCAAAATCGTTCCCAAAAGCAGAATCTTGTGGTGCAGCACCCAGCGGACACAATTGGCGTAGCCATTGTCCAGCCGATCAAAGAAACTACCAACTGCACGGTCAAAACGCCCCGCAATACCAGTCAGCTGACGGTTCGCAAGGTTTTCCAGCTTCAGGTACTTTGAGGAAAGCACCGGCACCAGAATAACCGCTACCACAAGGCTACAAATCAGGGAGAACACAACGGTGAAGGTTAGGCCAGAGAAAATCTGTCCCACCATCTCCAGCTCGCTGCTGTACATAATCAGCGGAAGGAATACGCAGATGGTAGTCAGGGTACTAGCTATAATAGCCATAATCATTTCCTGGGAACCGAGTATGGCAGCCGCCTTTGGTTTGGCACCCTTGGACCGATACGTGTAGATGTTTTCCAATATAACGATGGAGTTGTCCACCAGCATACCTACACCCAGAGACAGACCGGCCAAGGTCATCAGATTCAAGGAGAATCCGGCGAACTTCATGATACCCAGGGTAATCACCAAGGAAATGGGGATAGTCAAGCTGATGATGATGGTACTCTTAATACTACGAAGAAACACCAGCAGCACTAAAACTGCCAGAACAGCACCTGAAACAACTGAGCTGACAATGTTGTCGATAGAAGTCTCGATGATGTCAGTGGTATTCATTTCTTCTGTCAGCTTTACGTCCGCAGGCAACAGGGTCTGAATCTCCTCCACCTGATTGCGAACCAGTTGAGCCGCCTGCACGGAATTCTTGCCGCTCTGCTTCTGGATATTCAGGATAACACAGGGAGTCCCATTCAAATAGGCAAGGCTGGACACGGGTTTGTAGCCCTCGTACACATCGGCAATGTCCCGCAGCAAGATCTTACTCACAGTGGGAGCTCCACCCATACCGTAGCCGCCGGCGGCCTTGTAGGCCACCACCGTGTTACGGATATCCTCCAATGAGGTATACTCACCAGAGGTAGTGATGGAATAGGTGGTGTCATTCTCAGAAATTGTTCCACCAGAGCCTTCTATGTTCTGGGCACCAATCATCTGGGCAATCTGCGTAATGGTGAGGGAGTATGCTTCCAGACGGTCACGAGGAATATCGATGACGATGGCCTTTTCACGGCCACCGCTGATGGAGGCGGAGGCAACACCGTCCACCTGCTCTAGCCGAGGCTGCACCACATCCTCCGCATACTGCCGCAGCTCCTCTGGCGTCCGGTTACCACTCAACACGTAGGACATGATGGGCATCATGGAGGGATCCGCCCTAATAATCAAAGGTGTTCCCGCATCATCCGGTAAATATCCTTTCACCAGGTCAATCTTGTCACGAATTTCGTTGGTGGCCGCATCAAGGTTCGTGCCGAAATTCAAAATCAACATAATCAGGCTGGAACCAGAGGAGGAGATTGACTGCATGGTATCCAAGCCCGTAACGCTAGAAACAGCACTTTCCAGTGGTCGTGTCACAGAACGCTCCACTTCCTCTGGTCCTGCATTTGTGTAGGTGGTGGAAATGGCTATGTACGGCATCTCCATATCCGGCAACAGGTCGATGGGCAACTGGGTGGTAGAATAGATACCCAGTGCCGTCAAAACGGCGAAGATAATCAGAACCGTAGTTGGCTTTTCTACGGCCATCTTGGAGAGGGTCATCAATTACCTCCCTGCTGGCGGCCCACAACATTCACCTTGCTGCCAGAATCCAGCAAGGTTTGACCAGACATTACAATCTCATTGCCAGAAACAAGCCCCGACACCACTTCCACCATATCATCCACGGTAATGCCCACGGTAATGGGCCGCAGCTCCACTGCACCACCATTCACCACAAACACCGTGTCCTGGCCAGAACGAGTCAAAATGGCAGACCGTGGAATGGCCACCACATCGGCCTTTGACTCTGTAATGAGCTTGACCCGGCAATACATGCCGATTTTAATCCGATTGTCCGGCGGATCCAGCACCAGCTTTACTCCCATGGAACGAGTTGTTGTGTCCAAGACAGGATTCACCTCGGCCACCTTGGCAGTAAAAACCTCTCCGGGATAGGCATCAAAGGTCAGTAGGGCAGCCTGTCCTACTTCAATACGGGAGACAAACCGCTCCGCCACGCTGATGTCCACCTCAAGCTTGCTGGTACTGCTGATCTTTGCGATGGACATGGAAGGGGCCACCATGCTTCCCATAGACACCGGGAAGGAGGTGATTGTTCCCGCCACAGGAGCACGGATAGGGCTTGTCTCATAGGTCATACCGGGACGTGACGGGTCTACCCGAGCCAAAATCTGGTTCCGCTCCACATAATCCCCCACCTTCACCCGAATGTCGGTAAGCTTTCCAGAGGTATCTGGCATCACATCAACGCTGGAAGCCGCAACCACGTCTCCACCAAACTCAAGGTACTCATCAAGGTTTTCCGCTGCCACTACATAGGTATTTACCGCAAACACCGTCTCCTGAGGAGCAGTAGCGGCTACCACCGCAGTCTGGTCCTTCTTTGAACAACCGGAAAAAACAACTGCCAGGGCCAAAGCCGGGGCTACACATCGAACTATTTTCTGTGTCATCATTATCCTCATATTTCTTGGGTCCAGTGGCCCTTAGTTTCCTAGTTTTGTATTGAGAGTATACTCAAGATCCATCAAGCCGGAAAGGTAGTTGAATTTCTCGTTGGCCAGACCCAGCTTTGCCTGGTTCAACTGATTTTCAGCGTCCCTCACATCAAGCAACTCCACTGTTCCGTTTCGGTATGCCACCAGTGTCATGTCGTAGGAGCGCTGGGCCAGCTGGATGTTCCCGGCAGAAGCCTCTATTGCAGCCTGGGACTGGGCCAAGGCATCCACCTGGGTGCGGATGTCCAGCTCGGTTTTTTCCACCAATGTCTCCAAAGAAAGCTCCAGCTTGCGGATATTGTCCTTTATGTCCTTGGCTGCCTGACGGTTGGCAGAAAAGGGCAAGAGATTGGTTAGGTTCCATGCAAGGGTGGCCGAAAAGGCTCCGTTGTCCACATAGGTGTCAATCCAGTTGGAGGAGATGTCGGCAACCACCGGCTGGAATCCCCAGGACAGCGAGAGACTGGGCGTGTAGGCCTGCATATTCTGAACAGAAAGATTTAAGTTTAGAATCTCCAGATTTTTCTGCAGGGAAAGGATGTCCGGGTGATTTTGGGCGTAGAGAGAAATCAACTCATCTGTATCCAAGTCTATAAAGGAAGGATTTATTTCCCCCTCCAGTACAATTTCCGTTCCAGCAGGAACTCCCAGCAAAAAGCCGAACAAATCCAGCTGCTGCTTCATTGCTTGCTCCTGTTTCAAGATGGAGGGACGCTGGTTTTCATAGGCTACCTGGGCCTGCAGCAAGGCCAGCTCCGGAATGAGACCGTTGCGGTAGTTCACCTGGGCCTGCTGGGCACGCAACCGGGCATTTTCCAAGGACTGCTGCTGAAGAGCAAGCCCTTCCTGCTGGAGCAGCAGGCCATAGAACAACTTTCTGACCTGCAGCTCATTCTGCCGCAGGGTCTGATCCCAGGTAATCTGCCCCGCCTCATACTGCTTCCTGATGAGCCGCAGGCCGTCCACCAGGGCAAAGGAAAAGTTCCAGGAGATGCCGACGTTTCCCCTGGCCATCCAGTGATTCGCTTCCGTAGTCTCAGTTTTAGGCACAGAAAAATCAAATCCATGCAATTCGTATAGAGGACTGACTATTTGAGAAATCCCCTCCATCATAGCTCCCATGGTGTCCGTGTACTCATTGCTGCGGCTCATGGTGGCGGAAACATTCACCGAAGGAAGCAACTGGTTCCACTTGTAGTCGTTTGCACGCTTCTTCATTTCCAGGTCAATGGCAGAGCTTTTCAGCGTCTTGCTGTTCTGGTTGGCATAATCCACCGCCTGGTCAACGGTCAAGGTGATGGAATTTCCTTTGGACTCAGCTTGAGCCACATCTTGGGCAAGGATAAAACCAGTAGAAACAATTGCCAATAATAGAAAGCAAATGATGTTTCTACCCCATAAATAAAACTTCATAAAGCCCCCGAATTTATCTCTATAATTCTAATATAGTGTGTACATACTGAATGGGCAAGTTGTTTTATAAATATAACACCTAGAGTTCACTTCAGACAGCCCTTTATAATCTATTTCAGCTCATTTTGTTATATGTGTCAAAAAAATTTTTTTTTGACAAAATCATCTCACATCAACTAATTGTATATATTACAAATATATAATTATTGCATTTAAATTCTTATTTTATCTATAAAAAATAAATTTTTTCAAATTTCTATCATCTTGTATTGTCAATAATTACACTCTGTTTTATACTTTCAGTAAACTTAAACAATATTACTGGTTACCAAAGGAGGAAATATGGCAAACAGTAATGCCCTTAGATGGCGAGTTGTGATTGGAGGCATACTCAGCAACTTCTGTGCCGGTATGCTCTATAGCTGGAGCATCTATGTAAAGCCCCTCATCGAAACCCATGGTTGGGAACAGGGAGCTGTCTCCCTGGCCATGTCCATTGCTACCATGGTCATCCCTATCTCGATGATTCCTGCGGCAAAGATTCTGGCAAAACAGGGTCCCACAAAGACAGCCCTTATTGGAACTGTGTTCTATGTACTTGGTCTTGTTATCAGTGGTTTTGCAAACAACCTGATTCTGCTGTACCTGGGATTTGGTGTGCTGGGTGGAATCGGTGTAGGATTTATCTACGGAACCCCCGTTGCTACTTGTATTAAATGGTTCCCAGATAAAAAAGGCCTTATTTCAGGTCTTGCAGTAGGTGGATTCGGTCTTGGTTCCATCGTATTTGCTCCCATCTGCACCAGCCTGATTGCAACCCTTGGTCCTGGACAGACCTTCTGGGTACAGGGCGGAATTGCCTTGGTTGGAATGTTGATTGGTGCACCACTGATGAAGGCTGCCCCCGACGGATACAAGCCGGAAGGCTGGACTCCACCAGCAGCAAGTGCAGCAGCTGGAGCTGCCCACGATTATACCGCCGGAGAAATGTTACGAACAAAGCAGTACTGGTTCCTGCTGATTATGTATCTGTTCGCCAATATGTCCGGTCTCATGGTCATTGGTCAGGCATCTCCCATTGCACAGGCAGTTGCCGGTCTTACCGCTGCTGAGGCTGGAGCAATCGTCAGTCTGCTATCAATCTTCAACACCGCTGGACGCTTTATGAGTGGTGCTCTCTGTGACAAGCTTGGGGCAAAGCGTGTTGTAACAATTATCTATGTTATCAACGCAGTTCTCTTGGTTTCTCTACAATTCCTTACAAACTTCGTTACCATCTCTATTGGTATCGGTGGTTTGGCCATCTGTTTTGGTGCGATGATGGGTGCTTATCCATCACTGGTTGTGGACTACTTCGGAGTCAAGTACTCTGGCCCCAACTATGCCCGCATCTTCTTGGCATACGGAATCGGTGGAATCATCGGTCCCCAGCTTGCGGTACAGATTGTGGGTCGCACAGGCAGCTACACCATGGCATTCATCATCATTGGTGCAAGCTGTATCGTTGGAGCAGTGATGTCCATCATCTCCAAGAAACCGGTGTACAACGGCTAATAACTCCTAGTTGTAGAAATTGTACGCGGCCAACAGTCCGGGCCTAAACGGACAAACGCCACTGGTAGACGAGGAGGAAGCGTCTGCCGGTGGCGTTTTTTTTGCGTGTTGCGGTTCTACTGGAATCGGTGTATAGTTTGGAGACGTAGTTGACATAAATCAATTGAGAATACTTTGCAAACAAGGCAAAATCAGGTGGACTAACCACATTCTTGTGAGGCTGCTGGAAAGAAGTATAAAGCAATCAGATGTGGAAAATGCCATCAACACTGGAACAGTCATTGAGCAGTATCCAGATGATTATCCTCATCCAAGTTGTCTTGTTTTAGGATTCACTATACAACGGCAGCTTCTGCATGTTGTCTGCGGTATTGCACAAGAACATATATATATGATTACAGCATATTATCCAAGTACAGAAAAATGGGCAGAAAACGCTACTCAAAGGAGGTCGTAACGATGTGTTTTTTATGCAAGGGAAGGATTGTTCCTGACACAACAACATTTATGGTTGATTTAGGTCGATGCATAATTATCGTAAGAAACGTTCCTTGTGACAGATGCCAGCAGTGCGGAGATACAAGCTATTCAAATGAGGTTGCAAAAAAATTGGAGCAGATTGTTGAAAAACTCAAGGACTCCATTTCTGAAATTGCAGTGACTGACTACAGCTCCGCCGCCTAAGTCCTGCATTGACCTGCACGCCTCCTTTCAGCTGGTGAGCTTCTGCACTAGAAGCTCCACGGCCTGCTTTTCCTTCTCGGAAAGCTTCTCAAAGGTGCTTACGAGATGACGATACCGGGATGAAATCTCCGGGCGGCTACTTGAACCAGCCACCAAGTATTCCACGCTCACATCCAGAGCCTCCGCAAGCCTTACCGCCACATCAGCCGGCGGCATGGATGGATGGGAGCCGACATAGGTCAAAAGTGTCCGAGGCTTTATCCTGGCCCTGGCAGCCAACTCCTTGTGCTGTATTCCGGGTAGCCCCATTTTTTACAAAAAACTCCCGCCACCACGACATTATATGTCAGGTGTCATCCCGTATAATAATCTTAATATATAGGAGGTTTAGATGAAGACACATAACGAGGCAAAGAAATTTGGCATTCTGTTCAGCTTGTTCTTGGGAGTCCTACTGGTATCCTGTGGTGGAAACAAGCTGGTAGACCAGGCGCTTGACCGTGACGAGGAGTTTCTGAACAAGGTGGAGCAACTGGCGGACAGGATGGAAAAGGGAGAGCTGACTGGAGAGTGGTTTTTCAACTATATGAATGACATCTACGAGGAGTTTCCGCAGCTTCCCGTTGAATTTGAGGATGGAACAGTCTCAAAGAGCCAGCACAAGCGGGCCCAGCAGCTGGAGGCACGGAAAGTACAGCTGGAAAAACGCTTGGTTACTCTGGGCTTTTCTGGCGACGAGGAGGGAAGATACCCTCTTCGATACGCCATTTCCAGTCTGGAGCCCAAGAACGAGATAAACAGGCGACTTGATAAGGGCGAGCTGATTTTCAACGACATGGAGCAGTTGTTAAAGCAGTACGAACAGGGGGTCCTCTCCGAGACGCAGGTGATGGAAGAGATGGAAACCATGATGGCAGAAATCGAGGTTTTTGCTGAAGACGTGGAGATTGACCCGTCAAGCTTGACAGAAAAGCAGCTTGAGCGAATTGAGCTCATAGAAGACTGGATAAGTGGATGGGAATATCGTTTAGAAAACTTGTATTAATTTATAGAAGGGAATAGTTAGGAGGAACCATGCGGACACTTGAAAGCATTAAGGAAGAGATAAAAGCACTGGGAGAGGTTGACCTGTTCGGGACGGCAAAGGAGGTAACCCATCTGCCGGAAATCCTCCATGATGATGAAAACATCAAGTACCTAACTTCTGGCCTAATGGACGGAACAACCTGGCTAGTAGTTTGTACCCAAAAAAGAATTCTCCTTCTTGACCATGGATTTCTCTTTGGGTTCAAGCAATCAGAGATGAACCTAGAAAACATCAACTCAATCTCATTCCAAACGGGATTACTTTTTGGAGCCATCGAAATTTGGCACGGTGGAGCCCGCATGTTGATTGAAAACTGCGATAAGAAAACTGTAAAACCCTTTACTGATGCGGTAAACGCTGCCATGACAGCGGCAAAGGGTGCCAGAACAGCCCCAGTGACCACCACTGCAATCCCTGCCGCCCCGCCGCAGACGACATGGTTCCCCAACTGGAGCGTCTGGGAGCCTTGGTGGAAAAAGGCCTGCTCTCCAAGGAAGAATTCGAGGCCCAGAAGAAGAAGCTGCTGGGCTTGTAGCGTCAAATGCAACGGGGAGGCCCAGCACGCTGGCCTCCCACCAAAGCCAGAAAAGGAGTACGTAAAATGAAATCCAGCTTCCACACAAAGCAGTGGGCGGTGGCCCTGATGCTGGCCTTGGCCCTTGGGGTACAGGCGGCGGGAGCCAGTCCCGTGGACGCAGCCCTTGACCGCGACCAGGAGTTCCTGGACTCGCTGGCAGACCTTGCAGACCGAATGGAGCGGGGCCAGCTGAACGGGGAATGGTTCTTTCACGAGATGGACAGACTCTACGTCAGGTTTGCACCCGACTTTGTGCTCGTTGACCTGGACTCCGTCACCCAGCAGCAGAAGAAGCGGTCACGGAGCCTCAAGAACAGAAAGACGGAGCTGGAAATCAAGCTCTACAAGCTGGGCTTCTCCCCGGACCCGGAGACAGGCCGGTTCTCCGTCGCCTATAAGATTCTGAATCTGGATGCGGACAGCCCCATGGACATCCTCCTTGACCAGTTCGAGGCATTCCTCATTACGGTGGCTTCGGCCATGGACCTGCTGAGCTACCGGCTCATCTCCGAGGATGAGGTTGCCCTGCTGTTCAACCACATGGCGGAGGACATGGAGGCATCCTACCATGATTTTGACTACGACGAGGTGACGGAGGAGCAGCTCCAAAGGCTCCAGCAGCTGGAGCAGCGGGTAAATCAACTGGAACAGCAGTTCAATTGGTAAGGAGGAAGTATGCGTTGTTTGAATCGCTTTGAAAAGGGACTGTTCTTTGCAGTCATGGCAGTCGCCTTTGTGGGCTCCCCGATCTTCGGAGCCACCGTCTACGGAGCAGGCAACCTTGACGAATCGGTCTTTGCCAATGCGGTGCCCGCCGCCGCCAGCGACTTTGACTACCAGCTGCTTGACTCCCTTGAGGGGGTGGTGCTGCTGCGGTACACCGGGAAGGCCCAGGAAATCATCCTGCCCCAAGAAATCGAGGGCTTCCCCGTCCAGAGAATTGAGGGCAGGGCATTCTACAGCACCAATGTGAAGACGGTGGTGATACCGGACAGCGTGGTTTCCATGGGGAGGGAGGCCTTTGCCCAGTGCTCGAATCTTGTGAGCGTCAGGCTCTCCCCCACCATGCGGGTGATTTCCGGAGGGGCCTTTTCCGGCTGCTCCAAGCTGGAGAATGTCCTCATTCCCGCCGTCGGTGGACACCATGATTTCCAGAGCCTTCAGGTACACTGGAATACGCTCCATCACCCTGCCGCCAAACATGGTGTTTCGTAGCTATGCTGGGGACACGCCCATTCCCAGCCCGGAGGTCTTCGAGTCCTGCAGCAAGCTGGAAAGCGTTGTCCTGCCGGAAACCATGACAGTGCTACCGGAAAAAATTTTTGCCGGCTGCACTGCCCTCAAGGAGGTGGCGCTGCCGCCAGGACTGGAGGTGATTCAGAAGGATGCCTTCACCAGCTGCAAGGGCCTCCAGAAGCTGGTGCTGCCAGAAACCCTCCATACCATCGAGGACGCCCTGAACGGAACGGGGCTGGTGGAGCTGGTTTTCCCCAAGTCCGTCAAGGAATTCCGTTGCAGGCTCTACTCCTGCCCCAATCTGGAGATGGTACGGCTGCCGGACTCCTTGGAGGAGCTGGAGGAAGGGCTCTTCTACAATCCCAACTCCAGAGGCTCACAGATGAAGCTCCGCTCCGTGAACCTTCCGGCCTCACTGAAAAAGGTGTCCGCCACGGCCTTCTACAAGCTGTCCTCCCTCACGGAGGTGCTGATTCCAGAAACTCTGACACAAGTTGAGTTCGACGGAAAGCTTGAGCCCGACCCCAACCATCCCTACGGCGGCCTGCTTACCCAGACCTGGGCCTTCCTCGGCACCAGCCTGCCGCTGGCAACCCAGGCTCGCCTGAAAAAGATGGGATACTACGGCTCCTTCAGATAGGAGACGCAGCCCCTTGGGGACAAGGATTCCAGCCATAGCAACGGAGCTTCGGAAACGAAGCTCCCTCAGCACGCCGCAGGCGTGAGACTATCCCTTCACTGCACCGGAAAGCACCCCCCAGATGATGTTTTTCGCAGAAAGGCAGGATGGGTGATGCAGGTGATTTTCAGCATGGGGACAATCACGTAGAAGAAAACTTTGATTCGGAGGTTTTATCTTCGTTTTTTCAAGCTACCAAATCATAGCAAAGTATGCTCCATAGCCCACCAGCATGATGATGCCGGCAACACGCCCCAGACGTTTGGTGGGGAGGGCCAGCACAAGGAGCAGCAAGGCTGCAACTGCCGCAATGAGAGTGTCAAAACGAAAGGCGGACACAAAGGGGACGGGAATAACCAAACCGGAAAGTCCCACAATAAATAAGATATTGAAGATGTTGCTGCCCACAATGTTTCCGATTGCCATGTCGGGATTTTTCTTGATAGCGGCGGCAACAGAGGTAAAAAGCTCAGGCAGGGAGGTTCCCAGGGCAACGATAGTAAGCCCAATGAAACGCTCGCTCAAGCCAAGCATCGTGGCAATGGCACTGGCGGCATCCACGGCAAGGCTGCTCCCCACGATAATCAAGGCAAGACCAACCACGGTGAACAGCAGGGCCTTTGGCACAGACTGAATCTTCGCTCCTTCTTCCTCACTTTCACCCACTATCAAACCCTTCTTTGTCATGGCAAAGAGATACGAAAGATAGGCAATAAAAAACAACAGAAGAATTCCTGCATCCAGACGGCTCACGGTTCCGTCGTAGCCCAACAGCAGGAGCAGCAGGGTAATGACAATGGTAACAGGGATGTCCACAAAGGCTGTGAGCCTGGCCACCTTCATGGGGCAAATCACTGCCGCCAGCCCCAGGATAATTAAAATGTTCAGGATATTGCTGCCCACTACGTTGCCAATCGTAATGTCTGCATTGCCATGGAATGCAGCGGTGAGACTGACAGCAGCCTCTGGAGCGCTGGTTCCCATGGCCACGATGGTAAGCCCGATTACCAGCTGGGGAATCCCCAATTTTTCCGCAATGCTTGCCGCTCCGTCCACAAACCAGTCTGCACCCTTTACCAAAAGCACAAACCCCACTGCCAGCAAGACCAGTTGTATAATCATTTCCATGGAGAACTCCCTTTCATGTCCTTTTATACTTTGTTTTTAGTAAAGGTCGAATTAAAAAGAAACCACGGTAAACCCGTGGCTTCTTTTTATATAAAGACTTAAATCTCAATCTCGCCGGTGTATACCAGCTTGGCGGCTCCCGTCATGTACACGGTCTCACCGGTATAGCGGACGATGAGCTCGCCGCCCCGCACCTTTACCGTGATGTCCTGTCCGATGGGACAGAATCCGTTCAGCACGGCGGCGATGGCGGCAGCGCAGGCACCGGTTCCACAGGCGGGAGTCTCGCCGTTGCCACGCTCCCAAACCCGCATCTTCAGCCGGTTGCGGCCCACCACCCGCACGAATTCGGTGTTCACCCGCTTGGGGAACAGCTGGTGGTTCTCAAACAGTGGCCCGATAGCCGCCACGTCAATCTTGTCCACAAAGCTGCTGAACACCACGCAGTGAGGCGTTCCCACCGAGACCATGGTTCCCGTGTACTCCTGCCCATCCACCGTGATGGGGGCATTCACCACAGCCTTGCAGGGAAGCCGCCCGCTTACCACATTCCAGTCGGTGGCAGAGCTATCAGGCAGATCCCCTTCCCCGCCAACAATTCTGATGCCCTCCGGCGTTCCCTTGACGGGACCGGACTCCACCAAGGCAGGCAACGCCTCTGGCTCGAATTCCGGCGCCCCCATATCCACCCGCACAGAGGAAACCTGGCCGCTCTGGGTGTAGGCCAAAAGCCGCTTCACACCCGCCGCCGTCTCCACAGTAATCTCTGCGGTATGGTCAGGCATGGCGGCGCATCGCTCCTGCAAGCCCCCGATGTTGTTGTCATACAAGTACTTGGCCACGCAGCAGATGGCATTTCCGCCCATCATTCCCTCCGACCCGTCCTGATTGAAGAACCGCATCCCTGCGTCCGCCACCTCGGAGCGGGTAATCAGCACCAAGGAATCGGCTCCAATGCTGGTGCGACGGTCACAGAGCCGCACGCTCAGGCCGGCCGGATTGATGATGTCCTGGTGGATGGCGTTGAACACGATGAAGTCGTTGCCAGTGCTCTGCATCTTAGCAAACCTGAGCCGAAGCTTCTGGTCGTCCAGCCGGTTGATGTCCACCAGCTCCAGACTTTCGGTTGAATAGCGGCTCTGGAGGCTGCTGGCGATGGCGTTGGCCGTGTCGATGGAGGTGAGGCAGGGAATGTCCCGCTCCACGGTCTTACGTCGCAGCTTCACGCTGTCGTAGGTGGGGATGCGCCCCTTGGCGGAGGTAGAAATCACATAGTCGATGTCACCGGTATCCAGCAGGGTCAAGATGTTGTCATCGGGATTCTTATGAATCTTGTTGACCACCTGCACCTCCATGCCAAAGCCGCTGATAACCCTGGCCGTTCCCTCGGTGGCATAGAGCTTGAATCCCAGATCGTAGAAGCGGCGAGCGGTGTCCACAATCTCGAACTGGTCGCTCTTCCGCACTGTGATGAGGACTCCGCCACTCTTCTTCATACGGTAGCCTGCCGCCACCAGCCCCTTGTACAGGGCTTCATCAAGGGTTCGGGCCAAGCCCAGCACCTCGCCGGTGGACTTCATCTCCGGGCCCAGATGGGTGTCCACATCAATCAGCTTTTCAAAGCTAAATACGGGAACCTTCACCGCAACGTAGGGAGGAATACGATACAATCCCGTGCCATAGCCCATATCCTGAAGGCGCTCCCCCAGCATGGCACGCACGGCAAGCTCCACCATGGGAACGCCAGTCACCTTGCTGATGTAGGGAATGGTGCGGCTGGAACGAGGGTTCACCTCGATGATATAAAGCTCGTTGTCGTGCACCAGGTACTGGATGTTCACCAGCCCCTTCGTTCCCAGCGCCAGAGCCAGCTGACGAGACTGGTTGATAACCTTTTCTGTCATGATGTCGTTGACGTTCCAGGCCGGATACACGGCGATGCTGTCGCCGGAATGGATTCCCGTCCGCTCGATGTGCTCCATGATGCCGGGAATCAGGATGTCCTCGCCGTCGCAGATGGCGTCCACCTCCAGCTCGATTCCCATCAAGTACTTGTCGATGAGCACCGGGTTCTCGATGTTCTGGGAGAGGATGATTTTCATGTACTCACGAACATCGTCCTCGGTAAAGGCGATAATCATGTTCTGGCCGCCCAGCACGTAGGATGGACGCAGCAGCACCGGATAATTCAGCCTTTCAGCGGCTTTAAGGGCCTCCTCCATGGTCAGCACGGAAAAGCCCTTGGGCCGCTTGATATTCAGCTGCTCCAAAAGATTGTCAAAGCGCTCCCGATCCTCCGCCATATCGATGGAGTCTGCGCTGGTTCCCAAAATCTGTATTCCCTGACTATGCAGGAATTTGGTGAGCTTGATGGCAGTCTGTCCGCCAAAGGCCACCACCACTCCCAGGGGACGCTCGGTACGGATGATGCCCATCACATCCTCCGGGGTCAGGGGCTCGAAGTAGAGGCGGTCGGCAGTGTCAAAGTCCGTGGAGACAGTCTCCGGGTTGTTGTTGACGATGGCAACCTCGTAGCCCAGCTTCTTCAAGGCCCACACGCACTGGACGGAGGCGTAGTCAAACTCGATTCCCTGCCCAATCCGAATCGGACCGGAGCCCAGCACCAGAATCCGTCCCTTGCTCTGCCGTCCCATCACGCAGTTCTGGGAGTCCTGTGCCGCAAGGAATTCCTGGGCCTCGTTAGCCTTGTCGTAGCCGCCGTAGAAGTAGGGAGTCTGGGCCTGAAACTCGCCGGCACAGGTATCTACCATCTTATAAGTGGCCGGAAGATGGGCAAGCTCCCCCGCCTTCCGCAGCCGCTCGGCCTCCTCAGCCAAAGCCAGCACCCCGCCCCCTCCGGGAATGCGGATTCCAGTCATGGACTCAATCACGCTGTCGGGGTAGCCCAGCTTTTTCAGCTCCAGGTAGAATTCGGGGGAAAGCTCCCCTCCGCCCACCTTGATGTTGAACATGGCTTCATCAACATCCACCAAATGCTGAAGCTTGCCCAAAAACCAGGGGTCAATCATGGTAATCTCGTGAATCCTCTCCACAGAAAGGATGCCGCGGCTCAGGGCCTCGTAAATGGCGAACAGCCGCTGGTCGGTGCATTCTCCCACCCGGCGGATAATATCCTCGTCGCTCTCCTCCATAAAGGCGGGAAGGCGACAGGTGGAAAGGGAAATCTCGGCCCCCCGCACTGCCTTCATCAGCGCCTGCTCAAAGGACACCCCGATGGACATGACCTCTCCGGTTGCCTTCATCTGGGTTCCCAGAGTGCGCTTGGCGTACACAAACTTGTCAAAGGGCCACTTGGGAAACTTCACCACCACGTAGTCGATGGTGGGCTCAAAGCAGGCCATGGTGGTCTTGGTGACGGCGTTGGGAATCTCGTCCAGTGTCAGGCCGATGGCGATGAGGGATGCAACCTTGGCAATGGGATAGCCGGTGGCCTTGGAAGCCAGGGCAGAGGAGCGGGAGACACGGGGGTTCACCTCAATGACGGCGTACTCAAAGCTGGTGGGGTTCAGGGCGAACTGGCAGTTGCAGCCGCCCTCCACCTCCAGGGCTGAGACAATGTTCAAGGCGGCGGTGCGCAGCATCTGGTATTCCTTGTCAGAAAGGGTGACGGCGGGGGCCACCACAATGCTGTCGCCGGTATGCACGCCCACCGGGTCAAAGTTCTCCATGGAGCAGACGGTGATGGCATTTCCGGCACTATCCCGAATCACCTCGAACTCAATTTCCTTCCAGCCGGAGATGCACTTTTCCACCAGAATCTGATGAATGGGGGAACGATGCAGACCGTTCTGTCCGATTTCCCGCAGCTCATCCTCGTTTGCAGCGATACCGCCGCCGGTGCCACCCAGGGTAAAGGCGGGGCGCACAATCACCGGATAACCAATCTCCTCGGCAAATTCCAAGGCTGAATGGAGATCCGTCACCACAGTGGAAGGGATGCAGGGCTCACCGATGGCCTCCATGGTGTCCTTGAACATCTGACGATCCTCGGCCCGATCGATGGTCTCAGGCCTCGCCCCCAAAAGCCTCACTCCATGCTGAGCCAAAAAGCCTTCCTTTGCCAGCTGCATGGAAAGGGTCAAACCAGTCTGCCCCCCCAGTGTGGAAAGGAGGCTGTCCGGCCGCTCCTTTTCGATGATGCGCTTGATGGTTTCTGTATTGAGGGGCTCGATGTAGATGGCATCGGCCATCTTGCTGTCCGTCATCAGGGTGGCGGGATTGGAGTTCACCAGCACCACTTCCAGACCCTGCTCCTTCAAGGCCTTACAGGCCTGAGTTCCTGCATAGTCAAACTCGGCGGCCTGCCCAATGACAATCGGCCCGGAACCGATGACCATCACCTTGTGAATGTTCTGATTCAATGGCATATTATCTCCCTCCCCCTTATTCCTGCTGAGCCTTTGCTGCCATATTCATGGCTGCCACGGTATCCACAAAGCGGTCGTATACAAAACCCGCATCCTGCCGTCCGCCAGTAGTCTTTGGGAAGAACTGGACGGAAAAACCGGGGAAGCTGCGGTACTGGATTCCCTCGCAGGTCTTGTCGTTGACACCCTCAAAGGTCACGAAGGCCGTCTCCGGCAGGGTCTCCGCCACCACAGTATAGCCGCAGTTCTGACTGGAAATCAAAACACGGCCGCTGGAAAGCTCCTTTACAGGATTGCTCTCTCCCCGATGGCCGTAGGGAAGCCGCTTTGTCTGTGCCCCCTGGGACAGGGCCAGCAGCTGATGTCCCAGGCCGATTCCCAGCACCGGAATAAAACTGCCGCAAAGCTTAGCTACCTCCGCCACAATGTCCTGGCAGCAGGCAGGATTGCCAGGGCCGGTGGAAAGCACCACACCGGCAGGCTTCATGTCAAGGATTTGCTGGCAGGTGGCGGAGGCAGCCACGGTTACCACTTCCAAGCCCCGCTTCTGCAGCTCTTGGACAAGGCTGACTCTAGCACCAAAGTCCCACAACACCACTCGAGCACCATCAGCTTTAACCGCAGCAGCCTCGTAGGAGTCAAACCTCTTGCCGTTGGCATCAACCGGAACCGCCCCGTACCGCAGAGCTTGTTCAAAGACCGTCTTATTGTCCTGCTCAAGACTTGTGGCACTGCGACTCACCGCTGCCACGGGATTTTCTATTGTATGTGATTTGATTTCTTCCAGAAGCCGAATCTTTCCGGCATGTTTTCCAAGACTTGGGTTCAATATAAGGTTGTGCATGATGGACTGGAACTCGGCGGTGGCCTCCATATCCCGCTCAGGATCTCCGCTGAAGGCAACGATTCTGCCGTTCATGGTGCCCTGGTCACGGATCACCTTGGTCAAGGCCCGTGTGTCCACCCCATAAACCCCAATGACACCCTGCTCCTTCAGGTACTGGTCTATGGTACCGCCGCACCGGAAGTTGGAGGGCTCCCGGCACCACTCCCGCACGATGTATCCCACCGCATGGGCCTTGCCGCTCTCCGCATCCTCCCGGATAATGCCATAGTCCCCGGAAAGGGGGAATGTCTGCAAGATGATTTGTCCGTAGTTGCTGGGATCCGTCAGGGTCTCGAGATACCCTGTCATCCCCGTGGTAAAGACAACCTCGCCGGTAACGCAGCCGGCCGCACCGAAACTCTTCCCCTCAAAGACCTGCCCATTGGCAAGCACGATATATGCTTTAGTATCCATACTAAAGCCGTATTATAACTAATTTATAAAAAAAGATTAAGGGGGGCTGGAGGAAATTTATGTACTTCCATGACAGCAGGGAACCCCCGATGAAATTAGGAGAAGAAATCTCATGTTTGAAGTTACAAACATGCCGAACTACGAAAACTTTATGAAGGGCATCATCATGGACGTGTATTTAAAAGATGAAAACAAGGTGATTAACATCGAGATACAGACCACAAACCACGGCAACCCACCCCGCATGGTACGCTACTACCAAGCAGCCCCGACATCGACACCATCACGCCAGAAGATGTTAGCAAACTCTCATTTGTGGACTCGACAGGTGCGCCGTACAAAAACGACTCCTTCACCTATAGCTTAGAGCTAAAAAATTCCTCAGTCAGCCTTAAGCAAAACATTTAGTCATAAAAACCACACAAACTTTCCAATAAGGAAATGAAACCTAGAAGACAGTCCTCCACAAGGGGCTGTCTTCTTTTTTCAAAATGAAATTACGAACAACGCTTAACACTATCATAACGACCCTCCTTTTCCCTTCCGCAACTCGTTTTCAGTCGCCTTGTGCTAGCAAAATCAATCTGGTATACTTACTGTAATCTTCCTAACAAGGAGAATTGCATGGAAAAATCCAAGGTTAAGCGTTTCGGCATACTCACATCAGGGGGAGATGCTCCGGGACTAAACACAGCTATCCGAGGGGTAGCCCGCACCGCCATAGAACGGTTTGGAATGGAAGTGGTGGGTATCCAGAACGGCTACCGGGGATTGATTCAGGGAAACGCCAGGGAAATGTCCTCCCAGGATTTTTCCGGTATCCTCACCAGGGGGGGGACGATTTTGGGAACCTCCCGAGAAAAGCCCTTCAAGAATCCTGTGCCAGATGCAGAGGGCAAGCTCCCCATCCACAGAATCAAGGAAAACTATCAGAAGTGGGGGCTGGACGCATTAGTTGTTCTGGGTGGAAACGGCACCAACACCACCGGCAATCTTTTGGCCCAGGAAGGACTGAACGTCATCGGCCTGCCCAAGACCATAGACAACGACCTGGTGCACACCGATGTCACCTTTGGGTTCCACACGGCTGTGTCCATCGCCACCGAGGCCATAGACCGCATCCACACCACCGCCCATAGCCACAACCGTATCATGATAATGGAGGTGATGGGTCACAAGGCTGGCTGGCTGGGTCTCTACGCCGGCGTTGCCGGTGGCGGCGACGTCATCCTCCTGCCAGAAATTCCCTACAACATCAACTCCATCGCTCGGCATCTAAAAAAGCGTCGGGATGAGGGCAAGGAATTTTCCATTGTAGTGGTGGCAGAGGGGGCCCTCTCTGAATCGGAGGCCCTCATGGACAAGAAGACCTTCAAGAAAAGCCGCCAGGCCATGCCCTATTCCATCGGGTATCGGGTAGCCCACGAGCTGGAAGCCGCCACTGGCCTGGAGTCACGGGTGACAGTGCTGGGATATGTCCAGCGGGGAGGCACACCGGTCCCCTACGACAGGGCCCTGGCCACCCTCTTTGGCACCGAGGCGGCCCACATGCTGGCACGGGGTGAATTCGGCAAGATGGTGGCGCTGCAGAATGGACAGGCAGTGGGAGTCCCATTGGAGGATGTGGCAGGTAAAATCAAAAAGGTGCAGCTGGACAACCAGCTGCTGATTGCAGGACGGGAGGTCGGCACGTGCTTCGGAGACTAGACTACAAGTGCCACTTCTGCTCCAGCTGCGAGGGTCTAGGCTGCAAGGGAGAAATGCCCGGCATGGGTGGCCCCTGGGAAAGTTCCAACTTCATCGCAAACGTAGCTGGCTGGAAGCGGCTGGCAGCCCAACTTTTGGATGGCAACCAGAGTCTTCCCCTTCCCGCCGTCAGGCTGGCCCCCATGACTGGTGCCGTGGAAAATGTGGGCTACCAGGAAGAGCGGAGCTTCTACTTTGACTTGCTGATTGCCGCCTGTGCTGCAGGCATTGGCCTTTCCATTGGAGACGGTTGTCCAGATGAGAAGCTGCTGTTCGGCATAGAAGCCACCAAGGCCGCCGCCCAGTTCTTTCCCCAGGTACGGGCCGCCGTCTTCATCAAGCCCTACGAAAACAAACGGATTCTGGAGCGGATGGAATGGAGCCAGGAGGTGGCGGAAATCTACGGCGTGGACATCGATTCCTACAATATAATAACCATGCGGAACAAGGTAAACCTGGAAAAAAAGACTGCCACCCAGCTGCGGGAACTGAAGGCCGCCACCACACTCCCCTTTGCCATCAAGGGCGTATTCACAACGGAGGATGTGGAGCTGGTGACCGAATTGAAGCCGGACATTGTGGTGGTGTCAAACCACGGCGGCCGCATCGAGACTCGGCGCGGCAGCACGGCGGATTTTCTCCTGGAGCAGGGAGCCACCCTCAAGTCAAACTGCGGACAGCTGTGGGTAGATAGCGGTATCCGCAGCTACAGGGACCTCCAGGTGGCAGCCCGCCTGGGAGCAAGCCAGGTGATGATTGGCCGCCCGGTGGTGACAGCCCTCTGCCGAGACGGCGTAAAGGGCGTAATCCACGCCATGGAGAACCTCCGCTCAATTGACCCCGTACTGGGCTCGGTATGATCGCATCGCCTCCAGATGCTCCTTCCCCTCAATCACCCCGTCCTCAATTGCCTTGATGATATCGTTGATGGTGACGATGGAATGGACGGTGATGCCAAAATCCTTGTAGGCCTGCTGGACGGCTGAAAGCTCGCTGTCCAACGCCTTCTCCATCCTGTCCACAGTGATAATCATGGCGGCTACCTTCACCTCCCCGGCAGCCTGCAATTTGGGTAGCACTTCCCGCAGAGCCTTTCCGCTGGTCATCACGTCCTCGATGATGATGACACGGCTGCCATCCTGGGGCTGCTGACCCACAAAGAGGCCACCCTCCCCATGGTCCTTGGCCTCCTTGCGGTCAAAGCAATATCCCAAGTCAATGCCATATTTGTTGAACAGGGCCACCGCCGCACTTACCGACAGGGGAATACCCTTGTAGGCAGGCCCAAAGAGGATATCAGCCTCAAGATCATGCTCCTTGATGCAGTCGGCATAGAAGCCTCCCAACCGAGCCAAATGAGCACCCGTCTTGTAGTTTCCCGTGTTGATAAAATAGGGAGCCTTCCGTCCACTTTTCAAAGTGAAGTCCCCAAAGGTCAAGACTCCGCTGTCACTCATAAATCTGATGAATTCTTCCTTGTACGTCATGTTACTATTTTACCATAAAAACCATTTATTGGTGACTGGTTTGACACAAATCTTGAATAGTGGTGTAATGGGAGCCTATGAAAATCAGAATCATTGAGATGCCCCTGGATTTCGGGGGAAACCGGCACGGATCCGATATGGGTCCTTCCGCCATCCGCCTTGCTGGCCTGAAGGAACGGCTGGAAACCCTGAACCATCAGATTGTCACTTCCTTCTCTCCCATAGACATCCATCCCCAAGAATACGAGTCGCCGGGCCGCAGCGACGCAAAATACCTGAGCCAGATTGTGGCCGCCTGTCAGGTACTGGCAGGGCAAACTGAGGCTGCCCTCTCCCAGAAGGAATTTCCCCTGATACTTGGCGGCGACCACTCCATTGCCCTGGGCTCCATTGCCGGCGTTTCTGCAGCCTGCAAGAAGAATAACAAGAGACTGGGAATTCTCTACGTAGATGCCCACGGAGACTTCAACACCCACGAAACCTCCCCTTCCGGCAACATCCACGGAATGTGCCTGGCAGCCTCCTGCGGCTACGGCCTGACTGAGCTGACAAACTTGTATTCATGTTTTACAAAGGTAGAGCCTGCCAACGTCTGCTACGTGGGTCTGCGGGACATCGACCCGGAGGAACGCAAGCTGATGAAGGCAGCAGGAGTCACCGCCTACACCATGAGCGACATCGACCGCCTGGGCTTTGCTACCATCCTGCAGAAGGTCACCGACTTCTTCAAGACACGGGTGGACTGTGTTCACGTCAGCTTTGACATGGACGTGATAGACCCCATGTTTGCCCCCGGTGTTGGAATTCCCCTGCCCGGTGGACTAAACTATAGAGAGGCCCTGCTGCTGATGGAAGACATGGCAGATACAGACATGGTCATCTCCGCAGAGTTTGTGGAGGTAAATCCCGTTCTCGATGTCCGCAGCCAGACAGCTCTCATGGCAGTGGAGTTGATGGCCCGGCTTTTGGGAGACAAGATTTATTGAAAAAACACTTTGTCGTTCTTCCAGTGCTTTTCTTCTTGTTACAGGTGGCATTCCCAAATGAGCCTTCACCTGCTCCCCTTCCAACCTTTCCAGACAAGGCGGCGGAAATCATTGCTCGGAAGGAAATGCTGCAAGAACACATAGAAGTTTCTCCCATTGTCTGGGATATGAACTGGCATACTGGTATCCAGCAACTATCCATCATCAATTCACCGCTCCTTCCAGACTTATCTACAGAGCTTTCAGAAGTCATATATACCTCCAACCAGTACAAGGGTGCTGTCATTTCAGTGGATGTTTCTCCATTCTTTACAATCTATTCAAATTTTTCCATAGGATTTCAGCAAGGAAATTTTCCAAAAAATTTTTCCATATCCACCATTCCCTATTTCCACTCAACATGGACATCACTGGAGTCTGACTCCTTCATCGCAAAAAAAATCCCACTAAAAGAAAGCTTTACCATTGCTCCTTATACCGGCTATATGTTCTCACAATATGATTTGTATTCAGCCCATTCGGAACAAAAATTCTCCAGTCGTATCTACCATTCTGCAGTAATCGGTTCAAAATTCATCTTCCAGCCCACAAGAATTTTCTTCATTGAAACGAGTTTAGCCTTTAGCCCCATTACCGCAGTAAACAGAAAACTGCTTTCCACGTTTCAAATAAATTATGAAGGAATTTTTACCTTCACTACAAAGAATCTGACACTTTCCTTGATTTTATCCACAAGAAACAACATCGAATACAAAGGCATTTCTCCAGAATCAATCACCTTGAGGATTTCAAAAATAGGTTTTCATTTCAGATTCTCCATTTAACTAAAACCACGAACATGAATTTTGGTAACTTCATCTTTCTTTATAAATACTTAATTTCTTTAATATTACTAAATATTGCTGTTTTCAGCTTCTTGCATTTAGAATCTTGATTATATACAATAAATCCATGCAGAATCAGTCAATTTCATCTAAAGCGGAAGATATCCGAGATGTACTGCGGTACATGAAAAAATTCCAGAAGGCATCCATTGTCATCTATCTTGACGACAGGCTTTTGGACCAACCACTTTTTACTAGCCATATTCGTGATATTGCCATGCTCCACGAAGCTGGTCTCCAGGTAGTGATTGTTCCCGGTGCCAGAAAGCGGATTGACGAAGTGCTAACCTCAGAGGGACTGGAATGGCGGATGAAGGATGGAGTGCGCCTCACCAATGAGAAGAGCTTGCCTCTCATCAAGATGGCCGCCTTTGACGTGGCCAACCGCATTATGACGAGCCTGGCAGGAGAAGGAAAAACTGCTGTCATTGGAAACTGGGTCCGTGCCCGCAGCATGGGCATTCTAGACGGCATAGATTTTTCTGCAGCAGGAGACATAGACAAGATTCAGACTGATGCCGTCCGTACCATTCTTGAGAATCAATTTATTCCCATCTTTCCCTGCATTGGTTGGAGTTTGGCGGGAAAACCCTACAACATTTCCTCCGTAGAGCTGGCGGCAGAAATTGCTCAGCGTCTCCAGGCAGACAAACTTTTTTTTCTGCTGCCCAATGGCCAGCTGAAAGAACCAGACCTCATCATACCGCCAGAAATCTCCCGCTCCCCATCAGGAGGCATCCCCGCCTTGAACATAAACGAAGCCAGCCAAATTCTTTCCCTCAATCCAAGCAACCAGGAGGAATCCTCCATCCAGAAAGAAAAGATTCTCCAGCTGATTCGCATCGCTATCAAAGCCTGTACGTCGGGAGTTTCCCGTGTCCATATTCTGGATGGACTCATTGACGGAACCCTTCCCTGTGAGATTTTCTCCAACCTGGGATGCGGCACCATGATTTACAAGAACGACTACGGACGTATTCGGGAAATGACAGTGGAGGATATTCCCGCCATACTGAATCTTATCCGCCCCTTTGTGGAGGAAGGAATTCTTTTGCCACGGACAGAACAGAGCCTCGCAGCCACCTTCAACGACTACATTGTCTATGAGCTGGACGATGGAATCAAAGGCTGTGCTGCCCTCCACCTCTACAACGACTACCAGGCTGAAATTGCCTCTGTGGCAGTGGATCCTGTCTGCTCCCATCTTGGAATCGGCCCAAAGATGATGGAAAATCTCCTTAACCGTGCCCAGAAACAACAGGCAAAGAGTGTATTCATCCTCACCACTCGCACAGCAGACTGGTTTGAAATGCAGGGCTTTCTCCCAGATGAGATTTCTACCTTGCCTCCTAAACGTAGGGAACAATGGTCACCTTCCCGTGGTTCAAAGCTTTTCAGAAAAAAACTGTAATATCAATGGGAATCCAGACTGGATTCCCTATTTTTTTGAATGTTTCACGTAAAACACTCTATTGATAGGAATAAATCCTTTATAAAAAAGTTTCACGTGAAACAATTATTCTAAACAAATTTATTTTTAGTGGACATTCCAGCGTAGACTCTTTAGGATTGTTTTTTTTCAATTGATATTAAAATTGTTTCACGTGAAACAAAAAATGGGGCGAATACCAATGACACCAATGGTATTCGCCCCAGCCTGATGTAAAAAGAATGAGTTTATCCCCTCATAAACATCATCCTTAATTAACCCTCGTTTTCGTCACTGGGAACCCTATCAAGTCCAATGACGATATCCGGTGGATCGATGTTGAACACCTTTACACCAGAAGCACCTCTTCCCTGCTTTGCCACTGAACTTGCAGCAACTCGCAGAGACTTTCCTTGACTGGTGATACAGACAATCTCGTCAGTATCGGCCACATTAATGGCACCAATAATCTCACCAGTCTTTTCTGAAACACCATAAACCCGCTGGCCGCCAGTACCACGACCATGGACAGCAAACTCATCAAAACCGACCCGCTTGCCGGCACCATTCTCCGTCAGCAGCATCATGTTCTCCTCTTCCACCACACGGAGTGCGGCGGCCAACTCGTCTCCCTGAGAGAGACGCAATCCACTGACACCACGACCAGCACGACCCATGGGCCGCACAGAGGTTTCGTTCATGCGGAGAGCCTGACCCTGCCGTGAAATAAGCACAAGGTCATCGTTGCCAGTGGAAAGCAGAGCCGCCACCAGCTTGTCCCCCTCGTCCAGCTTGATGGCTATGATGCCCCTTGTCTTGGCATTGCTGAACTGGCTGGTCTGAACCTTCTTCACCACACCGCCAGCAGTAGCCATAAATACATACTGATCGTCACTGAATTCCTTGAGGCTCACAACAGTGGTAATCTCCTCATTGGGAGAAACTGTCAGCAAGCCCTTGATATGGGAACCACGGGAAGCCCGGCCAGCTTCTGGAATCTCATGCACCTTCAGCCAGTAGCCCTTTCCCTCGTTAGTAATGAACATGACATAGTCGTGGGTGGAGGCGATGAAAATCTGATTGATGAAGTCATCCTCCACCAGCTTGGCACTGTTGCTTCCCTTGCCTCCCTTTCCCTGGGTCTTGTAGGCCGTCACAGGAAGCCGCTTGATGTAGCCCAGGTTGGAGATGAGAACAACCATCTCCTCTTCCTTGATAAGATCCTCGATGTTGATTTGCTCCACCTCATCGGCCACAATGTCAGTACGGCGCTCATCGCCATACTTGTGGGCCAAATCCTGGGTCTCCTCCTTGATGAGAGCCAGAATCTTTTCAGGATGAGCCAGCAAGTCCTTCAAGTGGAGGATGAGAGCTTCTATTTCCTCTAATTCCTTCCGTAAATCCTCAATCTCTAAACTTGTAAGCCGCTTCAGCTGCATGTCCACAATGGCCTGTGCCTGCACATCATCAAAGCCGAAGCGCTCCATCAGAGCGTTCTTGGCAGATTGAGTGTCACGTGAACCACGGATTATCTTGATGACCTCATCGATATTGTCGATAGCAACAATCAAGGCCCGAAGTATGTGGGCCCGCTCCTCGGCCTTTCGCAGCTCGTAGCGGGTGCGTCGGGTCACCACGTCCTGGCGATGCTCCACAAAGTACTGAATCAGACTCTTGAGGGTCAGCACCTCCGGCCGTCCCTTCACCAACGCCAGATTTATAACGCCGAAGGATGACTGCAGGGCTGTCTTTGAGAAGAGCTGGTTCAGCACCACCTTGGCAATAGCACCCCGCTTGAGTCCGATGACAATACGCACATCGTCTCCTGCAGAACCGTCGTTCACCGAATCGATTCCTTCAATCACCTTATCACGGGCCAGCTCGCCGATACGCTTGCACAGGTCATCAGTGCGAACCTGATAGGGAATCTCAGTGAAGACAATGGTCTCCTTTCCCTTCTTGTCCACCTCGATGGTAAAGCGGCCCCGGATAAGAACCTTTCCCCTACCCGTCTTGTAGGCCTGGCGAATTCCCCGCTTGCCGAATATGATTCCGCCGGTGGGAAAGTCCGGCCCCTTTACGATGGTGCAGAGGTCGTCTATGGAAATTTCAGGATTGTCAATGTATGAGCAGATTGCAGAGCAGACCTCCCGCAGATTGTGGGGCGGCATGTTGGTGGCCATACCGACGGCAATTCCGCTGGAACCGTTGGTAAGCAGAAAGGGAAATTTTCCCGGAAGGACAGTGGGCTCCTGACGGGTGTCGTCAAAGTTGGGAATAAAGTCCACCGTGTCCTTTTTAATGTCAGCCACCATTTCTTCGGCAATGGTGGACATCTTGGACTCAGTGTATCGGTAGGCAGCGGCAGGACTTCCGTCTATTCCTCCGAAGTTACCCTGCTTGTGGATGGGCATATAGCGGATGGAAAAATGCTGGCCCAAACGAACCAAGGCATCGTAGACAGAAGCGTCTCCGTGGGGATGGTAACGTCCCAGCACGTCACCAACCACCGTGGCGCACTTACGTGTCTTTCCATTGTAGTGCAGGCCCTCCTCGTTCATGGCGTAGAGAATGCGCCGATGAACGGGCTTGAGTCCATCCCGCACGTCTGGCAGGGCACGACTCACAATGACAGACATTGAATAGTCGATGTAGGACTTTTTCATCTCCGACTCAATGGAGACGGGAATAAGTGTTCCACCTTCCGGTGTTTGTATTTCTTCCATAATATATCCTCAATCAGCTTCCTTAGGATTTACACATCCAAGGTGGCATAAACAGCATTTTCTTCTATAAACTTACGGCGTGGCTCCACTTCTTCTCCCATGAGGGTGCTGAAGATATGGTCAGCCTCCACGGCATCAGTCAACTGCACCCGCTTCATCTTGCGGTTGGCAGGATCCATGGTGGTCTCCTTCAGCTCCTTCCACTCCATCTCACCAAGGCCCTTGTACCGCTGCACATCAGCCTTTCCATCGATGGTTTTCAGCACCTGGTCCCGCTCCTCGTCGGAGAAGACATAATGCTCCTTCTTCCCGTGCTTTATCTTGTACAGGGGCGGCATGGCGATATACACGTAGCCCTGCTCAATGAGCTGGGGCATATAGCGGAAGAAGAAGGTCAGCAGCAAGGTGGAAATGTGGGAGCCGTCCACGTCAGCATCCGCCATGATGATAATCTTGTGGTAGCGTAGTTTCTCGATGTTGAAGTCCTTACCGATTCCCGTTCCCAGGGAAGCAATGACCGGCTGCAGCTTGTCGTTGTTGATGACCTTATCTATGCGGGTACGCTCTACGTTCAGCATCTTTCCCCACAAGGGAAGGATTGCCTGAATCTTGGGATTTCTGCCCTGCTTGGCAGAACCACCTGCAGAATCTCCCTCTACGATGTACACCTCGCATTCCTCAGGATTCTTTGAAGAGCAGTCCGCCAGCTTTCCCGGCAGGCCAAAGCTGTCCATACCAGTTTTGCGGCGGGTAGCTTCTTTGGCCTTGCGGGCTGCAATGCGGGCAGCGGCTTCCGCCACAGCTTTTTCCAGAATGTGCTCGATGGTCCGGGGATTCTGCTCAAAGAAAAGGGTCAGCTGCTCGTTCACCAAGGACATGACAATTCCACGAGCCTCAGTGTTTCCCAGCTTTGTCTTTGTCTGACCCTCAAACTGCGGCTCCGGCACCTTCACTGAAATGACGGCAGTAAGTCCAGCCCTCACATCCTCACCAGTGAGCTTCTCCTCCTTGTCCATCTTTTTCAGCAGCTTGGCATTGTTCTTTAGAAATTCATTCATCACCGTGGTGAGAGCAGCCTTGAATCCCTCCAGGTGAGTTCCACCCTCCTTTGTGTTGATGTCGTTTACAAAGGAAAGGATGTTTTCGTTGTAGCCGTCATTATATTGGAGGGAAACCTCCACCTGCACATCGTCCCGCTCGCCGGAAATGAACACAGGCTCCTCAGGAATGGTTTTCCGTCCCTCGTTCAGGTAGGTGACAAACTGACGGATGCCTCCCTCGAACTGGAAGAGCACCTCCTTGGGATTGGTAAGCCGCTCGTCACGGAAATAAATCTTGATGCCATTGTTCAGGAAGGCCAGCTCACGGAGACGACCGCAAAGCACATCAAAGTTGTAGGTGGTGGTCTCTGTGAAGATGGAGGGATCCGCCTTCCAGCGGATGGTTGTTCCCCGGCGGTCAGAAGCTCCAATCTCCTTCACGGGAGCCACCGTCTCACCAACACGGAATTCCATGAAGTGCTTCTTGCCATCCTTTTCCACTGTGGCCTCAAGCCAAGTGGAAAGGGCATTGACGCAGGACACACCAACACCGTGAAGACCGCCGGAAACCTTGTAGGAGCCCTTATCAAATTTACCGCCAGCATGGAGTCGTGTCAAAACAAGCTCCAAAGCACTGATTCCTTCTCCAGGGTGAATGTCCACTGGAATACCTCGGCCGTTGTCCTCAACCCGAACAATGTCGTCCTTCTCCAAGACAACATAGATGGTATCACAGAAACCGGCCATTGCCTCGTCAATACAATTGTCTACAACCTCATACACCAAGTGATGCAATCCGTCTGGCCCAGTAGAACCAATGTACATACCAGGCCTTTTCCGAACAGCCTCCAGTCCTTTCAAGACAGTAATATTGGAAGCAGAATAATTTGCACTCATTTCTTTTCCTTAAAAGCAATTAGCCATGAAATATATAATGATTTCAATAAAGAAGTGTCGTTTTCAATAAATAAGATTATACCTATATTGCAGAAAAAAGTAAAGGTAGATTATAATATCGGCATGAATTCACCAGACTATACACCTTTTTGGGAAGAAACCCTCAGACAAATCAAACAAGAACTTACTGAAGCAGGCAGAGCAAATGATTTCGTCCTTTGGTTCAACATAAACTACGTTGGTTCCCAGGAAGGAAAAATTATAGCTTCTGTAGCATCCAATTACATCCGAAACGAGATGAAAAACAGAGGCTATCTGTCGATGATTCAGAATACCTTCTACGAGATTTCAGGACTGGATCTGAACATAGAGGTTGTAATAGAAGAAAGAAACTCCAGCAGACCGAAATCCTCCATCTCCTTCTCGGATTCTGCCCCAAGCCGTCAAATTCCTCAAACAAGATTCCAAGAGCAAAAGCCCCAGGAACCGCAGAAAGAAAACCATCCACAGGAAACCTATTCCCAAGAGACGATTCCACGGGAAACAGTCCCCTCCCCTACTCCCAAAGAAGCGGTGAAAAAAGTTCATCCTGAGCTTTCCGAGCAATATACCTTTGAGAACTTCATTTCCAGTGATGAGAATGCCTACGTGTTCAATGCCGCCTTGGCTGTGGCAAAGAATCCCGGCACCGCCTATAACCCCCTTCTGATTTATGGTGGCGTTGGTCTCGGAAAAACCCACCTGATGAAGGCCATTGGATATTCCATATTCCAGTCCACGGAATTCAAGAATATTATCTACATCAGTGCCGAGAATTTCACCAACGAATTCACCCAGTCAATCCGGGACCGCTCGGAGAAGAAATTCAAGGACAAGTACCGCACCGCAGACGTACTGCTGATAGACGACATTCATTTCTTTGAAGATAAGGACAAGACGCAAGAAGAACTGTTCCACACATTCAACGCCCTCTACGACAAGCACAAGCAGATGGTATTCACCTGCGACCGCCCTGTCTCCGAGCTAAAGCAGATTACCGACCGTCTCAAATCCCGCTTTACCCGTGGAGTTAGCGCTGATATTCACATGCCAAAATACGAGGTCCGGTCCGCCATCATCCAGCACAAGCTGGAGCATGAGGGGAAAAACCTACCTACTGAAATAATTGATCTCATTGCAAAGAGTGTCCAGACAAATGTCCGTGACCTTGAAGCCTGCCTCAACAGCATCACCCTCTATTACGACATCACCAAGGGAAATTTCACCCTAGCTCAGGCTAAGGAGGTCATCTCCAAGATGTTTGCTCAGGACACCACCCAAATCAATGCAGAAATCATCCAGCATGTGGTGGCTGACTACTTCAACATCTCCTATTCAGACATCAAGGGAAAGAAACGCCACAAGAACATAGCCTTTGCCCGCCACATTGCCGTGTATCTGATTCACCAGCTGACAGAGCTTTCCTTCACCGAAATTGGCAATGAATTCGGCAAGGACCACACCACCATCATGCATTCCTGCGAAGTCATCACCAAGCAGCTGCAGGTAGACGAAAGCCTCAACGATACTCTGGACATAATCAAGAAGGAAATAAAGGAATACAAGAATAATAGTTAGACAACTTGTTCATTATATGCTAATATATTGTGGAAAACTTGAGCTGTTTTTGATCGGCTGTGGAAACCGTTGAAAACAACTGAAAACATTCTCAAGTTTTTAGAATCAGAATTATTTATATTATAACGAATTATGTAAGTTATTCTGTTTTCCACAACCCTTATTATTACTATTATGAATTTATATAAATTTATAATAATATTCGATAGGAGAACTTTATGAGATTTACCTTTGATAGAGATGCCATGATCAAGGAGATTTCCATAGCCCAGGAAATCATCTCCACAAAGAATGCCATGTCCATCTTGTCTAATATTCTCTTGATTGCAGAAAACAACACCTTGTTCATCAAGGCAACCGATGTAAAGGTCAACTTCGAGACAAAGCTCCCTGTCATCATAGATGAAGAGGGAAGCACCACCATTTTCTGCGATAAATTCATGAGCATCTTGTCGAACCTCCCCTCTGGAGAAATTGAATTCATCCAGAACGACATCAAGGTCAGCATCAAACCTATGACAAAGAAGGTTAAATTTGACTTGAAGAGCATGGCCAGCGACAAGTTCCCTGAATTTTCATCCACCGAGAATGTTCCCTTCTTCGAGGTACCTGCAGATCAGTTCAAGGAGATGATTGAGCAGACCATCTTCGCCATTTCCGACGATGAGCAGCGCTACTTCATGAACGGTGTCTATTTTGAGAAGAAGGGAGACAACCTGAATATGGTTGCCACTGACGGTCGCCGTCTCGCCTTCATCTCCAAGCCCATTTGCCAGGGTGTGGCTGACTTTGAGCCGGTCATTGTTCCTCCAAAAATTCTCACCACAGTGCTGAAGCGTGCCCCCTCCGAAGGAATGATTTCTTTGGCTATTGTGGAAAAAAACATATATGTGAAGTTTGGAAACTACAACTTCTCCTCAATTCTGTTGGACGGACAGTATCCCAACTACAGCCGTGTCATTCCAGAAAACCAGAAGTACAGCTTTGAGCTGGAGAAGTCCGACTTGGTGGATGCCCTCAAGCGTGTTGCCTTGCTGGTGGATCAGAAGGCTCGCCGGGTGTACTTTGAGGTAAATCCTGGAAAGCTTGTCATCACTTCCCAGGAGTCTGACATCGGTGTGGCAAAGGAAGAGATTCCTTGCCAGTACGACGGAGATGTGGTGACCATGGCCATGAACTACCTCTATATTGATGAACCCATCAAGGTGATGGATTCCGATAGGGTGAAATTTGAGTTCACCGAACCAATGCGGGCGGTAACCTTGAAGCCGGTTCCAGAGACGGACTACTTCCACATCATTATGCCCATGCAGATGGAGTAGGCTCGGTGCCTTTTCTCTCCCTCTCCTGCACGAATTTTAGGAATATTCAGAACAATACGATAGACCTTCTGGCAAAGGAGGTCTATTTTGTTGGTGAGAACGGCCAGGGAAAGACGAATTTACTGGAAGCCCTCTATTACGCTGCTTACGGTGCATCCTTTCGGACTCGTATTGAGCAGGAAATTGTCCGTGAGGGTGAGAATGCTTTCAGCATACGCACCATGTTCCGAGATGACAATAAATCGGTCACTGCAATCCATGGGGAGTTCCAGCGAGGAAAGAAAAAAATCCTGAAGAACCAGAAGAGAATCCAAGACAGGAAGGAACTGATAAACACCATTCCCTGTGTTCTTTTTTGCCACGACGACTTGGATTTTGCCGTGGGAGAGCCTGAGCGTCGTCGTTTTTTTATTGACCAGTCACTTTCTATGTACGACGAGCTGTATATCGATGAGCTGCGTTCCTACAAAAAAATTTTGAAGAACAGAAACCTTGTCTTGAAAAATCAAGATTATGGTATGTTGGATATGTATGATTTGCAGTTGATGCAAAAGGGAATATACCTCCAGGAAAAGCGGAAGAAAATGATTTTCCTGTTCAATACAATATTCACCAGGCTATACGAAAAAGTTTCTGGCATAGAAAATGTGTCTATTATGTATGAGCCCTCCTGGAAGGAGGTGGAAAATCAGACACCTTCCCAAAAACAGGTGCTGGAGTTGTTGTTGTCAAAACGGAAGGTGGATTATGTGATGGAAACCACCATGTCTGGCCCCCATCGGGACAGAATACGCTTCATGAAGGACGGAAAACATTTTATTCCTACCGCTTCCACTGGGCAGCGGCGGCTCATTTCCCTGTTGCTGCGGGTGGCGCAGGCCGTTCACTATACGGAGGTGATCGGCAGAAAGCCTGTGTTGCTGCTGGATGATGTGCTTTTGGAGCTGGACCCAGATAAGCGCCAGAAATTCACTGCTGTCCTGCCGCCCTACAATCAGCTGTTCTGTACTTTCCTGCCGGGAGAACCCTATCAGCGCTACAAAACTTCCGAAACAAAAGTTCTGTTTGTGGAGGATGGAGCTGTCCATGAATAAGATTTATTCAAATTCTGAGATAATGAAGGGTGTACTGGAGGGACTACTTTCCGATGTAAACAGAAGTCGCATGAATGACTCTTCCAATATCCTTGAGAAATGGAAGTCTATCATCACCTCCATACGGAGCGTGATAAATCCTGATTGTGGGAAGACCATGTATTTCCACAGTAAAATCATTGATATCAAGGATGATGTCATCATACTACAGGTGGATCATCCGGGGTTCATCCAGTTGTTTGAGAACCACAAGAAATATATTCTGAGGGGAATCCAGATGAAAATTCCCCAACTAAGGATAAGGAATATTACCTATCGCCTGGATAAAAAGGATAATTACAATACCCAGCGTGATCTGACCCGACAGGAAATGGAACGTGCCATAGATAAGGAAACCGCAAAAAATGGACAACCAGCTGAAAAAAACAATGAAAATGATCGTAAAATTAGTGAAAAGAAAGAATTTCCACCGGAATTACAGGCTATTTTTGACAGGATGAGAGATTCAATCTTGACTAATGACAAAAAAATATGATATCGTGCTAAAACTTATCTTATATATCCTAGGGCTTGATATACATCTAGCCCGTATCAATAAAGGAGACGTGTTCAATGAAACGGACATATCAGCCCAGTAGAGTTAAGCGTAACAGGAAGTTCGGTTTCCGTGCCCGCATGAAGACCCGTGGTGGTCGTATGATCCTCAAGCGCCGTCGTGCAAAGGGACGCTACAAGCTTACTGTTTCTGACGAGAAGAAGCCTTACTAACATCTAGTTAGGTTATGGGAACAGACTTGATAATGACGGGAACTTTCACTCGCCATGAGCGGGTTAAAAAGTCCTCAGACATTCAAAATCTGTTTAAAAAGGGGAAACGGGTAAGTGTCCATGGGGCAAAGTTGTTTTATTTGTCTAATGGGATGAATGTCAATCGCATTGCATTTACCCTACCCCGTGGTTATGGCAATGCTGTGGAGAGAAACCGCTCCAAGCGCCTGAGCCGAGAAGCCTATCGTTATTTCAAAG
Organism: Spirochaetaceae bacterium; assembly: GCA_017622135.1. Classification (GTDB taxonomy): domain Bacteria; phylum Spirochaetota; class Spirochaetia; order Treponematales; family Treponemataceae; genus Treponema_F. The sequence continues at coordinate 58,825 of JAGARR010000030.1, forward strand.
CATTCCTGAACACCGGATATGACATGGTTCTTTTAGTGTATCCGGGAAATGATTCGTTCCGTACACGGTGTGCACAAGTCCGTAATTTATACCTTAAAGCTGGAATAATTTCGGTATGAAAAAACTTCTGGTTCGATTTTTGTGTGTACTCATCCGTTTTTATCAAATCTGTATTTCACCTCTTTTTCCTCCAAGCTGTAGGTTCTATCCTACGTGTTCGTCCTATGCCTTGGAGGCAATTCAACGACATGGTCCCTTCCGGGGGACCTATTTGGCAGTCAAACGTATATTGAGATGTAATCCTTTCTGTAAGGGAGGATATGATCCCGTTCCATAAGTTTTGGCTGTTTCAGGAGTTTTATCTTTATGGAAAAAAATACAATAATAGCAATCATTTTGTCTACGATTGTTCTTATCACCTTTACCTTTCTGCAGACGGTGGTGTTTCCACCGGAGCCGGCTCAGGAGACAGTTGTAGTCCAGGAGCAGCCTACCCTTGATGCCACCATATTGGAGTCTACGGGAGTTGCTTCCGGCAGTCTTGCCATGGCCTATCCTGACAGTGAGGAAGCAATCCAAGAGCAGGAAATTGTCATCAACACGGGAAAGGCCCGCATTACTCTCACCAACCGTGGTGGAGATGTTATTGGCTACGAGTTGCTGGAGCATCGTGACGGTGAGTCGGGAGTTCAGATGGCGGACAATGTTTCTGCCAGCAACAGGGCTTTTTCAGTATCCTTTGGTGAGGCAGAGAATGGAATCATCCAGGATTTGTTCCATGTGAAGCAGATTAACGAGTACACGGTTGTATTCTACAAGACCTATGAGGACTCAAGAAGCAACGGAAAGTATGTGTTCTCAAAGCAGTACAGCTTCAAAAAGGATGACTATCTGTTCCGCCTCGACGTAAGTGTGGAAGGCTCCGACGGAATGTCCCGCCTGTCCTTTGGCGATGCGGCCTACACCATCAGGACTTCGCCCCAGATTGGTCCCTATTTCAATGCCAAAACGAACAAGTACGAGAATCGAACCTTCATGTCTTTTGACGGCAGCAAGAAGAAGAAGCAGATTTTAAGTGCCGGTAAGACAGAGGTTTATGACAAGGAGTACACTTGGACAGGCGTTGGCGGAAAATATTTCGAGATTCTGGGTATTCCGGTAAAGCCCGAGACCATGTTGGATGTGGAGTATTCTACTGTGGTGGAGGTCAACAATTACGCTAACGCCCAGGTTATGATGACCAGAAAGGCCATCATGGAACCAGTTACAAAGGATTCTTACTATTTCTATGTTGGTCCCCGTACTGAAAAGGACCTGAAGATTTATAACAATGCGGATGATAATTCTTGGGATCTTTCTGGCCTCAGGCTGAACGAGAGCCTTGAATCCACTGGAATCTTGTCTTGGCTGGAGACCATCCTCAAATTCTGCATGGAGTTGATTTACAAGATTATTCCCAACTGGGGAGTCTCAATCATCATCCTTACCATCCTGATAAAGATTCTTTTGTTCCCTCTCACCAAGAAGAGTTCCATGGGAACCTTGAAGATGCAGGAGCTGCAGCCAAGGATGCAGGAGCTGCAGGAAAAATACCGTGACCAGCCGGAAAAATTGAACATGGAGATGTCAAAGCTCTACAAGGAGACTGGCTACAATCCATTGTCCGGCTGTCTACCCCTGCTGATTCAGTTCCCGCTGATTTTCGCCATGTACAACCTGTTCAATAATTACTTTGAGTTCCGTGGGGCCATGTTTATTCCCGGCTGGATTCCCGACCTTTCCGTGGGAGATATTGTTCCCCTACCCGTTACCCTGCCGGTGGTTGGTAACCAACTGCATATTCTGCCTGTTATCTATTTGGTTTCACAGTTGTTCTTCGGAAAGATTACCCAGGCGGGGGCTACAGGCGGAAACAGTACACAGATGAAGATCATGATGTATGGTATGCCCATCTTCTTTTTCTTCATCTTCTACAATGCACCCGCAGGACTCCTTCTGTACTGGACCGTAAGTAACGTCTTGCAGCTCTTCCAGCAGATGATTATCAACAGGATGATGAAGGCGAAGCGTGCGGAAATGGAACTGAATAAGGCTGCAGATAAAAAAGTCTTTGTTCCCAGGAAGAAGAAGTAATTAGTTAGCGTAATTTGAAGGAGAATTATCATGACATACGAGTACGAAGGAAAAACTGAAAAGGAAGCCATTGAGATGGCAGCAGCAGAACTGGGCCTGGAGCGGGATCAGTTTGACGTGGAGATTATCGAGTCACAGAAGACTGGACTGTTCAAGAAGGGATTTGTAAAGATTCGTGTTCATACTGTTGATGCAGTTGAGCATGGTGCATCTGAGTCTGACAATTCTGCACCGGCTAAAAAGACTCTTTTTGCAGATCCCCTCCCCCAGGACGAGTTCGAGAAAAAGCTGATTAATTTTACCGCCTCCATGATTCGGAAGATGGGATATGATGTTACTGTGGAAATCATGTTCCGGGAGGACCACAAACTGGGAATCCGGCTTAATTCCTCCAAGTCTTCCATCCTCATTGGACGGAAAGGAAAGAATCTTGATGCACTGCAGCTGCTGGTAAATGTATATGCAGGTCGCCTTGGCCGTGAGGACATCCGGGTGATTCTCGATACTGAGAACTATCGGATTCGCCGGGAGGAATCCTTGGTGCGTCTTGCATATACAGTGGCAGACAAGGTTCGTATGAGCCGGAAATCCGTGCTGCTGGAGCCGATGAATCCCTTTGAGCGGCGTCTTATCCACACCACACTGAATGATATCAGCGATGTGGAGACAAAGAGCGAGGGAGACGGCTTGTACAAGCAGGTACGAGTTATCTACAAGGGTGTTCGTTGATGTTTAAACTGAGAAAAAAAATACTATCTTTCTTAGCAGGTAGTTTTTTTCTTTTCACTGTAGTCAGTGCCAATGAGCTTTCATTGGCACCTTGTCCTGAGCTTGATCCAGATGTTTTCCAGCAACTGGTAGAAAAGGGAGAAGTTCGGAAACAGCATTTCAAGGAAGATGGTGCTGACTTCACCCTTTTTCCAAAGACTGAGTTGGGATCTGCACTGAAGGAGAGCTGGACTGAAAGGAAGGCTCCAGTATTTGTTGCCGAGTCGCTTTTTCTGATAGAAAAACAGGAAGGCTCCGATAATGGAAAGCTGGATACCGACCTGATTTCTCGGATTATGAGGTCAATTTCTTCAATGGAAGGAATTGAATACTATTCCAACAGTGAAAAGCAGATGAAGACCTTGTATTCCCAGTCGTACACTATAGACAATCCTGATGATGGGAATAGAATTCCCGATCAGCTGGATGGTTCGGCTGACAATCTGTCGGTATATGCCTTTCAGGAGGATGGTTCCTTTGGCAAAAACTATTATCGGATTGACTACAGACAGCGTGAAAATGAGGTTTCCATGGTGATTCGGCTGGAGGATTCCTTAAAGTATGGCTTTATAACTGCAGTAAAGCCCAACAACCTGGTGTTCAATATCGATGTGCTGGACAAGGGTGAATACCTGGTGATGTATATTGGCGCAAAGGTTAAATTTCCGGCAATCTCAATGTTGGAGAACAAATTAAACAAATCTTTTGGCTCACGCATTACTGCCCTCCATGATTGGTTTGCCCATAATTATCTTTTGGAGAAGCAGACTGAATCCAAGTGATTTGAGGAGAAAAAATGATGAAGAATTTTATGGCGCTGGTAGGTGCCTGTATGATTTTTATAGGAGGATGTTCGTCCATGGACAAGAGCATGAAGGCGATTGAAGGAAAGGATGGGGTTTTTGCCATTATGGAAACCTCAAAGGGTGACATTGTGCTGGAGCTGCACTACAAGGAAACTCCCCTCACCGTGACAAATTTTGTGGGTCTGGCAGAGGGCACTTTGGATGCAACCAAAGGAAAGCCCTTTTACGACGGGTTGAAGTTCCATCGTGTCATCAACGACTTCATGATTCAGGGTGGAGATCCCAAGGGAAACGGAACTGGTGGTCCTGGATATCGTTTTGAGGATGAGATTGTGGATTCCCTGAAGCACGATGGTCCCGGTGTACTTTCCATGGCAAATGCGGGTGCTGGTACAAACGGCAGCCAGTTCTTTATCACCCATGTGGAGACTCCCTGGCTGGACGGAAAGCACACAGTCTTCGGTCGTGTTGTGGAAGGACAGGATGTGGTGAACAAGGTTGCTCAAGGCGATACCATCAAGAAGGTGACCATTGTGCGTCAGGGCGAAGAGGCAAAGTCCTTTACTGCAACCCAAGCTGACTTTAATAGCTTGAGGGAAGCAGTAGCAAAGGCAAATGCGGATAAGAAGGCGGCGGAGCAGGCTGCCACCATTGCCTCCATTGAAGCTTCCTTCCCCGATGCCACTAAAACTGATGATGGCATATACTACAAGGTCACCAAGGAAGGTAGCGGTGTACGTTGTGGTGCTGGAAAGAATGTTGCCGTTCACTACAAAGGGTATTTTCTGGATGGAATGGTGTTCGACTCCTCCGAAGGACGGGGGACTTTGGATTTCAAGACTGGTGCCCACCAGATGATTCCCGGATTCGACGTGATGGTGCAGGACATGAAGGTTGGGGAGAAGAGGACCGTTGTTCTACCTCCCTCCATGGCCTACGGTGATGCTGGTGCTGGTGGAGTGATTCCAGGCGGTGCTTACATCGTATTCGACATTGAGCTGGTAAAGATTAAATAAGTATTTTTATCATCGGGAGGGGTTCCATGAGAAGATTCGGGGATTATATGCTGATTCGTGTTGCGTTTGTCATTTTGATTTCTTCTCTCGGAGCCCCGCTTTTTTTTGCCCAGAATGTTGGTTCGGCCAGAACTTCTTCCGTGGTGACAAGTCCTTCTACTGGGGGAACCATCCAGCTGACCAATACCTTTGATGGAACCTACACCTTGGTGGAGCGCTCCAACTGGAGTCAGTACGTAAATGGTCGGTATATTGGTCTCACCAGTCGTGAGGCTAGGGGCTACCTGAATCCCACAGGAAGCGGCAGCTGGCGGGGACAGACTGGAACACAGTACACCGGCGATTTTTTCGTCTTCCAGCAGACAAAGCGTGACAACAGGACGGCTGCCCAGGGCATTGATGACATCCTCCCCTCCTCCTTTGTGATGCTGGGAGATGGCAGCATTCAGTTTACCGAGCTGTGTTTTTATCCCCAGCTGCGGAATTTCCCCGTCTTTCCCCAGGAGAAGGTAAAGAAGGGCAGCCGCTGGCAGGGAATGGCCGAAAGGGTTGTTGACCCAAGAAATGACAATCAGTTTACCGTGCTGGAAGTGCCGGTGGAATATGAGTTTGTGGGAGAGGAGCTGTACAAGGGACAGCCAGTCTATCGCATCAAGGCAAAGTTTGCCACTCGCTTCAACAAATACAATCCTCCCAGAATCATCGACAGCCAGCTGAGTCAGGCAACGGGAACCCACGATGTGGATATCTTGGTGGACAAGGAAACCTGTGCTGTCATGATGATACTGGATCGGCTAGACGAGACCTTTACCTACCGAAACGGCGAAACCATCAGATACAAGGGAACCACTTCCCTGTTCACGGAGATTCCGGTGCAGGTGGATAAGAAGGAGCTGTACGAACGGGCAGTGTACATTGCCCGAGGAGAAGAACCTCCTGCTGGCTCGTCTCTTGCAAAGAAGGACGATGGAACTGGCGAAGACTCTGGAAGAAGACCAAAGGAAACAGATTCCTCCGATGGATTTGGTGGAAGTGGATTTGAATCTGGTTCCGGCTCGGCAGGTTCAGGAAAAGCAGGTTCCAGTGGATCCACGGGAGGCTCTGCTGGTGGTAAGGGGACTGGCAGCACAGATTCCTCAGGGCGAGATTCTGGCAGCACCGGGTCTAAAGACGAATCCTTTGGCAGCGGAGCTGGTTCTGGGAATACTGATCCCAGTAAATCAGGTTCCGGCAGTGATGGAGGCTCAGGAGGAATGGGTTCCACCGACAAAAAGCCTGGTTCTGACAAGTTGCCCGCCACAGACAAGCAGCAGGACGGCATGTTCCAGGTGGAGGATACGGACAAGGGCGTGAGGCTTTCTGTTCGTGACCTAAAATTTGTGGCGGACAGTGCTCAGCTATTGCCCCAGGAACGGGGCCGACTGGATGCAGTGGCGGAGGTGTTGAAATCCGTGCCGGGGGGAACCTTCCTGATTGAAGGTCATACTGCTGCCGTCGGTCGTCCTGCAGGAGAGCAGCAGCTTTCCGAGGAGCGTGCCCAGTCGGTCATTGCTGAGCTGGTGAAGCGTGGCCTCAAGGCGGAGCAGTTCATGTTCAAGGGCTACGGTGGCACACAGCCAGTGGGCGACAACAATACCGACGCAGGCCGAGCCGCAAACCGACGTGTTGAGATTACAATTTTACAGTAGAAGAGTGTTGCATAGATGAAGAACAAGAAAAATCAGGAATTGGCAGTCTGCGGATTTGCGGCGGTAAAGGCCTTGGGAAAGGAGCATCCTGAGAACATACGGCGATTCTATTACTCGGAGGAGAACTCCAAGAAGTTCGGAGAACTGTGCCGCTTCCTTGCTCAAAATAAGGTTCCCTACAACATGGTGGAAAACAAGGATTTGGAGCGGCTCTGTGGCAGTGTCCATCATCAGGGGGCGGTTGCCATGATTGACGAAAAGCTCCCTGAGCCGCTTACCGCATCCATTGCCACCAGCTGGATTCAAGCCGGGGAATCGGCGCTGCTGCTGGACAGGGTGGGCAATGCCAACAATTTGGGTGCCATCGCCAGAAGTGCGGCCTTCTTCGGTATAAAGAACATCATCCTCCCCATAAACGATGCCCAGAGTTCCATCACTACCAGTACCTATCGAATTGCTCAGGGTGGCATGGAATACGTGAAGATGTATTCCGTGCGGTCTGTAATACGCTTACTGCAGGATATGGCGGGAAAGATGTACCGAATCGGGACAGATGTACGTGCCTCCACTCCCTTATCGAAGGTGAACCGTGAGAGAGGAACAAAGCCAGCATTGGTGGTTCTGGGCAACGAGGAGCAGGGAATTTCCCAGGTGGTGAAGGACAACTGCGACTGTCTGGTGGTGATTCCCTCCGCCTTCAGCCTGGACCGCGGGGAAAAGCAGTTTTCCAATCCCGACTCATGGCCGGTAGAAAGCTTGAATGTTGCCCAGGCTGCGGCTATTATTCTGTATGAGGTGACAAAAAAATAGACTTGTCACGTTATATTCCTGTTGAAGAATTTTAGAGGATTCAGAATGTCACGGTGTAAATTGAGATTGAGGTTCACAGCAGTCGTTTTGTTTTTTGTAGCTTCCACAAGCTTTTGTTTTGCTGGAATCGGAGATTTCTTTGAGGGAAAATCACAGGTTTTTAAGCTTGATCCTGTATACGACGGAATCATTGTTGGCGGCGGTTTGGCCCTCAGTGGCGGCCTGTTCATCTATGATTTCTTTGCACCAGTGGAGGAATTCACCGGTGGAAAATTAGAGTTGAATGAGGTGAATCCCTTTGACCGATGGGTCGCCCGCTCCTATTCCAAGCCACTGCACATTACCGGAACCGTTACGGAGGTCATTGCCATGGCCGCACCCTTGGCCCTCTTTGCCACGGACAAAAGCGAGTGGGGAATTTGGGCGGTGATGTACGCTGAATCCATGCTGTGGGCCAACGGCATAAAGGAGGCTCTGAAATTCAGCGTGAAGCGGGAACGACCCTACATGTACTTTGACGGTGCGCCCCAGAACAAGATAGATGACGGGGACTACCAGAAGTCCTTTCCCTCCGGCCATACCACCATGGCTTTCAACGGAGCTGTCTTTCTCAGCTACACCTTCTCCAAGTATTTCCCTGAGTCGAAATGGAAGATTCCAGTGATTGCAGGAAGCCTCACCATGGCGGTGGCCACCGGAATGCAGCGAATCCTCAGTGGGAACCATTTCATCACCGACGTGTTGGCAGGCGCTGCAATCGGCAGCTTCACCGGATTTCTGGTTCCCTTCCTCCACACGTTACCAAAGGACAAGAATTTTGAGATGACGGTGGTGCCCTCTGGTGTACTGTTCAAATGTAGGTTTTAACTGTTTTTCAAAGGTTCCTGGTTTACTAGGTCTGCTAGAGAAAAGTTATCCACATAATCCTCAATAACTTTGTACAATCCCTTCCAAAAAGGAAGGGTTTTACATACAGAAACACGTTCACATGGTAAGTCTGGATTATCCAGACAGGCAACGGGAGCAAGGGGACCTTCTGTTAGCCGAAGAACCTCTCCCACAGAGTATTTTTCAGGTGATCTTGCCAGTTTGTAACCACCCTGTTGCCCCCGAATACTAGTAAGTAATCCATGCTTGCTGAGAAGAGATGCAATCTGCTCAAGATATTTTAGAGAAATAGACTGTCTGGCTGAAATGTCCTTTAATGCAATATATTGGTCCTGATTTTGCAATGCTAGGTCTATCATAAACCGTAGGGCATAACGCCCTCTTGTAGATATTTTCATAGTATTCCTCTGGGAAAATATAACAAAGAAAATAGCCCTCGTCAACGTAAATACGACCATTAGTAGAAAGTATAACTTGTGGAAAACATAGTAGTTTTCCACAGCTTTTTACAGAATTTAGTGAGTTTTCAAGATGTTTTCCACAAGTTATTTACCCTCCAATCATATCTTTGACAAAGGAATTTGTTGTGGAAAAGTGTAAAAAAAATGTGGAAAACTCGGGTAAAACCTGGGAGTTTTCCACATTTTATTACATTGTATCTGCAAGCCCTTGGATACGCTCCAGCATAGCGTCAAGCTTTTCATAGGTGATGCGGGGGTTCAGCAGCGTGAACTTGAGGAAAACCTTTCCCTCAAAGACCGTCTGGCCAATGACAACTCCCTCCTGATGGATGAGAGCACGGCGCACCCGTTTGTTCAGCTGGTCAACGACCTCGTCGGAGGCAGCCCTTCCCTCCACAGGCAGCACTCGGAATACTACAGAGCTGATTTCTGGCTCAGTAACTGCTTCAAAGCGTGGGGAACGAGACAGGGAATTATACAAGTGGGTTGCGTTCTGAATGCAGGTGGACACAATCTGGGACCAGCCATCCTGCCCACGAATCTGAAAAGAAAGCCACACCTTCAGCGCATCAAAACGACGTGTTGTCTGCATGGACTTTCCAACCAGGTTGGTGTAGCCGTCCTCCTCATCCTCCTCACGGTTTAGGTAGTCGGCATGGAGGGTCAGGGCTTCAAAGTTCTTGCCATCTCGCAGCAGGAAGGCACCGCAGCTGATGGGCATCAGGAACATCTTGTGGAAATCCACCGTAATAGAATCACACAGGTGAAGGGGTCCAATCCTGTTCCTATAGCCTAGGGACATGATGACACCGCTTCCGTAGGCAGCATCGGCATGAAGCCACATTCCATGCTCCTGACAAATGCGGTACATTTCCACCACATCATCAATGCTACCGTAGTCGGTGGTGCCAATGGTGGCGACAGCGCAGAAGGGAATGTTGCCCTGGGCCACATCCTGCTCCACCAGCTGGCGGAAGGCATTCATATCCATCTTCTGCCGCCGGTCAACAGGAACCTTGACCACCGCATCATAGCCCAAGCCTAAAAGATGGGCTCCCTTCTCCATGGAAAAGTGGGAGATGGCGGAGGTGTAAATCCTAAGCTTACCGTAGTTTGCAGGCTGCCCCAGCTTTTTCACATCATGATGGAGCCTTTCGTTGCAAAACCAGTCCCGTGCCAGCATCAGCCCCATGAGGTTGGACTGGGAGCCGCCGGAGGTGAATACGCCGTCGGAGGTGGAGCCATATCCGTAGAGGCGACACAACTCACCAATGACCTCCACCTCAATCTCAGTGGCCACCGGTGACTGATCCCAGGAGTCCATGGACTGGTTGAAGGTGGAGAGCACCAGCTCGGCTGCCACGGTTTCCAGCAAGGAAGGACCATGGAGATGGGCCATGTAGTCGGTGGAGGGAGTGCGGAGGAAATAGGGTAGAATCTTCTCTGAAAGGAGGCTGGAAACAGAAGAAAGTCCCCTCCCCCGCTCCGGAAGAATCTGTTCCACCTTGATTTTTTTCTTTAACTCTTGGGGAGAAAGTCCAATGTAGGCCTTCTCGTCCCCAATTGATTCGGCAATATCCCTAGCGGTACGACTTATCATGTCGATGTACGCCTTTTTTGATGCTTCCTCTTCTGTCAGGAAAAGATACTCGCCACAAATCACATTATTTTGCACCGGCGTCAATCTCCATCACCACCTTCTCAAAGATTGAGAGGAAGGTTTTGATTTCTTCCTTGGTAATGCTGAGGGCACAAAGACAGCGCATTACAGAACCGTACCGACCGCCCTTTTCCATCACCAACTTGTTCTCAAAGCATTTTTGCTGGACCTGCAGCGCAATGTTGCCGGAAGCCGGTAGGGAACCGATGGCATCCTTCTGTCCCTTTGGGTCTACAAATTCGCAGCCAATCATCAGGCCAGTGCCACGGACATCTCCGATAATGGAAACCTTCTCCTTCAGCTGCAAAAGACCATCCAACAGCAGTTTTCCCTTTTCCTGAACCTCCTGGAGGAATTCAGGCTTGGTTACACGGTTGATGACGATGGTTCCAGCCTTCATGGCCAACTGGTTTCCACGGAAGGTTCCTGCATGGGCACCGGCTGTCCAGGTGTCCAGCTTCTTGTTGTAGATGACTACGGACAGGGGCTGGGAGCCGCCGATTCCTTTTGAGCAGAGAATCACATCGGGGACGATTCCAGCCTGCTCGAAGGCAAAGAAGGTGCCGGAACGACCCACACCGCATTGAATTTCATCCACAATCATGGGGATGTCCAGCTCCTGGGTGACACGGCGGATTGTCTGGAGGAATTCAGCGGGTGCGGGGATAACGCCACCCTCCCCCTGAATGGGTTCAAGGATTACGGCGGCGGGCTTGGTGATGCCGCTCTCAGGATCCTTCATCAGCCGCTCAAAATAAGCACAGGCAGCCTTTACACCGGCCTCGCCGCCCAGCCCAAAAGGACATCGATAGGAATAGGGAAAGGGCATAAAATGCACGTCGGGAATGAGCCCGGTGATTTTGTTCTTTGCGTTGAGATTTCCGGTGAGAGCCAAGGGTCCCTGTCCCATGCCGTGGTAGCCGCCGCTAAAGGCGATGATAGAGGAACGGCCCGTGGAGGTCTTGCACAGCTTGAGGGCGGCATCCACCGCATCGGTTCCAGAGGGACTACAGAACTGAATCTTGGCGTTGTCTCGCAGTTCGGCAGGCAGGGTTGCTAAAAGGGTGTGGACAAACTCATCCTTCACCGGAGTAGTAAGATCCAGGGTATGCAGCGGGGCATTTTCCGAAATCAAGTCTATCATGGCCTGGTTAATCTCTGGGTCATTGTGACCAAGAACCAAGGTCCCTGCACCACAGAGGCAGTCGAGGTACTTGTTTCCCTCCACATCCTCCATCCAAACTCCCTGAGCCTTCTTCAGTGCAAAGGGGAATTTACGGGGGTAACTTCTCGCATTGGACTCAGTTGCTTCCTGGCGAGACACATAAAATTGGTTGGTAGCCTTTGAATCGGTTTGTACCATACTGCAATCTCCATTACCGGTGGGGTTTACCGCTATGCGGCAGTTTATCCTTTTAACCTCTCTTGCTTTTTAAGCAGAATAAGCAATGCAGTATAGGCATTTTTGCCCCATAAAGTCCAGTAGTTTTTAGAAATTTATAGCAGAAAAAAAATATAGCAATTGCAAAATCTTGTCCCTTGTGTTTTGTAGGGACTCGTCAATTTTTACTTTTTTATGGAGAGTACAAAAAATCCCCGGCAAAACCGGGGAATATCCTACTTGGTGGACACTGCCTTCAAGGCTGAAATCTCCTCGGAGGAGAACACCTTGTCTATGTCCAGGATGATGATGAACTTGTTGTCCTTCTTGCCGATTCCCCGGATATATTCACCGGAGATGTTGTTACCGAACTTGGGAGCTGGCTCGATGGTGTCTTCTTCCAAATCGATTACCTCCTCCACGCTGTCGGCAATGGCGCCAAAGGTGATGATGTGGGTCTCCTCGTCCTCTGTGTGGGCGATTTCTATGATGATGATGCGGGTCTTCTTTGAGGGCTCCACCGTGGGCAGGTCAAACTTCTTGCGGAGGTTCACCACAGAAATCCCCTGCTCACGGGAACTGATGAGTCCCTCCACATACTCAATGGTGCAGGGCAGGCGAACCGGCTGGGTGTACTCCAAAACCTCTTGAACCTGGGCAACCTCAACGGCATACAAGGCCCCATCAAGGACAAACGACAAAAACTGGCGACTCATTCTTCCTCCGAAACATCATGTGCGTCTGTAGGAGCAATTTTTTCAAGCTCCTCAAAACTCAAAACCTTGTCCATATTCAAGATGATGATGAACTTATCATCCACTCTTCCAATTCCACTGATAAAGTCTGCGGCAATGCTGTGGCCTACTTCCGGCGCATGCTCCTCTGCATTGGCATCCAGGTCAAGAACCTCATTCACCGAGTCCGCAATGGCTCCAAAAACCATCTGGCCCTGATCGTTACAATTGGCAGAGTCGCTGGGAACCTCCAACACGATGATTCGGGTATCTTTTGTTGGCTCTACATCATGGAAACCAAACTTATGCCGCAGGTTGATGACGGAAATGCTCTGTCCCCGGGAACGAATCAGCCCTGCAATGACAGGATCCGGACAGGGCAATTCCTGAGGCTGGGTGTATTCGAGAACCTCCCGAACTTGCAGAACTTCTACAGCATACAGCGAGTCGTGCAAAGTAAATGTCAAGTATTGGGTTCCCATATCCGTGCCTCCTTAGCCAATGATTTTCTTTACAACCGCAATAAGTTTTTCTGAGGAGAAAGGCTTTACAATCCAACCAGTCGCTCCGGCAGCCTTTCCCTCCTGCATCTTGGAGTCCTGGTTTTCCGTTGTCAATACGATGATTGGAGTAAATTTATGTTCAGCTGTACTTCTCAACTCCTTGATAAATTGAATGCCGTCCATAATGGGCATATTGATATCAGTGATGATAAGACCGAATTTCTCACCCTTTGACTTGTTCAGTCCATCAGATCCATTCTCAGCCTCTACGACTTCAAAACCTTCCTGGCCAAGGATGAAAGAGATACTTTTTCTTATAGATACTGAGTCATCAACTGCAAGAATCCTTCTTGTAGCCATAAAACCTCCTGTGTTTCACTATAGTATACCATGAATCTATCTGAAAAACAACTGATAGATTTTCTCGATAACTACAAATTTCTTTATTTTCTTAAGCCTGTTGCCTTTAAAACTGCATCAGCAATGTTCTTGAGGGATACGCTCTCATCCACACCTCCCGCCTTTACCGCTTCGTGGGGCATTCCATAAACAATGCAGCTGGCTTCGTCCTGGGCGATGGTCCAGGCTCCCGTGTCGTGCATCTCCTTCATTCCCTTGGCTCCGTCGTCGCCCATTCCCGTCATGATAACACCGACGCAGTTCTTGCCAGCGTATCGTGAGGCTGACCGGAACAGTACGTCCACAGAGGGGCGATGGCGAGAAACCAAGGGGCCGTCCTTTACCTCCACATAGTAGCGGGCACCACTTCGCTTGATGAGGGTGTGCTTGTTGCCGGGAGCAATGAGGACACGGCCGCGTACCACGGTGTCGTTGTCCTCCGCTTCTTTTACCGTCACCTGGCAGAGGCGGTTCAAGCGCTCCGCAAAGGACTTGGTAAAGTGCTCTGGCATGTGCTGCACAATGACCATGCCGGGCGAGTCGATGGGCATCATCTGCAGGAAGGTGGCCAGGGCCTCAGTTCCACCTGTGCTGGCTCCCACAGCGATAATTTTTTCTGTAGTTTCCAGAGACATGTGGGGAGATGCCTTGTCCAGCACGGCATCGGCAGTGAGCTTTGGCTGAACGTCGGATAGGGGCAGCTTGGAGCTGATGAGCTTGCGAATCTTGTTCTTGCTGCAGTAGGCGGACTTCACCGCATCACAAATGCGGATTTGGGACTCTTGCAAAAAGACCTTGGTGCCCATCTTGGGCTTGAGGATGAGCTCGGCAGCACCGTATTCCAAGGCCTTGAAGGCGTTGTCACTACCCGCCTCCACCTTGGAGGAACAGATGACTACCGGGATGGGATGGGCCAAGCTGTTGATTTTCTTCAGGAAGGAAAGGCCGTCCATACGTGGCATCTCAACATCGAGGGTAATGACATCGGGACGCTCCGCCTGAATCTTCTTGATAGCAAAAACAGGGTCAGAGGCAGTTCCCATCACCTCGATTTCTGGGTCGGAGCTTAAAATCTGGGTCATAGTCTCACGGACTACGGCGGAATCGTCAATAATCAATACTTTGATGCTCATATACTCCTCCTGAGTCTACAATCAAATACGCTGGAAAACGGTTGGGGCTACTGTTTTGAAGGGCAGGTCCATGCCAAAAATGGTCTCCGAGTGGCCCAGGAACAGGTAGCCGTTGGGCTCTAGATACCGCAGGAATTGGCGGATAACCTTCTCCTGGTTTGCCTTATCAAAATAGATGAGTACATTCCGACAAAAGATAATCTGGAAGGTGTCACGGAAACCGTACTCGTCATCCATAAAGTTGAGCCGCATGAAATTCACGTGGCTGCGAATGTCCTGCTTGAGGCGCACTGCAGGATTTGCCGGATTCTTTCCCTTAAGAAAATATTGGTGCATAATCTGCTGGGGAACACCCTTCACCGCATCCATGGGATACACGGCAGAGGCTGCCTTGTCCAGCACCTTGGTGGAAATGTCCGTTGCTAAAACAGAAAAATCCCGGATGGAACCCAGGGGATTCTGCTTGATGTACTCAGACATCACCATGGAAAGGGTGTATGGCTCCTGACCGGTGGAACAACCAGCAGACCAAATCTTGATTTTGTTCAGCTTCTGGGCGGCATAGCCCGGTAAGGCAACGTTACGCATGAAGTCAAAATGCTGCGGCTCCCGGAAGAATTCGGTCAAATTGGTGGTCATGGCGTCAATCATCATGATGAGCTCATGATTGTCGGTGTCCTTGCCGGAGAAAACATAGTCGATGTAGGCCTTGTAGGAGTCAAGGTGGAGGGCCTTGAGACGTGACGCAAGCCGAGACTGCATCATCATCCGCTTTTCGGGAGGCATCTTGATTCCTACATTCTTCTCGATATAGGCACCGATTTTCTTGAATTCGGCTTCTGATAAGGTCTTTTGTTGCATTGATAGTGAATCCATCTTCGTTTTCCTATACAGTGGCCTCGGTTCGTTTCACAACATTGGACAGCTTGAATACGTCCAAGATAAGGGCTACAGAACCGTCACCCAAAACGGTGGCACCGGAAAGTCCTTCCGCATTCTTGTACAAATCGCCCAGTGGCTTGATGACCGTCTGATTGTTCCCGATAACCTTGTCCACCACAAGGCCAAGACTGGAGTCCTGGTCGTTCACGATGACAACCTGCTGGCTTGTGGGCATGGGATCGTCAATTTCGAACCATTCACGCAGGTTGATGTAAGGCAGGAACTCTCCTCGGGCGGTGATGTGGGAGCAGACCTTGCCGTCGTCGCCATGCTCCGGCTTGAATTCCATGCACTCCTGGATGTTGGACAGGGGGATGACAAAGGTGCTGGCACCAATCTGCACCAGCATTCCCTCGATGATGGCCAGGGTTAGAGGAATCTTCAGGATGAAGTCCGTGCCCTCGCCGGGGCGGGATTCAATGGATACGGTTCCGTTGAGGGCGGTAATGTCCTTCTTTACTACGTCCATTCCCACACCACGGCCAGAGACGGATGAAACCTTGTCCGCGGTGGAGAAGCCGGGAAGGAAAATCATGTTGTAGATGTCGTTGTCGGAGACATCTGCACCGGGGGTAACCAAGCCCTTGTCGATGGCCTTCTGGTAGATTTTGTCCTTGTTCAAACCAGCGCCGTCGTCAGAAATGATGATGAGAACAAAGGCTCCGGCATGCTGGGCGATGAGTTTGACGGTTCCCTGGGGATTCTTTCCTTTGGCAATGCGCTCTTCCCGTGTCTCAATTCCGTGGTCCACGGAGTTTCGAATCATGTGGATAAGGGGGTCGTTGAGCTTTTCGATGACGGTCTTGTCCAGCTCGGTCTCTGCTCCTTCGGTGACCAGCTCGATGTTCTTGTGCATATCGGCAGACAGGTCGTGGACCAGTCGGCGGAAGCGGGTGAAGATGGTGCCGATGGGAAGCATACGCATGTCCATGGCATTGTTCCGCAGGGCGATGATGAGTCGCTCGCTCTGCTCGCTGAGCATCAGCAGGGTGGGGTTGTTCGCCATCTGAGCGTGCTGGCCCAAGCGTGCGTTGAAGGTTACCAGCTCTCCCACCAAGTCGATGAGCTGGTCCAGCTTATCTGAGCTGACACGAATGCTCTGCTGAGCTGTGGTCTGAGGTGTATTTGACTGGGCGGCTTCCTTGGGTTTTGACACCGTCTTGATGTGCTCTTGTTCAGCCAATGCGGAATGGAGGGACTCTGAGGTGATGATATTCTTTTCCACCAGCATTTGTCCGATAGGCTTGCGCTCGGAAAGAATCTCCTCCAAGGTTTCTTGGGAAATATGCTTACGGTTGATGAGAATCTCACCTATCTTGTGGGTGACCTCATCTCCCACATCGATGGAGTCAATCTTGATGACTGAGGTTTCGTCCAGGAAGATGAACACATCCTGAATGTCCTGCTGGCTCTGGTCGGTGGTAAGGATCACATCCCACGCCAGGTAACAGGTGGTGGGTTCTATCTGGGACAGGGGTGGTATATTTTTTGTGAACAGGATGACGGTGGCATCTCCCATCTCGGTGAGCTCCTTGATCATCAAGGATGGCCGTGTGCCGTTACACAAGATGGAGGGAGATGGCGTAAAGGAAATCCGCCAGGTTGCCTGAGGTGCTGAGTTCTTCTCTGCCTTGGAGGAAGAAATGGTAGTTTTCATGACGGGTATGGCTTTACCTTCACTTGCTACAGTGGGAGTGCTATCTGCATTTTGGCTGGGTTCTGCTGCGAGGGCAGGAGCCGTTCCGTTCTTGTATGGGGTCATCAACTGCTTGAATTCCTCGATGAGTCTGGCAGAGGTCTCGTCGGAGATGGTTCCTCCCAGCATGTCCAGGATGTGGTCCCGTGACTGGAGTGTCAGCTTGATAAGCTCTGGTGTGACTGGTGCTGTTCCGTTACGCACCGTGTCAAAGGCACTTTCAACTTCGTGGGTAAAGGATGAAATAGCATCAAAGCCAAACATTCCTGAGGATCCCTTGATGGTGTGCATGATGCGGAATACTGCGGAAATTATCTCCTTGTCGGTGGGATTCTCTTCCAATGAAAGGAGGTATCCTTCCAAGGACTCAAGAAGCTCGTTTGCTTCTTCAAAAAATACCTCGTTGATTTGGTCAAGCATTTTCGTCTCCTGTTATAGTCTCAAGAATTTCCGTTGAAAGCTGCTCACTGGTAATCAGGTTGTCCATGGGAATACCGATGCGGCAGAAGAAGTCTGAGAAGTTGGAGGATACTTCTCCCACAATCTTGAATTCCTTCTTCCGCAGCAACGCCTCTTTCTGGGAGGCAAGAATCAATTGGACGGCAGAAATATCCAAGTCTTCCACTTGGGATACGTCCAGGTGAATTCTGTCACTGGAGTTGAAGGCCTTCAGTAGCTCCTGCTTCTTTTTCTGGGCATTTTCCACGGAAACAGTGTCGTCCCAGGTCACGGTTGTTGTTGATTTTGTTGTTTCAGTTGCCATCTGTACCTCCAGTAAACTTCTATATAATGAGGGTTTTCTTCTTTACTATCATCGGAAAGATGATGTATAATCATTACCATGGAAAACCAACTTATATCTGACGAGCAATTCTTTACTTTTATGCTGGCTGGTGGCAAATATGCCATCGAGGTGACGAAGGTTCGGGAGATTCTTGAGTACGAGAACATCACTAAGGTACCCAAGGCCCTGCCGTACATGAAGGGGGTGATGAACAATCGCGGCTCTGTTATTACGGTGATAGACCTGCGCATCCTCTTTGGCTTTGAGGTTTCCAACGATTTGACTGACACGGAGATTGTCATTACGGAGATTTCCGAGAACCGTGACCAGCCTATGACCGTTGGAGTGATTGCCGACAGCGTTGACGTGGTGACCAAACTTGAGCTGGTTCACAGCGACAGCGTTTCCTTTGGAACGACACCTGCCCACAGCGATTTTGTAAAAGCTGTCGGAAAGCTGGACAATACCTTTGTCTTGATTCTGGACCTGGAAAAGATTTTCCGTGCCATTGAGGAAGAGGTTTCTGCTGTACAGTAGACCGATCCGATAAAAACTACCGGCGGTGTTGTTAAAACCATACGATATCGCCGGCATGTTCCTTCTTCTCCTGAACCTTGTGAACGTATTCGGATTCCTTCTTCTTGAGGAATTCTTCTTCCCTGACCGTTTTGCGGATATGCTTGAGCCAGATTTTAGAGGTCTTTGGATCGTAAAAGATTTTTCTGGGTCTGTCTCCACCGGTATTGGATGAGATTACCGGAATCTGCTCCCGCTCAAGATAATCAAATACAAATTTAATGTTTGCAGCACCAACCAAGGGTGTCTTTGAGTTTTCGTTGGTTCCCAGAACATTGCTGCCGCCGAAAACCTTGGCGGTGAGGTGTTTCTTCTGGGCACCATGCTTGAACATGGTGTTTATGAGAAGTTCCATGGCATATTCTCCAAACCGTCCGGCCAAGGCGTCATTTTCCTTTGAGCTGGTTTGGTCATAGGCCAGCATGAAGTGATTCAACCCACCAAATTGTATGGCCCGGTCGTACAAGGCCACACTGATGCAGGAGCCCAGGACGGTGGAAATATACTCCTCGCCACCGCCACAGTGGAACTCTCCGGGGTAGATGGTGACGATATGCTTGTTGAACTGCGAATCAAAATATCTATTCATACTATACTTCTAAAAAAATGTGATGTCACCCGGCGCAGAACCTGCCTCAACCTCAAATCCAGCGATCTTACCAGCAGCCTCCTTGTGGGCCGTAATGGTAAATTTCTTAATTAATTCCTTGAACTTGTGATCCTTGATCTCGTAGTTGTGGAGGTTCATGTCATGCATGAACCGAGCCTTCTTGTCGGTGAGCCGCTGCACCTCGCTGGTGAGCTGACCCTTCATCCTGTTGAAGTCTAGCTGTATGGACTGGAGCTGCCCCAGCATGGTATTCACGTGATCGCACTGGTGCTTGAATTCAGGGGGATAGACGGTGAAGTGCTGCATCAGGGAATAAATCCGCTCCTGGAGCGTTTGCAGGGTGTTGAAGAATGCCACCTTTTCTGTGCGGACTTCTGTCATCTTGGCGTTATCATCGGACATGGTGCTGGTGAACACGGAAATCATGTCACTGATTTCTGCAATGAAGGTTTCGATGGTTACCTGCATGGTGTCCAGCGAGTTGGATGAGTCCATAATCAGGTTGTCCATGTCGGTAACCAAGTCCTTGACCGCCATTACAGCGTCATTTTTAGAAACTTCAATTTGCTGGAGGATACGAACATGCTGAAGCCGACTGATGACAGGCCGAAGACTGGCGAACACATCGTACATGCCATGGGCTCGGTCGATGATGTTGCGGCAGACGGTGACAACCTTCTTCTGGATGCCCTGGAATTGGGCAAAATTCTTCAGCAGCTCTTGGAAACCATCAGTAGCAGACTCCAACTGGGCTACAATGGACATTTCGTCACTGGAGGTGCTGCTGTGGGAGAAGTTGTGGACATAATCGGAGCGCCGTTCCTCAGTTTGGTTCAGGATGCTTTCCACCAGCACCCATTTCTGGCTGAAAATGTCAGATGCCCGCTGCAGGTGGTCGCCGATGTCGCTGAGCACGTCTTGGGCAATTTCTGATAGGGAGATGTTGAAGGCGATGGTGTCCAGCTTTTCCTCATTGCTGGAGACGGAGTCATCGTCAACAAACTGGTCAAAGCACATGACAACGTGGTCAAAGGCCTGTTTGATGATGTCCTGGAGCTGGAGACCTTCCATAGCGCCTTGAATTTGGGGATAGATGGATTGGGACAGCTGCTTCATCTCATGCAATGGTGTTGCAGAACGGTTGATGCACTTAGAAATCTTGTTCATTTCCGTGGAGCTGATTTCTGAAATCTTTCTCTGGCAGGAGGTGATTTCTTGGAAGAGGCTCTTGAGATTTGTTACGTTGTTGATGAGGGCGGATTCCTCGCTGGAAAGGCGTGCGGAAAGGCCGATCATGCTGGTGGAAAGCTGCTGGAGGTTCTCGGTAATCTTGGAGAAGGCACGTCCCTTGTCCCCAGACTTGATGGAAACCACCATGGCGTTGAGAGCGATGAGCTCCATCTCCTCGCTATCGTTTTTGATGTGGGAGATGTCGGTGTTGATTTGGCTCAGATTTTGTATTTTCTCGTTAAGGTCGGAAAAAAGACCAGAATATTTTTCCTCATAGCCGTGGAAGTGGCTGGTTTCAGTGCGGGAAGAAAGGCTATTCTCTTTTTCTAAGGTGTCCAACGTCTCCAGGAGGTCGTCCAAGGAGGAGCTTTTTCCTGAATCCAGCAACTGCGGGAATTCCATGGAGAAATTCATGAAAACTTCTTCTATTGTTTTGCTCTGGGACTGCACTTCAGTCGAAAGATTCTGTAAATTCATAGTCCTATCCTATTGCTGCTCCACGGGTGAATATTCTGATTTTAAAAGCTCCAGGTCTGCGTCATCGATCGAGAGGTTCTCGTTAAATCCATATTCGTAGGCGAGGACTCTGTCTGCTGTCTTGTTGATGGCTGTGGCAAAGGAGCCTGCTGGTTCCAGGGTTATGGCTGGTGCTCTACGGGCTACCGCCATGGGGACGATGTGGTCTATGGGTACAAAGCCGATGAAATCCATTTTGACGGTGAGCTTGGAGTTCACCAAGGAACGGAGCCGGCGCCCCATTTCCAAGTCTTGGGAGCTGCTTCCCATGTTCAGTATGACTTGCGGGTTGAGTTTGGCCAGCTCCTGGCAGGCAGGAATGCCTGTTTCCGGGAACTGCTGGCAGAGGGTTTCCATCAGTGAGGTGAAGGAGGACTCCGTTCCCGTTGCCACGGACTTGATGAATTCTTGTATACAGGCCCGCTCTGGGCTTTTGTTGGCAAACTGGTGGGTAAAGAACCGGAACACCGCCCCTTTCAGGAAGGAGTAGGCATTCATGATGGCGGTAATTTCAGGAGTCGTTACCATAAGGGGATTGTAGGTCAGCAGGAAGAAGTCCAGGGTGTTGTAGTTGCTGCCACCGCCCAGATCCAGAATGATGTAGTCGGCAGGAAGCAGGGACAAGTCCTTCATGATTTTCTTCTTCATGAAGAAATCCATGTTGGCAGTGCCAGGGAAGAGACAGTCGCCGGCGATGAATTGGAGGTTTTCCATACCTGTTTCTTGCAGGAGGGTGTCCAAGGAAGCTATTTGGCGATAAATAAAATTTCCCATACCAGCTTGATTGTTCTTAAGCCCAAGCAGAGTGTGGAGATTTGCGCCTCCAAAATCGAAGTCGCAGAGTATGACTTTCTTTCCTTTCTGGGCAAGACTGATGGCCAGGTTAACTGATACAGCACTCTTCCCCACGCCGCCTTTTCCACTGGCGACTGGCAAAATATTGACCATATGTTATTCCAGTATAATACGGTTTAGTGAATAAAGCAAGTGAGAATTGGATTTCAAAAAAATGAGACCCCGGGTGGGGTCTCATGCTTGGATGGATGAGTTGTTTTTTAGAATTGTGACACCATGTCACTGGTGATTTCTGACAGGCTGTGGGCACCACACATGGCCATGGTGTCCTCCAACTCAGCTTTGAGCTTGTCCACGTAGACCTGCACGCCCTCTGCTCCGCCTCCGTAGATCATGTTGACAAAGTTGCGGCCGATGAGAACACCGTGGGCACCAAGGGCCAGGGCTTTGAACACATCGATGCCGGTTCGGATGCCGCCATCCACCAAAATGGTCATCTTGCTGCCCACTGCCTGAGCGATAGCGGGGAGGACTTCTGCGGTGGCGGGGCAATGGTCCTGGACACGGCCGCCATGGTTGGACACCACGATGGCTGAAGCGCCTGCTTCCAATGCTTTTTTTGCTCCAGCCACAGTCATGATGCCCTTGAGAATGAAGGGCTTGTTGGTGAGGGCAGCGATTTCCTGCAGCTCCTGGACGGTCTTGCTGCCGGCGGGCGGGGTGAGGTTCTTCAGAAAGGGAAGACCGGCGGCATCGATGTCCATGGCTATAGCCAGAGGATTGGCTGGTTTGACTAGGTTGAATTTCTGCTTGATGACCTCTATGTTCCAAGGTTTGATGGTGGGGATTCCACAACCGTCACTTTTTTTGAGGGCTTCAGCGGCGGCCTCTACAATGGCGGGATTGGTGCCGTCACCAGTAAATGCGGCGATGCCAGCCTGGGCGCAGGCCGATACCAAGATGTCGTTGTACTGGAGGTCGGTGTACTTGTCGCCGTAATGGAGCTGCATGGCCCCCACGGGAGCGGCCATTACGGGAATCACCAGCTTCCTGCCGAAAATGGTGCAGCTGGTATCTACCGGCTTGTTCTCGCAGATGGTGTCCATGTTGACGCAGAGCTCCTGCCACTTCTGGTAGTTGCGGATGAAGCCGGTGCCGGAACCTTTCGCTCCGGGGCCAGGCATGGTGTTCTTGCAGACGATGCCGTTGCATACATTGCAGGCCTTGCAGTGGGGACCCATTTGGGTACGGGCGGACTCGAGGATTTCTTGGTATGTCATATTTTCTCCTTATATACTAGTACAATGATAGACCGAGTGACAGGAGGGGGCAAGGTAAAATTATGGAGCTAGAGGTTCTTTTGTTTGTGGGTATGCTGGCAAGATTACTGTTTTGGGGCTAGTTCCTGCACTGTTTCTAGCGGGAGGCTGGTACAGTGGGCCACCATCTGAGGATTCAGCCCCTCGGACAGAAGGTTCCGTGCCGTCTCCAGCTTGGTCTGGTAGGCACCTTGCTCCAGGCCTCGTTCCAATCCGATAGAGATGCCTTCTTCATAACCGTCACGGCGGCACTCCATCATGCGGGAGGTGTAGGTGAGATACATGCTTCGCTCCTCCTTTTCCTGCTTCAACTTGGAGATGGAGCTGTCCAGCTCCTTGGTGAAGGTTGTCTGGGCCGTCCGTTCCCTCACATAATCATAGAACAGACGCAGGTCGCCGTCAAGGCTGTCCAAGGCTTTGGCCGCAGTGTTCAGGAAAAGCTTGGAGGTGCCGTCTTCCAAGGGAATGGGGAAGTCATGGTTGATGCAATAATTGGCAAAGTGGTACATGGCTTTTCCGCACTGAAAGGGATCAAAAGTGCAGATGAAGATGACGTAGTTCTGCTTCAAGTCGCTGTATTGGGAGCCTTTCGGGGTGGTGTCGATGTCGGCGGCGGCCTGGTAGTATCGTGCTCTGCGGGGCAGGTCTCCATGGTTTGAAGCCTGCATCTCGACGTTGATGACCTTGTTCTCATCCTTGAGATATACATCCATGATGATGCCCTTGGCGTTGGGGTCAATCTGGATGGCGTGGTGGCTGGTGAGAAAGTGAATCTCCCCGATTTTCACCTTGAGAATCATCTCCAGCAGGGTGCGACAAAGCCGCTTGTTCCGCATGACTCTGGTGAAGATGAAGTCATCGGTGATGTCCAAGTCCTCCCAGCGTTTGAATCTTGGTGTTTCGCTCAAATGAAAGCCTCCATAAAATATCCTTTATTACTATTATTGTGTGAATCTGACAAAAAAAT
>JAGARR010000031.1 GCA_017622135.1 Spirochaetaceae bacterium
TAGAGGACTTGTGGCGGCTTTTTTCTACTCTTTGTCCTTGAAGTACGAAAGAGCGGCGATAACAGTTCCTGCCACGGTGGCGACACAGGTCACCAAGCCGACGACAAATTCAGCTGTCATACGCAAGCCCCCCTTCATTCCGGTATTCCGGCCGAGGCCGGTAGAGTTCGGGAGACAACCGCCGGAAGGAGTCCGAGCCTTCCAGTGGCTCCAGTATAGCATGGTCTACCTGTGCTGTGAAGTGGGGATGGCGTGCTTTGGGGTGGAGTTCTCCGGGATGGAGTTGTGGCAGGAGGGGCTGCTTGTTGCTGATGTCCCGCTGCTTGCCCTCCATTCCGAAGGTCCGGGAAAGCGTTTGACTTTGTGGATGGGATGTGGTATGCTGGGAAAGAAGGAAGGCCCGGCTCCCGGGTCGTCTCCACTGTTGGAATTAAACCGCCAAAATGGATTCGTGGCCCTTTTGGCGGTTTTTTCTACTCTTTGTCCTTAAAGTACGAAAGAGCGGCGATAACAGTTCCTGCCACGGTGGCGACACAGGTCACCAGTCCGACGACAAATTCAGCTGTCATACGCAAGCCCCCTTCATTCCAGTATTCCGGCCGAGGCCGGTAGAGTTTCGGGAGACAACCGCCGGAAGGAGTCCGGGCCTTCCAGTGGTTCCAGTATAGCATGGTCTACCTGTGCTGTGAAGTGGGAATGGCGTGCTTTGGGGTGGGGTTCTCCGGGATGGAGGTGGCACGAGAGGCTTGGCGTAGGGAGGAGGAATTGGGCTGGCACGAGAAACTGGGAAGGGAACTAGGTATGGGCTGAGGACGAAGACTTTGTGGGGAACGAGGGGCCTTGCTAGGGCCAAGCGGCTGAGTGGGTTAGGAGGGGCTGCTAGCGGCCCGCTCCTGCACCTCACTGCTGGTTCTGCCCCATTCCTGACAGCAGGCAGCGGCCGCCCTGCACCAGGGCGTAGATGAAATATCCTGCCACAAAGACAAGCAGCAGGGCTTCTCCCAGGTCATCCAGCAGGGGATGCATCTGGGAGAAGCCTCCGGGATGGAAGCCGTCGTCCTCCATGCCGTGGATGATGGCTGCCACTCCCAAGGGGATGAGGGTGAGGCAGGGGATGGTGCCCACCTGTCGCAGCATGACTGCCAGTATCAGTCCGCCTATGCCGGTGCTGATGCCAAAGACGATGCCGGTAAGGAAATCGTCGGCAATCTCGGTCAGCATTAGGGCAAGGATTCCCGCCGCAATGCCAAAGACGCAGCGGATTCCGTAGCGGATGGTAGTCTCGTCAAGGTTGAATTGTGCCATGTCTTTCTCCTTCGATGGATTGTCCTCGTGTCCACCGCACGCTTGCTGTCCAATAATAGCGGAAAAGGATGGGGCAATCATTAAAGGAAAATGAGAATGCTCTAAAAATTCCCTGCGGTGGATGGTAAAAGTGTCTCACATTTTGGAGAACAGGTCTCCGTCATTAAAGTACTTGTCCAGGACAAGCTCCTGCTGAACCATCGTGCAATCCTCAATCATCCGCTCAAAGAAGCTCTTCTTCGGTAGGGTGGCAGAAGACGTTGGGGCGGCAGGTCTGGCCTTGTGATCCATTATCGCAGAGATGCAGGTGTCGGAGTACTTGCTGCCCTTATAGACGCTCTCAATGGTCAGCCGCACCCTTGTCGTCGGTTGTGGGATGGAAACATACTTGAAGTAGACCTTGTCCTCAAAGTCGGCTGTGTAGTCCTTGCCGTTCGTCAGGTCGGAAATCCGCAGCCTCTTGACCCGTGAGTTCTCCTTGTACAGCTTCAGGTTGTTGATGTCCACAAATCCGTTGAGGAGGGACAGCCCGTCCACGGGATCATAGAATGCAATCTCCACCGACTCTCCGATTCCCTGCCCCTTCGCTCCCTCAACCCAGGGGACGTGGGAGTAGTTCCACCAGTACGGATGGCACTTGCAGCCCACAACAAAGCACTTGAATAGGTTGTCGGCACTGTAATTGACCTTCTTTCCGCCAATATACTCGGAGAAATGTGAGGATGAGGAGACTTCCACCACATTGTCATTGTAAAAGGAGCCAATCGAGTCGGAGTCAAAGTTGTTGTCCCCGTCACTCTGAAAGTCCTTGAATTCTTGGTTGATGCTTCCCGTTATGAACAGGCGGGACTTGCCGTCATAGCTGAACAGCTGGAATCCTGAGTCGGCATAGGACAGCAGGCCCCTGTCAATCTGTGCATAAATCCCAGCATAGGGCAAGACCATGTACAGCTCCTCGTCATTGTAGAACAGGTAACATTCCCCCTCTGAACCCAAGTCGATGCTTGACAAGGATTTTGCGTTGCTGGTAAAAAGAGTCGTCACCATGACTAGGGCAACCAGAACCATCTTTTTCATATTTCCTCCTTATTGCTTGGCGTGGAGCGGCCGTGCCACCCATCCCTTGTATCTTGGAGTATAGCGTGGTGGGGTTGTCCTGTAAACCCACGGCTCCCTATTCCCATCGGAGCATCCGGTGTCACTCCAACTCGAACATGCCCGTGTACAGCTGGTAGTAGCGTCCCCTTTGGTCGATGAGCTCTTGGTGGTTGCCCCGCTCGATGATGCGGCCCTGCTCCAGCTTGTCCATGCCCCGCTGGAGGTGAGGGATGGGTAGAGTAACCTTTTATGAGGCTGGTATTTGGTGGATTTGTTTTTTTCTATACACAAATTGCTAAATTTTGTACACTATTGAGACTACGACAATGAGATTTTTTGATAATGTAACAAACATTGTCCGAGATGATATGACGGAGACCATAACACAAGGTTGTCGTGTGTCCATTGCTGCCGCCTGCTTTTCAATGTATGCCTACAATGAATTGAAGACGCAGTTGGATGACCGAGGATGAGCTTCCTCTGAAAATGGAAGGTCTGAATGTGGATGCCGTTTACGAGAACTTTGTGTATCAGATTGCAGGAGACACCTTGCAGGCTGGTGACAACGAATCCTTGCAGGATGTGGTGGAGCGAGACGAGAAGATAAAGAATCTCAAAAAACAGATTGAAGTGTTACAAGCAAAAATCCGAAAGGAAAAGCAGTTGAATGTCCAGATGAAACTGAACAAGGAATTGAAATCTCTGAAAAACGCATTGGAGGAAATGTAATGGCCAACAAAAATGTTGAAAAGAGCAGCGTTGTTTTACCGGAAAATTTGAACAGGATGATATAATGAAAAACGGTGATTTAATAACTTACACAAAAACTGATGATATTTTTACTGATGCAAAACTCATCGTTACAATTGCAAGAAAACGTGCATATAAAGCGGCTGATACATCTCTTATTATGCAAAACTGGCTTTTGGGAAAGCGACTGGCAGAAGAAGTACTTGAAGGAGAAGACAGAGCAAAGTATGGTGCCGGTGTGATTAAAAATCTTTCCAAACAACTTACACAAGAATTTGGAAAAGGCTTTACGCCAAACAACCTTTACTATTGTAAACAGTTTTATGAGATATTTCCTGAAATTTTCCACACGGTGTGTGGAAAATCTATGATAGAGCGTTTGAGTTGGTCTCACTTTAGAGTTTTATTGCAAGTTTCTGATTCGGTAGCACGTAATTGGTATATGAATGAATGTGCTAATGAATCATGGGCGGTAAAAACATTGCAACGAAATGTTTCTACTCAATATTATTATCGCTTGCTTGCTTCGGACAATAAATCTATTGTGAAAAATGAAATGCAAGAAAAGACTGCTACTTTTCAAAATGATACACTTGAATTTATCAAGAATCCCATGATTGCAGAATTTTTAGGATTAACTCCAAATTCTGATTTTTCAGAGACAGAACTGGAAAGTGCAATAATTACAAATCTTCAGAAGTTCCTTATGGAACTGGGAAAAGGCTACGCATTTGTTGCCCGTCAACAGCATATCCATACAGAAAAGAAAGATTATTACATAGACCTTGTGTTCTACAACTACATTTTGAAATGTTTTGTATTGATTGATTTGAAAATCGGTACAGTTACGCATCAAGATGTAGGACAAATGGATATGTATGTCCGAATGTATGATGAACTAAAAAAATCTTCCGATGATAATCCTACTATCGGTATTATTTTGTGTTCAGATACCGACGAAGATATTGCTCGTTTTTCTATGCTAAAAGGGAATGAGCAACTTTTTACAACAAAATACAAAACATATCTTCCGTCCGAAGAGGAGTTGTGTGCAGAAATAAAAAAACAGAAAGAATTGTTTTATTTACAGCATTCTAGTTTAAATGAATCAGAGGAAATGTAATGGATAAAATGAGAATGGAATCACCTGATTTAACGGCGCAAAACATTGAAAAGATAGGGGCATTGTTCCCCAACTGTATCACCGAGACCCTTGACGAAAATGGCAAGCCGAAAAAGGCAATCAACTTTGAACTTTTGAAGCAGATGCTTTCTGGTGATGTGATTGAAGGAAGCGAAGTTTATGAATTTACATGGGTAGGAAAAAAGGCAGCCATCGTGGAAGCAAATAAACCTATCCGTAAGACCCTTCGCCCTTGCAAGGAAGATAGTGTGAACTGGGATACCACCGAGAACCTTTACATTGAAGGTGACAACCTTGAAGTTCTTAAACTTTTGCAAGAAAGTTATCTTGGAAAAGTGAAGATGATTTATATTGACCCTCCATATAATACGGGAAATGATTTTATATATAGAGATGATTTTACTTCATCAAGTGAAGAATATGCAGAAGAGTCTGGCTTATTTGATGATGAAGGAAATCGAATGTTTAAGAACACTGATACAAACGGACGTTTTCACAGTGATTGGTGTTCTATGATTTACAGCCGCTTGTTGTTGGCAAGAAACCTTTTGAGTGATGATGGAGTAATTTTCATTAGTATTGATGATGTCGAGATTAATAATTTACGAAAAATTTGTGATGAAATCTTTGGCTCTTCAAATTTTGTAGCAAACATAATTTGGCAAAAGAAAACATCATCAGATGCACGAATGGATATTAGTGCTGCACATGATTACATTCTATGTTTTGCAAAAACAAGAAATCTTGATAAATACATATTTAATTATCTCCCATATGATGAAGAACGTTTAGCAAGCTATACAAATCCAGATAATGATCCAAGAGGTGTTTGGGCTTCTGTAGATATAACAGGACAAACAGGCAGGGCTCCAAAAAGTCAGTTTTATGAAATTACAACACCTTCAGGTGAAAAATACATTCCCCCAGAAGGTCGTTGTTGGGCAATGGCACAAAATACATTCGAGCAATTGTATAAAGACAATAGGTTATGGTTTGGATCAGATGGCAAAAATCGCCCTCGCTTAAAAAAGTTTTTATCAGAATCAGAAGGGCAAAGACCTTGGACTTGGTGGGATAATAAATTTGCTTCATATAATCAAGCTAGTAATAAAGAATTAATGAAATTGTTTGATGGGAAATTAGTTTTTGATAATCCAAAACCAACAAAATTACTAAAACGAATGATTTCATTAACAACACAAGCAAATAATAAAGATATCATTTTGGATTTTTTTAGTGGTTCTTGTTCTACTGCTGATGCTGTGATGCAATTAAATCAAGAAGATGGCGGAAATAGACGATATTTATGCATTCAAATTCCACAGGATTTACAAGAAACTGGAAATGATTTTAAGGCAAACAATGTTGCCATTAATGAAGGCTATAAAAACATCTGTGAAATCGGAAAAGAACGCATCCGTCGTGCAGGAAAGAAAATCAAAGAAGAAAATCCCTTGAACACTCAGAATCTCGATACCGGCTTCCGTGTGTTCAAACTGGACGAAACCAACATGAACGATGTCTACTACTCTGCAAACGAGTATTCTCAAGACCTGCTGCCCATGCTGGAATCCAATGTGAAGGCAGACCGTACCGACCTTGACCTGCTGTTCGGCTGCCTGCTTGAATGGGGACTTCCCCTGTCTCTGCCTTATACTTCTGAGACCATTGAAGGCTGCACCGTCCATACCTACAATGATGGAGACCTGATCGCCTGCTTTGACGAGAACATTCCTGACAGTGTTGTCAAGGCCATCGCCAAGAGGCAGCCCCTCCGTGCGGTGTTCCGTGACAGCAGCTTTGCGGATAGCCCCTCCAAAATCAATGTGGGAGAGGTGTTCAAGCTGTTGGCACCGGATACCAGGGTGAAGGTAATCTAAGAGTGGAGGAATGCAATGGAAGAAAGATTGATAAAAGGGCAATTGGATTTTACAGAGGATACATTAGATAGTCTTTGTAAAAATGCAGTTGAACTTATAAACTATTCGCGAAGTGTTGTGCTCAAAGAAGTCAATCTTCTCCAGCTTATGACATATTTTACATTAGGAAAGTGGATTGTGGAAGTTCAACAGGATGGAGAAAACAGAGCTCAGTACGGGAAAAAGGTGTTAAAAACTTTATCTGAAACCTTACATAAAGAATTCGGCAAAGGGTTTTCGGTGGAAACATTAACTAACATGCGTAAATTCTTCCTGACATATAAGGAGCGAATTCCGGAACCAGTGGTTACGAAATTTGTATCAGAGAAATCGCAACCACTGGTCACGAAATTTGAAAATGAGTTGCCGTTTCATTTGTCATGGTCACATTACTTGATTTTAATGCGAATTGAAAATTCGGAAGAACGTAATTTCTATGAAAGACAGGCTTTGAAAGAAGGCTGGGGGAAAAGAGAATTACAGCGTCAATATGGAAGTTCTCTGTATGAAAGATTGTTGATTGGCAAAGACAAAGATAAGATTTTTGCGTCTTCTCATAAAGGACAAATTATTGAGAAACCGGAAGATATTGTAAAAGATCCATACGTGTTGGAATTTTTAGGATTAGATGAAAAGTCGGATTTCTCAGAAACTGAATTGGAAACGAATTTAATTGACCATTTGCAGGAATTTCTGCTTGAACTAGGAACTGGATTTACTTTTGTGGCAAGACAAAAGAGATTTACATTTGAAGAAGAACATTTTAGAGTGGATCTTGTATTCTATAACCGTTTGTTACAGTGTTTTGTCTTGTTTGATTTAAAAACAGAAAAGTTGAAGCATCAGGATTTAGGGCAGATGCAGATGTATGTGAATTATTATGACCGTTATGAGAAACAAGATTTTGAAAATCCAACGGTTGGTATTTTGATGTGTCGGGATAAGAGCAATGCAATGGTAGAATTAACCTTGCCAGAGAATTCTAATATTTATGCGTCAAGATATCAGTTGTATTTGCCGGATAAAAAGCTGCTGCAGGAGAAACTGAAGGAGTGGATGGAAGAGGAAACAGGAGGTGCATGTTAAATGAAACTACAATTCAAGCTGGTGGCACCGGATACAAGGGTGAAGGTAATCTAAGAGTGGAGGAATGCAATGGAAGAAAGAAAACAAATGGGGAAAGTGAAAGATGGTGTCATGATTCCTGTTGCTGCTGATATTGATGAATTTGGCGGTAATTATAGGGAATTTATTGACTCTATCAAGGAAAATATTAAAACCCAACATACCCGAGTGTTGCTTCAAGCAAACAGAGAAATTATTTGTCTTTATTGGCAAATAGGTAAAGCCATAACTCAAAAGCAGGTGGAAGAAGGATGGGGAACAAAAGTTATTGACAGGATATCTCACGACTTACGGCATACATTCCCGGAAATGAAAGGTTTTTCTCCTCGTAATATTAAGTACATGAAAAAATTTGCCTGCATTTGGCAGGATGAGTCAATAGTGCAACAAGTTGTTGCACTATTGCCTTGGGGAAGCAATATTATCCTTATGGAAAAATTGTCAACAGAAGCAGAGAGAATTTGGTATGCACAAAAAGCTTTGGAGCAAGGATGGAGCAGGAATGTTTTAAATTTTCAGATAGAGGCTCAATTATATTCACGAACAGGAAAAAGTACCAATAATTTTCCGGTTGCATTACCACCAAATGATTCTGATATGGCGAATCAAGTTTTTAAAGATCCCTATTTATTTGATTTTTTAGGAAATGATTTACCAAGAAGAGAGCTTGAACTTAAAAAGAAATTGACTGAACATATTCAGGATTTTTTACTTGAATTAGGCCAAGGATTTGCATTTGTCGGAAGACAAGTTCATCTTGAAGTTGGAGGAGATGACTTTTATATAGACTTGTTATTTTATCATTTAAAATTAAGATGTTTTATTGTGATAGAACTTAAAACTTGTGAATTTGAACCTGGTTTCATAAGTCAATTGAATATGTATCAAAACATAGTAAATTCAGTATTAAAACACCCTGAAGATAATCCTACAATTGGTTTACTGCTTGTAAAAGGTAAAAATAAGACAGTGGTGGAATATTCCCTGACAGGATATAATAATCCTATTGGAGTTGCCGATTGGCAACATCAATTATCCAGCCAAATTGACAGCAATATTCAATCAAATTTGCCTACAATCGAGCAAATAGAACGGGAATTGGAATTTGGGGGTGAGCAGGTATGAAACTACAATTCAAGCATCAAAAATTCCAGGCAGATGCTGCCAAGGCTGTGGTGGATGTTTTTGCAGGTCAGCCCTATCTGACTCCTTCTTATATGATGGACAGAGGCTCAGGAATGTATCAGCAGACCATCACCGAAGAAGAGGACTTCACCGGCTGGTCCAATGCAAGGCTGGTTCCTGCGTTGACTGACCGATTGATTCTGGAGCATATTCAGAAGGTTCAAAGGGCAAACTTGATTGCACCGTCTCCAAAGCTGGAAGGTCATTTCAACCTTACCATTGAAATGGAAACTGGTGTCGGCAAAACGTACACCTACATCAAAACCATGTATGAGCTGAACAAGCACTACGGCTGGAGTAAATTCATCGTGGTGGTTCCCTCTGTTGCTATCCGTGAAGGTGTCTACAAGTCCTTCCAGATGACTCAGGAACACTTTGCAGAGGAATACGGCAGGAAGGTTCGCTTCTTCATCTACAACTCCGCTCAGCTTACCGAGATTGACCGTTTCGCTTCTGACAGCTCCATCAATGTTATGATAATCAATTCCCAGGCCTTCAATGCAAAGGGCAAGGATGCCCGTAGAATCTACATGAAGCTGGACGAGTTCCGCAGCCGTCGTCCCATTGACATTATCGCCAAGACAAATCCCATTCTGATTATTGATGAGCCGCAGTCCGTGGAAGGAGCTCAGACCAAGGAGCGCCTCAAGGAGTTCCATCCTTTGCTGACACTCCGCTATTCTGCAACCCATAAGTCCGACAGCATCTATAACATTATTTACCGTCTGGATGCTATGGAAGCCTACAACAAGCGGCTGGTAAAGAAGATTGCCGTCAAGGGTATTACAGAGACTGGCAGCACTGCTACCGAAAGCTATGTGTATCTGGAAGGCCTCAACCTTTCCAAAGCAGATCCCACGGCTACACTACAGTTTGACTGCAAGGGGGCAGCTGGTATCCGCAAGAAGTCCATGAAGGTTGGCATTGGGTTCAACCTGTACGACAACTCTGGAAATCTTGACGAGTACAAGGACGGTTTTGTGGTGAAGGCGATTGACGGTCGTGATGACTCCGTTGAATTCCTGAACGGCATCAAAATCTATGCAGGTGATGTTATCGGCAAGGTCAGCGAAGACCAGCTTCGTCGTATCCAGATTCGTGAGACCATCCTCTCCCACATCCAGCGAGAACGGGAGCTTTTCTACAAGGGCATCAAGGTGCTGTCCCTGTTCTTCATTGATGAGGTGGTGAAGTACAAGCAGTATGATTCCGCTGGACAACCCTTCAACGGCATCTATGCCGATATGTTCGAGGAAGAGTATGCCGACGTCGTTGGAAATATGCAGTTGGAACTTGGTGACGATGACTACATCAAGTATCTGAATATGATAAGTCCTGCTGCCACCCATGCAGGCTACTTCTCCGTGGACAAGAAGGGCAAGATGATTGACTCCAAACTCGGTAAGAAGGAAACCTCTTCCGATGACATTGATGCCTACGACCTGATTATGAAGAACAAGGAACTCCTTCTGGACAGAAATCCGAAGAAGTCCCCAGTTCGTTTCATCTTCTCCCACTCTGCGCTCCGTGAAGGATGGGACAACCCGAATGTCTTCCAGATTTGCACCTTGAAGCAAAGCAGTAGTGATGTCCGCAAGAGACAGGAGGTTGGTCGTGGTCTCCGTCTCTGTGTCAACCAGGACGGTGAACGGATGGATGTCAATGCCCTTGGCAACGATGTTCACAATGTCAACGTGCTGACTGTCATTGCCAGCGAGAGCTATGACAGTTTCGCAAAGGGATTGCAGACTGAACTGGCTGATGCCGTTGCGAACCGCCCGAAAGCAGTTACACCGGAACTGTTCGCTGGCAAGACCATCACAGATGCACAGGGCAACACCGATGTTATCACTGACGATGTTGCAAGAGAAATCTATGTTGGTCTCCGTATGGAAGGTTACATTGACAAGCAAGGTACACTTACCGATAAATACTACGAGGACAAGGCGAACGGTGAAATCAAACTCACCGATGAAGTTGCAGGTTCTGCTGAGTCCATTCTTGGTATCATTGACACCATCTATGATGGTAAAGCAATGCAGCCTGAAAATGCCCGTAGCAACAATGTTGAGCTGCAAATTAAACCTGACAAGCTGGCAATGTCCGAGTTCAAGGAATTGTGGAGCCGAATCAATGCCAAGTCTGTGTATGTGGTGGATTTTGACACCCAAGAGCTGGTAAGGAGATCCATTACGACTTTGAACGAAAAACTTCGTGTTTCCAAGATTTACTTTAAGGTGGAGGCTGGTCGTATGGATCATATTGCATCCAAGGCAGCCCTGGCTTCTGGTGAATCCTTCGTCAAGGAAACATCTGCATCTTACGGTGTCGGAAACAAGATTGCCGTGAACACCAGTGTGAAATACGACTTGGTGGGTAAGCTTGTGGATGCCACTGGTCTTACCAGAAAGGCAATCATTCAAATTCTTTCCGGGATTGAAAAGTGTGTCTTTGACCAGTTCAAGGACAATCCAGAGGAATTCATCATTAAAGCAGGCTCGTTCATCAATGATGAAAAGGCGACTGCAATCATTGAGCATATTACATACGATGTTCTGGACGAAAAGTATGATACCGATGTATTTACTGCTCCCACCATCAAGGGCAAGCTTGGGGTGAATGCCATCAAGGCAAACAAGCACCTGTATGACCACATTGTCTATGACTCTACAAACGAGAAGATTTTTGCCGAAAGTCTGGATGTAAGTAACGATGTTGCGGTGTATGTGAAATTGCCTGATGGTTTCTATATTTCCACACCTGTCGGACGTTACAATCCGGATTGGGCAATCGCATTCTATGAAGGTTCTATCAAACACATCTATTTCGTAGCTGAGACAAAGGGGTCTATGAACTCAATGCAGTTGCGATTGATTGAAGAATCCAAGATTCATTGTGCCAGAGAGCATTTTAAAGCAATCAGCAGGGGCACTGTCATGTACGATGTGGTTGACAGCTACCAGTCCCTGTTGGACAAGCTTATGCGGTGATAGGTGATTTTTGGGCCGCCTCTCCCTCCCTCCGGTGTCACTCCAGCTCGAACATGCCCGTGTACAGCTGGTAGTAGCGTCCCCTTTGGTCGATGAGCTGCTGATGGTTGCCCCGCTCGATGATGCGGCCCTGCTCCAGCACCAGTATCAGGTCGGCGTTCCTGATGGTGGACAGGCGGTGGGCGATGACAAAGACGGTGCGGCCCTCCATCAGCTTGTCCATGCCCCGCTGGATGAGGGTTTCGGTGCGGGTGTCCACGGAGCTGGTGGCCTCGTCCAGAATCAGCACGGGGGGATTTGCCGCCGCCGCCCGTGCGATGGACAAGAGCTGCCGCTGTCCCTGGCTGATGGAGCCTCCGTCGGCGGTGAGCCGGGTGTCATAGCCCTGTTCCAGGTGGTGGATAAAGCTGTCGGCGTTTGCCAGCCGTGCAGCGGATTCCACCTGAACCTGGCTGGCCTCCGGGTTTCCAAAGCGGATGTTGTCGCTGACAGAGCCGGTAAAAAGGTGGGTGTCCTGGAGCACCATGCCCAGGGAGCGGCGCAGGTCAGCCTTGCGGATGCTTTTCAGCGGGATTCCGTCATAGGTGATGCTTCCCTCTTCGATGTCGTAGAAGCGGGTCAGCAGGTTGGTGATGGTGGTCTTACCAGAGCCGGTGGAGCCCACCAGGGCTACCTTCTGCCCCGGTCTTGCAACGAGATTTATATCATGGAGCACAGTTTTTTCCGCCTCGTAGCCAAAGCTCACGTCCTTAAAGATAACCTCGCCACGCAGGGGGATGAGGGGAGCGTCTGGATCGTCAGTGTTCCTCCAAGCCCAGGTTCCCGTGCGGGTAAAGGCTTCCACCAGATGGGGCTTTCCGTCGGCACTGGCTGCGGGGCTTGACTCCACGGCGTTCACCAGCACGTAGCTTCCCTGGTCGCTCTCAGGCTCCTGGTCCAGCATGGCAAAGATGCGCTCAGCACCAGCCAGTGCGTTGAGGATGCCGTTGAATTGCTGGGACATCTGGGTGATGGGCATGGAAAAGGAGCGGGTGTACTGGAGGAAGGAGGCGATGGTGCCAATGTCCAGCCAGCCGGAAATGACCATCAGGGCACCGGCCATGGCAGTGAGGGCGTAGTTGATGTGGGAGAGGTTTCCCATCATGGGCATTAGGATGTTGGCAAGGGAGTTTGCCCTGGCACTGGACTCCCGCAGCTGCTGGTTCAGCTGGGCAAAGGCCTCCTTGGACTCCCGCTCGTGGCAAAAGACCTTCACCACCCGCTGTCCCTCAATCATTTCTTCTATATAACCGTTGACGGCACTGAGGTTTTTCTGCTGGTCACGGAAGGCCTTGGCACTGCGCTTTCCCACGGTGGCAATGCACAGGAACATGACGCCAATCATCAGCACCACCAGCAGGGTAAGAATCGGGCTGAGAATCACCATCATGGTGAACACGCCTACCACTGTGATGAGGGAGGACAGAAGCTGGGGAATGCTCTGGCTCAGCATGTCACGAAGGGTGTCCGTGTCGTTGGTGTACAGGGACATGGTTTCGCCGTGGGTTCTGCTGTCAAAGTAGCGCAGGGGAAGACGTTCCATGTGGCGGAACATCTCCTTGCGGATTTTCAGCAGGGTTCCAGTGGAGATGGTAAGCATGAGCCTGCTGTTGACATAGTTTGCCACCACGCCCAGCAGGTAGATGGCCGCCATGATTAGCAGCAGGAGGAGGAAGGCACTAAGGTCGGGGTTTTCCTGCCCGATGAGGGGGATGATGTAGAGATTCAGGGCAGGCTTCAGCAGGTAGGTTCCCGCAATGGAAGCACCTGAACTCAGCAGCACGCAGATGACGACGGGAACCAGCAGTAGCCTCTTCTCCCCGATGTATGACAAAAGCCGCCGGATGGTCTTCTTCACGTCCTTGGGCTTGGCTCCCTTGCCCATGCCGTGTCCATGGGGTCCTCTTGGTCCGTGTGGTGGCATCAATCCTGTCCTTTCTGCTGGGATTCGTAGACTTCCCGATAGATTCCACAGGCTTCCAGCAGCTCAGAATGTGTACCTGTGGCGGCAATTTTTCCGTCGTCCAGCACCAGAATCTGGTCGGCATCCTGGATGGAGGTAATTCGCTGGGCGATGATAATCTTTGTGGTTTGGGGCAGGCTTTCCTTCAGCGCCTGTCTGATTCGCGCGTCGGTGGCGGTGTCCACGGCGCTGGTGCTGTCATCCAGAATCAGGATTCTCGGCTTGGTCAGCAGGGCGCGGGCAATGCAGAGCCGCTGCTTTTGGCCGCCGGAAAGGTTCACGCCGCCCTGTCCCAGCACCGTCTCGTAGCCCTGGGGAAAGCCGGTGATAAAGCTGTGGGCATCGGAGCGGCGGCAGGCCTCCTCCAGCTCCTGCTGGGTTGCCTGCTTGTTTCCCCACAGCAGGTTCTCCCGGATGGTTCCAGAGAAGAGCACGTTCTTTTGCAGCACCATCCCCACGGCCTGCCGCAGGGTCTCCAGCGGAATTTGGCGCACGTCCTGCCCATCCACCAGCACCCGGCCTCCAGTCACATCGTAGAGGCGGGGAATCAGCTGCACCAGGGTGGACTTGGAGGAGCCCGTTCCCCCGATGATGCCCAGGGTGGAGCCGGAGGGAATCCGAAGGTTGATGTGGGACAGCACCGGCTGGCTGTTGGCGGAGTAGCTGAAGCTCACGTCCTGGAATTCCACGGAGCCGCTGGCAATGACCGGTGCATTGGCGGCATTGGCAACGGATGGGGCGACGGAGGTGTCGGGGTCGGTGATGTCAACCTCTTCATTCAGCACCTCAAGGATGCGGCCAATGCTGGCACGGGAGAGAATCAGCATTACGAAGATCATGGAAATCATCATCAATGACATGAGGATTTGGTTGATGTAGGTGAGGAAGCTGATGAGCTCGCCGGGCTGCATGGAGCCGGTGATGATTCTCGTTCCCCCGGACCACAGTAGGACGATGATGCAGGAGTAGACCATCAGCTGGAGCACCGGCATGTTCAGGATGATGATCCGCTCGGCCTTCAGCTGGGCATTCCGCAGTTTTTCTGCCGTCCGGGAAAATTTCTGGCTTTCGGCTGCTTCCTGCACAAAGGACTTTACCACCCGGATGCCGGTGAGGTTCTCCTGCACGTCGCTGTTGAGGCTGTCGTATTGTTTGAGCATTTCTCGGAAGCGGGGAAAGGCCCTGAGTCCGATAACTGCCAGGATGACTGCCAGCAGGGGAATCACCACCAGCAGGAAGGAGGCCAGCTCCCCGTCGATGAAGAAGGCCATGACTGCGGCGGAAATCAGCATGGCAGGGGAGCGGACACAGATGCGGATGACCATCTGGTAGGTATTCTGGGTGTTGGTGATGTCGCTGGTGAGCCGTGTCACCAGGGAGGCGGTGCCGAATTTGTCCATGTTGGAAAAGGACAGATCCTGCACCTTGCCGAAGAGGTTCCGCCGCAGGTTGTGGGAAAAGCCCGTGGCGGCGAGAGCTGCAAATCGCCCTGAAAGCACTCCAAAGGTGAGGGAGAGACAGGCAGCCCCAATCATCAGTAGTCCAATTCGCACTACATAATTTATGTCTTTGGCTGCAATTCCCACGTCAACAATCTGGGCCATCAGCAGGGGGATGAGCACCTCCATGGAGACTTCCCCTAGCATGGTGAGGGGGGACAGAATCGTGTAGAAAAGGTATTTTTTTTCCAGACCGCAGAGGAGCTTTCTGAGATTTGTCATAAATATAATTATAGTAAAAAAAGTCCTGGGGGTAAATATTGTAATGCCCAATATAATACCGCTGACCAACTTGTAGTAGATTTTTTTGTGCTGAAGGGGGCATTTTCTTTTGACAAGAATCAATTTTTATGGTATAGTCATCGGACTGTGGGTTCATAGCTCATCTGGATAGAGCAACTGCCTTCTAAGCAGTAGGTAGGGGGTTCGAGTCCCTCTGGACCCGCCATTTTTTTCCGGGATGTAGCGCAGCTGGTAGCGCGCCTGCTTTGGGAGCAGGATGTCGCAGGTTCAAATCCTGTCATCCCGAATAGCGTACTGAGGCTTTGCGGCAGCAAAGCCTCCGGCTTCTGGCGAAGCTCTAGAATCAGTTTCTACATTGTTTCAATTTTCTTCTCCTGTTACAAAATCACTATTTCTTCGTTTTCATACTATGAAGGAGATTTTCCATGGGTAATTCGGTTAAAGATGAGCTGGTCACCAGTGACGGACAACGGCAGACGAACGGCGGTCGGAGAAGGCAGCTGGTGCAGGCTGTGGACAAATTGGGTGCAAAGCCCTTTATCATCCTGCTTTTGGTGCTGTTATTTTTGATTCCCATCAACATGATTCAGTCGCTGGTTCGAGACCGTGAATATTACAGGGACGAGGCAATCCGGTCGGTACTTCTTCCAAAGGGAGGTGAGCCGGTGCTGGAAGGGGTGCTGATGGCGATACCCTATACTCATACAGTCTTGCATCACTATGTGGATTCTGACAATCAAGAACGGGTGCGGCAGGAAACCACCACCCGCTATCTGTTCTCTGTGCCCCAGACCATGGATTATTTTACCAGGGTTGAGCCTGAGTATCTCACCCGTGGAATATTTGACGTGCCAGTGTTTGCCTGCGAGACAAAATTTTCCGGGATTTTTTCTCCTGCGGCATACCAGCATCTGAAGATTAGCGAAAGGGATATCCGTTGGGATGAGGCGCTGCTGCTGTTCGGCATCTCCAACAAGAAGAACCTCACCTCCCTGCCAGTGGTGACAGTGGATGGTGCTGTCCTTGAGCAATCCTTTACGGAGCCAGTGGTCTCGCCATTCCGAAATGCCCTGTATTACAATCTACCGGCAGACTTTGCCCGGAATGGGTTTTCCTACCAGGTGGATGCACGGATTCAGGGAGGGGAGAGTATTTCTATAGTACCCTTGGCCACCGACAACAATTTTTCCATGGAGTCCACCTGGCGTACACCTGGATTTAGCGGTGGCTGGCTTCCTACAGAGCGGGAGCTTGGCGAGGAGGGCTTCTCTGCCTTCTGGTCCATTCCCGGCCTTTCCACCACCTATCCGAAGGTATGGGTTGTTACGGAGGACAACCAGGGTATCGCCATGGGCAAGGATGGGACGGAGGCTGTGCGGGTGGGATTTGTCACTCCAGTGGACAACTACCAAAAGACTTCCCGCAGTGTGAAATATGCGGTGTTGTTCCTCATCATTCCCTTCTTGGCCATCTTTATCTTCGAGATTTTTACGAAGGTACGGATTCATCCCATCCAATACTGTCTCATTGGGCTGGCTGATGTAGTGTTCTATTTGTTGCTCTTGTCTGTGTCAGAGCACCTTGATTTCAGCCTAACCTACTGGATAAGCAGCGCTGCAGTCAGCTTCCTGAGCCTTTTCTATGCGGCCACCATCTTCCACAAGTTCAAGTGGGGGGTGTTGTTTGCCGCCGTCCAGTTCATCAGCTACATTTTCCTGTTCGGAACCCTTCAGGCTGAGGACTACGCCTTGCTGATTGGAACCCTGGGACTTTTCTTTGTGGTGGTGGTGCTGATGATTCTCACCCGCAAGGTGGATTGGTACTCCATGACCTCCCAGAGGACAGGGGAGTGAGGTGTCGTTTCCCACATCGTTTCCTGCAATCAATTTAGCAGGACCATGCTCTCACTTCCCAGCCGCCTGCTTTGGGTGCCAATGCCTCCTGCAGGTAGGGAAGTACCTCACCCAACTGCTGGTCTAGCTGATAGGGACTGTTTAAGACCATCATGCCGGAGCCATGGAGCCGTGGTGCCGACTCACTTTCTGGAGAAGCAATCCGCAGCTCCGCCGTAAGGACCCTCCTGTCTCCGTTGTGTCTGCAGGCAAGGCTGAATCCCTCCGCCACCTGGCACAGCATATTGTCCAGCTCCCCTTGGCGATGGGAGAGGAGGGGATACCACAGGGCTATGATGGCGGTCTCCCATTTCCGTGCCGCCTGGCCTAAGGCCCTGATGGGATCCTGGTAGTCGCTGGCAGTCTCGTAGCTGGGATCCATAAGGATAAGCCCACGTTTGACGTGTGGTGGCAAGGAAGAAGCCAACAGGGAAAAACCGCTTTCGTGGCGGATGGTGAGGCTAGGGTCCTGCTGCTGGTGGCCGAGCCTGAACAGGGAATTTTTTCCCGACATATTTCCTTTCAATACAGCAATTTCTGTGTTGTGAAGCTCTGCCACGAAGATCTTGTCTTGACTCCGCAGCATGGCTCGGCTGATTTCCGGGGAACCGGGATACAGTCCTGAGCCTACATATTTCTCTGCCAGACTCAGGTAAGTCTCCAGCGCTGCGGGGGGCGGATTCTTTTTTGCGTAGTCCAGTAGTTTGAGTATTCCACTCCCTGCCTCGCCGGTGTGGAGTAAGCCCTCAAAATCAAGCCGGTAGATTCCAGCCCCTCCGTGGGTGTCAAAAATGGTGAAAGGCTTTTCCTTTTTCAGCAGGGAACCGAGAATCAAGGTGAGGGTGCAGTGCTTCAGGATGTCTGCATGGTTTCCTGCGTGGAAGGCGTGGCGGTAGCTCAGCATGGTTCCTCCGGAATGGCTTGAAGTGAACAGATAGTTCCTTCTTGTTAGAATCTATTGTTCCATCAGTATAAAGAGAATGCAAAAAAACTGCTAGTTTTTTTAACTTTTTCAGTATTAAATATGTTATACTTGTGGTATGAGCAGTAGCAAGACAACCCACGAATTGGAAAAGCGTCTGGATCATCTGCAGTCTTTGATTGTAGATGTGGAGGCTGACATTGGCAACAAGCTGTTTCTCTCAAAATCTGATGTCGTCAGTCAGCATCAGGAGGAATATGCCTCCTTTGAGGAGAAGAAGTCCCAGCTGTGTTCCGACATCGAGGTGATTCGTTCCCTAGCAGAAAAGCGCCAGCTCTTTAAGAATGATGCCGAGTCCCTCCAACAGCAGCTGGATGCGCTCACCACCAGCTGGCCTCCCCTGTATGAGAGTTTGGGATCCGCTATAGCTGATTCTCCCAATGCCCTGTATGACAAGGAATTCGACGCATTCCGGGAGCCCATTGCAGAACTACGTCGAAAGGACAATGAGGCTCGTGTCGCCTTGGACAATCTGAAGGATCAGATGGCCAACCAGTCCTTCATGAACAGGCTGCTGACCCAGGTTCAATATACAGCCCGCAACAAGGCTGTTTCTCAGATGGAAAAGAAGATTTCCCAGCTCTACGTAAAGTGCGGTAAGGCCATCTTTGAGACTGGTGTTCTGACCGTTCCCTTCGAGGAGGGCCGACTTCCAGAGGTTGTGGCGGAGGCCTGCAGCGGCTGCAGAGAGTTGAAGGTCAAGGCCGACCAGCTCCAGGAGCAGGTGAATGCAGTCCGTCAGCACCTTGAGGAGAATGCCCAGGCTTTGAGTGAAAAGGGCGTTGCTTCCGACAATCCCGACAAGCGCATCAAGGCCATAAATCTGGAGATTGATCAGGAAGTCCAGAAGCAACGTGACTTGTGCCAGGCTTGTGGCCATGATTTTGTTGCCAGATACATTGATCCAGAGGGAGAGCTTTTGGAGGAATATTCCGAGGGACAGGAAGACATTGCATCCCGGCTCCAGCAGATCGTCAGCCTGAAGAAGGACAAGGTGGCATGCAGCAGGAAGGTGCAGATCATCAGCCTCTCGAACCAGATAGACGCTCTGGCCAAGAAGATAACCTCCTTCAGAACAACTATCGCCGACAATGAGGAGAAGATTGCCAGCCTTCAGAGCCGTAACCGTGAGTTGGAGGACAAGATTGCCATCTCCACCTCGGAAAAGGAGCAGCTGGTGATCCGCCGCAACGAGCTGGAGCTAGCAGACTCCCAGGAGCGCCTGGAGGGATGATTCCTGTTCATCTTCAGGCTCCAGCAAGCCTTCCTCTTTGATGCTGAAGAAGCCCCGGGTGGTGAGAATGAGATGGTCCAGCACATGGATTCCCAGGCATTGGCCTGCCTCCACCATCCGATGGGTTGTCTCTATGTCATCGCTGGAGGGGATGCAGTTGCCGGAGGGATGGTTGTGGCAGAGAATCACCGCCGAGGCCATGTCCTTGATGGCGCCGGTAAAGACTTCCCGCGGGTGAACCATAGTCTTATTGATGGTACCCACGGAAACAGTCCTGATTTTGATGATTTCGTGGGCTCCGTTCAAGGTGACGCAGATAAAATGCTCCTGTTCCTGCATGGCGTAGTGGTTTACGAAGGGAATCAAGTCCGAGGGCTTGCTGATTTGCTTTCCCGTGTGGAGGTTTTGCCGCCGCCCAAATTCAATGGCTGCTGCAATGGTCACTGCCTTGCTGGGGCCAATCCCTTCCAGCTGCATCAATTGTTCCAGCAGCTTTTCCCGAGGAGCGGCGGTGATGGTGTCCATGACCCGTCGTGCCAGCTTGTCCACCGGCATTCCTTGGATTCCAGTTCCCAGCAGAACCATAATGAGTTCCATGTTGGTGGGGTAGGTAATTCCGTTCCTCAGTATCTTTTCCCGTATGTCTGGCTTTTTCTTCACATATAATTATTCGCTTTTTTTTGAAGTTTTTGTGCATTTTTTCATTGAATATTGAAAAAAAATTGAATACAAAGTATGCTAAGACCCATGAAATTGTTCAGCCGTGGGGTTCTACCCCTTTTTTGTCTCTGTTTCGTTGTTTTTTCCTGTACCACCAGCAAGTATCCTAGTGGTGAGAAGGGAAATGGTGTCAGCCCTGTCATCGCAGCCCAGGGACGAAAGTCCGCTTCCCAGCTGGCGGATTTCTTCATGTCACGGAATCCCCAGGGGGATCGGATGCAGGTAGCACGTCTTGCAAATTATTATATTAAGGAGGCGGCCGCAGAGGGAATTAACTCCGACGTGGCCTTTGTGCAGATGTGTCTGGAGACAGGTTTCCTCCGCTATGGCGGACTAGTGACCCCTGATATGAACAATTTCTGCGGCCTTGGTGCCATTGACGCACAAAACAGAGGGGAGCGGTTTCCCTCGGAGCAAGTCGGGGTCCGTGCCCACATCCAGCATCTTCACGCCTATGGCACCACCAGCAAGCTGAGGGGCCAGCTGGTGGACAATCGGTACAAGTACGTAAATCCGAGAGGAAAGGCCCCCGATGTATTCGGCTTGTCAGGAACCTGGGCCGCAGACAAGGCCTACGGCCAGAAATTGTGGAATCTCCTGCAGGGTTTGGAGAGATTCTAACTCAACCTATCCGTGTTCCTTTGAAGGGCTTGCCGTCAAGGATGGCCCTGGTGTTCTCAATGTCTCGGCCTCCGGCACAAATCACAGAGATTCCATCCTGCTGGGCTCCCTTGCTGGCGATGGGATCAAAGGGGGTGTTCTTTCCAGGCGTCCATTCGTCACCCACCATTTTCCTAAAATCCTCCCAGCTGATGGTGTCCAGGGGCTTGGCGGCGGGATTTGTCTTGGGATCGTCGGTATAGACCTTCTCGATGTTGGACAGGTTCACCACCGTCTTGGCTCCAAATCGCTGGGCCAGCACCACAGCGTCGTTGTCGGTGGAAAAGCCGGGTTTCCATCCAGCAGCCACCAGAATTTGTCCCTGGAATTGGAAATCTGCAGTGGGATCATACACCACATCGTTTGGACACAGGTCACTGAAGATGGCCTTTACCAGCTGGGCATTG
Organism: Spirochaetaceae bacterium; assembly: GCA_017622135.1. Lineage (GTDB taxonomy): Bacteria > Spirochaetota > Spirochaetia > Treponematales > Treponemataceae > Treponema_F. The sequence continues at coordinate 21,156 of JAGARR010000031.1, forward strand.
AGTCTGGTGGCGGTAATGCCAATCCAGTCTGCCTGGCTGTTGTCCGCCACTGCACCGCCATCCTTTCTGGCTGCCAGAACGGCCTTGTAGGCATTCTGATAGACACGGGCAGGTCCACCACCACCAATCACCAGAATCAGCTTGCGTTCCTTGTCCTGGGCGAGCCAATCTCGTACCATGGCCTCGAAGGCTGGCAAGAAGAGGGTGTCAGGGGCGTCGGGAGCCACAATGGAACCTCCCAAAGATAAAACAGTAACCATATTTTCCTCCAAATCTATTGTGTTGACAGATTTTTTCACGCTCGTTCTAGCTTTCTTGGCAGGTAGGGTTTGCCTGATAAAACTGCCGAGAGAAGGTGCTATTGTCAATAAATGCCCAGAATAACTGGGTCATTCCAGAAGGAGCTGTAGTTTATGGTGCCGGTAGTGGCTTCCTCCCAAATAGATTGGAGGCCGTAGGTTTTTGGCCGGTACACGGTTTTGTTGTTGATGATGGTGGGACTCACCTTGTTCCAGCCCCTGGAGAAAGCCACATGGTGGTAGTCCAGGTTGCCAAAGTAGAAGTCCCTGAGACTTTCAACCTCTGGAACATCTGCAAAGGGCAATCCAGCAGCCAGGGAAATGTCCACCGGCATCCACCCAAAATTCTCCAGGTAGATCTCAGTCCACCAATGGTTCTGCACGGCCTTGGTGTTGTCCACCAGGATTCCACTGATAGGGATGGCAGGAATTCCTGCGGCACGGCACAGGGCGGTAAAGATGATGGCAAAGTCGTAGGCATCACCCTGCAGCAGCGTCACCAGATTCAGGGATGAAATCTCCTTGGGTAAAATCTCGTGGAGCAGCTGGTAGGTATCCAGCATATAATCATAGATGAGACGGGCTTGTCGGTATGGATTTGTCTCCTTGCCAAGGATGGATGCCGCCAGTTCCTTGATGGTCGCCTCTCCAGATGGTACGCAGTCGTCAGGGGCGGTATACACCTTGTACAGCAGTCTGCTGGTGTCGGAGAAGCTCTGCACCTTCTCGGCCTTGATGTTGGTCTTGACGCTGTGGACAGGAATTACAAAGGTTTGGTTGAAAGGAATTTTTTCCTCGGTAAGCTGCCGTGGGTTCAGCTGGTGAATCACCGACCTGTTGTAATTGTCAAAGATTGGCTGGGGCTCGCATTCTGTCATGATGATGCCGCTCTGGTTGGCAGAATTCTGGGGGCGTGGAACCCGCAGCGTCAGCAGGGAATTGGAGCTCATGTCCACATCGGACACGTCGGCGGACAATTTCACCAGGTATACCCGCTTGTCGGGAAAGCTCTTTGTTCCCACGGAACTGGTGATGGTGATGGAGCGCTGGTTGCTCACCCCCTTGTCTGTCTTCACAAAGAAGCTGCCGCTGGCAACTCCATCAGGAACTCTCACCCGAATCTCTGTATCGCTCCAAGACTCATAGTCAAAGTCCGCCTCCTGGGCTCTGATATGGGTCTTGTCCCAGTCCTCCTGTTGCCCGCTTTTGTCAGGTTCCCAGGTGGGAGTAAAGTACACGAAGGAGTTTTCACCCCGGATGGAACCGAAGTTGGAGCCGGTGATGGTAAGTACCTGTCCCACCGAGAGCTTGGAGGGTTCCACCTCCATCACTTGGGGAAGGGCACTTTGGATTCCAATTTGGTTGATGGCTACTGGGATATTCTCCCTGTTTGCAAAGATGACTGGCTGGGACCGCCCCCGCTTTGTCACCACATATACAAGGCCGTCCTGCACATTGGCTGGAAGTTGCACCCTAATTTCAGCATCCTTCCAGGAAAGATACGAGGAGGAGGTGAGGCTGCTTCCGCCAATCTCCACAAAGCTGGTGTCTCTGTCAGCACCGAAGCCCCTACCTTCAATAGTCATGATGCTGCCGGGAGCACCAATTTGGGGGGATATGGCTTTTATTTCAGGCTCATTGTCATACTCGCTAAAAAAGAAGAAGGAAATACCGAGTGCAATCACGACAATGACCACACAGAGCAAAACCCTGGCGAGAGGTGATTTTCTAAGGTAATAAAATAAGGATGAGCTCACGTTCAGTTGCCCGAGATGGTGATGAACATCTGGATGGGAACAGAAATCTCACCCTGTACAGGAATTGAGTTCAAGTCGGACAAGGTCATCTTCACAGAGATATTCTTTTCCGTCTCGAAGCTTGGTCTAAAAATATCCATGGTGGAGATGGCATTGTCGGAAGCAAAGGAAACAGTCTTCAGGTGCTGGCTGATGGGCTCTTCCATAATTATGGCGGAATCAGACAAGAATCGGGACCGTTGGTGGTTTACGGAGGGGGCACTGACAAGGCCACCGGTCAAGGCATTGGCAGAAATGCTGATGGGACGCTCTGAGCTGGTGGTAGCTGCTGGGGAGGAGATACCATGTCTTGCAGGCAGAATCAAAGCAAAGGCAAGGGCAGCCGCAGCAACAGTCGGTACGACCCACGTGAATCTGTTGATGTTCTTCGGTTGAATCTCCCTGACCGTCTTCTGGTACCGAAGCTTTGTCTGGAGTCTGGCAAAGCTGTCCTCCATTTCCTGGGATGAAAGCCGGTGTCGGTCGGCATCTTCCTTCAGCAATGCACTGATACCCTGGAGCTTCATGTACTTGTCCCGACACTGCTGGCAGGTAGTCATGTGGCTTTCATACTCCAAGGCATACTTTTGCGGCAATTCGCCGTCCAAATACACCGAATGCATATCATGTTCAGGGCATGTAGACATCATCTTCTCCTATGAGTTTTGATAGCTGTTCTCGGGCTCTGAAAACACGGACCTTTACGTTTCCTTCCGTTATTCCCAGCACCCGGCCAATCTCCTTATAATTTAATTCGGCATACTCCCTCAAAATGAGCACCATCCTCAGATTCTCAGGCAACTTGTTCAAGGCTTCCTTTGCCTGTCTGCGGGTTTCCTCTTTCAGCAACTCCGTCTCCCCGGAATCCTGCTTTCGGTGATCCTCGTACAGGGCCTTTTCATAGGCCTTCCGCTCCCGCCCCTTGCGCTTCACATAGTTCAGGGAGGCGTTCTTCACCACCCGAATCAACCAGTATTTCGCATCATTCAGGGAAGGAAAGACAAGGGCCTTTTCGGTCATCTTTATGAGAGAGTCATGGACAATATCCTCTGCAGCTTCCTCATCGTTTACAATGCGATAAGAAACCTTGTAGAGCATTTGCATTGCGCCATCATATATCTTGCGGAAATCACCGGGATCAGCGGCATTCAAACTGGCACCAGCATTTCCATCTGAAAAACCAAACAACTACAACTCCTCTTCGTTACACCCTCTAAAAAAATCTAGTGAAAAAGTCAATTTTCTGGATAGCCCAGCTTACATCCTTTTCCACTGAGGGCCTTGGGGAGTGTCGATGATCTGGATTCCCCGGTCGTTCAACTGCTGGCGGATGGCATCCGCCCGTGCAAAGTCCTTTGCCTTCTTGGCGGCGGTGCGCTCATCCACCAATGCCTGAATCTCCTGGGCCTCGGGATCAGCTGCGGTGGCCTGTGCCGCCTGGACATTCTCCTGATGAAGGGTCTGGGCGCTGTCGAGAAGGCTCAGAGACAGAATCGTGTCCATTTTTTCGACTATAGCAAGTATCTCGTTTGCTGGCAACGAGTTGTCCTTGATAGCGGTTTGGAGTGCGGAAAGAGCCTGTGGTGTGGCCAGATCATTTTCCAGCGCCGCCTTGAACTTATCCAGATACTCCTGTCCCTTGGGAGAGATATCTACGGCATCTTTTGCAGGAATCTGGCCCTGGTTCTGCTCCACCACACGGGCCACCCGCTGCACCAGTGCCCTGCGGGCACTCTTTGCTCCCTCCATTGCTGTCCAAGAGAAGGCAACCTGGCTGCGGTAGTGGGCCCCCAGTAGGAAGAGGCGGTAGTCCAAGGGATGGAAGCCCTTGTCCACCAGGGACTGGAGGGTCAAGAAATTTCCTGATGACTTGGACATCTTGCCTGCCTCTTGGTTGTCTTCCTGCCCCTTCTCCTTGGCGATGACCAGGAATTCATTGTGGAGCCAGTAGTTCACCCAGCGTTTGCCGGTGGCACCCTCGGACTGGGCAATCTCGTTGGTATGGTGGACGGGGATGTGATCGATTCCACCGGTATGGATGTCGATCTGCTCTCCCAGATACTTCATGCTCATGGCGGAGCACTCGATGTGCCAGCCGGGATAGCCCCGTCCCCAGGGAGAGTCCCACACCAGGGCTTGGTTCTCGAACTTGCTCTTGGTGAACCACAGCACAAAGTCCTGGGGGTTCCGCTTGTTCTGGTCAATGTCAATGCGGGCACCGGCCTTCAAGTCATCCAGATTCAGGCAGGCCAGCTTTCCGTAGTCGGGGAAGGTGGACACGTCATAGTAGAGGTTGCCGCCGGACAGATAGGTGTGGCCGTTGGCCTCAAGCCGCTTTATCAGGTCGATCATGTCCTGGATATGCTCGGTGGCCTTGCATACAATGTCGGGACGGCGGATGTTGAGGCGGTCAATGTCGTTGAAGAAGGCGTCGGTGTAAAATTGTGCGATTTCCAGCACAGACTGCCCCCGTTGCTTGGCAGTCTTCACCATCTTGTCCTCCCCCTCGTCATCATCACCGGAAAGGTGGCCAATGTCGGTGATGTTCATGACGTGGGTGATGTCATAGTTCAGATAGCTGAGGGTCTTGTCCAGAATGTCCAAGAAGACGTATGCCCGCAGGTTGCCGATATGGGCGTAGTTGTATACGGTGGGTCCACACCCATAAAATCCTGCCTTGCCTGCCTGGAGGGGGACAAAATCCTCCATTTTCCGTCCCATGGTGTTATATAATCGTAAAGCCATAAGCCCTCGCTTTTTCTCCTGAATTAAGTTATAATAGTAGGAAAACCAAGAGGTTATCCGAGATATTCTTATGTATAATGTACGGAAAATAGAAGAAAATATCAATATGCGGGGAGAATTCCAAGGGCTTTTTTTGTTTGATGAGCCCTTGTCCCCTCGAACCACCTTCAAGGTGGGTGGGGGTACTCCTTTGCTTATAGAGCCACAGGATGAAACATCATTTCTCATCATTCTGGAGGAACTAGAGCGGCTTGCCATTCCCTTCTTTGTGCTGGGTGGAGGTTCCAACCTGGTGGTTCCCGATGAGGGGTTGCCCTGTCCGGTGATTTCCACCAAAAGGCTGGACAGAATCTTTCTGTCCCAGGATGGCCGCCGCTTGGTTTGTGGGGCTGGCTGCTCCTGGAAGCAGGTGATTGATTTCTGCATCGAGAATAAGCTGGGAGGATTGGAGAATTTTTCCGGGCTACCTGGTTCCCTTGGTGGGGCGGTCTTTATGAATGCCCGCTGCTACGATCGGTCTGTCTCCGACGTGCTGCTACAGGCTCGATATGCAGGACCGGGGAGGGCAGGACAGGCTACGGTGGAGACGTACACCATGGAAGCCAGTCACTGGGACTACAAGGTTTCTCCCTTCCAGAGGGAGCTGGCGGGCAGCATTGTTCTGGAGGTGGCGTTTGCTGTGGTACCGCTGGATGACGCAGCTGCTCAGAAGATGGAGGAGAAGGCTCAATCCTTTGTGGAGGATCGCCAGAAAAAGGGTCATTTTTCCTATCCTTCCGCCGGTAGTGTCTTCAAGAACAACCGGGAGTACGGCAAGCCCTCCGGAAAGATTGTAGATGAGACAGGACTCAGGGGACTGGAGCTGGGAGGAGCGCAAGTGGCCCCATGGCATGGTAATTTTATCATCAATAAGGGCAATGCGACGGCAGCGGATATTAAAGGATTGGTTGATCTGGTGCAAAAGACTGTATTGGGGAAAACAGGTTTTTTGTTGGAGCCTGAAATAATTTTTTTTGATAAAAATCAATAGTTCAGGTGAAAATAAACCGACAATCTAATGCAGGGGAAACTTCTGTCTGTTGATTGACAAATATTGTTCCTACTCTATATACTGAATGTAGTATAGTCGGAGGCAAGCCATGTTGCAGCTTTCATTAGTAAATTTTAGTAAAAATTCCTATCTCATCGTAGAAGGCAAGCCCAATAGTGATAGATTTTATATCATCAGGACTGGTACTGTCACCTGTGTACGTTCTCGTCCTGGTGTAGCCCCCATACGCCTTGGTCCCGGTGACTTTGTAGGCGTTGTTCCTTGTATGTCTGGCCATGTTCAGTATGAGACAGTGATTGCAGAGACTGACGTGGTGGCCATTGCAGTCCGCAAGGACCAGTATCCAGACTTGATCCAAAGCAATGCGCCGGTGGCCTTGAAGACAATTCGTACCTTTGCCAATAAAATGCGCACCATGAACGAGCAGTTAACCCAGCTTGCTCTGAAGAACATTTCCGTGGAGTCTCCTGAGCAGATGTTCTTTGTGGCCAGCTACTACGACAAGGTGGGGTGCTTTGACCCTGCCGTGTTCGCCTACTACCAGTATATCAAGGCTTGCCCAGAGGGGCTGAACGTGGAGGTGGCCAAGAAGCGTTTTGTGAGGCTCAAGCCCAATTCCCACGCCGTCCACTTTGAGCCCTCCGCTGACACTATTCGTAGCTATCCCAAGGGAACCATGATTTTCTCCGAGTGCCAGAGTGGCCAGGATATGTTCATCATTCAGGAGGGCCAGGTTAAGATAACCAAGATTGTCAACAATACTGAGGTTATTCTTGCAGTGTTGAAGAAGGGTGACTTCTTTGGGGAGATGGCTCTGCTGGCAGACACTCCTCGTTCTGCCAGCATCCTTGCCTTTGAGGACTGTCAGCTGATGGTGGTAAATCGCAAGAACTTTGAGCAGATGGTCACCTCCCAGCCCCAGTTTGTGTCTCGACTCACTGTCACCCTTTCCGAACGGCTGTGGAGCATGGAGCGGCAGTTGAACAATGCCTCCATTGAGAATCCCGTTCACAAGATGGTGGATATGCTGGCTCTCCAGCTGGAAAAGGAGAAGTTCGTTCCTCCTGCGGCTGGCAAGGTGCCCCGTCAGTTCGACTTGACACCAAGCGACGTGGCCAATATGTGTGGAGTTCCCTACGAGAAGCAGCGGCTTATTGTGGATGCCTTCCTGCAGCAGGCTCCTGTCCGTCTTGATGTCAACGGAAAGATTTTTGCTCCTGACTGTGTGGAGATTGTGAAGGCAGCTGTCTTCTACCGCAAGCAGTTGTCCTAGGAGGAAAGGATGTCTACACGGAAAAGTCTTTTGGGAAAGAATGTAATCTGCCTTGCACTGGTACTGTGCTCCGGCTGGCTTCTGGCTGCTTCCGATGGAGCCCTTCCAGGGGGCTATAGCTCAGTGGTGCTGGGCATGTCGGTGGATGCGGCAAAAAATGCCCTCATGGAAGATCCTGCCTATGGATACCGTGGAGATCGGGATGTTTCCCTGTTGCCTGGGGACAATAGAACCCTCATCTCCACCTATGGGATTCACTTCTTCAACGAGTGCTGGTTCCAATTTGACAACGACCGTCTGTACATCATCACTCTGAACCTGAACAGGGAGCGGGTGGACTACTACAGTGTCTTCAAGTCCCTCTGTGACAAGTACGGGCAGCCAGACAGCCTTTCTCCCCAGAAGTCCGAGTGGCGTGACGGCTCGGTCATAATGTCCTTGGAGCGGCCCCTTACTCTGAAGTATACCGATGAGGGAATCTTCCAGGAGCTGCAGGACACCTCTAACGTGAATCTCACCAAGGAAGAGGAAAACCGCCGTAATTTCTTGGAAAGCTTGTAATTATAGCCATTTTTCGACTGCTGGGGCCGCAGGTGCAATGTGGTTCAAGTAGGGAAGTGGAGGAAGTACTATCATGAAATATGTTCCGAAAAAAAGATTTTTTTTCTCTGTGCTGTTCCTTGTGGGGATGGTTTTCCTCCTTTCCTGCAAGGAGGATGCTCGTCTTGCGACCACCGACATTACGATTATCCGCCAGGATGGCCAGGAGGTGTCTGTGGTGGCAGAGGTGGCCGACAGGGAGGAGACACGAAACCGTGGGTTTATGGAGCGGGAAGTGATTCCCGATGGCACCGGCATGGTCTTTGTCTTTGACCGGGATCAGGTCTTGAGCTTCTGGATGAAGAATACCCCTCATCCCCTGTCCATCGCCTACATTGACTCCACAGGAAGGATCCGTGATATCTTCCACATGACACCCTTCAGCATGGCAAGCTGGACTAGTACCGTATCTGTCCGTTATGCACTGGAGGTTCCCCAAGGCTGGTTCGAGAAGGTTGGTGTTGGAATTGGCGACAAGGTGGTGATTCCAGGAAAGACTTCCCGCTGATACAATCGGGAAGCCGCTGCCAGGTCTTTGATGTAGCGGGAATTATTCCAGTTCTTCCAGCATACTGATGGCAATCTTGTCGTTGGGGTCGAATTCCAGCACGGTGAGGAAGTATTTTCTTGCCTCCTGTGGATTTCCTTCCTTCAAGGACAGATACCCTAGGTTTGACATGTACTTGGTGTTTTCAGGCTCCATGGACAGGGCCTCCACCAGATACTTCTTGCTCTCACTGAATTCACCCAGCTCCATGCAGCAGATGGCCAGCTCATTGAAGGTGTCTGGCTCCGTGCTGCCACACTCGATTGACTGGAGGAAGGCGTCACGGGCGTCATCCCAGCGCTGGAGTCTCCGCAATCCCCATCCCAGCAGGAACCAGGCATTCCAGACGTTGGGATTGTTCTCAAGGAATTTACGGATTTCCTCCAACCCTTCTTCCTCCTGTCCTGCAGAAATGAGGCTGTAGGCGGACTTGAACTGCTCGTCCTCTAGGTTCCTATTGTTGATGTCCTGCACGATTTCCTGTGCCCGCTGGCGCTTGTACTGTCCGTTTTCTCCCAGCTCCTGGTCGCTGATGTCGCAGGTGAGGGCTAAGTACGTCTCGAAGCACTCCTTTCCCCGGGGGAAATTCCGCTGCTTCAAGAAGAAAAAGCCCGCATTGAAATAGACATCTGCAGGAGCGTTGTCGGATTCCATGATCTGGCTATAGAGCCTGTAGGCTCCGTCGTCGTAGGCGTCAGCATCCTCTGTCAAACCTGATCTACGGTAGGAGTCTGCCCGCTGGTCAAAGAAGATGGCGGCATTCAGTGTGGTAGCCATATCTTCGGGGTCTAACCCACGAAGGGCACTGAAGATTTCCTCGGCAATGTCAAAGTCCTCATTCCGAGCCTTTAGAATGGCAGCCTCCGTCAACTCACGTTTTATGTCCGGCTTTGCCTCCAGCAGGAGTTGACGATAGTAGCCCAAGTGCTGATTGTGGTGGTCATAGGCTAAAACCACAAGAATTCCTGCAAAAATCATTTCCGGTGTCAGCTGGGTGAGGTCAAAGTCGCCCTCCAGGGGCCGTTGTACCGGCAAGGGAATAGCAGGTTGTACCTGCAGCTTGTATGCAGACAAATCTACATCCTCTGGGAGGGTAACGAAGAGAAGGTTATCCAAGGGACTTGATGGTGTCATTATGCTGTCCTATGCAGTTGTGGTTGCTTGTGGATTCTGTACTGCTGCTACAGGCTTGCTTGCTGCAGCTTGTGGTGCTGCCGGGGCAGTAGTAACGGCGGGTTCCTGCTGGGGTGGTCTACTACTCAGCGGTACCATGGGTTTTGCCTGGCTCTGACCACCGGTACCGATGCCTCTTGGAGTGGCAGAAACTGCGGAGGCTGTTACCGGGGCAGAGTGATAGGTGGACAACTGGGATTTCCTCAAACCTGTCAGATAATTGTTGATGTGCAGCTTGTAGGTTATGGGAATCTTTGTGGCATCATACTGGATGCAGACCACGATGATGTCCTTCCTGCCTTGGGCTATGTCCGTCTTGACAACGCAGGCCGGCAACGAGATGACTTCATGGGGGTCATCAAATTCCAGTCGAAGGATTATGTTCTTGTTAGTGAGGAACTGGGCCACTCCCAACAACAAAATTTTGGCGCCGGAAAAGGAGATGTCCCGGACAATGCAGTGTCGGGGAACATTGTCCACGAATATAATAGAATCTGCCTTTGCGAGGTTGAGCTTTCGCATTGAGTCTTCGGTGAGGGGGATGCGTTCATCTCGCCGTCGCAGGGCATTGGTGTTTGCCTCCAGCAGACGGCCGATGAGTTCGATGAGGTCGTCTGGTGGACGCTGGATGTAGGTGAGGTTGACGATTGCCAAATCAGAGGACTCCATGTAGGGGACTATATCTTGGACACGGGCACTCACAAAGAAGCTGATGGGTTGCTTGTCACTCTGGGAAAAACAGAACCTGAGGTTCACTGTTCCCTTTTCCTTGGAAAGACGAGCGTATGCTCCACCCTTGGAACCGATAATAATCTTGGCTCCCAAGAAAGAGGTGGAGTTAATTATGCATGGCCATTGTGAGTCAGTGCACTTTACGTAAACCTGGCGAGGATCCATGTGGAGGGTCTTGATAACTTCCTTTGAAAAAGTAACCTCTGTGTCACGATACAGTTCATAATATCTTGTCAATTGCTGAGATGTTACAATACCCATGAGATAATGATAGTCCATTATCCATGATTGGTCAATCGATATTTTAATGAAAGGTCAGGGCAAATCCCAAAATATTTGCTGCCCTGCGGTGCTTCTTGCCAGTGATTTCCTTACCCTTAATGCTCAATGCTGCGGAGCTGCCACCGTCCATCTGGAGGGCGTTCCAAGCCCCCGCTGCCTCTAGAATCAGGGCCGTTTCCTCGTAGGTGAGACCGAGGCTTTCCTTTTTGTTTTCTCCTTCTATATATAAAATAAGGAGATATCTTTCATCTTTGGTGATTCCCAGGGCTGTCCTGGAATCAAGGCTGCAGGCTGGGAAGTCTTGTATTTCTCCCTCCTGGATGATGGTGAAGAATCCTCCGAGCGCCAATTCTGTTTCTGGCGGGTACGTGGTCTGGTCCCTGATGATGGCGGCTCTAAGTGTATGCTCTTGGGGCCACAGACAGATGGCACTGTAGCGGGAAAGAGGCGGGGAAAGGATCTGTCCCTGATGGATGTACAGCCCGGTGATCTGACGCTTGGGAGACAGCCATGTGAGGGGAGTTTTGAAGGGGGTGGCGTTCACTGTTACCAGCAGCGGTGAATCCTGCAGCTCTGTCTCCTGTAGGAACTGATAGGTTGTCTTGCCATTGAATTTGCCTTGTGAGTCCATGTGCTGGGCTGTGGGATAGGCCAGGGGAACCAGGTTGGGGCAGTGGAGATCGATGGAGACAAGGTGCCACCGCAGTGGAGCACGGTTGGCAGTGTAGTTGGTGTAGGAGATGCCCTCGGCTATTTCCTCCCAGTTCCAGCTGGTGGCATCTCCGGTGGTGAGGCTAAGGGGAGGATGAAAGTCCATCCCATGCCGTACGTGGGTGACCTGGTTGCACTGGTAAAGCTGGCTGTTTTTTTGTAGGGTGGAACAGGAGGTAAGCAGACCTGTCAGGAGGCTTACGAGTACGGGGAAAAGCAGTGTCAGGGAAGAAAAAATCAAGGGCCGTCTGAAGAAGGTTCTCCAAACAGCCCCGTATAAATTAGTAGGCATTCCTACCACCAGAAGACTTGCGGTTCTTCTTCATCAGCTTGCGCTGAAGGGTCTTGTTCTTGCGGTTCTTGATGGTGGAGGGCTTCTCAAAGTACTCCCGCTTCTTGTACTCACGGATAATACCTTCCTTTTCCACCAGACGCTTGAAGCGCTTGATTGCTTTTTCCAGATTCTCGGAATCATCAACTGTAATATGTGCCATTATACTCACCTCCCTCCGGAACCTAACCGCCAGGATTTTGCAATTATGCCAGAATGGCGGATGGTTGTCAATTGATTTTTGTGTTGTTGTGATGTTTTGGTAGAAAAAAACATAAAAGCGAAGGGGATTCATCCACTTTACAAAGGTTTTATGCAGGTGTATAATCCAGCAATCCATTCTTTTTTTTTCAAGTAGGAAACTATGTCTCAACTTGCCATTCCAACGAACTACAAGCCCCTGCTCTCCGTCCGGGAGACGGAGCACGCCATTGTCATGATAAAGGACTTCTTCCAGCTGGCCCTTTCCACAGAGCTGAATCTCACCCGGGTCACTGCACCCCTCTTTGTTCCCAAGGGAACTGGACTCAACGACGACCTGAATGGGGTGGAGCGGGCCGTCACCTTTCCGGTGAAGGATATGGACGACACTCCCATGGAGATCGTCCACTCCCTGGCAAAGTGGAAGCGGGTAAAGGTGACGGACTTGGAGCTGCCGGCGGGTTTTGGCATCTACACCGACATGAACGCCATCCGCAGTGACGAGGAGCTGGACAACACCCACTCCCTGTATGTGGACCAGTGGGACTGGGAGCTGGTGGTGGGGGAGGAGGACCGTACCATCTACCTGCTGCGGGATGTGGTGAAGCGGATCTACCGCTGCCTCAAGCGCACCGAGTTCTTCATCTACGATAGATACGACTGCATCAAGCCCATCCTGCCGGAGGAGATTACCTTCATCTTTGCGGAGGACCTGCAGAAGTCATATCCCGGCCTCACTGCCAAGGAGCGGGAGAATCTGGTGGCGGAAAAATACGGCGCCGTGTTCATCATCGGTATCGGTGCTCCCCTGGCGGATGGCAGGCCCCATGACGGCCGCGCCCCCGACTATGACGACTGGATTACCGAGACGGGAGACGGCCACCGGGGACTGAACGGTGACCTGATTGTGTGGAACCCTGTGCTGAAGTGTGCCTTTGAGCTTTCCTCCATGGGAATCCGGGTGTCGCCGGAGTCCCTTCTGGCCCAGCTGGAGGCTCGCAATTGCCTTGAGCGAAAGGAGTTGTACTTTCATTCCCGGCTTTTGTCCGGTTCCCTGCGTTTTACCATGGGTGGTGGTATCGGCCAGTCCCGGCTGTGCATGTACTTCCTGAGGAAGGCCCATATCGGCGAGACTCAGGTGAGCGTGTGGCCGGACTCCATGCGCAAGCAATGTGCGGAGGCGGGAATCGCCCTGCTGTGATCTGATGGCCCCGAAGGAACCTCCTCTGGGGCCTTGTTTTTGTTTTGGTGGTTGAATATGGAAGCAGAGAAGGAATATCATTTCAACGCATCTCAGCTGGAAGCGGGGCTGGCCTCCCTGACGGAGCTGGGGGTGACCCGCCTGTTGGTGCGTGACAGGGCCATTACCGGCAGTCGCGACGGATTCCTGCGTTTTCTCGGTCGTGCCCAGCAGGAGGCGCCGGATCTTTTCTATAAATTTTATCTGGAGCCAGCTGTTCTGGACGGCCAGCTGTGCCAGGTCCTGTCTGGATTCTACTGCTCCCTGCAGCTGCCGCTGGATGCCGCCACCTTTGCTGGACGGAAGGCCTTTGAGCGGAAGATTGGGCTGCTGAACAGAAGCGGCCTTGTCTTTGGCTTTGACCTGGACTTTGCGGCGGATGGGGAGGACTCCGCCCGGCTGTTCAAAGACAGACTGAACATGGCCCTCTCCTTGTATCCCAATCACCTGGACTTTCCCCAGCTGGAGGAGGGGCTGCCGGCTTCCACCAAGTCCTTTTCCTCCCGGGACATCAATCTGGCCGCCGACAAGGCCCATGCCTGCACCCTGTTCTATTCCGAGGGGCGGGCGGTGCCCTGGTTTCTCAGTGTGCTGAAGCCCCTGCGCATCAGTGCCGACGCCTTCTTCGCCGACTTTGCCGAGTGGCTGCGGTGCAACAACCTGGGGCGGGATGGGAGCGGTGCCGGGGTGCGGGCTGGCTCTGGAGAGGGCCTGGCTGACTGCCACTTGAGTCATCAGGAGATTGAGCGGATGCAGCTGTCCTTTCTGGAGCTGAAGTATCAGGAGAAGGGGCTGGAGCACCTGCTGCCGGTGGTGCGGGAGCTGGTGCGGTTCAACGGTGCCTTTGCCCGGCTGGTGGGGGAGGACCAGGAGTGTGAGCTGGAGCTGGCATTCCACCCGGATGATCTGGGCTCTCCCTATTCCCAGGATGTGGTGGCCTTCGCAGAGAACGTGTGCATGGAGCATTGTCATGTCCGCCTGTGTTGGATGCAGGACAAGGAGGGGAACAATTTCCCCCACTGGCAGTTTGTGCAGGAATGATGAAAAAAACTCTAAAAATATTGACGATTGAACAGTGCAAATAGTATCTTTTATTCAGAAACTAGTGGATACAGGCAGTCAGATGTTCTGGCAGGCCAAAGTTTACGCTTTTAGGAAGTAGATGATGAAGAAACAGGAACAGCAGGAAGAGGTGGAGCAGCAGGAGGTTTCCCAGCCAGCTTCCAATGAGTCGGTTCAGCAGGAGTCTGCCGTTGACAGCGAGGCTTCCGAAGATGTCCAGGAGGATCCCATCCAGAAGCTGGAGCGGGAACGTTCTGAGCTGGAGGCCAAGAACAAGGAGCTGCACAACCAGTATCTTTTGGCTATGGCGGACTTTGACAACTACCGCAAGCGGATGATCAAGGAGAAGCAGGAGGCCTTCGACTATGCCAACGCCAACCTTCTTTCCGATCTGCTGGAGAGTCTGGACAACTTTGACCGTGCTCTGGATGCCGCTGCCTCCGCCACTGACGTTGCCAGCGTGGTGGATGGGGTGAAGATGATCAAGAACCAGCTGGTGTCCATGCTGGAGAACAAGTACAATCTGGCTGGCTACGGCGAGAAGGGTGATGCCTTCGATCCCAACATCCACGAGGCCATCGGAAGTATGCAGGCACCAGTTGCCGAGCCGGTGTGTTCGGAAGTATATTTAAAGGGATACAAGCTGAAGGAGCGGATTATCCGCCATGCGAAGGTGATGGTCCAGATGCCTGACGGCAGCGTCAGTGGAGACGGAGCAGATGGGACTGCTCCCACCGGTGGGGCTGAATAACAAAGATTTTTTCTGAATTAGAGGAGATAAAAGCTATGGGAAAGATTATCGGAATTGACCTTGGAACAACCAATTCCTGCGTTGCTGTGATGGAAGGTGGCGAGCCTGTTGTCATCCAGAATTCAGAGGGTGGACGCACCACTCCCTCCATCGTGGGGTTTACCGCCAAGGGTGAGCGGATTGTTGGTCAGCCTGCAAAGAACCAGATGGTCACTAATCCTGAGAACACAGTATATTCAATCAAGCGCTTCATCGGTCACCGCTACAACGAGCTGTCCGGCGAGGCAAAGATGGTTCCCTACAAGGTGGTGGACCACGGGGAGGATGTCCGCATCGACATTGAGGGCAAGGAATATTCTCCCCAGGAGATCAGCGCATTCATCCTCCAGAAGATGAAGAAGACGGCCGAGGACTACCTGGGTCAGACGGTTACCGAGGCGGTCATCACCGTTCCCGCCTACTTCAACGACGCCCAGCGCCAGGCCACCAAGGATGCCGGAAAGATTGCCGGCCTTGACGTAAAGCGCATCATCAACGAGCCCACCGCCGCCTCCCTGGCGTATGGCTTCAACAAGGAGTCCAAGTCCGAGAAGACCATCGCAGTCTACGACTTGGGTGGTGGTACCTTCGATATTTCCATCCTGGAGCTGGGAGACGGTGTGTTCGAGGTGAAGTCCACCGCCGGTGACACCCATCTGGGAGGTGACGACTTTGACCGCCGCATCATCAACTGGCTCATCGACGAGTTCAAGGCTGACTCCGGCATCGACCTGTCCCAGGACCGCATGGCCCTGCAGCGTCTCCGTGAGGCCGCTGAGAAGGCAAAGATTGAGCTGTCCGCCGTGGCCAGCACGGAAATCAACCTGCCCTTTATCACTGCCGATGCCTCTGGACCCAAGCACCTGCAGAAGTCCCTGACACGGGCAAAGTTCGAGCAGATGACCGAGGATCTGCTGGAGCGCACCAAGGAGCCCTGCCGCAAGGCCATGCAGGATGCCGGTGTCTCCGCCGACCAGATTGACGAGGTGCTGCTGGTGGGTGGCTCCACCCGTATG
Organism: Spirochaetaceae bacterium; assembly: GCA_017622135.1. Classification (GTDB taxonomy): domain Bacteria; phylum Spirochaetota; class Spirochaetia; order Treponematales; family Treponemataceae; genus Treponema_F. The sequence continues at coordinate 37,005 of JAGARR010000031.1, forward strand.
CCCAAGGTCATGCAGGTGGTGAAGGAGCTTTTCGGCAAGGAAGGCTCCAAGGGAGTGAACCCCGACGAGGCGGTGGCTGTTGGCGCTGCAATCCAGGGCGGAATCCTGGGCGGCGACGTGAAGGATGTGCTGCTGCTGGACGTGACACCCCTGTCACTGGGTATTGAGACCATGGGTGGCGTGTTCACCAAGCTCATTCCCCGCAACACCACCATTCCTACCCGCAAGAGCCAGATCTTCTCCACTGCAGCCGACGGACAGACTGCTGTTTCCATCCACGTGCTGCAGGGAGAGCGGGAGATGGCCGGACAGAACCGCACCCTGGGGCGTTTTGACCTGGTGGGAATTCCTGCCGCCCCCCGTGGTGTTCCCCAGATTGAGGTTACCTTCGATATCGATGCCAATGGTATTGTCCATGTTTCCGCCAAGGACCTGGGTACCGGCAAGGAGCAGTCCGTCCGCATCGAAAGCTCCAGCGGTCTCAGCGACAGCGAGATTGACCGCATGGTGAAGGAGGCTGAGGCAAACGCCGAGGCAGACAAGCGTGAGCGTGAGAAGGTGGAGGTTCGCAACGAGGCGGACTCCTTGGTCTACGCCACCGAGAAGAGCATGGGCGAGCTGGGCGACAAGGTGAATGGTGCCGACAAGCAGAAGATTGACGATGCCATTGCCGCCCTGAAGCGTGCCCTTGAGGGAGATAATGTTGAGGAGATCAAGGCCAAGACCGAAGAGTTGAAGCAGGCCTCCTACAAGATTGCCGAGGAAGTGTACAAGCAGCAGCAGGCCGCTGGAGCTGGCGCTGGCCCCGACATGGGTGGTGCAGGTCCCGATATGGGCGGCGCCGCTGGCAATGCCGGTGGAACAGGCCCCAACAAGGGTACTGCTGAGGATGTAAGCTACGAGGTTGTGGACGACGACAAGTAAGTCCACAAGATGGAGAGGCGGGAAGGTTCTGTGAGGTAGGTGCAGGTGGAAGCCTGGCTGCTAGGTAGAATCCCCGCCTCAACCTGTCATTCCCCGCCGTTCCTCTACGACGGCGGCATTTTATTTTTTACTGACAACCTGTGCTGGCTCCATGAGGAGGCACAGGCCATACGGAAGGCAATGTAATGGCGAAGCGGGATTATTACGAGGTTCTGGGAGTCCAGAAGAACGCTACAAAGGATGAGATAAAGAAGGGCTACCGGAAGCTGGCTGTCCAGTACCACCCCGACAAGAATCCGGGAGACAAGGAGGCGGAGGAGAAATTCAAGGAGGCTACTGAGGCCTACGAGATTCTTTCCGACGAGCAGAAGCGACAAATCTATGATCAGTACGGTTTTGCAGGCCTTGAGGGTATGGGCGGCGGTGGCGGTGGGTATTCCCACGCCTACGCCGACTTCAGCGACCTCTTTGAGGGATTTGACCTGGGAGGCATCTTTGGCAACATATTTGGAGGTGGTGGAGGCAGTGGTGGCCGACGCCGTTCCCCCGATGCCCCCAACCAGGGTGCCAGTCTTCGCTATGACATGGAGATAAGCTTCAAGGAGGCGGTGTACGGCACCGAGAAGCAGGTGCAGTTCCAGCACACGGAGGCCTGCGAAGCCTGCAAAGGCAGTGGGGGGGCTGCTGGTGCCAAACGAAAGACCTGCGGCACCTGCGGTGGTTCCGGTCAGGTTCGTAAGAACACGGGCTTCTTTGCCTTTGCCCAGACCTGCCCCACCTGCGGCGGAGAAGGTTCCGTTATCGACAACCCCTGCAAGGTGTGCGGTGGCTCCGGCCTCCAGCCCAAGCGGAAGAAGATCAACATCCAGATTCCCGCAGGTGTCGACAACGGCAAGCGCATCACCATCCCCCGGCAGGGTGATGCCGGCAGAAACGGTGGTCCCGCCGGTGACCTGATCATTGTGGTGCACGTGGCCCGCCACCAGTATTTCGAGCGCAGCGGCAACGACCTGTATTGCGCCGTTCCCATTTCCGCCACCCAGGCCATCCTTGGTGCCGAGATTCAGGTTACCTCCTTGGATGACAAGAAGATAAAGCTCAAGATTCCCGCTGGCACCCCCCACGGAAAGCTGCTGCGGCTGAAGAACGAAGGGGTCCCCTTTAGCGGCACCAGCAGGAAGGGTGACCTGTACATCAAGGTGCTGGTGGAGGTTCCCACAAAGCTTTCCTCAAAGCAGCGGGAGCTTCTGGAGGAATTTATGAAGCTTGAGAAGCCTTCCGATTCTCCCCTGCCCAGGGCCCTGTCTGAGCTGGAGCGCTAGGATTTGATGCTGGCTGGAAGTTCTTCTGGCCAGCTGAAGCGAGCTACCTTGTCCAGAGAGTTTTTTTCAATTTCAATAGTACGTCCTTTCCTTTTCTCCTGTTTTTTCTTGTACGGTTTTATTTTTTCACACTGTATGTTATAATTGCAGAACATTCTTCACCCTTGCATTGTGACGGATGGACTCTTACACTGAGGAGTTCCTATGCTCAAGATCCGCCGGCGTCTTTGCTTGCTTGTAATCGACAGCATTGTTGGCATTATTTTCATATTATTGTGCTTCTTCCTGCTGCCTCTTGGCCATTTCATCTTTTCTGTTGTCTGCTCGGTTCTCATTTTCATTGCGTTGCAGCTGGCGGGAGAGGCCGTGGCAAAGCATTTCTTCTCCAAGATAGACGACAAGGTGCTCAAAGAGGGGACAACAGGTATTCTTTCCGACTTCATCTTGAAGCTGCGATTCTGCTATTCTCTGGAGGATCTCTTTGCGGCCTGTGGAACTGTTTTGGAGATGGAGGGCGACTGCTCCGTACTCTTTGTGGACAATAACACCAATTATGTTATCTATAATAGTCCCAACAAGCTGACCTGTACACCAGAGACCATGGATGTCTTGAGAATCAACTTTGGTGACCTGGAAAGCGATGGAATTTATTTCCTCGATAGTAACTTTGGACTCACCACAGAATACAAGTCCACCCGTGGCTTTTTTCTGGTGTCTGGCAGTCATCACCTGTACGTTTTCTGTCGGTATACCCGCCTTTTTGACAAGGTTATTTATGACACCCTCTTTGAGGAGTATGCCCGCTTTTTGAACAGGGAGTCAATTATTTCTAATCTCACTGAAATCACTCAGCTTTCCCGTGAATGGGCAATGCTGGCGGATGTTCAGAAGGCCTTCCTTCCCACTGTGATGCCGGAGGTTCAGCGGTTGGAGCTGGCCTCCTATTTCCGACCCCTGGTAAATGTTTCCGGAGACTATTACACGGTGCTTCCCTTGGATGAGCACAAGACGCTGGTGATGCTGGGAGATGTGTCTGGAAAGGGACTGGCTGCCGCACTGGTCATGGGGCTGGTGCTGAATACCGTCAAGATTGTGCAGGACAAGGAAGATCTGGTGGGTTTGATCTATTCCGTCGACCGGGCCATCAAGAACATGAAGCTCCAGGACAAGTACACCGTTCTTTTTATCGGTATCATCGACACCAACAAGATGTCCATCAGGTACATCAACGCATCCATGTCGGATCCCATCATCGTCACCCGCTCTCCCGACGGATACAGAATCAAGCCCCTTGCCTCCAACTGTTCCCTGGTGGGAATCATCGACCTTGAGGACGTGATGGTGGCGGAACAGAAGCTGTTCCGTGGAGACTTGATTCTGATGGCCTCCGATGGTGTTTCCGAGGCCATGGACAAGGATGGTGTGGAGCTGGGAACCACGGATCTTTATCTCGGTACAATTAAGAACAGCGCCAACAAGTCCGCCAGTAATTTTGTGAACGACATTGCTGGCTTGGTGATGTCCTATTGTGATGCTAATCTTCGTGATGATGTTACCATGTTGGTGGCAAAGGTTGAAGGCTGATGGTATACGTACTTCTTGTGGGATTGTTGACTGTTTTTTTAGTTGCGTTCTCCTATCGTGTTGATAAAGGAAAGCGTGATCAAGGAATTATGGTGAACAGTATACTTCTGCTTTTCACCTATACTCTTTGTAATTTCCTGAGCCTTGTGATGGTAAACTATTTCTCCAACTACACCATCACCTATATTTTGGCTCAAATGAGTGAGATTCTGGAGAATTTCTTTATATTGAATTTCTGTGTGAACATCATGGTGTTTCCTGCCTTGAAGAAGCACAAGCTTCTGGTGCTGGTGGAGGTGCTGATTGCGGCTTCCCTTGCCTTCAGCGTGTTCCACAGCTCCATGAACGTGAACTTTTCTCCTGAGATAGGCCTCGTTCTGTATACACGGTATCTTACCACCTTCTTCACCGACTATCGCTGGAAGCATATTTGGGAAATCCTGTACCACTATGTTTTGCCTGGCATTACCGCATTGTATATCATCGTTCGGCCCGACAATACAAGGACCCGGCTTGCCAGGGAACGTCTGGTGGTGAATCTGCTGGCCTTGGCGGTCATCGCTGTGTCTTACTCAACCTTTACCTATGCCTCAAAGGTTGTCCCGCTGTTTTATTCATTGAAATCCTACGGCTATTTTCTTGCCTTGATGCTGGCTTTCTGGGCGACAAAAATATATGTTCTGTTTGATACCAAGTCTTTTATAGCCAGAGGACTACAGATTTTTTGGCTCTATGTGCTGCCGGCCTGTTACCTCAGTGCAGTGACTGTCTTTGCTCTGCAGTATCGAGAGGAGTATCCCTGGCTGGTGGTGGCGTTCCTGGTGGTTGCCCTCACCTTGATTTTCATCAGAACCCACTCCCTACCAAAGATTTTCTCCAGGCGGAACCTGTCCTTTACCATCGGATACGAAAAGGAGCTGGAGCAGAAGCTGGCCAGTCTGGATTACAATCTTGCTCTGGAAAATTTTGGCAACCAGGTGGACACCATCCTCTCTGAGGAAATCAAGTCCACAGGAATCAATATCCTGATAAATGACGGGAATAGTTATTCCAGCGTCTACAGTTCCTTCCCGTCCATCAAGAACATGCCCTTGGAATATCCAGCTTTTGGTGTGATGATTGGTGTGGGACGGCAGGTGGCCATGAAGAACCAGCTGGAAACCCACCACGCCCTGGCTGGTGCAAGGGCCGGCCTGAGTGAGCTTTTCGAGAAGAGCGGTGCCCAGGTCTGCATCCTGCTGGCAGAAGGATACCGTGTGTTCGGCCTTGTTCTGCTGGGAGAGAAGCGGCTGGGCAACGACTACACCTCCTACGACTACAATGTCTTCACCAAGCTGTATCCCTATTTCTTTATGGTGGGATACTACATGAACAGCGTTGCCAACGAGGGTGTCATCGGTACCATCAACCGTGAGATCAGGATGTCCGACCAGATCATCCATTCCATCCAGGAGAATATGGACTTCATCCGCAATCCCAAGGTGGACGTGGGCTACCTGATGAGTCCCGCCCGGAACATCGGCGGAGAATTCATCGACTTTATCAGGCTCACCGACACCCGCCACATCATGGTGCTGGGCGCCATGAGTGGCCGTGGTATCACTGCCAGCATGTCCATGGTGATCATGAAGTCCATTCTGCGATCATTCCTGGCGGAGATCCATGACTTCAAGGAGCTGGTGCAGAGAATCAATCACTTCATCCGGTTCAATCTGCCACGAGGAACCTATTTCGCCGGTGTCTTTGCCCTGCTGGACTTGGGAGACAACACTATGTACTACATCAACTGCGGTGTTCCCACCCTGATGCTCTACACCCAGTCCTACAACAATGTCATCGAGATTCATGGTGACGGCCGAGTATTGGGCTTTGTACCAGATATTGCTCCATACCTGAAAGTCAAGAAAATAAAGCTGAATCCCGGTGATCTGGTGTTTGCTTGTACGGAAGGAATGATTGAGTCCCAGTCCCTCCGTGGAGAGGCTTTCGGAAAGGCTCGTATCCAGCGGTCCATTATGGACAATCTGAGCTATTCTTCCAACAAGATAATCCAGTTCACCTGCGAGAACCTGAAGGAGTTCACCTCGAAGGAACAGGAGGCGGATATCACCTGTCTCGTCATGAAGGTTTTTGCTGACAAGGAGGGAGCGAATGGAACAGCTTAAGATTCAAGAGAAGAAAGGTGCCAATTACTTTCTGCTGGAGTTGACGGGTGTGCTGGACTCCTATAATTTTACCGAGCTGCAGCAAAAGGCGTTCTCCCTGGTGAAGGAAAACAATCTGGTGCTGGACTTGTCCGGCTTGCATTCCATGGATTCCTCCGGTCTCAGCGTAATCTTGGGGTCAAGCACCTTGGGGGAGGAGTATGGACGGACCTTGTATATCATGAACCCATCCTCCAGTGCCAGAAAATCTTTGGAGTCCACGGGATTTATCGATATGTTCAATATCATCTACAGTGTTACGGAGGTAATCTAATTGAAGAGATTGGTAGGTATCATGCTGGTGGCGGTGGTTTGCATTTCATCTGTCGCCTGTCAGCGGGGGCGTCCCATTGTCCAGAATGGGAGTGGGGCGGAAGAATCTAAGGCCGCCGTCAGTTTGAATCAGCTTTCCTCGGACGTACAGAAGCTGCAGCGTGTCTTTACCGCCCTGTCCCAGCGCACTCGGGATGGGATTGTGAACGGTAGCCCCGAGGAGTTCCTGACTGACTTGAACCGTGTGCTTGCGGCGGATACCCAGGACCTGCTGACACTGGTGGACAAGCAGCATTATCTGGCGGCGGACTTTGTTCCTGCCGACATTGTAGCCTTGAAGCCCAATGACTTCTATCTTTTGAACCGCAACGATCTTTCCCTGCGGACTCCCGTGGAGGCGGGCCTGCGGAAAATGGCCGCCGCCGCCAAGAAGGAGGGCATCAATCTGGTGGTGAGCTCCACCTACCGCTCCTACGACTACCAGAAGAATCTGTATGAGCGCAACGTCCGCCAGCTGGGAAAGGAGGTGGCAGACCGGGAGTCCGCTCCGCCGGGAGCCAGCCAGCACCAGCTGGGAGTGGCGGTGGACTTTGGGTCCATCACCGATGAGTTTGCCCAGACAAAGCAGGGCAGGTGGCTGGCTGCCAACGCTGGCACCTACGGCTGGTCCCTGTCCTTTCCCGACGGCTACGAGGATGTCACCGGCTACCGCTGGGAGTGCTGGCACTACCGCTACATCGGCGTGGAGGCGGTGGAATTCCAGCGGAAGTGGTTCTCCGACGTGCAGCAGTTTATGCTGGAGTTCATCCACGCATGGCGGACAGTGCAGTAAATGTTTTCCATCCCTGCAAGGCGTATGTTTTGCAGGGATTTTTTTCATTTCTCGATAATCCTTTTTTTCAGTTCGTGACTTACAGCTTCAAGGTCTGATTCGGAAAGGCCGTACTGTTCTTCTGGATGGTGGCCGCTGTGACCCTCCGGCTCCATGTGCACCATGATGTCGTACACATCGGGAATGGCCTGCCGGACAGCCTGTTCCACCTGTACAGCGATTTCGTGAGCATCGTGGAGGCTGATGTGGGGAGCCATTTCCACGTCCATGTCGATGTCCCAGCGGGATGCAATCTTCCTGATGCGGACACGGTGGGGATTTGATACTCCCTCCACTGTCCTCACTGCAGCAAAGAGGTTCCTGTACAGCTCCTTGTCCTGGTTGCCGTCCATGAGCTCCAGATTCATCTCCATGAAAAGGGAGACGGCATTCTTCAGCACCCACAATCCCACCAGAAAGGCCACCACAGGATCAATCACCGGCAGTTTCAGCAACTGGGCGGCAGCCAGCCCCACCAGCACGGAGATGGAGATGATGCTGTCGGTGGCCATGTTCCTGGCATTTGCCAGCACCATCATGCTGCCGGACTTTTTCCCAAGATGCAGTTGACTCCAGGCCAGCAGCAGCTTTCCTGCAATGGAAATGGCGGTGGCTGTCAGGGCGAGTCCACCGGAAAGGCCATGTTCCTGAGCGGGATTGTGGGACAAACTGTTGGTTGCCAAGAGATCGAGGACGTGCTTGCCGGAGGAGAAGCACAGCTGCATTCCGGCATAGAAGATGATGAAGGCCACCACCATGGTGGCCGTTGTTTCCGCCCGTCCGTGGCCCCAGGGATGCTCCTTGTCCGAGGGCTGCTGGATGATCTTGCTGACAATTAAGGTCATGCAGGCGATGCTGACATCGGTGGCGGAGTCAAGGCCGTCTCCCAGCACTGCAAGGCTGCCGGAAGCAATGCCCGCCCCCAGCTTGATCACTGCCAGCAGCAGGTTGCCCAGCAGGGCGATCCAACCGGCCAGGGTGATGAGCCGCAGCCGTGAGGATGGTTCATGCTCAGAAGCAGGTGTCGTTTTTTCCATGCTGTCCTCCAGACCCTGAGGGGGGCGGGTGAGACCCAACCTGCCCCTGCCTGTCCGTTACCAGACAAGGACGATGGGGCTGGGCCGCTGTTGTGCTTATTTTACGACAATATTTACCAGCTTGTTGGGAACAACAATCACCTTGACCGGTGCCTTTCCGTCCATGAATTTGATGACGGACTCACAGGCCAGAGCCTGCTTTTCCAGCTCAGCCTTGTCCGTGTTCATGGCGGCCTGGAATTCGCCCCGCTTCTTGCCGTTCACCTGAACCACGATGGTGCAGCTGTCATCCTGACACAGGGCCTCATCGTATTCGGGCCAGCTCTCGTAGGCGATGGTGCTGGTGTTGCCCAGCTTTTCCCACAGCTCCTCGCCCAAGTGAGGGGCGTAGGGGGACAGGAGCTTTACAAAGCCGCTCCACAGGGCCTTGGGCAGGGACTCCATGCGTCCAGCCTCGTTGATGAAGATCATCATCTGGCTGATGGCAGTGTTGAAGTTCAGGGTGTCCGTGTCCTGGCTCACCTTCTTGACGGTCTTGTGGTAGAGCTTGCGCAGCTCCGCCAGCCTGCCCTCCAGCTGACCTTCCATGTCCAGGTCCACCAGGGGCTTTTCGGAGACAGCCCAAATCTTCTCCAGGAAGCGGTGGACGCCGATGAGACCGTTGGTGTTCCAAGGCTTGGAGACTTCCAGGGGACCCATGAACATCTCGTACATGCGGACGGAGTCGGCGCCATAGTCACGGATGACGTCGTCGGGATTGATGACGTTCTTCAATGACTTGGACATCTTGGCGATGACCCGCTCCAGCTTCTCGCCGGTCTCCCTTTCGATGAATACGTCGGGGGAGGTCTCCTCCACGGCATCGGCGGGAACCAGGGTCTTGTTCTTCCGCTGGAAGGCAAAGGAGGTGATCATGCCCTGGTTCACCAGCCGCTGGAAGGGCTCCTTGGTGTTCACCAGTCCCAGATCGAAGAGCACCTTGTGCCAGAACCGGGCGTAGAGCAGGTGGAGCACGGCGTGCTCGGCACCGCCCACGTAGAGATCCACGGGCATCCAGTAGTCCACGGCGGCTTTGGAGGCGAATTCCTTCTCGTTGTGGGGGTCAAGGTACCGCAGGTAGTACCAGCAGGAGCCTGCCCACTGGGGCATGGTGTTTGTCTCCCGCCGTGCTGCCCCGCCGCATTCAGGGCAGGTGCAGTTCACCCAGTCCGTAATGCCCGCCAGGGGGCTCTCGCCAGTGCCGGTGGGCTGGTAGGTCTTGACCTCCGGCAGCTTGAGGGGAAGCTGGTCCTCCTTCAGGGGAACGCAGCCGCAGTCCGGGCAGTGGACCAGGGGAATGGGCTCGCCCCAGTACCGCTGGCGGCTGAAGACCCAGTCCCTGAGCTTGTAGTTCACCGCCTTCTTGCCGATTCCCTTTTGGGTGAGCCAGCTGATGATGGCGGGAATGGTGTCGGAGGTGGCCATGCCGGTGAAGTCCCCGCTGTTGATGGTGTAGCCGTCGGCGGCGGTGCACTGGGCTGTCACATTGAACACCTCTGGATGGGCGGCCACCAGCGTCTGGTAGGCTGCCTCGTCCTTGGCGGCAGCCAGCAGCTTGGCGGCACCAGCCTCCTCGTCCCCGTCTGCAAGGCTTGCGACTTCCTCTTTTGATGCCACCACCTTCAGGATGGGCAGGTTGAATTCCTTTGCAAAGTCCCAGTCCCGCTGGTCGTGGGCGGGGACGGCCATGATGGCGCCTGTTCCGTAGGACACCAGGATGTAGTCGGAAATCCAGATGGGAATCCGTGCCCCGCTGACGGGGTTGATGGCGTAGGAGCCGGTGAACACCCCAGTCTTTTCCTTGGCCAGATCGGTGCGCTCCAGGTCGCTTTTCTTGGCGGCGGCATCGATGTATGCCTCCACGGCGGATTTTTGCTCGGCGGTGGTCAACTCTGGAACAAGCCTGTGCTCCGGTGCAACCACCATGTAGGTGGCGCCAAAGAGGGTGTCCGCCCGTGTGGTGTAGATCAAAAGCTCCCGGTCCGTGGGATTTCCCTGGGCATCGGCAATCTTGAAGGACACCTCGCCGCCCTCGCTTCTGCCAATCCAGTTCCGCTGCATCAGCTTTACGGACTCAGGCCAGTCCAGGCCGTCCAGATCCTCCAGAAGCCGCTCGGCATAGGCGGTGATTTTCAAAATCCACTGGCGGATGGTCTTTCGGGTGACGGAAGTGCCGCAGCGGTCGCAGCAGCCCTCCTTTACCTCCTCGTTGGCAAGGCCCGTGAGACAGCTGGGACACCAGTTGATGGGAGTCTCGGACTCGTAGGCCAGTCCCTTCTTGTACAGCTGGAGGAAGATCCACTGGGTCCAGTGGTAGTAGTCCGGGGTGCAGGTGGAGACGCAGCGGTCCCAGTCGTAGGAAAAGCCCAGGGCCTTGATCTGCTTGGTGAAGTGGTCGATGTTGGCGTTGGTGGTGGTGGCCGGATGGGTTCCCGTCTTGATGGCGTAGTTCTCGGCAGGCAGGCCGAAGGCGTCGTATCCCATGGGGTGCAGCACGTTGTAGCCGTTCATCCGCAGGTAGCGGCAGTAGATGTCCGTGGCGGTGTAGCCTTCCGGGTGGCCCACGTGGAGTCCCTGGGCCGAGGGATAGGGAAACATGTCCAGCACGTAGCGCCGCTTGGCCGGCTCGAATTTGGTGTCCTCCGTCACCTTGAAGGTCTTGTTCTTTTCCCAATACTCCTGCCACTTGGGCTCGATTGATTCAAAGGGATATTTAGCCATGATTTTCCTCTGCAAAAACTGAAATTGTCCTCATTTTGGACAGGGGGACAGTATACCACGAAGGGCGGTATTCCTCAAGGGAGGGGAGGGGAGACGCATTATAAATACCTTCTGAATGTATAGTATTTAAAATTTTATTTATCTAGCTCAAAATTCGAACTTTGCAAGGGCATGATAATTATGGAAGGTCTTGAGGTCTCCCGTGCAGTCGAAGATTCCATAAAAAATACAGTTGCTTTTTGACTGATTTATTCGCATATTTATATGGAGAGGTATAACCATGTCACAATACGATAACCACGATGATGATTCTCTTCCTATAGATTCAACCCCTGGGCAGGAGTCTGGCCAGGAGACGGCTGAAGCCGGTCAGCCGATGCAGACTGCTGGAGATTCCCCGGAGGAGCAGCCGGTGGTGTCAGGGGAGGCTGCCGCTTCCAAGAATGACGCTTCCAGCGAGGCTGGCTCTCCCAAGGAGCCCACCATTGTGCCGGTGGAGCAGACCCTTTCCAACAAGCTCTACCTGATTCCCGTTTCCGGCCGTCCCATTTTCCCCGGCATCTTCACCCCGCTGATGATTACCGCCAGCGACGATGCCCGTGTCGCCGAGGAATCCTATGCTGGGGACGGACTCATTGGCATCGTCATGCTGCGGGAGGAGACGGAGAGTCCCACTGCTGACGACCTGCACCAGGTGGGAACGGTGGCCCGCATCATCAAGAAGATAAACCTCCCCGACGGCGGCGTGAACATCTTCATCTCCACCATCAAGCGCTTCCGCATCAGAAAGGTGCTGAGCCAGCGGGAGCCCATGGTGGCGGTGGTGGAGTATCTGGAGGACCAGGAGGACGACACCTTTGAGGTGAAGGCTCTCACCCGTGCCCTCATCAGCGAGATGAAGGAGATTTCTGAGAACAATCCCCTGTTCTCCGAGGAAATGCGGCTGAACATGGTGAACATAGACCATCCGGGAAAGATTGCCGACTTCATCACCTCCATCCTGAACATCGACCGCAACCAGCAGCAGCAGGTGCTGGAGACGGTCAACGTGCGGGAGCGCATGGAGCAGGTGCTGGTGTTCATCAAGAAGGAGCAGGAGCTGCTGCGAATCCAGAAGAAGATCCAGACGGAGATCAACGACCGCATCGAAACCCAGCAGCGGGAGTACTTCCTGAAGGAGGAGCTGAAGGCCATCAAGGAGGAGCTGGGAATCACCACCGACGCCCACAACTCCGACTACCAGAAGCTCAAGGACAAGCTGGATGCCTTTGCCTTTGAGGGGGAAATCAAGGAGGCGGTGGAAAACGAGCTGGAGAAGTTCCAGCTGATGGAGACAGGCTCCTCCGAATACAACGTGGTGCGCAACTATCTGGAGACCATCGCCAGCCTTCCCTGGCCCTGCGCCAAGGCTGCGGACGGTTCCGAAAAAGTGTCGGGAGCTGAGGACTACAATCTGGAGGAGGCCCGTGCCATCCTGCAGAAGGACCACTACGGGCTGGACGATGTGAAAAAGCGCATTTTGGAGTATCTGGCGGTGCGAAAGCTGAAGCAGGACAGCAAGGGCTCCATCATCATCCTGGTGGGGCCTCCCGGCGTGGGAAAGACCAGCGTTGGCCGCTCCATTGCCAGCGCCATGAACAAGCCCTTCTTCCGCTTTTCCGTGGGGGGAATGCGGGACGAGGCGGAAATCAAGGGACACCGCCGCACCTACGTGGGGGCAATGCCCGGCAAGATTATACAGGGATTGAAGATAGTCAAGAGTGCCAGTCCCGTCTTCCTCATTGACGAGGTGGACAAGATGGGCATGAGTCATCAGGGGGACCCTGCCAGCGCCCTGCTGGAGGTGCTGGACCCGGAGCAGAACGTCTCCTTCCGGGACAATTACCTGGACCTGCCCTTTGACGTGTCCGACATCTTTTTCATCCTCACCGCCAACACCCTGGACACCATCCCCGACCCCTTGCTGGACCGGGCGGAGATCATCACTCTCTCCGGCTACATTGACCAGGAGAAGATGGAGATTGCCAAGAAGTACCTGATTCCCAAGACTTTGGCAAAGAACGGCCTGAAGAAGACCCAGGTGAAATTCGATAAGGCCGCCCTGAATCTCATCGCCCAGTCCTATGCCAGGGAGTCCGGGGTGAGGCATTTTGAAAAATGTCTGGACAAGATTGCCCGGAAAATTGCCATGGAGCTGGTGTCGCTGCCGGAGGCGGTGGAAAAGGAGGCTGCCATCCGTGAGCTGGAGGCCCAGCTGTCCTCCCATCAGGAGGCACAGGAGAAGGCACAGAAGTCAGAGCAACAGCAGGAGGAAAGCCATGAGGCGGCAGGAGCCGTGGCGGCCGTGGGTTCTGAGGAAACCCAGGTGCAGGAGATGCCTGAGACAGTGGCTTCTCAGCTTGAGGCATCCAGCCCCGATTCATCCAAGCTTCTTTCCCCGGAGCAGGTCAAAGAGCTGAACAGCCAGCTTTCCCTGATGCAGAAGGAGCTGAAGGCCATCCTCTCCAAGAGCTACACGGTGGACCAGGAGGCTACAAAAAAATATCTGGGGACCCCAGTCTTTGACGAGGATGACATCAAGACGGCCGCCATTCCGGGAACCTCCATCGGCCTTGCCTGGACCAGCATGGGCGGCGACACCCTGTTGATTGAGACCGCAGCCATTCCCGGCAAGGAGGGCTTTAGCCTCACCGGACAGCTTGGCGACGTGATGAAGGAGTCCGCCGCCATCGCCATGAGCTGGGTCCGCTCTTATGTTCAGGAGAAGGGCATCAAGGCCAGCGGCTGGTTCGACTCCAACACCATCCACATCCACGTGCCGGAGGGAGCCACACCCAAGGACGGCCCCTCGGCAGGCATCACCATCACCACCGCCCTGGTGTCCCTGCTGACCGGCAAGCCCATGAAGGCTGCCACCGCCATGACCGGCGAGCTTTCCCTTACCGGGCGGGTGCTGCCCATCGGCGGACTGCGGGAAAAGACGGTGGCCGCCAAGCGGAACAAGATCAAGCACATCATCATCCCCAAGGCCAACCTGCGTGACCTGGACGACATCCCAGAGATTGTGAAGAAGGGTGTCACCTTCCATCCGGTTTCCCGCATGGAGGAGGTGCTGGAGCTGGTGTTCTAGAATCGCTAGCGGGAGGGGAGGTGCTCCTCTCCCGTGATTTGAAATTACAAATTAGTTTATAGTCTCTCAAATTCATGTTATACTAGCTACATGGGATTAGAAGCTAAGTTGTCTGAAAGAGATGTCATTACAAAATTTATTCTTCCTGAAATTGAGCAGGCGGGATGGAATAAGCTGTCTCAAATACGGGAAGAAGTTTCTTTTACTGATGGTAGAATTTTTGTCAAAGGAAAAAAGACAAAACGAGGAAAAGTAAAGCGTGCCGACATAATCCTTTTTTACAAGCCAAATATTCCTGTAGCTGTGTTGGAAGCAAAAGAAAAAAAACATTCCTGCGGGGATGGAATGCAGCAAGCCCTAGAATATGCAAATATACTTGATATTCCTGTGGCAATTAGTTCCAATGGAACAGGCTTTGTAATTCAATATCGAAAGAATTGTGGTCCTTTGGGGATAGATGGAAATCCCACTGTACTAGAAAATAGAGCGCTACGTCAGTTTCCTACACCTCAAGAATTGTGGGAGTGCTATAAAAAATACAATGGAATTGAAACAGAGCAGGCTGAACAAACGGCCCTTTCGTCTTATTTCTTTGATGCAGCAGGAAGGTCTCCTCGATACTATCAAAGAATTGCAATCAACAGGACGGTGGAAGCCATTGCTCGTGGACAAAATAGAATTCTCTTGGTGATGGCAACTGGTACTGGCAAAACCTATACTGCCTTTCAGATTATTTATCGCTTATGGAAAAGCGGCAATAAAAAAAGGATTTTATATCTTGCAGACAGAAACAACTTGATTATCCAGACAAAGAAGGGTGATTTCAAACATTTTAAGGACAAGCTGACAATTATCAAACAAAAGAAAATAGATAAGTCTTATGAAATATATCTTGCGTTGTATCAAGGACTTACAAATTACGATGAAGAAAATGACGTGTATCAGGAGTTTTCTCCCGATTTCTTTGATTTGATTATTGTAGACGAGTGTCATCGTGGCTCTGTTGATGAAGATAAGGCCTGGCATAAGATTTTGACCTATTTTAGCAGTGCAACTCAAATCGGAATGACTGCAACTCCAAAGGAAACAAAATCTTTGTCAAATATCGAGTATTTTGGTGAACCTGTTTATACCTATTCCCTCAAGCAGGGCATTGACGACGGTTTTCTTGCTCCCTACAAGGTACTGAGAGTGGGTATGAATGTGGATTTAGAAGGATATAGACCAGATAAAGGCAAGACAGATATTCATGGGAATCTTGTGGAGGACAGGCTTTATAACCGAAAGGATTTTGACCGTAATCTCGTAATTGATGAGCGAACAATGTTGGTGGCAAAAAAAGTTATGGAATTCTTGGTAAATTCAAATCCCTATGACAAGACCATTGTATTTTGTGTAGATATTGAACACGCAGAACGGATGCGTCAGGCTCTCTTACTTTTTACTCCACAAGAAATTACTGGTAAAACAGATAAATACATTGTTCGGATTACTGGTGACGATCCTGTGGCAAAGGGCTACCTTGAGTCATTTATAAATCCAGAGGAAAAATTCCCAGTGGTGGCCACAACCTCAAAATTGATGAGTACAGGAACTGATGCCCAAACCTGTAAGGTAATTGTATTGGATGCAAATATCGGTTCCATGACAGAATTCAAGCAAATAATTGGCCGTGGAACAAGAATCAACGAGGATTATGGAAAGCACTATTTTACAATAATCGATTTTAGAAGTGTAACAGATAAATTTGCAGACAGTGATTTTGATGGTGAGCCTGTAAAGGTTAAAAATGTTCAGCAGTATGAAGTGCTGACAGAAGAAATATTGGATGGAGAAGCTGGTGAGGAACAAGTAGATCCTGTGACAATGGAGGCTGTTTCCTTTGAAGAGACTGTCTATGCTTTTGAAAATGGAGGATTTGGAGAGTCTTTCTTGGGTGAGAAGGATGAAAAATACGGAAAGAGAGAAAAAGTATATATTGCTGGGATTGATGTACGTATCTTAAGCGAGAGACACCAGTTTCTTGATGCAAATGGCAAGCTCATCACGTGTAGTTTAAAAGAATACACAAAAAATGGGATTTTAACTTCTTATCGTTCCTTGGATAATTTTCTTCAGGCATGGAATGATGCGGAAAAGAAGAAGATAATCATAGAAGAATTGGAATCCCTAGGAATACTCTTTGAGGATTTGAAGGAAGAGATAAAATCAGATTTAGACATTTTTGATTTAATTTGTCATATTGCTTGGGATGCTCCTGCCTTAACTAGAAAGGAGCGGGCTGACAATGTACGAAAACGAAATTACTGGACAAAGTATGGGGAGCAGGCTCGTCATGTTTTAAATGCTCTTTTGGACAAATATGCCGAGTGGGGAATAGAGAATATTGAAGACATGAAAATTCTCACTGTTGAACCATTGAAAGATATGGGAACTCCTGCAGAAATCGTAAAAATATTTGGGGGAAAATCCCAATATCTTGCAGCGTTGCGTGAATTGGAAAACGAGATTTACAGAGTTGCGTAAGAGGAAATGAGGGAGGACAAATAAATGAGTGAATGGAAGAAAGTGAAGATTGGGGAGAAAATTATGAAAGAAGATAAAATAAACAAACAAATAAATAATTTAATTGAAGATGCACGAAAAATTATTGAACAATCTCGAAGTAATGCTGTTAGAAGCGTAGATTTTTGTAGAGTGCAAATGTATTGGAATCTAGGTAAGAGAATTTTAGAAGAAGAACA
>JAGARR010000032.1 GCA_017622135.1 Spirochaetaceae bacterium
GAGCGTGAAAACTACACATTCAGCGGCTGGAGCGAGGACAAGGCTGCCGACGCCGCCACCTACACCGACAAGGCCATGTTCACGGCCACCAAGGATACATCCCTGTATGCCGTGTGGGAAGCAAACGTAACCATTGCTATCGAAGGCTCTACTGCCACCATTACCATTCCCGATGATGCTAAAGATACCAGAGTGCAGCATGCCGTGACAGAGGCACTTGCTGGCAATGCCACGTTACTGATGATAAACGACCAACTCACCGATGCACAGCAGACAGCCATTGCTACTGCCTTGACAGGAAAGTCTGACATTGCCCTTGTAATGGGCGGTGTGACTGCTCCTACAACAACCATCACCGAACTTGCAGCCATTGACCTTGCCTATAAGAACGGAACTGGCGAAAACGCATATGCAGTAGCATCCGATGGAACCCATATCATCACAGGAAAAGATGGTCTTGACGCATGGAATACGGCTGCTACTTCTGATGTAAGCACGAATCTTACGCTTGCTTGCGACATCGAATATAACGCAAACTGGTCAAGGCTCGAGGTTACCTATAACGGCACTATCAATGGCGATGGCCACACTATTACAGGGCTTCATATCAACAACAATTCTGACAATCAAGGCTTCATTAGAGTGCTCGGTGAAGGAGGTACAGTGAAGAACCTTACTTTTGCAGATGCCCATATGACAGCGGGTCAATACTCCGGCATTGTGGTCGGTTTCTCAGAGGGTACAATAGAAAACTGTCATGTGATTTCGGGTAGCCTGACCACAACTGGTAGCTATGCAGGAGGTATCGTAGGCGAAAACGGAGGTAAGGTCAAAAATTGTACGAATGCTGCTACAATCACAGTAGCGCAAGGAGTCACTGGCATATACTGCTTTGGCGGTATCGTTGGTTCAAACGCTGTATTAGGAACCGTTATGGGGTGTATCAACACGGGGGCTATATCATCAGGCAATTATAATACTGGTGGTGTAGTAGGCTGGAATGATGGAGTTGTTGTGGCTTGTAGTAACATGGAGGCAGTAACAGGTACAGGCACTACAGGCGGTATTGTAGGTGTTAGCGCTCAATACCACACCCGAACAATCGGTTCGTGGACCATTGTCACCAATGAATCTGATGTTGAAAGTGATGGCGTAGGAGCTAAAGATTTTGGCACTGTCACCGGCTGTTTCACCGGCGATGCTGCCACCATCAACGACAAGGTATCCGAGATGAACGCTGCCATTGCTACTTATAATGAAACTGCAGCCGAGGGCAAGACTTGTCCTTACACTTGGCAGGCTGGTACCGATGGTTATCCTACTTTGGTAAAGGGCGAATAATCAATTATAGGGCATACGGCATTGGGTTGCCGTATGCTCACTAAACTCCCAAGCCGGGCGGGAGGTAGCAGTGCCCGGCACAACAACATACCAACATCTTGATTAGGAGGAAACTAAGGGGTATACCCCAGTGTGTAACCTTAGGAAATGAGAATTATGGCAGAAAAGAAAAAGATCAAAGGATTTCTTTGCAAGAACATGAGTTCTGAATGTGACTTTTCATTTGATTACATAATAGCTTATGAAAAGTATGACATTGCATACAATGAGGCGCATTTAATTGAGACTCATAAATATACCAAGTTTGATTTGTCGGATGTCTGTGGCGAAAGCATTGAAGGAAAAGAGGTGTTTTTAGCTGCAAGGGCAAACACGCCGTATCCTTTGGGGCCTCAATCAAATGAGAGTTACCTATATGATAGTGATTCGAATTTATATGCGGTGTATCAGGTTGAATGTAGAAATAGCCGTGCTCAATTGCGTTTCGTAACAATCATCAATGATGCGGAAAGAAAATTGTACAAAACCAACGACACCTATTATCCGGCAGTAACAGATGATATGTTCGATGATAATAACAATAGCAATGAAAAGGATGCGCAGAAGGGGTATGTGGAAGGCACCTGTTTGGGCGGCGCACTTGAAAATTCATTTGACATTACAAGGTACGAAAGCTTCATGGGGCAAGAGGTGGCTCCTGCAACCGTACATCCCAATCTGTGGCGCATGGAACGCTTGAATAATTACAATGGATTGTTCAAAGTTGTTTCCAATGAAGACGGTAGCACCATAATCTATCAGATTCGCTCCTATGACATGGCAACGATGAGTTTTGTCAGACTTGGAGTCTCTAATCACTGGCTGGTTATAGACCCCTTAGGTAATCTTAGTACAGCCAAGGAGGCGTTGCGGGTGTTTAAGGGCAAGGAGCCCGATGCCATTGTAAAAGCAGTTGTAATCACCCATAGCCATATAGACCATTACAATGGATTGGGAGCAGTTTTGGAGTCTGAAAACGCAACTATAATGCCCTCTTCCATCGAAGACGACCATACTGCGATTGGTGACGGGCAGATTCTTGTAGTCGCACCGCAGGGCTTCTATGATGAGGCATTGTCAGAAAATCTCTATTTGGGAAACTGTATGGCCAGACGGGCAACCTATATGTATGGCAACGCCCTGCCTGTTGATGCCTGTGGACACATTGGGTCGGGATTGGGCAAGACAGTAGGCTTGTCAATTGGAGCGCTTCTTAAACCTTCTTTTGAGCTTGATATAGCAGATGGTGCTTTTGCTGCACTCGAAATAGAGGGGATTCAGTTTACCTTCCAAAATGTGCCTGGTACAGAAGCACCGGCAGAATTCCATGTGTTCATAGATACATATAAAGTTCTCTGTCCAGGTGAGAATGTTTGTAAGACAATGCATAATTTGCTTACTCCACGTGGCGCAAAAGTTCGTGACCCAAAAGCTTTTGGAAATGCGATAAATGATGCAATAGAGTACATCAACTCCCAGTGGGGGACTGACGGCTGCAATGCTATTATTGGAACTCATCATTGGCCAACGTGGGGAAATAAAGATTGCATGAATATGCTTGTTAAGCAGCGTGACATGTATTATTTCTTTAACGACCAAGTTATTCGCCTCCTTAACAAGGGTATGAACATGGAGGAAATTGCAGAATGCTTTGAGCTGCCCGAATCTCTTACCAAAGAGTATTTTAATCGTGGATATTATGGAACCATAAACCATAATGTGAAGGCTGTTGCCCAACGGTATATAGGATGGTGGGACGGAAATCCTGCAAATTACTTCAAATATCCAGACGTGGATGTGGCAAAGCGTTTTGTTGCTGATATGGGCGGCGAAGATGCGGTTTTGAGCAAGGCGTATGATTATTTCGCTGCTGGCGATTATCGTTGGACTGTAGAATTGACAAGACACGTTGTTTTTTATAATCCGGCCAATACGGTAGCACGTTGTCTCCAAGCAGATGCTTTGGAACAACTTGCGTATTCATTTGAGGCTGGAACGTGGCGAAATATATTCTTGACTGCTGCATTTGAACTTCGTGGGACTCCCATGGGGCTGATGCCTGACGCTACAGAAGCGGATTACATCAGCCAGGCAACAGCCTCAATCAAAACGCTGACACCCAAATATATCTTTGAATATTTAGCAACATTATTGGACGGCTTCAAGGCAAGTGCAGAGGAAAATAAATGGTATATACAACTTGGAGAAGAAAAATGGCTCGTTGAACTTTATAATGGAGTGTTGCATAGTAAAGAAATAACTCAAAGTGCCACAGATTCCCAATTTGTCGTTTTTGAGAACGTAGAGGCATTTGCTAATGATTTTAATGCAACAATGAATGCTCTCTCAATCAATACATCTGATACAACTGGAAAGCTTAACGGCCTATATAAGTTTATTGATGCACATAACCCGATGTGGAACATTATAGAGCCACTGAAATAGGACATATTTAGGGTCAGTGGGTGGAAGTTCACTGACTCATTTTACTCATTCCCACGCTTCCGCTGGAGCCTGTTGCGTAAATATTTATGTACATTGTACAGTGCAGCCACCATGGTGTAATCTGCTTGCTGGAAATGCCTAGGCTTCAGGCGGTGTCTCCCTCCCCAAGGGCTTTTTTTGCATTCGCTTCATTTCCCGCCTATAGTTTGGGGTATGAAGACATATACAAAGATTACTATTGCGGTGCTGGTCACCTTGCTGGTGGTGTCCTTAGCGCTGATTTTCTTCGTTGCCCACTATACGGTGGTCTTTGTGCTGGACTCAAAGGCCAGCGGTGAGCTTTTGCCCCTCTCCATGAATTCCAACGATCCGGCTACCGGCAGGCCGTCTCCCAGCCGTGAGTGGATGCTGTTGTCCTCCAAGAAATGGACGATTGAGTCCCAGGACGGCCTGGTGCTGCAGGGTTACTTCATTCCGGCCTCACAACCCACCCATCGCTACGTGATTTTGAGCCACGGTTACAGGAATTCCGCCACCTCCATGGCAGGCTATGCCCAGGTCTACCACAATGCCGGCTGGAATGTGCTGGTTCCAGACCATCGTGCCCACGGATACAGCCAGGGACGGTACATCACCATGGGCTGGAAGGAGCATCAGGACCTTATCGGATGGGCACGGCAGCTGGTGGAGCAGGACAGTGAGGCCCAGATTCTGCTCCACGGCCTTTCCATGGGAGCCGCCACAGTGATGATGGCCACAGGCTCGGCGGATTTGCCCTCCAACGTACTGGCCGCCATCGAGGATTGCGGCTATACCAGCGTTCCAGAGGAGCTTACCGACAAGGTTTCCCGTGTCATGGGCTTGCCTCAGTTTCCCCTGGTGCCTGCCACCTCATTGATGACCTGGTTCCACACGGGAAACTTTTTGGGGGAGGTGGATTGCGTGGCGGCAGTCTCCCAGTCGGACACGCCCACCCTGTTTATCCATGGAGAGGAAGACACCTTCGTCCCCTTCTGGATGCTGGAGGAATTGTATGCGGCCGCCACCTGCCCAAAGGAAAAGCTGGTGGTTCCCGATGCCGCCCACGCACAGTCCCATGCTGCAGATCCTGACCTGTATTGGTCCACGGTGGCCTCCTTTGTGGAACGCTTTGTTCCTTTGGGATAGCTTTGCCTTCAGGCGGACTTTTCAGTATATTTCATATATGAAGAAATCAGTAAAGATTACCATATATGTTTTGATTTCATTGTGCGTGGTGATGGTGGCCGGATTGATTCTCGGTGCCAACTACATGTTCGCCTATGCCCTGGACTCCCAGTTCGAGCAAGGAGCCTTGGCGGAGGAAGAGGTGGAGCCCCTGTCTGAGGAGGAAGTGTCCCAGGACATCCCTCAGACAGCGGAGGAATGGCTGGTTGCCACCAGTCAGCGGGAGACCATCATCAGCCACGATGGACTGGAGCTGGTGGGCTATTACCGTGCTGCTCCTGCTCCCACAGACAAGTACGCCCTGCTGGTGCACGGCTACAAGGCTGGCCCCACCGGCATGGCCCACTATGCCCGCTACTATCACGATGCAGGCTGGAACGTAGTGGTTCCCCACCATCGAGCCCATGGGGACAGTCAGGGGAGGTACATCGGCATGGGCTGGCTGGAGCACTACGATATGCTGGGGTGGATTTCCCGCATTCTGGCCATGGAGCCGGATGCCCGTATCCTGATCCACGGTGTCTCCATGGGAGCGGCCACCACCATGCTGGTAACTGGTTCCGCCAATCTGCCCGCCAACGTGGAGGCGGCCATTGCCGACTGCGGCTACAGCAATGTGACAGCGGAATTCACCCACCAGCTGAAGGAAATATTCGGCCTCCCCGGTTTTCCCCTGCTGCCTGTCACCTCCCTTTTGACCAAGCTGAAGGCCAACTATTCCTTTGACCAGGTGGATTGCCAGGTGGCTGTGGCCCGCTCCTCTACACCCACCCTCTTCATTCACGGAGATGGGGACGGTTTTGTTCCCTTTGAAATGCTGGACGTAGTGTACAACGCCGCTGCCTGTCCCAAGGAAAAGCTGGTGGTTTCGGGAGCTGGCCACGCCAAGTCCCGGGAAACAAACCCAGAGCTGTATTGGTCCACGGTGAACAACTTTTTGTCCCGCTTCATGAACTGATAGCTGCTTGTTGCGGGTTCAGGGGCTTTCTTCCTGTGGAGGAAGCCCCTTTGTTTTATAGTGCAACCCTTCATAACGGAAAACTTTACAGAAAAACTCATGACTGATATACTACAGTACAGGAGTTTTCTATGACAATCATCCCAGTTATCTTGTCTGGTGGCGCGGGAACACGGCTTTGGCCCCTTTCCCGCAGCCAATTTCCCAAGCAGTTCTTATCTCTAGCCGCCCAGAACACTATGATTCAGGAAACCTTGCTGCGGCTGGAAAATATAAATGTATCCTCTCCCATTGTCATTTGCAATGAGAGCCACCGCTTTATTGTGGCGGATCAGCTGACCCAGGTTGGCATGGAGAAGCCCTTCATCATTTTGGAGCCAGTGGGCCGCAACACTGCCCCCGCCATTGCAGCCGGTGCCCTCAAGGCTCTGCAAGTAGATGGCGATGCGGTGATGGTTGTTCTTCCCTCCGACCACGTGATTCAAAACAGGGCGGCCTTTGTCCATGGAGTGGAGCTGGCCTGCCAGACAGCTGCTGATGGCTCCCTGGTGACCTTTGGCATCAAGCCCACTGTCCCGGAGACGGGCTATGGCTACATCAAGGCCCAGGTCAGTGCCGATGCGGAGGTTTTCCCCCTTGAGCGGTTTGTGGAAAAGCCTGACCGTGCCACGGCACAAAAATATCTGGACAGCGGCGAATATTTCTGGAACAGTGGAATGTTTGTGTTCAAGGCCACCGCCTATCTGGAGGAGCTGCGCCGCTTTGAGCCTGCCATCCACGAGAGCGTCCGAGAGGCTTATGACAAGGCGGCGGTGGACGTGGACTTTATCCGGCTGGATAGGGACTGCTTTGCCGCCAGTCCCGCCTGTTCCATCGATTATGCCGTGATGGAGCGGACGGACAGGGGCAAGGTGATTCCCCTGGATGCAGGCTGGAACGATGTGGGCGCCTGGTCCGCCTTGTGGGAGGTGAACGAAAAGGACCAGAACCGGAATGTGCTCTTTGGGGATGTGATTGTCCATGACACGGAGGACTCCTACATCTACAGCCAGAGCCGTCTGGTGGCTACCGTGGGCCTGCGGAATGCGGTGGTGGTGGAGACAAAGGATGCTGTGCTGGTTGCTGACCGGAATCAGGTGCAGGGAGTGAAGGACATTGTGGAGGAGCTCAAGCGGCAGCAGCGCCACAGCAGCGTGGAGGAGAATCAGGTTGGTGTCCGCCCTTGGGGAAGCTACGAGTCCATCGAGCGGGGGCACCGCTACAAGGTGAAGCACATCACCGTAAAGCCGGGGGCAAAGCTTTCCGTCCAGATGCACTACCATCGGGCGGAGCACTGGATTGTGGTGTCCGGCACCGCCCTGGTGCGCAACGGCGACCAGGAGCTGCTGCTGGGGGAGAACCAGTCCACCTTCATCCCTCTGGGAACGATTCATGCCCTGGAAAATCCCGGCAAGGTTCCCCTGGAGCTGATTGAGGTGCAGTCCGGCCCCTATCTGGAGGAGGACGATATCATTCGATTTGAGGACCGCTACGGCCGATGCTAAAATTTGGAGGAAATATAATGAAGAGATTTGTTTTTTTTGTGCTGATGACTTGCTGCGGCCTTTCAGCCTTTGCCGTTCCCCTGCCGGAAGGCACAGATGCCCGCATCACCGAGGTTCGCCAGAACGACGGAAAGATTGTCTATGTGCGGCTGAAGGAGGCCACTGTCTTGAATACGCCCCTGGGCCCGCTGGAGGCAGTGGAAGAGGTGTATTTTTACGAAAGTGGCAGCATAAAGGAATTTCAACCCGCTGCTTCTGGAGAATATGAAAGTCCGGTGGGGTCCCTAACCTATACGACCACTCCCATCTCTTTTTATGAGTCGGGCTCGGTGGAGGAGATGGAGCTGGCAAAGGAAACGGATGTCACTGGTTCTGTGGGGCGTATAAATGTGGCTCCAAAATCCATCACCTTCTATGACAATTGGATTCCCTCTTCCGTGGAGCTGGCGGAGGATTGCCAGGTGAAGCTGAAGTCCGGCGTGGTTTCTGCTCGCAGTGGCTATCGGATGTTCTTCCATGAGAACGGAACCATCCAGTCTTTTACTGTCAGCAAGTCAGAGCCGCTGGATTCATCCATCGGAAAGATTTATCCCCAGGAAGGCTCCGTCATGGAGCTGCATCCCAATGGCATCGTTGCGGAGGTCTCTCCTGAGGATATCTGTATGGTGACGGTGGACGAAACCACCTATTTTACCAAGGCCCGGAGCCCCATTGCCTTTAGAATCAATGGCGAGGTACTGAGATTTTCCGCTGAGGCAGATGACTTTGCCTTTGGCCAGTTTAAGTTCATCTTGGAAAATGGCTCCACCGAGTTGTTTGTCTACGATGACGGCAGTGTGTTCTTCCCCAAGCCTGGTTACGTCCATCTTGCGGGACTGGAATATCGCCGCCATTGCGACGGCCTCTTTGTGGTGCCCCATCACAATCGGCTCATTTACTGGGAGGAAAGCTTTGATGATATTTCCGTCTACAACTACTCCTACAATGGAGAGGGACGGCTGGTGTCCACCTCCTTGAACATGAATATCCTCCAATACAATGATGACACCAAGAAGTACTTTGAGAACCCGCCCTTTACCTTTGACCAAGAAAGCAATATCACCAGCTATCTGGGGTGGGAAAAAACTCGTGATCCGGAAACAAAGGCTACCTACAATCGGCCTGTCATCGTGAAGGTGGCGGTGCGAAAGCCTGTTCAGGAGACTGTCATTCCCACGCCTCGGCCAGTGGAGCCCGTGCTGTACGAAAAGTAAACCTGCTGGGCTGGAGTGAAAGAGAAGCCCCGTGGTGGAGCCTGTTTTGCAGGATTCACTTGCGGGGCTTATTTTTTTTTCTGGTTCCTATATTCCATAGGGGTGCAGCCGGTGTATTGGTGGAAAAGGCGGGAGAGATAGGTGGTGTTCTCCAATCCCAGCTGCATGGCTATCTCGTAGATTTTCAGGTTGGTGTTGGCCAGCAGCTCCTTTGCCTTTTCAATCTTGATGGAATTGATGGTGTTCTTGATGGTGCTTCCCGTGCGGTTGCTAAAGACTCGGCTTAGGTAGCTTTCGTTGACACCGATGTAGGCGGCAATCTGGTTCAAGGTGATGGCTTGGTCCAGATGCTGCTGGATGTAGCGGGTAGTTTCCAGAACGAGATTCACGCTGCCCTTCTGCTCCTGCAATTCCTGGCTGTTTGGTTTCAGCTGGGTGATGAGGTGAGTGTAGGGTGGTGGTGCAGGGATGCTGGAGGTGGTGGTCTGCTGGCGTTCCTGCTCCAGCTGCTGGATCGACTTCTGCACCGCCGCTACCACATCCTCAAAGTCTCCTGTCTTGGTGACGTATTCCACCACACCGTAGCTGATAGCCTGCTTGGCGTAGGAGAAATCCGCATAGGCGGTGAGAAGAATTACCTTCACCTGGCTCATTTCCTGGCTGAAGAAGCGGGCCACCTCAATGCCGTCGGCTTCCGGCATCTTGATGTCGGTGATGACAATGTCAGGCTGATTCTGCCGGGCATATTCTATTAGCTGGCGGCCATTGGTGGCCACAAAATCCAGCTGGCAGTCTATCTCTTCCCAGTTGACCAGGCTTTCCAGTGCCCTGCGAACCATGGGTTCATCGTCGGCAGCTATAACCTTGTACATGGCTCCTCCCGTTCCTGTGGTATGATGATGGTGACGGTAGTCCCCCGTTCCCGCTGGCTGAATATCCTCAGTCCGTATTCCTGTCCGTAGAGCAGCTGGATCAGCTGGTGGAGATTGTTCAGTCCCACCCGATTGTGCTTGTAGGCGTGGGATTCCTGGTGGCATGGCAGCTGCAGGGGCAGTGGAATTGCTCCCTCCAGGGTCTCAAATCCCATTCCGTTGTCCTGAACGGTCAGCACCAGCAACTGTTCCTGCTGATGCACATCAATCTGGAGATGGCCGCCACCGCTTTTGGGCTCCAGTCCGTGCACAACAGCATTCTCCACGATGAACTGGAGGCAGAGCTTGGGAACCTGACAGTCCAGCAGGCTCTCGTCCTGGAGGTTGATGTGGTAGGACAAGGTGCCATCGTGGCGGTAGCATTGTAGGTAGAGGTAGAATTCCACGTATTCCAGCTCCTGCCGAAGGGAAACCTTTTCCGTATCCTTGCGGTAGATGCTGGCCTGCACCAGTCGTGAAAAAGCGGTGGTCATCTTGTGGATGTCGTGGTTCTTGTCCAGCTGTGCCTTGATGGCAATCATGTTCAGCACATTGAACATAAAGTGGGGGTTCATCTGGGACTGGAGGAATTTCAATTCCGCATCCTGCAGCAGGAGCTTCTTTTGGTACACCTCGGTAATCAGATAATTGATGCGCTCCGTCATCTGGTTGAAGACGCTGGATATTTCCTGAAATTCGCGGCTGCTGTAGTCGGGCAGCTTTGTGTCGTACTGGCCTTCCTTTACCAGGGTGATTTTTTCTCCGATTTCCCGCAGGGGCACCGTCAGTCTCAGAATCAGCAGCACCGAGAGACCCACAATCACCAGGGAAAGCAGCACGGTGTACACAAGGTAGGAGCCGATGGTCTGGAAAATCAGGGTCATCATCTGGTTTTCAGGAATTGCCATGGCCACCTTCAATCCCAGCCGCAGCTTGTGGGTGTAGCTTCGGTAGGTCTGGCCCTTCAGCTGCAGGGAACGGGGCTCCGGCGTCACCTCTAGCAGCGGCGGTAAGTCTTCACGTTCCAGAATATGCTCCTCCACCCTGCAAAGGGGCTCGTTGTACTTGTTCAGCAGGCACCAGAAGGTCTGCTGGTAGCGTTCCGTGGGTTTCATCAGCTGGCGGAGGGTTTCTGTGCTGATGGAGAAGGCCATAGTTCCAATGTTTTGCATGAAGTTGGTGTAGACGGTAAAGAATACGTGGATGTGGTCTCTATCGGAAAAGAACTGCACATCACGGCCATTTCCCCGAAACTGGGTGTGGAGGTTCAGGATTCTGGCGGAAAGCTCCTGCTCCTGGGTGAACAGCAGCTGGTGGTAGTGGACGGAGAGAATGCTGCCGCCCTGGTTCATCAGGTAGGCGGAGGTCAAGAAGGGGGCAGAGACGAGGTCCGTGTTCTTGTCCGAGTATACATTTGCCACCTTCTTGAATTCCTGCGTCGTCTCCTCTGTTGCGGGAGCCTGGTTCAGCAGGAAGGTCATAAGGATGGAATTCCGGCGAACCTCCAGCAGCAGCTCCTCGGCAAAGAGGGTCTTTGTCTCCAGGTTCGTTCCCGTTTCCTCCAGAAAGAAGTTTATGTCCTCCTGCAGGTAGGAGCCGATAATGGAGCTCATGGAAAAAAGCAGGAAGGAAACCAGCAGGGCCATGGAAATGAGAATGATGGAGCAGTTGAGGATGATGATTTTGAACCGAAGGGACCTGGGCTGCCGGCCGTTCATTTCCCACCTCCTAGAAGGAGTATAGCACGGAATGGAGCAGTTGGTAAGGCCAGCACTGGCAGGGTAAAATAAGTCGGCTACAACCGGTATAGTCTGTATTTTTTCATTTTAAGTCGGATGCAACCGTACACGTTGTAATTTTACGTAGTCAGAGCTATCATGGAGGAAGAGAAGGTACAGCATGAAGTGTAGACGGATACTTTCGCCAGTTGAATTTTTGTGGGTTTTGTTGTGGCTGGCACTCCTTTGTTCCTGCCGTAAGGCCCCCCAGCCGGAGCCAGTGGTGGAGATTAAGTTCATGCATGGCTGGGGTGGCAACGGAACCGACCATCTGGCTATGCGGGACATTTTCCAGGGATTTCAGGAAAGCCGGCAGGATGTGCGGCTGGTGGTGGACTCTGCTCCAGATATTTCCGTGGTTATAGACAAAGCCTGCGATATGCTGGTGGTGGACAGGATGCCGGACATTATCAGCACCAATGGGCGGGGAATCTATGTCTCCAATGCTGTGAAGAAGGGCACTGCCTTGAACCTCACTCCCCACATCCTCAGTGACCCGGAATTCCATCGGAATATGCCGGCGGCCCTGCTGAGTCAGATCAAGGACAACCAGCCCCTGTATTCCGTGCCTGATGTGATGGAGGTGCAGGGCCTGTGGTACAACCGCCGTATCCTGGAGGAATCGGGGTTGCTGCAGCCGGGACAGCCACTCCCTGCCGACTGGGAGGACTTCATGGCCCTGTGCCGTCAGCTGGTGGAATGGAGCCGCCGTGAGAATCGTGACGTGCTGCCCTTTGCCCTGGACCAACAGCGGTATCTCACTATTTTCATTGCCCTGCTGGCCAGCCACGGTGGAGAGGGCTCCCTGCGGCAGCTGTCCCAAAGTTACCTTGACTCAGCATTGATTCAGTGTCTGGAGTGGTTGCGGGTGCTGAAAACCTTTTCCCGTCAGGAAAGCTTTCCCTTGGGCATCAACGACAGCCGTCAGGCCTTTTTGGAGGGGCAGTCGGTGTTCTTTCTCAACGGGGTCTGGGACAACATGGTGTTTGCGGGAACAGATTTTGAGGCGGATATTGGCTATAGTCCTTATCCCGGTCTGGATGGTGTCACCGTCTCCTATGTGTCTCTTTCGGAAGGCTATGTCATCAGTGCCCAGTCTTCGCCCCGGCAACAGGCTGTCGCCCTGGATTTCTTGAAATACCTCCTTTCTCAGCCGGTGCAGGAGCGGATTGTGGAGGAGACATTGCAGGTTCCCTTGAATCCGGCGGTAAAGGTGGAGACCATCCGTCAGTCCCATCCCCTGCTGGGAATGGCCTTGGAGGAAGCCTACCGTGCCCAGGTTCAGGTTCCCACAGTATACTCCCTGTGGCATGAGGCAGTGGTGGCGGCCTTCAACAACAATGTTGCAGCCTTCTTGGAGGGGCAGATTTCTGCCGAACAGTTGGCCCAGCTGATGGAGGATGCTCGGCTCCAGCTGTAGGCTTTGCTGAAAAGTAAAAAAAGTACAAAACTAAGTAAAAAAAGTGCAAACCTCATTTTTCTACCATGCTAGAATTAAATTCCAAAACTTTGGAATTTCTTTGGAGGAAACATGAAAAAGGTTTTATTGTCTATGGTAGCCCTGTCGCTGATTGGTGGCATGGTGTTTGCCGCTGGAAAGAAGGATGCCGGTAAGGACGAGGTGGTGGAATTCTACCACGGATATTTCCACTCAGAAAGCGAGTGGCCTCCTGCCAAGGCCATGCGGGACATTTACGATGAGTTTGCAGCCCGGTATGCAGACGGTCCTGTAACGTTCAAGGCCATTCCCCTTGAAACCCGTGACGATATGGTTAACGCCCAGATTGCCGGTGGAAATTTCCCCGATGTTGTTGATTTGGGACGCCCCCTTTCTCCCTCTGCAATTTCCCAAGGGCTGGTTGTTGACTTGAAGTCCTACATCGACTCCAACAATCTGCAGAAGGCCGTTGGTATCAACTATACTCAGAACAATATCAACGGTGGAATTTATAACGTTCACGATCAGGTTGAAAGCCGTGGCATCTGGTACAACGAGGCTATCCTGAAGAAGGCTGGCGTTTCCATCTCCGACCTGAGCACCTGGGAAGGCTTTGCAAAGGCTATGGAGGCTGTCCGTGCCTTGAACGATGGTTCCTATGGCTACATTGCTGGACAGGGCTCCATCATGATGATGACGGCCTATATGGCTCAGACCCCCAAGGGACAGGCGCTTGTTTCCGCTGGACTGACTGCTGAGGTTATCAACTCCAAGGAATTTGAGGATGCTTTCAAGGCCATCGCTGCTCTGGACAAGGCCAATGGTTCTGCTCACACCACTGTGGACACGGGCAACCTGATGGCTGACTTCAATGCTGCAGGAAAGGTTGCTGTGCTGAACAATGGTGTTTGGAATGCCGGTTCTGTCTCCAAGGAGATGCTGGGAACACTGAAGCCCTCCATCTATCCTGGAAATGTTGCCATCGTTTCTGCTGGAAATGGTCTGGCCATCTCCAACAAGATGAGCGATGCAAAGAAGAAGGTTGCCCTTGAGTTCTTTGCCTACATGGTGAGCCCGGAGGTTCAGGAGAAGATCTTCAACCTGGTTCAGGCAAATCCCTGTAATGCCACTGTTGATCTGAACAAGCTGGCTGCCCAGAACACCGATCCCAACACAGCCCTGCTGGCAGATGCCTGCTCCCAGGTTAACAATGCAAAGATTGTTGTGCCCAGCTTGTACAACACATGGGGAGGAGATGTTGTCAACTCTCTGATCAATGCCTTCATGGAGTGCGCAGTGTCTTCCACAGATATCAACCAGCGCTTCAATCAGCTGAAGCAGGAGCTGTCCGCTCTCATCAGCTAAGCTCACACTCGATTTTGGAAGGGAGGTCCTGGCACCTGGTGCTCTGACTTCCCTTTCTTTTGCCTGTCTATACAGTGTTGTGGAGGGTCTGTCCTGGTCGGCCTTTGGACAGATGGCTCTTGACAAGGGGGTTTTTATGGTAGTCAACAAAAGTGGTGGGTCCAGCTCCAAAGGCAAGGATTGGAAGAGGACAGGATTCATCCTGGCCTTCCTCGCTCCCACCATCATTTCCTTTTGCATCTATTACTTGTATCCCATTATCACGGTATTCGTGACCTCTTTCTGCAAATGGGACTATACGAACATAGCAAATCCTGAATTCTTTGGATTCAAGGATATGTGGAGCAACTACAAGTATCTTTTCCAGACCTACCCCTACTTTTGGGAGGCTTTAAAAAACTCCTCGGCTTGGGCGCTGCTGGCAGTGGTTCTGCAGGTGCCAGTGGCTACTTTGGTGGCCATGACCTTGGCCCAGCCCATCCGTGGCATCAACATCGTGCGGAACATCTACGTGGTTCCCAATATGATTTCATCTGCCGCCATGGGTATGATTTTCCTGCAGGTGTACAGTCCCCTGTACGGACTGGTAAACCCTGTGGTGGAGCTGTTCATTCCCGGCTTTAGCGAGAACATCCTGCTACTGAGAGGTCCTGCCTTCTGGGCCATGACGGGAGCCTATATCTTCTTTACGGGAACCACCACTTTGATGATTCTTGGCAACATCAAGGCCATTCCGGAGGAGATTCGTGAGGCGGCTATCATCGACGGGGTGTCTGGAATCAAGCTGGATTGGTACATCACCCTTCCGATGATCAAGGACACGCTGCGGACGGTCTCCATCCTCTGCGCTACGGCAGGCTTCCTGCTGTACAATGAGGTGTATTTCCTGACCAAGGGTGCGGCAGGAACCTACAGTATCAGCTACGTTATCCGAGAGCTGGCAATCACCAGTCCCAGAACCCAGTTCGGGCGGGCAAATGCTGTGGCGGTAATCCAGATTCTGGCCGGGCTGGTGATTATCCTGCTAGTTCGTCTCCTGTATAGCATCTCATTCCAGAAAAAGCGGAGGGCAAAGGCATGACAGTGAAAAACAGGTTTGCCAATCTCTACAACTACCTTGTCATCCTCTGGGTTTTGATTGTCGCTTTGGGGCCTATCATTTGGCTGGTGCTCTCCAGCTTGAAGGTGGAGCCCCAGGCCCGCCCTGGATTCATGCTGCCGGAGTCAATTTATCTGCAAGGATACATCTCCACCTTCCGGGATCTGAATGTGATGCAGTATTTCGGCAACAGTATGTTCATTGCTGGTGTGTCTGTGGTGCTCAGTATCCTGATGATTTCCATGTCGGCATACGTGGTGGCCCGCATGGATTTTCCCGGTAAGTCCTTGGTGAGCATCATGCTGTACTGCACCATGTTTATCCCTGCCACGGCATTGACCTATCCGGTGTACAACTTGATAAACAGATTGGGCCTCCACGATACCAGGGGCGCACTGATTCTGATTTACGCCTGTAGCGGTGTTGCCACCAGCTTTTTCATCATCAGGAACTATTACGGCAACGTGCCCAGGGACATGGAGGATGCGGCCCGCATTGACGGCTGCGGCTATGCCCAGACCTGGTTCAGAATCATCTTTCCCATGGCTCGTCCCGGCATCATGACGGCGGCAATCCTTGCCTTCTTCAACAACTGGAATGAATTCTACTGGGCCTCCCTGGTCATTGTCACCCGGGAAAAGCTGCCGGTTCCGGCTCTGCTTTCCACCTTTACCAATGCCTTCCGCACCAATTACAACGGCCTTTTTTCCGCCATTGTAGTCATCATACTGCCGCCCATCATCCTCTATTGCATCTTCAGCAAATTCTTTATTGAGGCTCTGTCTGGCGGGGCGGTAAAGGGCTAGGAGGAAGGATGAAAAAACTGACAGCAATCTTGCTGGGGGCTGGTCATCGTGGAGCCGATGCCTATGCCGCCTATGCCTTGTCCTTTCCCAACGAGCTGGAATTTGTGGCGGTGGCGGAGCCTCGGCAGGATCGGCGGGAGGAATTCTGTCGTCTCCACAATATCCCCGCAGAACGGAGCTTTGATCACTGGCAGCTGCTGCTGGACCAGCCCAAGCTGGCGGATTGCGCCTTCATCTGCACCCAGGACAGGATGCATTTTGAGCCCTTGATGCGGGCGGTGGCATTGGGCTATCAGATTCTGGTTGAAAAGCCGGTGACTCCTGACAAGGAGGAGCTGCTGAAAATCCGTGAGCTGGCCCGCAGCTATCACGGTGTTATCAGTGTGGCCCATGTGCTGCGGTATTCCTCCTTCTTCTCAAAGATAAAGGAGCTGCTGGAGCAGGGGGCCGTTGGTGATTTGGTGAACATTCAGCACATGGAAAGTGTCGGCTGGTGGCACATGGCTCACAGCTTTGTGCGGGGCAACTGGCGCAATAGCGAAGAGAGCTGCCCCATGATTCTGGCAAAATGCTGCCACGACTTTGACATCCTTTTGTGGCTGGTGGGAAAGCCCTGCCGTGCAGTCTCCAGCTTTGGTAGCTTGAAGGTGTTCAAGGCGGAAAATGCTCCCAAGGGCAGCCCCGGCCACTGTCTCGACGGCTGTGTTCATCGTGACAGCTGTCCCTTTTATGCACCACGGTTTTATCTGGAGAATCCACAGGCTCCTTCCGGCAATTTTCGGCGGGTGGTGGCCATTGAGGATACCGACGAGGCTCTGTTGGCAGCTTTGGCCACGGGACCCTATGGCCGCTGTGTCTACCGCTGCGACAATGACGTGGTGGACCATCAGGTGGTGAACATGGTTTTTGACGGCGATGTGACGGCGAGCCTCACCATGAGTGCCTTTACGGAGCAGTGCCAGCGCACCATCAACCTCCAGGGTACCAGAGGACAGATTACTGGCTGCATGGAGGACAACAGGGTGGTGCTCACGGACTTTACCAGCGGCAACGTGACGGAATTCAAGCTGAGGGTGCCACCCACCGGACACAGCGGAAGCGACACCCTGATGATGAGGACCTTTGTGGAGCTGGTATCCCAAAGACTGCACTCCGGTAGTCATGAAATTCCCACCGCCACCAACTCCAAGAACAGGAGCGACGCTGTTCAGGCAGTGGAAAGCCATCTGATGGCCTTGGCTGCAGAGGAAAGTCGGCTCCAGGGCGGAGTCTTGGTGTCCATGGACAGATTTTGTACATTCCAGGAGGGAGGATGAATCAGGAGATATGGCAGCGGACAGAATGGTTCCGTGAGGCTCGATTCGGTATGTTCATTCATTGGGGGCTGTATGCCATCCCCGCCCGTGGTGAATGGGTTCGCTCCCACGAGGAGCTTTCTATCCAGGACTATGAGCCGTACTTCCACCAGTTTGACCCGGTGGATTACAACCCGCGGGAATGGATTCGTTTGGCGAAGGCCGCCGGAATGAAGTATGCTGTCATGACGGCCAAGCACCACGACGGATTCTGCCTCTTTGACTCAGCCTACAGCGACTACAAATGCACCAACACGAGGGCTGGTCGTGACCTGGTACGGGAATTTGTGGATGCCTGCCATGAGGAAGGCATCAGGGCAGGGTTGTATTTTTCCATCATCGACTGGCATCATCCCGACTATCCCAAGTATGGCGACCTGTTCCATCCCATGCGGAACAATGAGGCCTTCAAGGATGAGAAGATTGATTTTGACCGCTACCTGGACTTCATGCACAACCAGGTTCGAGAGCTGGTGACAAACTACGGTACGCTGGACATACTCTGGTTTGACTTTGCCTACGGAGAGATGACTGGAGAGAAGTGGCGGGCAACGGAGCTTATCAACATGGTTCGCCAGCACCAGCCCCAGGTGATTATAGACAATCGGCTGGAGGGGAATGGCGACAAGCACGGCAGTATTCTCACCCTTGAGCCTTCGGTCTATAGTGGAGACTTTGTGAGCCCGGAGCAGCTGCTGCCTCCCAGCGGCGTTCTGGATGTGGCTGGCAATCCCGTTCCCTGGGAATTGTGCGCCACCATGAACAATCACTGGGGCTACTGCAACTTTGACCATGAGTACAAGAGCGCCAAGATGATTGTCAGAAAGCTGGTGGAATGTGTCAGCAAGGGCGGCAACCTGATTATGAACGTGGGGCCTGATGCACGAGGAAACATTCCAAAGGAGAGCGTGGCAATCCTGCAGGAAATCGGACGGTGGATGCAGTTGAATGGCGAGAGTGTCTACGGGTGCGGTGTCTCGTCCCTGCCCAAGCCTGAGTGGGGGCGCTACACCCAGCGGGGAGATACTATCTATGCCCACGTCTACGAGCCGCCCTTAGGTGCTCTACCACTCACGGGCATTGCACCTGACCAGCTGGAGTCTGTTCTGTATGTGGCGGACGGAAGCCAGGTGCGGCCCGGCTACGGCTGGAACACTGCCCTCTACAAGGACGTGAGCTTTGTCTCCTTTGGACAGGATCCGGTCTTTACTTATCCTCTTCCTGATCCGGTGGACACTGTTCTGAGAATCCAGCTGAAGAAAGGGCTCGGCGGTGACGAATGATTCCCATGACGGAGGAGGTGATGGCCACCGCCTCATTGACCATGCCGCCATAGGAACGCACAAAGACATTGTAGGCCAGAATGAAGCTGCATGAGATGGCCATGGTGTAGCGGGTTGCCTGAGGATTTGTCAGGGAGAGGGCAAAGGTATTCACCATGAGTCCTATGGTAATGAGGATTGCATGGGGGCCTTCTCCAGTAAAGAGGCTCAGGCTGCCGATTATCACCATCAGCAGGTAGGGATAGAACCGGTAGGAAAAAATCTTCTTGTCCCGATTGATGAAGATGAGGTTCCTGACGACGCAGACGATGTTCAGAATCATCCCGGTGACAGCCCCGATGAGGGCGTAGTTTATCATGATTGCGATGGTCACCAGCATGTTCATGATGAGAATCTTCTTCTGGGTGGACATCTGGTATGCCACAAAGGAAATTGCCACCGCCACAAGCCCGAACAGCTGGCCGATACATTCTGTCACCGTCATTCCAAGTATCATTCCCCTTCCTCCTTTCTTTGCGGAATGTCTCCGTCTTCCTATCCCCGCCGCCGCACCACAAATTCAATGGGAACGTGGGTGTCACAGGCTTCAACTCGCCGCTGGTACATCTGCTGGAGTTTTTCCTGCACTCGGACCGGCGGCTGCCCATCCGTTGGTTGGGCAGGAACCCAGCTACCGTCACGTTGCAGCTGGTGGGCGTGGGAGGTGTCCTCAAAATACATCTGGAGAATCCGTTTCACCTCCTTGAAGGTTTCTTCCTGCAGCACTGGGAACATCAGCTCCACCCGACGCTCCATGTTGCGGGGCATCCAGTCGGCACTGGAAAGGTACAGCTCCTCGGCACCACCATTCTGGAAGTAGAAGATGCGGGAATGCTCCAGATACCGGTCTATGATGCTGACAACCTGAATGTTCTCGCTTTGTCCTGGAACCCCCGGCACCAGCATACAAATTCCCCGCACATTCAGCAGCACCCGCACTCCCGCCTGGCTGGCTTCGTACAGCTTCTGGATAATCTCTTCGTGGCCAATGCTGTTCATCTTGGCTATGATGAGGCCAGGCACGCTTTCGGTGGACAGCCGTGTTTCCCGTTCAATCAGCTCCAATAGTTTGTCCTTCAAGGTGACCGGTGCCATCAGCAGCCGTTCCATGGGCTGGATGATGGAGTAGCCGGAGATAGTGTTGAAGAACAGGGTGGCGTCGTTGGCGAATTCCTCGTTGGTGGTGAAGAGGGACAGATCCACGTAGAGCTTCGCTGTCTTGTCGTTGTAGTTGCCGGTGGACAGGTGGACATAGCGGCAGATACCTGTCTCCTCCCGCCGCACCACCATTAGTAGCTTTCCGTGAACCTTTAGATGGAGGATGCCATGAACTACAATGACGCCAGCCTTTTCCAGTTGATCCGCCCAGGAAAGGTTCTGCCGCTCGTCAAAGCGGGCCTTCAACTCCACAAAGACTGTCACCTGCTTTCCCTTCTGGGCGGCCCGCTCCAAGGCCCTGATGATGGGTGAGTTTCCACTGGTACGGTAAAGGGTCATCTTGATGGCCATGGTGTTGGCATCGTCGGCGGCATCGTTGAGAAAGGTCACCACGGGATCGTAGGATTCAAAGGGAACGTGAATCAATACGTCTCGGTGCTTGAGGGTGTCCCACAGGGGCTGGCCTTTTTCTAGCAGCGGGGGATAAAAATGCTCCCATTTTTCATAGGATAGGGCCGCTGCCTGGGGCCATTCCGTCAGGTCCAGCAGGGTTGAGGGGTCAATGGGGCCTTCCACCGTGTACACATCCTGCTCCGTCAGCCCCAGCTTTTCCTGTAGAAAATCTGTCAGGTAGCGGGTGGCCCTGGTGCACAGGAGCCGCACTGGCCAGGAGGATTGGCGTTTTTCCAGCACCGCCTCCATGGCCTGGGGCAGGTCGATGGTCTCGTCCTCGTCTACCGCAAAGTCCGCATCACGGTTCACCTTGAAAAGCATTCCCTCCAGCACCTTGTAGCCGGGGAAGAGATAGGTGGCATAGTGATAGATGATGTCGTCCAGCAGGGTGAACTGGATGGCGTGACTCCCAGCTGCTTCAGGTGTTTCTGCGGGCAGGACAACTATCCGGGAAATCCCTGCGGGAACCTGAATCAGTGCCACCGGAATTGTATTTGGGGCCGGAGCGAAGGGATTTCGCTCTGTATCATTGCGGGAAAGTGGCTCAAGGGCAAAGGCGCCGTAGAGCTTCAGGTTGGCCAGATGGGGAAAAAGCTCCCCGTCGGTGCGGATGGGAGTCAGCAGGGGAAATATTTC
The DNA here is from genome assembly GCA_017622135.1 of Spirochaetaceae bacterium. Taxonomy (GTDB): domain Bacteria; phylum Spirochaetota; class Spirochaetia; order Treponematales; family Treponemataceae; genus Treponema_F. The sequence goes on from JAGARR010000032.1 coordinate 21,108, forward strand.
CTGCATGAACATGGTTTTGGTGAACTGGGTGTGCTTTTGGGTGTACTCCTTTGGTGACACATAGTGGATTCCCTGCTGGGCTAGCTGGGGTAAAACTTGATTCATCAGGGTTTCGTACTGCAAGCCCACCACCTGATGGGCACGGTTCGAGATGCGCTCCAGCTGCTCCTGGGGGGTGAGACCCGCCAGATCCCGCTGCTCGGGTGAGTGCCGACGCTGGCGTTTGATGGCTGCAACACGAACCATAAAGAACTCGTCAAAGTTGGAGGACACAATGGCTAGGAATTTCAGCCGTTCCATGAGGGGAATGTCGGTGCGGCGGGCCTCGTGCAGAACCCGCGCGTTGAATTCAATCCAGGAAAGCTCCCGGTTAAAGAACAGGGGGGATGGTGTTTTCATGTCTCGTCTCTCTTCCTGCTAGCTGAGCAGTACCTTGTATCCAAAGACCGCCTCAAAGAGGTCAGCCTTTTCTGCCAGGGCCCGCTGCTCCAGAACAAGGGAATGGGTTCCGCTGCATCTAATTATAAGGGTATCGGGATGGAAATCAATGGTGAAGTCCGTCAGTCGCTGGCCATGTCCCCGGTCCAGGGCGTCAGCAATGCGAATCAGCGCCGTCATCTTCAGCACCGTGATGCGGCTTTCCCGATCTTGGCGTGAAAAGTGAGGCAGGTCTCGTGGAGAGGTGTTGCCCCGGTGGCCGTAGGAAATCTGGGCAATCATGTCTATTTGGTCCCGGCTCAGCCCGAAAATGTCGGAGTTGTTGATGATGTAGCTGCTGTGGAGGTGGTGGTTGTCTGCCCCAATGAACATACCGATGTCGTGGAGGATGGCGGCCACCTCCAGGATGATTCTCGTCTCCTCCTGCAGCCCCAGCTCCTCCTTCAGGCTGTCGAAGAGCCGCAGGGCAATGTGACGGACACATTCTGCATGGTTGATGTCTGCCCGGTATTTTTGGGCAAGGTTCCAGGCGGAGGCGGTAATCTGGGCAGCAAAATTTTCCTGTAGCTGCTGGTTGGGCTGTTGTATTCCACTGAGAATCAAGCCCTCCCGAGTGTTGGTATTGGGGACTAGGATGGCCTCCGCTTGGGTGAATTGAAGAAAGAACTTGTAGGCCATCAATGATATGGCAAAGGTTTGGGCCTCACTGTAGCTTATCTTGAATTTCAATGCGCATTCCTCAGCGGAATAGGACTGCACCTCCTCTGCAAGACGGGTAAACTCCCCTCGGCCTATCTGCCAAAGCTTCGGGGCAATTTTGACACCGTAGGTCTTGGCAATAATCTGTGCGTCGGGCCCCATGGCGATGAACTGGGTTATGTTGGAGAAATTCAGTTCCTGGCTCATGGATGTTCGCATGACCCTGATGTAGTCCTCCAGAAAACGATTGGTGTCCTTGGCGGAGGAGATGGATTTCAGTTGCTGCTCGATGGAGACGGTGCCCAGTCGCAGTGTGTGGACTGCCGCAATCTGCCCCTGGGCTATCAGCATGATGTCGGTGGCGCCGCCTCCCACCTCAAGGATGATGGAATTATGCTCCTGCAGGAAAGAAAGATTATTCTGGAAGCAATTCCACACCGCAAGATACATGAGGCGGTTCTGCTCGATGCCGTCAATGACCTGCACTCGGTAGCCTGTTTTCACCATGATTCGATCCAGAACTGCATCCCGGTTGCGGGCGGTCCGCAGGGCACTGGTGGCGATGACGGTGACGTGGAAAGGGGCTATGTCCCAGCTTTTGATTTGCTCCTGGAATCGATGGATGATGTGCAGGCAGCTGAGGAGGGTATCCCGGGAAACGACGCCAGTGGTGAAAACATCGCGCCCCAGAGGGACAGGCAACTCGGCCCGGTCCACGGCTTTCCAGCCCTGCTGCGGGGAGTCTGTTTCCACCAACTCCACCACCAGCAGCCTGATTCCTGTGGACCCAATCTCTATAACCGCCCTTGTCTCTGTCATATCCTACAGCTTGTCAATAAGCATTGAACACTTGCCGGAGGGAATGGGCAAGGTCTTCTTCTTCTGGCCCAGAATGTTGATGGTAAAATAGTAGAGCTTTTCGCTTTCCATCTGGATTTCCCAGCCTCGCTGACTCTTGTTGGACAGGATGGTGATGAGATTCCGCTTTAGGGCCAGATTCTCAATGCCCATAATTTCCAGGTTGGGGATAATCCAGTCTACCGTCTTGCGGGGCAGGCTGATGGAAAGCCCGATGACGTTCTCAATCATCAGTGCAATGGTGGAGAGGGCTGCGTAATGGAGGTACCGCTTTCGTGGCAGTGGGCCGTTACTTTCGGTGATAGACACCCCTTCCTTACAGGGTTGGTAGGCCTCCCACAGGTCGCCCTTTATGTCGGGATTGTTGGGGAACATGGCATCAATCATGTAGTATAGGTGGCGGATGGCGCATTCCCGGGCGATGTCCCATTTCTGGTACTTTTCCAGCCCCTTGATGACCATGAAGTTGAAGGGAGGATAGACACTTCCGTGGAAGCCGTCTCCCTGCTGGCTAAAGTCAGGGCTGTCGGCAGACAGGGAGGGGAAGGGGTGGTCTGTGCCGAAGGTTGCAGGATCGTTCAGATGGGCAATCAGTTGGGTGGCTCGATCCTCATTGGGCATTTCTGCCAGCAGAGGGAAGAAGCCGGCAAGGGTCTTTTGAGGTAGCCGCTGTTCCTGCTCATTTAAATCGTGATAAAAGGCTGTGTCGTCGTCCCACATCATGGAATTGATGCGGGTCTTCAGAGAGAAATACTGCCGCTTGTACTGGAAGTTGATGTCCTTGTCGTTGAGGATGTCGCCTAGGGCCGCCATGTACATGGCGTTTACCGCCAGCAGGGCATTGAAGTCCACCGGATAATAGGCCTCTGGCCGGGGGGAGCCATACATTCCGCAGGCCTCCGCAGGTACGGCATATAATCCGTTCTTCTGCTTGAAGGTGGTGTCAATCCAGTCCATGTATTTTTGCAGGACGGGCATTATTTCCTTTATGCGCCGCTTGTTGCCAGACTTATGGTACAGGTTGAATTCAGCCCAGGCAAAGAGGGGGATTCCTATGCCCTCTGGATTTGTGTCGTTTGTAACAGGCTTGTCGTCTTTTACATCATACTTGCAGCGGATGGCACCATTTGCTTCCTGCCGACTGTAGAAGTAGTCAATATTTTGATATGCAGGGTAATTCCTGTTGGAATAAACGAGAAAGAACGAGGCAAAAAGTGACTCAAGTTGGTCCAAGACCCATTTTCCGTCCTGGGGATATATAAAGTATCCATCGGTACTGTTCTCTTCTGTTGCGGGGATGGTCCAATAGTCCTGAATCCAGGTCCATGTCTTGTCATAGATGTCTACAAAATCCTGGTCGTAAAAATGGATCTTGGGAAAATCACGTTTGTTCACAGACGCTCCTATACAACCTACAGTATATCACAATTTATAAAAAATTGGTATAAGAAACAATTTTTTTTCTTGCGGGTCAATACTGGAGCTTGGAATTACTGTGGGACAAACCGCGACTGGGAGTTTGGCTCAGGCGGAGGTGTCATCTGGGACTCAGCTGGTGTAGTGTCCGCCGTCACGGAATCGGCAGCTTCTTGTGCTGGAGTCTCAGGCTCAGGCTCTGTTCTGGGGGTGGAATAGTACAGCCTTATGTCTTCCTCCTGGCTCTTGTGCAGGGACTTCAGGAACATGGTCTGTGTCTCCGCATCGTATGCGTAGCCGGAGGAGCTGTATGCCTCAAACCGGGGGTCGGTTCGGAAGGCAATGTCATAGATGTCAATACGGACAAAGGGACGTATTCCATTGATGATGGCATGATGGGTCTCTGCGGAAGGAAAGTCAAAGGTCAAGGTGACATTTCCGGCAGCATCCTTGGAGAAGGAGGTGTCCCTGGCCACTGTCCAGGCCCAGATGGGCTTGTTGTTGCCAGAGGTGGCCGCATTGGCAATAATCTGGATGTGGGGGTAATAGGGGTTGTTTGGTGCAATGATAGGATACAGCTCTGTCATGATATGGATGTTTGATGACACTTCATTTGTGATGTATGAATTGATGATGAGGTATCCTGTAGCCTTGTAGTCCTGGTTTCCAGTGAGCTGGCCGTAGGAGATGAGTGACATTCCCACAGAGACAGAATCCAGCAGGGGCAGTGCTGCCTTGTTCTCCTCCAGCCTGATGATGTTGTCTTCAACCATGCAGCTGTTGGCGATGGTGTTCAGGCAGTCATCCAGAACAACCTCAAGCTGCTCCGCCATGGCCTTGTTCCGGGTGAAGAGGCGGGTGTAGGTGTTGATGATTCCTGCTGCCTGGGCTGTGGTAGGTGCAAACTCCTCCAAGCTGGCTGGTATGGAGAGCAGGTTCGTGGTAGAATCGTTTCCCTCCATCGTACAGAGCAATTCCGCCAAATCCTGGATGGTGTAGATATCCAGGCTCCGCTGCTGGATGGCATAGTCTATCATGCCGTGCCTGTTCTCCATGTGTCGCACCAAGCTGGAATTCATGGCAGACAGTGTGTTGAAGTAGGGGGCTGACAGATAGGTGCGGCGGCTGCTGGTTTTGATACTGTTGGGAATCTTGGCCAGTGCCTCCCTGTACTGATGGTTCTCCGCCATGGCTGCGATGTAGGCCACTATCATGTGCTCGGTGGAGCTGTCAGAGATGGACTGGGATGCCAGCTGGATAAAGTCGGACTTCAGTTTCTTGATGGTCTCTAGATATGTTGTCTCTGCGGACAGGGGAAGGCTACCGACCATGGAGAATTCAAAGGTGAGGAGGGGATCAAAGGTGCTGTAGGTGGCCACCTGCTCCTTGCCTGTCAAGGTGAGGCGGTTGGCACTGATTTCCGCTGCCATGGCCTCGAACTGCTGGCTCTTTGAGCTGATGATGGCCCGTCGGTCGTCCTGTTCAGTAACGAGATAGCCACTTGATGGTTTGTACGGGATAGAAAGATTCTCGACATTTTCTGGCAGGTTGGCTTTCAGCGACAGGAATTCATCGGCGCCATCGGAGTTGACGGAGAACTGGAGGGCAATATCCTGCTCTAGGAACATGGTAAACGCTGTGGGGCCATCTTCCTGCCAGCTGACAAGGCTTACAGGGGACTGTGAGCCATCGGTTCTGGTGATGGTGATAGGGTTCTGGTCGTCGACAAAGAGGTTTAGACCCAGGAACGATGTCTGGAAGTTGTTTTTCAGGCTTTTTTGCTGAGAGTCAAGCTGGGTTTCCACCAACTGTATTCTCAGATTTCCGAATGTTTGGGATATAGCAGCTTCACTTCTAAATTGGAGGAGAAAAATGCCGAGAATAATAACGCTATAAAGGACGGTTAGTCCGAGAAAATTTCGGATAGGGTGCTTGATCATTTGCATCAGTTTAGCTAATGACGGCGACAAAATCAACTATCCTGAGAAAAAAATGGAGTCTGTATGAACAAACAACGCAGTCGTTCTCTGGTGATCTGGGCAGCCCTGTCGGGTGTGTGTTTCCTGGTATTCTTCTCCTGCTCCTCAACTCCGACCTCGGAATTAGAGACCCCGCCAGTGGAGGAACGTGTTCCTGAGGAGGAGTTGCCACCCCAGGAGCCGGAGGTCTTTACCACAGTGAATTTTGCCCAGCGGCTTCAGAAGGTGCTTGAGGATGGTACCATAGAGGAGGCATTGGCTCTTTTTGACCAGCTGCCACCAGAATACGAGGATGACAGGGACATGCAGCTGCTGTATGCGTCCCTTCTGGTGTCTGCCGGAAAGCTTGACCAGGCCAGCGTGGTGACGAACAAGCTGCTGGCTGCCCATCCGGAGGATTCTGAGGTGCTGATGCTCTCCGTGATGCTGGCAAAGGCATCTGGAGACACCAAGGCAAAGAATGCCAAGCTGAAGGAGCTTTTGGCAAAGGATCCTACCAACAGCGATGCCAACGTGGCCTTGGCCGACGAACAGATGCTGCGGCGGAACTACAAGCTGGCGGGACAATACTACCGTAAGGGGCTGGAGTCCGATCCAGACCACATTGACGCCCTTTCAGGCTACGGACAGGCCTCCTATTATACTGGAGACGACCGGGCTTCCCGTGCGGCCTTCAACAAGATTCTGGAGCAGGATCCGGACAACAGCATCGCCTATTCCTTCCTGGGCAAGCTGGATGCCGTGGATGAGAACTACTATTCTGCCGCAAAGAACATCGAAAAGGCCATTGCCATCGATGATGACATCTTTGACTACTGGCTGGATTACGGACAGTACCTGCGGTATCAGGGAAAATTCAAGGAGGCAGAGGAGGCCTGGATCAAGGCCAAGGACCTGCAGCCTGAGTTCTTTCTGGGATATGCCTATCTGGCGGGCTTGTATGACGAGCAGAACCGCTATGAGGAATGTCTCCAGATGTACCGCAAGGTGATTCAGTACAATCCCAAGTATTACTTTGCCTACGAGTCTGTGGGAATGCTGGCCTGGCGGAAAGGAAGCTACGCCGAGGCTCGTGCCGCCTTTGAGAAGGCCTTTGCAGCCTATTCCGACAACATCTCCTACCCTTTGATAATTGCAGCCACCTATCTGAAAGAAGGCAAGAAGAAGGAGTGCAAGTCATTCCTGGGCAAGGTGATGCGCAACCGTGCCACCGACAGCCTTGAGTACATGATGCTGCGCCTTTACTACGACAGCCTGGGAGACCAGCGGGTGATGCAGAAGGTGGCCAACGAGTCCAACAGAAACTTGAAGGGCAAGATGATGTACTATTTGGGGCTCTTCTATGAGATATATGGTAATGACGTTCAGTCAAAAAAGTATTATACTGATGTCCTTGCCCTCAATAGTCCCATGTTCTTTGAGTATCGTCTTGCGGAATGGGCTGTAGAAGTGGTTGAAAAATAAGAGCTGGTAGGAGCATTGATGAGTCAGACAGAGAAGCGCCTGATGCTGCAGGGCCGTGAAATCATCCTCTTGGGAACGGCCCACATTTCCCAGGAAAGTATCGTGCAGGTTACAACATCCATTAGGGAAGAGAAGCCTGACTGTGTGGCCATTGAGTTGGATGAGCAGCGGTATGCCTCGATGAAGAATCCGGAGGCGTGGAAGAATCTGGATATTGTGAAGGTGCTGAAAAGTGGCCAGGGCTTCGTGCTGATGGCTAATCTGGTGCTTTCCTCCTTCCAGAAGCGGATGGGTGCTGACGTAGGCGTAAAGCCGGGGGAGGAGATGAAGGCTGCCATTGCGGTGGCGGAGGAGCTGGGAATCCCCGCCGTCATGGTGGACCGGCCCATTCAGATGACCCTCAAGCGTGCCTGGGCCAAGAATTCCCTGTGGGGCAAGTGCAAGCTGCTGTCGGTGCTGCTTTCCAGTGCCTTCGAAAAGTCTGAGATTACGGCGGAGGAAATCGAGCGGCTTAAAAACGAGAGCGAGATGGACTCCATGATGAACGAGATTGCCGAATATCTGCCGGCGGTGAAGGCTGTCCTCATTGACGAGCGGGACCGCTATCTGGCCAGCCACATCTGGGAGGCTCAGGTGAAGGATGCCCCCGCCAAGAAAATTGTGGCGGTGCTTGGCGCTGGCCACCTGCCGGGCGTTGTGCGGCATCTGGAGGCACTGGCCGCCGGCACTGCCTCTTCAGACACCGCCGACATTTCCCAGCTGCCTCCCGCTGGTATCGGAAGCAAGGTTGCGGGGCTTGCCTTTCCTGTCCTGATTGTGACTCTGATTGCGGCAGGCTTCTTCACTGGTGGTGCCAAGGCCTCCCTGGACATGCTGGTGCAGTGGATTCTGTGGAATGGCTCCTTGGCAGCCCTGGGTGCGTTAGTGGCAGGTGGCCATATCCTCACCGTGCTGGCGGGCTTTGTGGGAGCGCCCTTGGCCACCCTGAATCCCGTTGTGGCGGTGGGTTTGTTCACTGGGCTGGTGCAGGCCTGGGTCAACAAGCCAAAGGTAGAGGACATGGAGCATCTCACCGATGACGCCACCTCCCTCAAGGGCTTCTACAAGAACAGGATTCTACGGGTACTGCTGGTATTCTTCCTTTCATCAATTGGTGGGGTCATCGGAAACGTCATTGCGGTGCCATCCTTGGTGGCCACCATTGCCCGCTAGTCTGGAGGTGAGTGAAGCTTATGGAAAAGAACGTACTATTCGCCGGCAAGGAATATCCTGACGGCAAGGACTTTGCCACCGTGGCCACTAATCATAACAGAAAGGTTGTCATCACGGTGGAGTCAATGCCAGAAGGACTCAAGGATGGCGAGCTTTCTGATGGAATCTATCCCGCCTTGTGGAGTAGGAATTCGTCCCTGGCAGCCCGCTCCCTCATGGTTCAGGCGGAAAGCATCTGTGAAAAACTCCATGAGGTGGTAGTCGTCTTTGACACCAGCTGGTATTCATCCCATTTTATCGAAATGACACCTGAACACTGCAGTCGTGCTATAGACAGGATGATTGCCTGTTACACCTATCTGGTGGCGGAGATTTTGTCCCGATTCAAGCGGAAGGGTGGAGGAACGGTGGTGTTTGTGATCAAGAAGTCCAGTACACCAGCCAATGGCGGATTCGTCAAGCCGGTGAGTATGCTGGCAGCCATGGCGGAGGGAGCCTTCAAGGGATTGGGGGAGTCTGTGGCCATGACCTATGCCCAGGAGGAGGGGATTGACGTTGTCCTTTCCATGGCAGACTACGGAACGGCAGACACCCACTTTGCCAACTGGCTCTTTGAGGTGCTGGATGCTCCCAACGGTATTGCAGGAAAGATGGATCCAAAGAAGGGCCCCCAGTGGTTCAAGATGGGGGCAAAGACCTCCAAGGTGGGACTCTTCCATCGTCCCCAGAAGAAATAGGACAGGTGTATGGAAGGCATTCTTTCCGGCATGACGAGAGCAGACCTTACCTGGCAGGTTTGTCTGGTGCGGCTCTTGCTAAGCTTTTTAGCGGGGGGCATCATGGGAGTGGAGCGCAAGCTGCGGATGCGGTTTGTGGGAATCCGCACCCTGGTGTTGATTTGCGTCTCCTCCTGTGTCATTATGCTGCTTTCCCTGTACCTGTCTACGGTGGGCAACGGAGACCCTGCCCGCCTTGCCGCCCAGGTGGTTTCTGGCATCGGCTTTTTGGGAGGAGGCGCCATCCTCCGAGAGGGCTTCAACGTGAAGGGCCTCACCTCCGCCGCCATCATCTGGACGGCCGCCGCCTTGGGACTCGCCATTGGCGCTGGTTTCCTGCTGCCCGCACTGGTCGCTTTGGGGATTGCCCTGGTGACTTTGGTGCTCATCGAGTTTTTGGAGGAACATTTCTTTCCGGCGGAGGATTTGAAGGTGCTCACCCTCACCTGTAGCCAGAACCAGCCCGACATGCGTTCCCTGAAGCAGGCGGCGGCTCGGTTTGGTATTGCAGTTGCCGCTCTCAACTCCGCCAGCAGCCTTGGTTCCAGCCATCTTCTGGAGGTGAGCTACGAGGTGCGCATTCCCAAGTCCGTGGATTTCCTGTTTTTTGCCAACTGCCTGCGAGAGGAATTCGATGTGGTGGACGTGGTTCTGAAATAAGCCTCCGCAACTCATTCTATATTTTTCCATCAGTTGCATTTATTTTCAAAAAATTACAAAGCTAGACTTGACAGATTTCTGTTTAAATGGTATTGTAATACAACATTACGACGCAGGGTAGAGCAGTTGGCAGCTCGTCGGGCTCATAACCCGGAGGTCGCAGGTTCAAGTCCTGTCCCTGCTAATCAAGAGGTCTCTCGTTAGAGAGACCTCAACTTTTTTAAAGACAGGGCTTGAAGCCAAGCCCGTCCCCGCCTGGGCGGGAGTGAGCCGCAGGTCGGCGGTGGCAACTCCTCCATAGCCTCCGTTTCTGTTTCCCTCTTCACTTCCATTCCTCCCACACGTCGGGGCGGTAGCCCACGGTGGCGGCGGTCTTGCCGTTGCGGACAATGGGTTGCCTCAGCAGCAGGGGGTTGTCCAGCAGCTTCTGGGGCTTGGCGCTATCCTCCAGATAGGAGATTGCGGCATAGTCCTTGGCTGTGTTGTCTGTCAGCTCCTCCACCGCCGCCGTCCTGGAGCCGCAGGTCTTGGCTAGGCAGGAGATGACGCTCTCCAGTTCCCCGGCGCTGATGCCCTTGTCCTTCAGATTCACCTCCTGCACGGGAATCCTCCGCTCCGCAAACCACCGCAGGGCCTTCTTGGTGTCAAAGCTTTTGCTGCTGCCAAAAATCTGTATTGCCATCACTTCCTCCTGAATCGGTCAACTATACCATGGTCAAGGGCCGCCTGCAAGAACCCCAGACGCAGGCTGCTGCTCCGGCAGGCCCGCTGACCGGGAGTGTGTTCGCGGTGAACTTTGGGCTGCCGGGGAGACTTACTGGGCGGTGCCGGTGGAATATGCGTAGGGAGCATCCCATTTGCTGAAGTCAAGGTATTCGGTGGCCTTGTCCTTGGAGCCGGCGGCAAAGCAGGTAGTGTCTTTGCCTTCTAACTTGGTATAAAAGGTTGCCCATTCCACAGAATTTGCAGAAATGGAACGAACGTGCACTGGCAGGTAGCAGCCGGAATGGGGTTCTTTTGTAGGGTCGGAAGGATAGCTTGGGTACTGGTAGGCACCCCAGTTTTTGTGCTGGCTGCATTCCAAAAGATAGACCGTACCATGCTCAGACTGACTGAGGGCAACGACCTTCCCGATGGTGTCGTCGGTTCCAGAACCAATTTTCAGGATGATATGGTCGTTCTCCTTTAAAATTGAAAAGGCTTCCCATTCCCCCTTGTAGGTTTTCCCCACAAAGTCCGCCAGGGGATTGTTCTCCACTCCGCCTACGGGATTGCCGCATCCTGACATCAGGATGGTGATGATGATGAGGGCGGTGATGGCTCCTCTCCGTAAAGCCTTCGCTTTGTTCAGTCTTTTGCTCATAATGAGCCTCCTTCAATATAATTTTTCCTGACCGTTCATTTCAGGATGAGATGCAGATTAGAATGTAGCCTTGATTTTCACGGTATAGCTGCGGGAGGGCGCCCAGTAGCCGTCGTGGTACAGGTAGTGCTGGTCCAGCAGATTGTTTCCTTCCATTGTAAAGGACAGGTTCTGGCTGTAGTGCCAGACTAAGCGACAGGACACCAAGTGGATGGGGGTGTAGTAGGTGGTGTTGTAGTTGGAGGTGTACCGCCTGGAGGTGAAGTCGTAGCCCACCGCCAGCTGCCAGTTCTTGTAGCCTGCCGTCACTGCCGAGTTTGCCAGCAGCAGGGGGACCCACATAATCTGGTTGCCGTAGTATGCCTCGTCCAGCAGGAAGCTTCTGGTGAGGGACAACTGCACCCTGTAGCCAAGGCTCCAGTCCCCTCCCAGGGCAAACCGGTTGGCGGAGTCCAGTCCCGCCTCAAAGTAGTATGCCGCCCCAGCATTCTCCGTGTGCAGGGTGGAATAGCTCAATCCCTCGTATTGGCCGCTGACCCAGCGGATTTTGTTCCGATAGTAGCTGAATCCCGCAGACAGAGTGAAGGGCAGGATACGGGAAAATAGGGCAGGCTGCCCGTGCTGATTCCAGAACCTGTTGGCAAACCGCAGTCGCAGGGAATAGCCTGACTCCGCCGTGAGCCCAGGATTCCCATGGTCCAGAATCCTTCCTGAGTCGGAGCCGTTTTCCTTCTGCGCTGCCTCCAGGCCCGCCAGATTCCAGTACAGTTGGTTGAAGGTGGGCAGGACGTTCTGGGTGGCGGCGGAGAGGCTCAGCACCTCCCACAGGCTCACGGCAAGGGCGGCATTCATGTTGTGGTGCAGCACCAGCTGGTGGCCGCCCCCAGACTGCTTCCTAGTGTCCCAGGCCAGAAGGTAGCCCGCCATGGGCTGGAGTCTTGCGGGGCCCAGCTGCCACTGGACAGCCATCGAAGGATAGAGGCTGAGCCTGCGGGGGGCCTGGGGTGAATCGGTGCCGCCGGAAAACCTGCTGAGGATGGCGCCACCCTTGAGGGAGAACTCCGGCTCCAGACTGCCACCTCCCAGCTCCAGGGGGGGCATTTTGTGGCTGGCCTGGAGTGCAAGGTGGTGGAACTGGTTGTCTGTGGCGGCCTTGATTTCGCCAGACTCATTCTCCTCACGATAGCCCAGGGAGTCCAGGTCGTAGGTGAGCTGGATTCGGGAGGCTCCAACTGGCAGCACCAGCTCGGCAAAAACTGTGTGGGTGGTGGCAAAGGTGGTCTGGACTCCCGCTGCAGAAGAGCCCTCCGGCACCTGGAGACGGTTGTAGCTTGCTAGGTGACTGCCGCCGATGGTGTGGTTCCCCACAAAGCGGTTCCAGCCCATCATTCCGTTGGCTCCCTGGTAACCGTTGTCCTGCTGAATCTTGTTTCCTTGCTGAAAGAAGCGGTTGGCGGCGGTGGCTCCACCCAGCGCCAGCTTGACGGCGGTCCCGGCCACCACGTCCTGCAGCTGGAAATTCACAAAGGTGGTGTCCATAGGATTCGACTCGTAGGACAGGGACTGGACCGAAAAGGAAATTTTTCTGCCGGAAAAGGACTTGGTGCTGATGGAAATGATGGTGCCGGCAAACTCCTCCTGATCCAGCAGGGGCGTGTCTTGGATGGTGATGCTGGCGATAGCCTCCAGCGGCACTGCGTTCCAGTCGAATTCCCCGGTGTTGGGGTCGTTGGCCAGCACACCGTCAACATACACCTTGATGCAGGCTCCGGCATAGCCGCCGATGGAGACGTTGGCGGTGGAGCCTGTTCCACCAGTGTGTAGCACCAGGCAGTTGTTGTCTGCAAGAAAATCCGTCAGGGTGGCGGCATTTGAGGCGGCGATGTCCTGAGAGGAGAAGCTTTGCTCCACGGTGGCGGCATCCAGCACCGTGGTGATTGTTCCTAAATCAATGATGCTCTGGGC
>JAGARR010000033.1 GCA_017622135.1 Spirochaetaceae bacterium
ACGTTAGTTCCGAGCAAATCCGATTGTTGGTAAAAAGAACAAGGGGCTTCACAGGTGGCGGAGTGCCTACAAGGCAGACATTGACGAGGTTAGTCTCCCAACTCCTCTATCTGGAGAAGGTCAAGACCCGTCAAATCAGCGATGTCCTCGGCGGAAAACCCTCGGATAACAAGTCTTCTCGCCGTCTCCAGCTTGGTCTGGTAGGCACCCTCTTCCCGGCCGGTGGCACGTCCTTGTTCCAGTCCAACGGAGATACCTTTCTCATAACCCTCGTCGTAGCCGTCATACCGTGCATCTGCCATTTTTACAGCCCAAGTCATGTAGTGCCTCCTCTCCAGCGAGTTGTTTTTCAAGGTTGTGATGCTCTCCGAGATGATTTGTGCCAGCTCGGATTCCACCGCCCCTTCCTGTAGGTAATGATAAAAGGCTTGGAGCTTCTGGTCAAGGCTATCTAGATGATTTGCGGTGGTGTTCAAGAAGATGCGGAGGGAGCCGTCCTGCAGTTTGAGTGTAGGGTCTTCATCACAGGTGTACTGGAAGGTGTAGCGGGGGAGGTCTCTGTCGAAAGGGTCGAAGACGCAAATAAAGATGAGGATGTTGTCTGGCAAATTGCGATACTTGGCTCCTGTTGACGTGGTGCTTACGTCCGCCACACTCTGGTAGTAGCGGCTTCTGCGGGGAAGCTCCTTCTTGCGGCCTGTCTGCATCTCCACGTTGGTTTAGGAGGGGACAACCCCTCTACTCGGAAGCGGTCAAGAGGCTGCGATGTCTCGCCTCTTGCTCCTCCTAAAACCTCCCCTTCGCTGGAAGCTACGCACTGCGTGCTTGCTGCGAGAACCCCAGCACCACTTGGGGGCTGCCTGCCCCCAAGAACCCCGGTGGGTGAAGGTAGCTGGGAAGCGGCCCTACGGGTGTTTCTTGTGGTGGGGTTTAGGCAGAGTTTTTTCAGCATCCCCCGGGAAAAGATGAAGTCGTCGGTAAAGGTGAGGCTCTCCCACTGTTTTGCAGCTCTGCTTCTGTCAGCATTGTTCCTCCAAGTTTGGGTCTCATATATATTATTGTGTTAATTTGACAAAAAAATGCGTTTTTGTGGGAGATGGGTTGGATTTTTTTTTACAAACGGATTCGCAGGCGGCGGGAGCCGCTAATTCAATAACTTCCTTGCAGAACTGGCCACAGGCCAGATTCGCAGGTGGCGGAGTGTCACAGCATAATGCGGGAGCGAGCCACAGCATAGTGTCAGTCCGACTGACTGCATAGGGTTAGCCAGACTGACCACATAAGGTCAGCTTGACTGACTGCTTGGTCTCGGTTGGGGCGGCATTGCCGCCCTCCCAGAACCAGCCCTCTACCCCGCAGTAGAGCGAACTAAGGTACCAGTGGGGAGGAGAGGCCAGGGGTGCCTGCTGACGGCGCCCTCTGAACGCAGTGAAGTGTAAGCCGACAGTGGGCTCCTGGCCTCCCTCCCACTTTTACATTAAGTTTTCCCCCATGCTATACTGCATCCATGCGGGGCACGTCGGCGGAATAGTCCACGCCCTCCACGTCAAAGCCGTTGGTGGCCATAAAGTCGTGGCGGTAGCCCTCCATGTCGCCCAGCTGGGCCAGGTTGTCCTGGGTCACCTGGGCCATGCGGCGGTCCACCTCGGCCTGCACCTCCGGGTCCAGCTCCCAGTCATCGATGCGGATGAGGTGGGCCTCGTCCACGGGAACTGCACCGCCGGTGTAAAGTCGCTCGGCAAAGAGGCGCTCCATCTGCTCAATGCAGCCCTCATGGGTTCCCTTTTCCTTCATCACCTTGAACAGGATGGAAAGGTAGAGCGGGATGATGGGGATGACGGCGCTGGAGCGGGTCACCAGCCCCTTGTTTACGGAAACGTAGGCTTCTCCCTTGATTTTTTCGCCCAGCAAGGCGTGCAAGTCCAAGGCAGTCTTTTCCAGATGCTTCTTGGCACCGCCGATGGTTCCGTCACGGTAGATGGCGTGGGACAGAGCGGGGCCAATGTAGGAGTAGGCCACGGTCTTGCAGCCCTCCGCCAGCAGTCCTTCCTTCAGCAGGGCTTCAATCCACAGCTGCCAGTCCTCGCCACCCATAACCTTTACCGTCTCGGCGGCTTCCGCCTCGTTGGCAGGCTCGGCGCTCATCTCGGAAAGCTCCCCGCTCATCATGTCCACGGTCATGCCGGTGTAGGGCTTGCCAAAGGGCTTTAGCACGGACTTGTACAGAACGCCAGTCTCAGGGTCGGTGCGGACGGGACTGGCAAGGCTGTACACCACCAGGTCGAAGGTGACACCCATTTTCTTTGCTTCGGCAATGACAGCCTGGCGGCATTCGTTGCTGAAGGCATCCATGTTCAGGGTGACGGAGGGAATTCCTGCCGCCTTGGCCGCCTGGTCAAAGGCAAGGTTGTTGTACCAGCCGGGGGTTCCCCCCTTCTTCTCGCTGCCCTCCTTTTCGAAGGACACGCCGATGGTGGCGGCTCCGTACTCAAAGGCGGCGGCAATGCGGCTGGCAAGGCCGTAGCCGGTGGAGCAGCCCAGCACCAGCACTGCCTTGGGGCCGGTTCCACCCTCGGCGGCAGTCTTGATGCCACGCTTTTCCTTGCAGGCCTTGATGTAGTTAATCTGATGCTGGGTTTCCTTGCCGCATCCGATGGGATGGGCGTTGATGCAGATATTGCTGCGAATCATTGGCTTGATTACCATTGTTTTCTCCTTTATTTTTCGTAGTTTTATGGAAGTAAAAAGGGGCTACTGAGAGGTAGCCCCTGATTTGTTTGTGGCTCTTAGTCCTTGAACTTCTTCATGATGACGCAGCCGTTGTGGCCACCAAAGCCCAAGGAATTGGTGGCGATGCAGTTGATTTCACCTGCCACGGGCTTGTTGGGCACGTAGTCCAGGTCACAGCCAGCCTCCAGGTCGGGGTTCTCCAGATTGATGGTGGGAGGATAGAAGCCCTCGTTCATGGCCTTCACACTGATGATGGCTTCAATGGCACCAGCGGCACCGACGCAGTGGCCGGTCATACTCTTGGTGGAGGAAACCTTCATCTTGTAGGCGTGATCTCCAAAGGCCAGCTTTACCATCTTTGTCTCGGAGGGGTCGTTGATGGGGGTGGAGGTTCCGTGGGCGTTGTAGTAGTCCACCTCCTCCGGCTTGATTCCGGCATCCTCCAGGGCCAGCTTGATGGCCTTGGCACCGCCTGTTCCGTCAAGGCGGGGGCTGGTGATGTGGTAGGCATCACTGGAGGCACCGAAGCCGGCGAACTCAGCGTAAATCTTTGCGCCACGCTTTTTTGCGTGCTCCAGCTCCTCCAGCACCAGGATACCAGCTCCCTCTCCCATGGTAAAGCCCTCCCGCTTGACATCAAAGGGACGGCTGGCCTTCTTGGGGTCGTCGTTGAAGGAGGTGGCCAAGGTCTGGAGCACGGTAAAGCAGCCGATGCCGAATCCCGTGATGGCAGCCTCGGTTCCACCTGCAAGGCATACGTCCAGGCGGCCGGAGCGGACCAAATCCAGGGCGGCTCCCAGAGCGTCGGTGCCGGAGGCGCAGGCGGTGGCCAGAGTCCAGGAAAGGCCTTCGATGCCGAAGAGCATGCTGATATTGGCCGCCCCCTCGTTGGTGATGAACATGGGCACCGACAGGGGTGGAATGCGGCTGTTTCCCGCCTCGAAGTACTTCTTGTAGCCGGCCTCCATGGTCTCGAAGCCGCCGATGCCGTTGCCCAGCATGATGCCGGACTTGTCTGCGGAGATGGTCTCCTTGGTGTAGCCTGCATCCTTGACGGCCTCGGTGGCGGCCGCCACAGCGAACTGGGTGAAGCGGCTCATCTTGCGGGCTTCCTTGCGGTCCACGCCCCAGTCGGTGAGATTGAAATTCTTTACCTCGGCGGCAATCTTTACCGCATAGTCAGTGGTGTCGAACAGGGTAATCTTGTCTATGCCGCACTCACCGGCCATGATGGACTTCCAGGTGTCGGCAACTGAATTTCCGATGGGGGTAACGGCTCCCATTCCGGTGATGACAACTCTTCTCTGTGACATTTTCGTCTCCTTGTCAATGTATTGGGAAGGCTGGCTTCCCTGATTTTATTCTTCCTTGTCCAGCAGGACTCCTACTTCCGTTTGTCCTGGAGGATTTTTATTTTCGTTTGTTCTGGCAGGATTTTTATTTCCGTTTGTCCTGGTTGCGGATGGCCACGTGGCGAATCTTGCCGCTGATGGTCTTGGGCAGTTCCTTTACAAATTCAATGATACGGGGTGCCTTGTACAGGGCAGACTCTGTCTTGGCAAATTCCTGCAGCTCCTGGGAAAGCTGCTGGCTCTCCTCATAGCCGGGAGCCACCACGATGGTAGCCTTCACCACCTGGTTGCGTGCGTCGTCGGCCACACCGGTGACGGCGCACTCCAGCACGGCAGGATGCTGCATCAGGGTGCTTTCCACCTCAAAGGGACTGATTCTAAAGCCGGCGCTCTTGATCATGTCGTCAATGCGGCCCACAAACCAGAAGTAGCCGTCCTCGTCCTGGTAGGCCATGTCGCCGGTGTGGTACAACCCGCCCATGAAGGCCTCCTGAGTCCGCTGTTCATCCTTGTAGTAGCCGGCAAACATACCGAAGGGTCGCCCCTTGTCCAGCCGGATGACAATCTCGCCAACTTCCTCTGGCTTGCAGGAGCTGCCCTCGCTGTCCACAATGTCGATGGTGTAGCCGGGGGCGGGCTTTCCCATGGAGCCTGGCTTTGGCTCCATGCCGTCAAAGTTGCCGATGGTGAGGGTCAGCTCCGTCTGGCCATAGCCCTCCTTCATCTTGATTCCAGTCTTTTCCAGAAACTTGTTGTAGATTTCGCCGTTGAGGGCCTCTCCTGCGGTGGTGCAGTGGACAAGGCTGGAAAGGTCGTACTTGGTAAAGTCCTGCCGTACCAGATAGCGGTAGACGGTGGGGGGAGCGCAGAAGGTGGTGACCTTGTACCTCTCCATCTTTTCCAGCAGACGGCCGGGGACAAAGGTCACCATGTCGTAGGCGAACACGGCGCTTCCGGCCAGCCACTGACCGTAAATCTTGCCCCAGACTGCCTTTGCCCAGCCAGTCTCGGCCAGGGTCAGGTGCAGTCCGCCGTCCACCACCTTCTGCCAGTAGCGGGCGGTGACGATGTGGCCTAGGGGATAGGTAAAGTTGTGCTGCACCATCTTGGGATAGCCGGAGGTGCCGGAGGTAAAGTAGAGCAGCATGATGTCCTCATTGGCGGTGGCCCCATCCCCCTGTGGTCTGGTAAAGTCATCCGATTGGTTTGGGTATTCATCTGCAAAGGACACCCAACCATCTCTGTGTCCTGTGGTAACCAGGGTTTTGACTGTGGGAGAATTAGGAAGTGCTAGGTCGATTTGCCTTTGCAAATCCTTGTCCTCCAGCGACACAATCATCTTGATGGCCGCCGCATTGGTGCGATACTCAATGTCGCTTTTCAGCAGCAGGTTGGTGGCGGGAACGGCAATGGCTCCGATTTTGTGGAGGGCCAGCAAAAAGTACCAGAACTCGTAGCGGCGGCGGAGAATCAGCATTACCGCATCGCCCTTCTTGATTCCTTTGGAAAGGAGAAAGTTGGCCGTCTTGTTGGAAGCTGTTTTTAAGTCCTGAAAAGAAAAGACTCTTTCCCCTCCGTTGTCGTCGCACCAGACCAAGGCTGTTCGTTCTGGCTCCGACCTTGCATATTCGTCTACCACATCGTAGGCAAAGTTAAAATTTTCAGGGATTTCAATGGAAAAATTATCCTTCAGCTCAGAATAATCTGTATAATCAACACTTCCCTTGACATATCTTTCAAATTTCATTTTAAAAAAGACCTCTTGTATATTTCTGTCAAAATAAGATTTGTAAAACTCGACAAAGATTAGACCCCTTGTTAGGGAAAAGGTTGCATCAAAATCAATGATAAGAAGACGCAAAGCATCTAATCTAAAGTATAGTAGGGTATTGTGACACTTTTGTCAATTATGTCAGAATGATGAAAGGAGGTGGGAAAAAAACAGCCCGATTTGCATCGGGCCCCTGTTGTAGCATTGCATTGGATCTGCTAGAACCGATATGCCACACCCAGCTTTGCACCCATGCCGCCGGTGGAAAGCAGCCCGTTGGCATAGATTCCCAGATGCTTTCCCAACTTTAGCATGGCCAAGAGGTCGGCTCCCACCAGGAAGCCTTCTTTACTCCTGCTGACATAGTTATCATAATAGCTACTATAATAACCGTTGTAACTGTAGCTTTTTTCGCGTATATTATTTCTCCAGATTGTACTATAGCCTGCCACAACAGAAGCAGATAAATAAAATGCCTTTGTTTTTACGAGTTGATAGCCCAAGCCTCCATATGCCATAAAGACACCTGGAGTGGAGCTTTCCCTCTTGTCCTCGGCATAAGTTCCGTCTATTGTGAACTGCAAGCGTTTTGCTGTAAGTCTCAGTTGGATGGATGGAGCAAAGGCGATGCCTCCTACCTCGCTATGGCCAACTCCCGAATATCCTGCCAGTACAGCAAATTCCGTAGTCTTCTCCTCCTGCTCGCCGCTACTTCCGATTCCGCCGGGATTGAAGCTGGGGAAGGGTTCGCCTAGTCCGGGGAAGCCACCAAATCCGCCGCCAAATCCGAAGAGGGAGGGGACACTTAGGAGGGCAATCAGAAGGATTACCGTTATGTATCGTTTCATCTATTCTCCTTTTGCAGGAGGAAGCTTACTACCATCACCGTCCTTGTGGCACTGGGATGCAGTCCCTGTCCTCCTGCCAGGTTGCCTTACTGGGCGGTGGGACTCACGTACTTGATGACCACGGCGGACATAATGTACTCCACCTTGCCGAAGGGTCCCTTCTTACCGTCCACCAGGATGTTGATGATGTCGTCAGCCTCTGGATACTGCTTCTTGGCCTCGTCCATCAGCAGGGTAAAGCCGGACTTATTTGTTGCCGCTTCCAGTGTCACTCGACCCAGCACCTCAAAGTTATCGGTTGCGAGCACATTATTTCCCTGCATGGGGGTGAATGTGGAGCAGCCAACAAACAACAGGGCAGCCACCATCACTGCCACAACAAAAAGCTTGGTTTTCATAGAAACCTCCTTGAAAATGAAAAAGTTAAATCCGATTATACCCCCCCCCTATACCTGCTTGTCAAGGGGTTTTGGCAAGAAAATAAAAAAAACGGGATTTTTGGTAAAATGCAGGAAAGGATTAGGTTGCGGTGGGATTGTGGCGGGACTAGACTGACTGGATGCGGGCGGCCTCCATTTTAAATAGGCGATGGTGTGCTTTCCTCATACAGGCAGTCTGGGCAGTAGTCTATGTCATTTTTCCAAGCAACGCTACCGTGTTCTATGCGGACATTCTTGAAGAATTCCTTGTTTTTCAAGGGTGCAAAGCAGGGAAGGTGGTAAATTTTCTTTACGTCGAAAAATCGTTCCTCGTTGCTGGTGAATTTGATTTTAAGCATGAAATTCGGCAGGGCCTCCACAGAAACTGCACGGGGGAGCAAGGGCTGGCCGTAGATAATCTCTTCCAATGAAAACTCCTCACTGTAAGGGTTTGATTTTGAACACTTGCTCGCCTTCCACTTCGCCATAATTTCAAAGCACCGTGTTTCTATCATGCGCATTAGTGTGTTCAATTCATGGTCTGGTATCCTTGACCTGTTGTTTGCCATCAGAGCCTTGCCTTTTTGTGTTATCCAGATTTTAGTGGCTTGTTCTTGGGGAGCTCCCTCTGCAATGTGAACATGAACTGGTTCCAGTGGCTCGCTTTCCCATGACCAAAAATAGATGATGTAGGAACCGACCCTAAAGATTTGAGGCATTCTTGAAGCCTCCGCATTCTGCAAAGCGAATAATCAGATGGGCACCAGATTCAATGATGTCTTTAAAGTATGCCAGCTCCTTCTCTGAATATCCGAAAATATCGAGCCATTCGTATGTAGGGAGAATGCACTGTGCGTGGTGAAATCCGTCTTTTTCGTGAGGGGTTTCTATATACACAATGACAGTTCCGTCCTGCTGTACCTCGGTGTGGGTTATTTCCGTGTCGTCTGGCAAACGCATATATTCATAAATCATGTATCGCCTCCATACCTTACTATACCATATTTCTAGGAAATGGACACCATAGCAGGCCCAGTTAGTGCGGGCGAAGCCACGCTGGATTTCC
The DNA here is from genome assembly GCA_017622135.1 of Spirochaetaceae bacterium. Classification (GTDB taxonomy): domain Bacteria; phylum Spirochaetota; class Spirochaetia; order Treponematales; family Treponemataceae; genus Treponema_F. The sequence goes on from JAGARR010000033.1 coordinate 8,187, forward strand.
GGCAAATTTCCCCTTATACTATTACTGTGGGCTGGGGGATTCTGGCCCTTGCTTTCAGGAGGTTTATATGAGCAAGTCATATTTGGGAATCGGATTGCTTTCCATTATTGCGGGGCTTTTGATGCTGTTTTCCCCGGAGGCGTGGACCAAGGTGGTGGTGATTGTCCTTGGGATTGCAGCCATTGTGAACGGGCTGTTCAACCTGATTTACGTGCGGCGGGTCTTTGACGACGCCTATTTCCGCCGGAGCGTCATCATCCGGGGCTTGCTGAGCCTGGTGGTGGGTCTGGTGGCCGTGATTCTGCCGTTGGCCCTGGCAGCCGCAATTTGGACCACCATGGTCTATATACTGGCCGCCTACTTGCTGGTGTCCGCCCTGCTGGAGCTTTTTGCCACGATACGCTTGCGCTCCTCTGGGATTGACGCGCGGCCCTATTACGGCGAGATTGTAGGCTCAATCATCCTTGCGGTAATTCTCTTCGTCATCCCGGCACAGGTGGGTGTGCTGCTGGTGCGGATTTGCGGCGTTTTGCTGGTGCTGTCCGGGGCGTTCATCCTTGTCTGGCAGTGGCGGAACCGGGGGATGGAGCATTATGTCCACAGCAAGGCGACGGACTAGTCTCCTGCCAGCGCCGCCACGGGGTCAAGCCAGGCGACTTGACCCGTAAATTGTACAATGGTACAATTATATTGTGGATATACTGATTGATGTATCGTGTGTTTTGGCTGTTCTAGCCCAGGAGGAGCAGCGGGATAAAATCATAGAAAAGACACGGGGAACCCATCTTGTCTCCGCTGCCTGCCTGCCATACGAGGTGGGGAATGCTCTTTCGGCCATGGTGAAGCGGCGACGGATTGATGGGGAAATGGCAATAAGGGTCTACAAGGAATTTGAACGAATTCCTGTGCGGCTCCTAGAAGTGAATATGGGGCGGGCAATACAAATTGCTGCCGAAGAAAACCATTATGCCTACGATGCCTATTACGTGGCTTGTGCTCTGGAAGCAGGACTGCCCTTGTATTCATTGGATGTCAGGATGGTTGAAATTGCAAGAAAAAGGGGAATTGTATGCTGGTAATGACGTATTCTGATGCGCGGGCTCATTTTTCAGACCTGTTGAATCGGGTTAAGGAAGAGGGTGCGGCCATTGTAAGGCGGGCAGACGGCAGTTCCTTCCGCATTATTGTGGAGGAGGACTCCCTATGCTCGCCCTTTGAGCAGATTCAGCCTATTCTGCCAAGGCTGTCCTGCCAAGAAATACTGGATACTGTGGAGGCGGCTCGGCAAAGAGCTGACTGGAGCTAGTCTCCTGCTAGGGCCGCCACGGGGTCAAGCCTGGCAGCACGGGAGGCGGGGCTGAGGCCAAAGAAGATGCCTATGGCGGCGGAAAAGACAAAGGCAAGGGCGCAGGCTCCCCACTGGACGGCCAGTCTGTTTCCCATCACCTTCGCCGCCACTGCGCTGATGCCAATTCCCACGGCGATTCCTTTTCGTGAATCTTGTTCCTGTGTCCCTGTTGTGGTAGACTTCCCCCGTATGGAGGTAATTTCATGGGAAGGAAGAGCTGTCATCAAATTGCAGGGGCCTTGCTTGTCCTCGTGGTGTTTTCTTGTTTTGCAGGTTGTGGTTCGGTGCCGAAGGCTTCTCTTGCGGGGAATTTCTACACCTACGACTATGAGCTTTTGCTCTCCTTCACGGAAAGCAGCTATCTGTACCAGCAGTCGGCAGGCATGAGGATGTATCAGGATTACACCAAATCCGTTGCCAATGTGGTGGTGCAGCTGGAGGATTCGGGATTTGTGGAGCCGGACTACGGCTACCTGCTGGAGATTTCACCTTCGGGACGGATTTCCAGTCGGGACAATGCTTCCGTAACAGGAAAATATTATGATGACGGAACCTTTTACTGGCAGGGAGTGGAGGAGTCCAGCGGTGTCCTGCGGAATATTCTGGTGCGGGGCAGGCTGCTTCCCTCCCGTGCTCAGAATCGGGCGGATTCCCGATATGACGGAAGCTTTGTGCTGACAGATCCGGGAACAGGGCGGGAGCAACAGGTACTGGTTCAGGATGGACTGTATTTTTGGCACTATGCCCAGCCCAAAGAAGATGACTTTGAGCCATGGCCTTTGGTGGTGCAGCCGGACGGCACCATAGTCTATAGCCTTGAAATGATTACCCGCTCCGGCATGGTCGGTATGTATGACATGACCTTTTCCTCTGAAGTGTATACCAGCGGACAGGTGGAGCTTGACGGCTCCATTTCCGTGTCCTCAATTACAAAGACGCTCGGCACCGGGATGATGGCCCCCCAGGAGGCGAAAGTCAACTATGTGGCTACCAGCGGTTCCCAGCAGCTGCAGGAAAAGTTGGGGCAGGAAATGGGGCGGACGCTCGCCGGTGGCTCCAAGGCCGCTTCCAAGAACCTTGCCGGTGAAATCAGGAAAAATCCTCCGCCCCTGTGGTTTGCGGCTGATTTGGATACCTCCCCAGGTGTTGCTGCCGGCCGGGGCATGAAGCGGCATGAGGACAGGGCTGTGGCTTTGGAGCTGGCAGAGGCTGCGGCGGTGGCAGAGGCAATTTCTGCCATCAGCATAACCGTGGCAAGGGAAAGCCGTGGATATGAAACCAATCAGGAGCGGCGGCTCTACGAGGTGGTGGAGACGGTGGCAAGCCGCAGCCATGACTACCGGGTGGTGAATTCCCTGTATGATTCGGCATCCGCCACTGCCTATGTCATGGTGGAGATGGAGGCCGAGTGAAGCCGAATCAGAGGGTTCAGTCTGGCTTGTAGTGCTTTTTGACGGTGGCAGGAGCTCCTGCCACCATGGCATTGGAAGGAACCGTGTTCAGCACCAGGGAGCCGGCTCCCACTACGGAACCAGAGCCAATTTCCTGGCACAGGATGGTGGAACGAGTTCCTATCCAGCATCCTGATCCTATGTTTATGTCCTGGATGATGCAGTCGCCGGCCCTGCTCCGGCTGCTTCCCAGGTGGTGGCTCTGGCAGTTCAGGATGGTTTCCGGCCCCACCTGACACCCCTCACCGATTTTTATGCAGGAATTGCCGATGGTGTAAAAGTGGCAGTTGCGGCCAATCCATGTCTGGCTGCCAATCTCCAGCTTCCCGGAACCATAGAGCCTGAATCCTGCATTGATTCTTGCGGTGGAATGTACCCTTGCTCCCATTAGTTTTAGGATGAACCGTCTCCAGCCGTAGCAGGAGGAGGGGAGGATGTCCAGAAAAAAGCTGAGGATGAAGCGGACAAGTGAAATCATTGGGGTGTCTCCTTGGACTTTCTGATGTAGTCTGGCCGTACCTGATGGGGATTGAACCAGTTTCTATATGCTTCGGCTATCTCCTCGTCCTCCCGCCTGAGATATTCCTGCCATATATCCTCCCGAATCAAGGTGTATTGGCCGTCCAGGTGCTGAATCAGGGAATTGACTTGAGGGCCCATATCTGGAAAAAAGGCAGCCATGTGGTGATGGCTTGGACCACAGGCAATTCTCCATGTCTTTTCCAGTGGAATGTAGAAATTGGGAAGCCAGTTCAGGGCGTCCTTCAAGTCCTTGTGATATGTATAGACGTGGTTCAGCCCCAAGTGGGCGATGAGCAGGCTGTCCTCCTCCAAACTTACTGACTGGATGACCTCCCTGTAATAGCTGTAGGGTGGGTCTGTCTGCGGGTCGTAGTTTTTTGCGGTGGAAGGAACGAGTAGCACGAACAACAGCGTGGAACAAAAGAGCAGGGAATTTTTCCCGGTAATGGGCGGAAAGCTGCTGCCTCCTGCGGAAATCCTGTCCGAAAGCCTTTCCAGCAGGCTCCATCCAAAATACAATACCAGCGGAATTCCCAAGGGAAGGCCATTGAGCAGCATTCGCTGTCCCATATCACTCTCCAAATTCCAGAAGGGAAAGTAGAGGATTGGAATCAGCAGGGCAAAGGCTCTGCCTGGAATCCGCAGTATGAAGGCAAGAAAGCCAGCAAGGTACAAGAGCATAAGATGCGCTGCAATTTCCCATGATCCATGGCTTCCAATCATCCTCTGGAAAGAGGGGGATTGGAATGGGAGCTGGGGCAGGGAGAAGGACTGGAAGAATCTCGGACTGTGAAGCTGAAAGAAATGGAATCCCAAGATGGCAACAAATGCCACACTGACTCCAGCAAACAGGAGCTTGACTCTTGATGGTGGCTTCCGCCCGGCCATTTTTCGTGAAGCCAGCAGCCACAAAAAAATGCCAAGGCTTCCTGCTATAGACAAGACCATGGTGATTTTATGGCTGGCCATAGTCAGTAGCAAAAAAATCAGGGCAATCAATATCCGTGGCCAGGTGTTTTTTTTGATACAGAGAGCAAGGCAGATGGCATAACACAGGAGAAAAAAGATGCCTGTCTGATTGTTGATATAATTCACGCTCATGGTGGCAAAGGAGGGGGATAAGCCGCAGATGATAAAACCCAGGAGGGACAGGAAGCTGCTCTTGGTCAGGACAAAGAGCAATTTCCAGATGGCCAGGCTGGTGAGGGCAGCGGAAAGGGCTGCCCACAGCTTGACTCCCTGAATGGCATCACCTGTCAGAATGCCGCCTAGTCCACACAAATAATAGCCAGGCTGGAGACTGGGGTTTTCCAGCCTGCCGGTTTCCATCAAGGATTTTGCCTGCAAAGCGTAGTAGTAGCCGTCCAGGCCATTTGGCTCCAGCGACTGATTCAGCATGAAAAGGCGGGCAAGAAAGAGGGCCGTGAAGGCTGTTGCAAGAAGGACGGTAGAAAAGACCTTTTCTTGTTTCGCTGTCATGTTTGATTGCTCTCTTCCAACAATGGTTCATACATCATGAGGGCATGGTTTTCCGCCACGAATTCATCGGGAAGGGTGTGTCGCTTTCCGTCCTCATCTACATAATGGTGCCGCCAGATGGTGTTGTGGCGGACATAGGCATTGCCGATTTCAGCGGTAATCCAGTGCTCCTTTTGGTAGACCTCGTAATGATGGACAATTGGTTGCCCCGTCCGCCACTGACCGTACAGGTAGTGGTGGTCTGTCCAGACCGACAGGAGATAGGGCTGGGAAGTGGAGTTGTGAATCATCAGGTCACGGTAGTTATAGAGGCAGGTGGCCCCGCTGCCAAAGGGCTGGGTTCGGTTGCTGTCGGGGAACACGTCATAGCTGTGGCGGTAGCGTTCCACCACGGTAAGCGGCGTGTGGAGGGTGAGCCAGTAGACGAGATTGGACAGGGCGCACAAGCCACCTCCTACGGCAGATGACGGGCGGCCGTTCAGCAGAACCATGCCCTGCTGGTATCCCTTCCCGCTGGTGGGGTTACCGATGAGCCTCCAAAAGGAGAAGACCTTGCCTGGTTCCACCACCACACCGTTCAGTCGGCTGGTGGCAAGCTGCAGGTTGACAATCTTTCCCTCCTGCAAGGCTGTGTCCTCCGGGGAAAGATTGCGACGCAATGGGGTACGATGGCTTGCCGCCACATGGGGAAAGTCATCGGCCGCCTCCTTGCACGGTAAAATGCTGTGACGACTGGCAAAGCGCTTCCTCCACCGCCACCACAGCCAGTGCCGCAGGGTACTGTAGAAGGCCATGCCCAGCCGTACCCGCAGGAAGGAGCGTGGGCGCTGGGGAATGAACCGGAAGCACTTCATTTTGACGGTATGAATTCCAGATACACTTCTTTCTCGGTCACAACGGTGTATGGCTCCCCGTTCCACCAGATGGTGTTCCCCTCAATCTTGATGATGATGGCAGTGGTGGTCTCCACATAGGAAATGAATTCCGTCTTCAAGAGACGGCCTACTCCCAGTGTCCCCTGAGGAGGGCGGCGGTACGACCAGCCAAAAGCAAATACGTACTTGGCAGTATCAGGAATATCGGTAATAGTATAATAATCAACGATTTTGTAATTATTTCTCCTCAGCTCATCCACTGTGTAGGCAGACCCCCCCTCTGTAATACGTAATGTCTCACCCTCTTTCTCCACCATGATGCCTGTGCCAGTCCCCCTCTGACTTATAAGGTACATGGTGTCGTTTCCGTAGAAGAGGGACATGAACTGCTGGCGGAAATTCTGGCTGCCGTCTTTCATCAGCATGCGGGAGTTCTCCTCCTGGATAGCCTTCAAGGTCTGGACTCCCGCAAAGGGAATCACCTTGCCCTTGTACAGGAGACGGATGTCTGCCAGGCAGGTGTCGTCATACTTGGAGCCAGAATATATGTCGAGAATCTTGAGGGTGATGGTTTGGGCTGTTTGGGGCAGGTCAAAGGAAATGGACTGCCAGCCATCCTTTTTGTCCCGGAGGGTGTATTCCTTCTGCTGAAAATGCTGGCCTGCCACCTGGGTAAGGAGCAATTTTTTTACCCGGTTGTTCTTGAGGTAGTAATCCTTTGTGGCAAAGCCATTCACAATCTGAATCTCGTCAAAGCTCACGGCTTCTGCAAATTCCACCGTTATGGACTCACCCATTCCAGGCCCATCTTCTTCTGCCTCGCACCAAGTGGTCTGAAAGTCACCGTCCAGAATATTGATGGGGGGATACAGATATTTGCCGTCAAACTGGGCCTCCACAAGCTCGCTGGTGGCGATGACAGACTTGACTGTAGCCTGCTTTGTCTGGGCCATGAACCAGTTGCCGTCACCCTCTTGGGCAGGAGAGAGGACAGAACAGCACAGAACGAGTGCCATACAGAATGAACGTCTCATAGTTTCTCCTCATCTAGGTAATGAGCTGTATTATAACCCCTTTTCTTGAGTTGGGAAAGGGGAGCTACCGGCATGTGTAGCCGATGTTGATGGAATTCTACAACCGTGGTAGATTGTTCCCATGGGAAGGATAAGGAAACTGTTGCGGTCTGTCATGGAAATCATGAGGGGGCATCCTGTTCTATACGGCCTCATTCTAGCAGTCTGCATCCTGGAAGGGCTCGTGATTTGTGAGTACCTTGAGTATCTTGACATGGTAATTTGGTCGAACTGGTTTTATATCAGCCTCACCGCTGTACTCTCCTGTCTCGTGGTCACGCTGTGGAGGGAAGAGCGTGGCGGAACCAAACTGTGGCAGGAGGCCTTGGGTGGACTTGCAGGAATTGCAGTCGGGTTTGGAATTTCGCTGGAGGTTTATGAGCCATTGATGGAGTTTTTTGGGGTCTATACCAGCCTTGTGCTGGTTCTTCTGTTCCTCTACAGTGGCCGCAGGGAAAACAACTTCCTTTCCATGCTGACAAAGGACCTGAGCTTTTCCCTTGCCTCTGGCCTGGCGGTGCAGCTGGGGCTTTTACTTGTACAGATGGCTGTCAACTATCTTATTGTGGAGATGCCTGATTCGGTGAATGAGGCCTTTTTTGCCTTCTCCTGCAGCCTGTCCAGCATGATTTTTGCAGGCATGATGGCGGCACTCCTTTTCAGGAAGGAGCGGGTGACCTCCAGCGGCAGGGGATTCAGGGTGTTTGTGCTGCGGGTCCTGTTTCCTCTGTACGTTGCATTGCTGGTGGTGCTGTATCTGTATCTGCTGAAGATTCTGGTGCTGAGAACTATGCCGGTGGGACAAATCAACTGGTTCGTGTCCTATGCCTGCGCCATGTTCATGTTCTTTTACTTTGTGCTGGAGGAATTCCAGCAGGAGCGGCTGGTGGCCTTGTTCCGCAGGTGGGGTGCGGTGCTGATTCTGCCGCTCATTGCAGTCCAAGCGGTGGCGGTGGCAATCCGAATCTCCGCCTACGGCCTCACTGTCTCCCGCTGGTACGGTCTGCTGTTCATGGGATTTTCCACCATCTTCATGATACTGACCCTGGTGCGGCAAGGTCAGTATCGGAGACTTTCCTTCCTGCTGCTGGTGGCGCTGGTGGTGGTTTCCACCCTCACTCCCTTGAAGGGGACGAGGGTAGCCTTTTGGAATCAGCAGGGCAGGCTTCAAGCTGTCCTAAACCGTTATCAAGTGGAGACTTCCTATGAGCTTGAGCAGGCGGTGGCACAGATGAGCGAGCAGGAATTGCTCTCCCTCAGCTCCTGCCTCCCCTATTTGGGGAGGCTGACAAGAGAGTGGGGCATGAATTTGTCGGCCGTGGGAGCCTATGACCAGAACTATTGGCACTACTATGATGTCGTTGAGGATGAGCTGAAGCGAAGGAAGGAGCGTGAGTCCCTTGCCCAAGATGAGCTGAAGCCACCGGAGGAAGATACCACAATTGATAATCGCAAGTTTTTCAGCTACAGAAACGAGTGTGATTTTGAACAGGATATTTCCCAGTATGACAACATGGTGATTCTGTATGATTTTTTTGAGACTGATGTGGCTGATCGGCAACAAACTATTTTGCTGCCTGTAGATGCAGCGGGCCATTCCGTGGTTGATGTGACTGACTTCCTGTTTGAACGTCTTAAAAAACGGGAGCATGGCACTAACTATTATGTAACTGACACGGATTATGGCCTGATTCTCAATCAGGATGGATTCAGGATTGTCTTTCTTAGGATAGAGGTAGATTGGGGACAGCTGGTGGAGGATGGACAGGTGGCCTGTGAGGGATTTTATCGGGGCGAGTTCTCCTATATGGTTTTGTGGTAGGAATGGCAGTTCCTTCCGCATTATTGTGGAGGAGGACTCCCTATGCTCGCCCTTTGAGCAGATTCAGCCTATTTTGCCAAGGCTGTCCTGCCAAGAAATACTGGATACTGTGGATGAGGCTCGGCAAAGAGCTGACTGGAGCTAGTCCCCTGCCAGAGCCGCCACGGGGTCAAGCCTAGCAGCACGGGAGGCGGGGCTGAGGCCAAAGAAGATGCCGATGGCGGCGGAAAAGACAAAGGCAAGGGCGCAGGCTCCCCACTGGACGGCCAGCCTGTTTCCCATCACCTTCGCCGCCACTGCGCTGATGCCAATTCCCACGGCGATTCCTATCAGTCCGCCCACCACCGTAATCAGGGCTGACTCCACCAAAAATTGAAGGCGGATGACATTGGGGCTGGCTCCCAAGGCCTTCCGTATGCCGATTTCCCTTCGCCGCTCCGTCACTGTCACAATCATTATGTTCATAATGCCGATTCCCCCCACCAGCAGGGAAATGGCGGCAATGCCGGAGAGAATCAGGCTGATGCTGCCGGAAAGCTCCTGGTATTCCTCCAGCAAGGCCTGCATGGAGGTGACGGAGGCAGCGTGCTCCGAGCCTGACACAAAGGTGATGTACTCCTTGATGTGTTCTGCCACTGTGGGCGCCCTGTCCTGGTGGGTGCACTGTACAATGATGGTGGAGGCCTGGGCTGCGGGCATGATTTTCTTTGCGTAGAAGCCACGGGGAATGAGGACTATGGAGTCGGTGGGGTTCATGGCGTTGCTGGAGGAAAGCACTCCCGCCACCCGAAAGCTAAAGGTTGCGTTCCCCGCCACCACGGTCACGATTTGGCCGATGGGATCTTCGTCTGCAAACAGCCCCTGGGCAATCTCCGCTCCGATGATAATCCGCTGCTGGCCGGTTACATTGTCGGAGATGGAGAAGTCGCTTCCTAGGTCCAGGCTTAGGCCATTGATTTCAAGGTAGCCCGGCTCGATTGCAGTGGCACCTGTGGTGACGGTGGTCTCGCCCCGGCTCAGGGTCATGCTGAGGGAGTTGGTGTAGTGGATGGACTTGATGTTTGCCACTGCGTCAAAGAGGTTTTCCCGGAAGGTTTCGTTAAAGGTGATGGAGGCGTTGCGCCGCCGCTGCATAAAGCCCGCCGAGATTTCCACCAAGTCCAGCCCCGCCGAGGAAAAGCTGTCCTCCACGGTTTTGGTGGCGCTCTGGCTCAGGGAGGTGATGACGATGACGGAGGCCACTCCGATGATGATGCCCAGCAGGGAAAGGAAGCTGCGGATCTTGTTGCGGCGGAAATTTCTGAGGGCAAAGATGAGGTCGTCAAGCAAGGTCTTCCTCCGGGATTTTGCTTGCGCCGCCAAGCTGGTTCTGTCCAAGAGACCCGCCCCCGCCGGGCAGTCCTCCGCTGTCCTGCTGTATCCTTCCGTCCAGAATGGAGATTTGGCGGGGGGCCTGGCAGCCAATCTTGGGGTCGTGGGTGACGATGATGACGGTGGTTCCCTGCCGGTTGATTTGGGAAAAAAGCTCCAGCACCAGGCGGCCGGTGGCTGAATCCAAGGCACCGGTGGGCTCGTCTGCCAGAATGATTTTCGGCTGGGTGACGGTGGCCCTGGCAATGGCCGCCCGCTGCTTTTGTCCGCCGGAAAGCTCTGCCGGGGTATGGTGGAGCCGGTCCTGGAGTCCCATGGCCACTAGCGCTCCTTCGGCCTGCCGCCGTGCCTCCTTTCGGTGAATTCCCTGATACCGCAGGGGCAGCATCACGTTTTCCAGGATGGTCATGGAGGGCAGGAGAAAATACTGCTGGAACACAAAGCCCACGGTCTTGTTCCGCAGAAAGGCCAGCTCCTTCTCCGACATGGAGGCGGTGCTCTTGCCGCCAATCTCCACCACACCGCTGGTGGGACGGTCAAGGCAGCCGATCATGTTCATCAGGGTGGACTTGCCGGAGCCCGATGGCCCCATGATGGTGATGTACTCGCCCTGCTGCACGCTGAATGACACTCCTTGAAGGGCCCGCACCTGGACATCGGCTACCTGGTATTCCTTGGTGACGTTTTCCATGCGGATGCAGATTTCCCTGGGGGAGACTGGATCGGCTGCCGATTCGATGCTGGAATCAGAAGGAACCTTATCGTCCACCCGGTCCTCCTTCAGGCGGCATCCCCATTCCCGGCCCTCCAAATCCGCCTCCGTTACCGTGCTGATTTTGGGAGCTGCTGCCCGCCTGGAAGTTTCCTGGCCGAGTGCCGGAAACCTTTGGTGCTGTCAGTGCCTTTAGCTTTGCACCAGCTGGCAGCTCCCCCTCCGTAATCTTGAAGTAGGTCCTGTCGTAGGGAATTGCTTCCACCTCTACCTGTCGGGTGCTTCCATCCCCTTGATAAATCTCCACAAATGCCTTGTTGCCATCAGTTTTTCCCAGAGCCTCCCGATGAATGAGGGTGATTGTCTGGGGGGGCGTAATTTCAATTTCGCCAGTAAAAGAGTAATTTGGAAGAATAATTTCTGGTGGATTGTACATGCGAATTTCAACCCTTACGATGGAAGCCCCTCTGTTTGTTACACTTCCCACAGCAGGGTAGGAAACCACCGTTCCTTCAAGTTTTTCATCTCCGTAGGCCGGAAAGCTACAGTACACCTTCTGCCCCGCCTTGAGCTTGGGTGCGTCAGTCTCCACCACCTCCACATAGGCTTTTAGATAGTCCCGCTGAATCAGGGTGCCCACCGTGTCCTTGGCTTCAAGATAGTCTCCCACTGCGGCGGTAAAGTCTGCCACCACGCCGTCAAAATTGGCCTTAATCTTTCTGTCCTCCAGTTTTTTTTCTAGGGTTTTTCGTTGGTAGGCCATGAGCTCCAGCTCCTTGGGACTGCCATTTATCTTCTTTTGGGCAGTGTCAAAGTCATGCTTTGCCAGATTATATTCTTGTTCACTTTTATCCAGCTCCATAAGAACATCACCCTTTTTTACCTTGTCTCCCACCGCCACGTACACAGAGGTTACAGTTCCGCTACCTGCGGCGGTGAGGGTCTGGGTTTTTGCTGCCTGAATTGTACCAGATATTTCTATGATGTTCGTTACAGTTTCCTTGAGTACCCTTAGTTCTGTTGTGGCACTTGTTTTCCTTGCATTATTGCCTGTTCCCCTGTTTGCAAAAAAGATTACGACTCCTGCGAGAACTAATAGAATTAAAAGCACAATGGAGAGTGATTTTTTCCTTGCCATTTAATTTTCCTCTGGGATAAAAAGTTGTCGGGTTGCAATGTAGTGAATGATTAATTCCAGGTCTGCGATTTCACATTGAATTTGAGCCCTGTCTCTGTTTGTATTTGCCTGCTTGAATTCTGTTTCCGTTGTCATGCCCTGGTTGAACAAGCTGGTAGTATCCTGGGCTAGTTGTTGATACAGCTCTCGTTCCTCCTTGGCAACCTGCCTGCTCCAAAGCAAATCCTCCCAGGTGAGAAGGGTTTCTTCCATGGCTTGACTGTAGCTTTCTTCTGCCTCTTGAATCTTCAGTTTGGCTAGTTCAAGGTTCAGTTGTCTTTGCTGCTTTTGAATGGATTGGTTTTTCATGTCATTAGGTGACCAAGTGAGGGAAAGCTGGGCGGCAGGATTTTTTTCTTCCCCCGAAAGGGGAACTGACACTCCCGTGGAAATGGTTCCCCCCAGGGCTTTCAAAACCAAGGCACCGTTGATGGTATCTGATGCTCCAGAGCTTACAGTCTGACCCTTGTAGGTGTAGCCCGCCTCTGCGGACAAGGTTACGGAGGAATCCGCCCTTTCCTCCATCTCCGCAAGGCTGAGGCTCCACTGGGCGGACTCCATGGTTGTAAAGCTTTCAAGCCCCTTTACCGGTAATTTTTCCAGGATTTTTGTAGCCGCAAGAATCTCGCCTGATGGGGCGAAGTCTGTTATTGAAAGGCTGTCCGCCTCCAAGCCACATTTTTGACTGACAAGCTCCAGCTCTCGTTGAAAGCTCCGTTGCGCCTTGTCCACATTTCTCTGATTGGTGAGGACTTCCATCTGGGTGGTGCGGTAGCGTGTGGAAGTGGGGCCATATCCTTGAGCCTGTAGTATCGCCAAATCCAGCTCCTTTGTGTAAACGGAATTTTGCAGGTTAAGAAGATGCGCGTAGCTGGAATACAAATCCTTTATTGTGGAATAAAATTCTTTTTCCACCGCCAAGGCTTGGTTTTGAATTCTTCGTTGGGCTTCTTGCAAGCTCCGCTCTGATTTCAAAACCGATAGCTCGGCTGATTTTCCTCTGTTGCCAAGGATTTCTGTACCGACGGTAAGGCTGGCTCCTTGAAGGACACTGGCATTTTCTTGGGAGGAAGACTTGGCGGCAACATTGTCCTCCAAATCAAATTGAAGGGGAACTCGTGCCTCCAGGTAGGTGCCATTGAGCCTTGGCATGGAGATGGAAATGCTTGGCTCTCCCCGAACCTGGCTGGAACCAAGGGAAAAATTCCCTGTAGAAAGGGTTATGTCTATACCCTGTGAATTTCTGGTTGATTCAAGGGAAAGGTGCTGCTGCTGGAGCTGAATCGTTAGAGTTTGGATTTCCCTGTGATTGGCAAGGTAGGCTGCCAGGAGGTATTCTAAAGAAACATAGTTCTTGGCAGCTTCTGCTATAAACGAAGTTGAGAGAAAAAGGAAAATCATCAAGAGATTTTTAACTTTTGGTGATACAAGAAATGAAGGTATCATGTGAACAGTATGTACCACCTTGCTTAAAGAATCCTTAAAGGTTTAATCGTATTCCCACGGTTTGGAAATCTGAATCAAGTCTTATATGTCAAGCCGACCAAACAAGGGGCTGGTTTGCAGGGCTGACTACTGTTTTTGAGCCAGCTCCAGCACCGTCTCCAGTGGCAAATCCGTGCAGCGGGCTACCATGGCTGGTGCCAGCCCCTCCAAAAGAAACGCTCGTGCCGTCTCCAGCGCCTTCTGGTAGGCACCCCGTTCCAGCCCGATGGAGATGCCTTCTTCCCGCCCGTCCTCGTAGGACTCCTCCTTCAGTACTGCCATGTCGGTGGCGTAGTCGTATTCAGTCATCAAAATGCTCAAAACCTCACCTCCCTTCCGTTCAAGGTAGTCACGCAAGATGTTGCGGCGCACGGCTTCCTGAATCGCCCACTTGAGCGTGTGCTTGTGGCCCGCTGCCCTGGCCTCCTCGACGAGCTGGAGGAACTGCGTGTACTGCTCCAAGTCTGTGCAGCTGTGCA
>JAGARR010000034.1 GCA_017622135.1 Spirochaetaceae bacterium
AAAATACACCAGGATTGTCAAGGCTGACGTTTCCATGGAATGGACAAGCTTTGACGAAGGCTTTGCAGACACCAGTCAGCTGCCCCTACCGTCGTGCCATAAGACCGGAGCTAATGCGGGAGCCGATGAATTGAATCACCTCCACCATAATCAGGATGATGATGACGGCGGGAATCATCACCAGGGGCTGGTTCCGCTGGTAGCCGTATCGGATGGCCAGGTCTCCCAAACCGCCGCCGCCGATGGCACCAGACATGGCGGAATAGCCAATGAGGTTGATGATGGTGAGGGTAACGCCAGACACCAGAGAGGGCAGTGCCTCCGGCAACAGCACCTTCAGGATGATCTGGGTGTGGGTGGAGCCCATGGAACGGGCTGCCTGCACCACACCGGGATCCACCTCCTTCAGTGCCGTCTCGATGATGCGGGCCACAAAGGGAGCGGCGGCGATGGACAAGGGAACAATGGTGGCGGCCGTACCGATGCTAGTGCCGATGATGAGCCGAGACAGGGGGAACAGCAGGATCATCAGAATCATGAAGGGAAAGGATCGCAGGGCATTGACAATGCGAGTCAGCACCTGATACAGCACCGGCCGTGGCGTGATGCCCGTAACAGGATCAGTGACGCACAACAGGATTCCCAGGGGCAATCCCAATATCAGGGAAAAAACGGTGGAGGCCAGCACCATGGCCAGGGTTTGCAGGGTGGCGGGCCACACCAAAGACATTATGGTAGAAAAACTCATAGAAACTCCTCTTTCATCTGAACTGACGGGAACCTCGGCGGGGACATCAAAATCCGGCTTGCCTAGGCCTCCTCCACTATGACCCCCTGCTGACGCAGGTACTCCAGAGCTGCAGCCAACTCTTCACTGTCTCCGTGCAGATCTACCACGAGGGTACCCACGTCACGGGGCTGATCAGGGGCGGTATGGTTGCCGCCAATATGCTGGATGCCTCCCGCCCGAATATTGAATTCCACCTGGAACTTGTGGGCCAGCTTGCTCAGCACTGGTTCGCCAGTGAGCTGGTTTACAAAGCGAAGAATATACTTTCCGCCCTCAGAAGACCAACGGACAAGGCCCTGGACATGCTCCTGCAGCCCAGCGACTGATTCCGTCTCCTCGGCATCCATGGTTCCCAGGTTAGACAAGAAATCCTTGGTGACCGGAGACTGGGGGCGGGAGAAAATTTGGGAGACGGAGCCTTCCTCCACCACCTTGCCAGCATCAAGCACCGCCACATAATCGCAGGCATCACGAACCACCTCCATCTGGTGGGTGATCATCACCACCGTCAGCTTCATCTTCTGCTGAATCTCACGAATCAGGGCCAAAATGGACCGAGTGGTCTGGGGATCCAAGGCGCTGGTAGCCTCGTCGCAAAAGAGGATGTCGGGATTGTTGGCCAGAGCCCGGGCTATGGCAATGCGCTGCTTCTGGCCACCAGAAAGCTGGCTGATGGGAGCGTTGGCCCGGTCGGCAAGGCCCACCAGCTCCAGCAGCTCTGCCACCCGCCGCTTTATCTGGTCCTTGGGGGTGCCGCAAATTTCCAGGGGGTAGGCCACATTCCGGGCGGCAGTACGGGAGGAGAAAAGATTGAAGCTCTGGAAGATCATTCCGATGCGACGGCGGCGCTGAATCAGTGCCTCACCCTTCAAGCTGTCCACCTGCTGATCGTCATAGCAGACAGAACCTGAGTCGGGCTGCTCCAAGAGACTGATGAGACGAACAAGGGTGGACTTGCCAGCACCACTCTTTCCGATGATGCCGTAGATGCTGTTGGAGGGAATGGTGAGGCTCACGTCCCTCACCGCATGGACATCCTGTGCGGCAGCGGAGGCCGCCGGATAGGTGCGAACAAGATTTTTCAAAGTAATCTGCACAAGACACCGCCTTTAAATTAGTGGGTAAATTATACTTAATGGAAGGAATTAAATCAATGTAGAGAAAAATACGAAAAAACAGCCGGGCTTGAAACCCGGCCGCTACAGTCGTAATTAGTAGGTCTTGCAGATGGGCTCGAAGGTCTCAACCTTCAGGGCTGCTCCACCGATGAGACCACCGTCGATATCGGGCTGGGCCAGAAGTGCGGCAGCGTTTCCGGCATTCATGGAACCACCGTACTGGATGGTGGTGGCATCCGCCACGTCCTTGCCGAACATATCCACCAGCACCCCGCGGGTAAACTTATGGATTGCCTGGGCATCCTCAGGAGTGGCAGTCTTTCCAGTGCCGATGGCCCAAACAGGCTCATAGGCGATGGTAACCTTTGCCATCTGGGAGGCAGTAACACCCTCCAGCCCCTTGCGGGTTTGTTCCTCACAAACAGCCTCGGCCTTGCCAGCCTCACGCTCCTCCAGAAGCTCACCGATGCAGAGCACCACATCCAGTCCCTCTTCCAGAGCCAGCTTCACCTTCTTGTTGATCATGGAGTCGTCTTCCTTGTAGATGTGACGACGCTCGGAGTGGCCAAGAATCACCACCTGCACTCCAAGATCCTTCAGCATGGCAACGGAAACCTCTCCGGTGTGGGCACCAGAAACCTCTGTGGACATGTTCTGGGCACCCAGCAGGATGTTGGAGCCCTTCACCACCTGGGAAACGGCGTCAAGGTTGGTAAAGGAGGGAGCGATCATGTACTTGTTCTTTCCGTCCTTTAGAGCCTCCACCAGCCCCTTGGCCAGCTCCACGGCCTCACCCTTCACCTTGTTCATCTTCCAGTTGCCGGCAATGTAGTATTGTCTCATAGCAAATCTCCTATTAAAACTAGTATACATCTATTTTGCCCTTGTGACAATGGAGGAAGGGGCCGAAAAGAGAATGAAGAAAATCAAAGGATGTCGCACCTGGAATACACGGAAATGAAGCCACAAATCAATCCAAGAACTGGTTGTATTCCGCCAAGGCGGCCAGCAGCTTCTGGTACAGGATTCGGCTCTTCTCCAGGCTAGCCCGCCAAGGATTCGGGGAAAAGCTGGTTTCTGCGTATAGCTTTTCCAGCTGCTTTTGGGTGGGAAAGGCCAGGGACGCAGCATCATGGAAGGAGCTGGAAAGGAGGCTGTGGTCAATGGCCGCCAGCTGGGAGCTCACCCTACCGTAGGCAGCCTCAAAGGTGGGGCCATCCTGCAGGGCCAGGGTATCGCGGCACAAGCCCATGCCACGGCGGGCCGTCTTGTACAACTGGTGAAGCCCCTCCTGCAAATCCATTCTGGCACTGCGGAACTGGGCTGTCACTTGGTCTAATTTTTTCTGGAAGCTGGCTCTGGCTGTCTCCTGACGGCCATCGAATTCCTCACGCTGCTGGAGTCGTGGTGGCTGGGCAAGGAATTCATCCAAGGGGAAGTGGCCTATGCCAGGAATGGACAGGCTTTCTGGTGTAAGGGAATAGGTCTTTACCTCCGGGTGGGCCGCCACCTTGCTCTCGAACCACCAGGCATACAGCTCCATCCGCTGATCGGTGAGGACAGGCTGGCCGGAATAGGATGTCTTGAAGGTGGTGGCGGCGGAAAAAAGGGCAGCTGTCTGGGACTGCTGGCTGGGATTCAACCGGGTGGAGGACAGGTGGGTCTTTTCCTCAAAGGTGCTGCCCCTGGCATGGGTACGCTTGCCGGGAAAGGACAGGTCCACGGCAGCCAGAAAGATGCGGTGGCAGCCACAGAGACGAGCCAGCCCCCAGGCACTGGTGGCTACAGAACCGCCTGCTCCCAAATCTCCCTTGTCAAGGCCACGGGTGGAAAAGAATCTGCCTACAGGATACAGGGAGGAGCAGAGCACAATCTCTCGGCAGGGAAAACGGAACACAGCAGGATAGGCCGCCACCTCCGTCACCAGCGTTGTCTGGGGAGCAGAGAGGCCGGAAAGATGGCGGGCGTTCCAGTACTGGGGGTCAGAAAGCACCACAAAGTCTGGCTCCACCCCCACTCGCAGGCAGGAGCGCAGGGCCGTATCCACGGCAATCACTAGGCTCCGCTCCTTGATGGCTGCCAGATGGGGAAGAATCATGTCAAGGGAAGGCCCCGCACCGACCACACAGGCATCAAGATTCCAGCCCACATTCTCGTATCGAGCTACGGCATCACACTCCGCCAAAAAATGGAGGTTGCGGCAGCTGTTCCTCAGCCAGAGCCGCCCGAATTTCTCCAAGGTCCTGCCGTTTATGTCGTCCTTCTCCAGATTCCGCTGGATGAGGGTCTGCAATCCGTCAAAATACGGCTGCTGGTGGCAGGTATGAGCCTTGTTCCAGATGATGTGGCACTTGTTCAATCCAAAGCTTTCCAGCACTCCCAGCACCGACTGATGGGAAGCCCCCACCAGCAGGGCGAAGCGCTCCAAGTTGAACACACTCTCGAAATCCACGCTCCACAGGGCAGCTGCCAGGCAGCCCACATCAGGCTCCACCAGCACCAGCCCAGCGGGACTGCGATGATCCTGAGCCTGCATTCGGCGGGTGAGGG
This sequence comes from Spirochaetaceae bacterium, assembly GCA_017622135.1. Classification (GTDB taxonomy): domain Bacteria; phylum Spirochaetota; class Spirochaetia; order Treponematales; family Treponemataceae; genus Treponema_F. Next base: position 4,459 of record JAGARR010000034.1, read on the forward strand.
CTTGAACGCCATATCCCAAACCAAATCCCATGAAGACTGGCACAGTGCTGTCTGACTCCAGCTCTTGGAGCAAGGATTCAGCCAACCGCCCGGCTTCCTTCACCGGATCATAGCGGGAGTGGAGGGAAGGCTCCGCCGTCCAGTCCCCGCTTCTGGCACGCACCAGCTTCCAGCCACAGGAAAACTCAGGGCCGAAATCGCCGCTACCATCAGAATCTGACATCATGGCAGTCTCCACGGCGGTGGACAGGTCGGCCTCCAACAACTGGTACAGATGGGGGAACCGCTCCTTCAGGAGGGACAGGTTCTTATTCCAGATAGAATTCAATGGTCATGCCCTCCGTCACAGGGGTACCCACCGGGGGATTTTGGGATACCACGTAGCCATCACCATAGATAACCACATTCAAGTCATCCCGCACCAGCAGAGCGGTAAGATTCCGCTTAGGGATGCCGGTAAAATCTGGCAGAACCCCCAAAATTTCTGGCAGGGTTCCGGCGGGAACCGAAATAAGACCGGAATGGGCAAGGCTGGCGGCACCCTCACGGGACAACCCAAGGTGGTCTATAATCACATCGGCCGCCTCAGCTACCACTGGAGCCACGATGCGTCCAGCGTAGGTCTCTCCCTTGGCCTTGGTGATGACAATGTACAGGATAATCTGGGGATCCTCCGCGGGGAACACGGCGATACAGTTGGAGATAAAGTCTGTGTCGCTGTAGCCGCCGGTGGTGGTGTCTATCATCTGGGCAGTTCCCGTCTTGACACCGATGGAAATGTCCCCCAAGGCGGCACGATGGCCAGTTCCCACCTGGGCGGTGGACTTCATGCACTCGAGGATATAGGCGGCAGTGGCCTCGGTAAAGACTCGAGTTCCAGCCTTGGGACTGTGAACCAACACATCCTTGTTGTCACGGTCGGTAATGCGGGACACGACGGAAAGCTCCAAGGGCACCCCTCTGTTGGTGATGGCAGTGGTGGCACGAACCATCTGCAGGGCGGAGACACTGATTTCCTGCCCAATGGAGATGGTGGGCTTGGAGCGTCCGGACCACAGCTTGTCGGAGGGGGACTTCACCAGTCCCGCAGTCTCACCCGGCAGGTTCACCCCAGTTTTGGAGCCAAAGCCCAGCTCCCGCAGCTTGTTGATGAAGAACTCCGAGTTCATCTTGGCACTCATCTGGGCCAGGGCATCGTTGCAGGAGTACTGGAGGGCCTGCTCCGCCGTAATGGGGCCGTGGCGGTCAAGGCAGGTGATGCGAACCCGCTCCCCGTTGGCGGTGCTGACATCATAGCTGCCGTCACAGACAAAGGTTTCGTTGCGGGAGATGAGACCGGCATCAAAGAAGGAGGCCACGGAGAAGACCTTAAATACGGAGCCAGGCTCGTAGGCCATCACCGCAGGCCGATCCTGCCGCTGCTCCACGGTGGAGGTGCGGTACTGGTTCAAATCCACCGAGGGAAGCGATATATAGGAAAGAATCTCCCCGGTCTTGCCGTGGGCCGCCACCATCATGACACTCTCCGCCTGGGTGGACTCCATGGCATTCAGGGCAATCTTCTCCAGCTTGTACTGGAGGTTGGCATCGATGGTCAGATACACGTTCTGTCCGTCCCGCACCTCCTCTGGATTGGGACTCAGTTTGGGAGCCAGATCCCGCTGCATGGAATACTCGATACCGGCCAATCCTTCACCATCGTCACCCATAAAGCCGATGAGCTGGGCAGCCAGATCATTCTCAGGATAAACGCGGCCGGGAATCTTGTCGAACCGGAGTCCGGTCAACTTGTTTTGGCTTATCAGCTCCTTCAGGATACTGTATTGCGCCTCGTCCAGGTGCTTCTTCAAATAGAACACCCGAGATGAGTCACGGATGGACTGGGCAATCAGGTTCGGCTCCATCTGCAGCACCGAAGCCAGCACCTCCGCCGTCAGCTCCACCTGATGTACAGCCGAGGGAGTGACGGAAAGATGGTAGAAATTGGTGGACACCGCCAGGGGCTTTCCATTCCTGTCTACAATGGTTCCCCTCACCAGCTCGTTGCTGCGGGAAACTGACTGGGGAACATCCTTCACCGCAAGACTTCCGTAGACAGCGATGATATATACTGCCAGCATGCCTGTGAGGATAGCAAATACAAGAAATCGTTTTCGGGATATGAATTCGCTCATCTTGTCACAATCCTTCCCAGAACATTTTCTATCGGCACAAAGCCATAGTCCCTGGAATCAACGGAATCCTGATAATTGTCCCCAACTGCCAGAATCATTCCCGGTGGAACCTGCCGATTGTGCTTTAGCTTCTGGTACTGGGCTTCTGTCAAGGGTATTTTTTTTTCATTCACATTGAGACTATATCCGAAACCAGTGGAAAAATCTAGACGGTCCCCCGCCACTGCCACGCAACGCTTGATGACCGCACGATTGTTGTAGAAGTACAGCACCACATCATCCCGCTGGGGCTCGCTCCACTGCACCAGCAGACGGTCTCCCAAGGGCTCTACCAGTCCGTAAGCCAGTTTGCTGACCAACACCTGACTCTTGTCTGCCACCGCTGGCTCCATGGAGGTGCCTTCCACCCGGAGTATGTCCAAGCAAAAAAGCTTTATGGCCACTCCCAGAACCAATCCCACCAGCACAAAAACCACCAGTCCGGGGCCTTTTGCCCGCGTCGGTTCCGTGCCGAAGGAATCCTTAGTTTTTTTTGATTCGGGGATTGCTCCCTTTTTTTCAACTTCCATCACTTTATATTCTAATATGGCATTTATTTTATGTCGATAGAAGGAATATGGAAATCATCACCTACATGGACAACCGCAAGACAAGCTTTCGCCCCCAAGCAAAGCTTGTCCGCAAGCAGGAAAACGCCCGCCGAAAACAGGCCCACAGGAAATTTAGCTTTCCTACAAAAGAACTCAATCTCTACCGTTCTCAGCCTGCAGGAGGCTTTGCCGCCGCCATCCATGAGAGGAACCAAGAATTCATAGCAAGAACTCGGGAAAATTCCCGGACCATTCTCTGGTATGTCACCCACCGGTTCTTCCGCATCCTGCTGCTGGTGATGATGGTGGTGACAGGCGTTGTCCTCTCCGCCGGAATGCTGAGTCTGTACCAATACCTCTCCAGTCTTTCCCGTCCCGTAGTACTTCCCTTCCTGCCGGCAGAGGAATTGGAGATTCTTGACAGTGCCATGTCCCGCTTTGCCCTCATGAGCGACAGCGAAGTGGATGACCTAGGCAATATCCTCATCGATGGCAAGGAAATCGCACTGGAGAACCTGACCTTCAGCGATCCGGTCACCTTCCAGAACTACACAGTGCAGAGCGGGGACACCATCTCCGGCATCACCTATAGATTCGGCCTCACCAACATATCTACCCTCATCGCCGTCAACGACATCGGCAATGTGCGGCAGCTGCGCTCAGGCCAGAAGCTTCGGATTCCCTCGGTGGACGGTCTGCTCCACAATGTGGCAGCCAACGAGACCCTGGAGGGGCTTTCCGCCCGCTACAGGGTGGCGGTGGAGGATATCCTCGATGTGAACGACCTGGAATCCGCCAATCTCACCACAGGCCAGCAGCTGTTCATCCCCGGTGCCAAGCTGGATGCCAAGACTCTGCAGAATGCTATGGGCGAGCTGTTCATCTGGCCCCTCAGCGGCTCCTACCGCATCACCTCCCGGTTCGGCTACCGCCTGGATCCCTTTACCGGCGTTCCCTCATCCCACACCGGCATCGACCTAGCCATGCCCCAGGGAACTCCCATCAAGGCTGCCATGAGTGGAAAAATTGCAGTGGTAGGCTATACCAATGTTTACGGAAATTATGTTATAATTGACCACGAGAACGGATACCAGACCCTGTATGCCCACCTGCAGAAGCCAGCCCCCGTGAAGAAGGGCCAGCGGGTAGCCCAGGGAACACGGATCGGAGCAGTGGGAAACACCGGCTATTCCACCGGTCCCCACCTGCACTTTACGGTCTACAAGAACGGTAGGCTTATCGACCCGGAGTCTGTTCTGAGAAAATAGCCGGATCCACGGGGAGTCCGGTTCCTTTTGGGGAGGATTCACCATGCAGACTGTAGAAGTATGCCTCGGTTGCGGCAGAACCATCAACAGGAGCTATCTGTACTGTCCTTGGTGCGGCCTGGAAAAAGAGGGGAACCACAGTCCTGAGTCACTGGATCCCGTCTTCCAGAAACTGGAGGCCCTCCAGTACCAGAACAGGATCAAATATATAGAAAAACTTGAGGCGAAGCTGGCTAACTTGGAACAAGAGCTGGACAAATTGACCTTGAGTACGGAGTTGCATTCATGAAAAGAACGGCAGGAATCCTTGTCTCATTCCTGGTGCTGGCGGCAGCCAATCTGACAGCAGAGATTACCTTCTCCACTCCCTACATCAGCGAGGAAAACGAAATTCTCTTTGCGGTAACCCACAACAAGAGCGGCGAGCCCTCCTACGACACCTTCTTCACCTCAAAGATTGACCAAGGAAGCGTCTCGCCCGAGCAAATCACTAGCTACCCGGAGAAGCTTTCCTCCCTCATGGAGGGAAAGAGTCTACGAATCAGGAACAGGTACGGAACTAGCCACTACAACGTGGAGACAGGGAGCCTCCTTCACAGCTCACAGAACAATGATACTGCCATTCCCACCGATTCAGTGATTCCTGCCGCAGAGTCCGTCAGTCCCGATGGAAAGTGGATCTGCGACCTGCAGCGGACAGGATCCGTCACCGCCAAGATCATCCTCAGGAATGCAGGCGGCTACACCGAGACAGAGCTGGTGGCAGAAACGGAGATGAGCTTTACCCGAGTGCCGGTGCTCTGGTCACCTGACAGCAAATTCCTGGTGTACGAGAAGAACGGCAGCCTGTACTTCACTGAGCCTGAGTCCATGTTCAAGTCAAACCAGGTGCCAGAGCATCTTCGACGAGTGGGACCGGGAACCATCAATTGTGTGGCCTGGGCCTCCGAAAAGAATCTGGTGTACATCACCAATGACCTGGTGTACCGCATCCCCATCTATGAGCTGTACACCAGGGCTCTTTATTCTGACTTTGTGGGTATCGGTACTATTGTGGGACGTCTGCCCCACCCCTTCGCCTCCACAGACACCTTCAGCGTAAACTCCGACTGCACCTCCATGGTGATGGCAGGCCACCAGCGGACCATATCATACCTGTCCCTTCCCGGCAGTGCCACCTTCGTGCGGCAGATGTACACCGGAACCCAGGTGTCCCTGGTTGGTTCAACCCAGGACTGCAAGATCTTTTGGGACAAGTGGGACAATCCCATCCTTTGGTTCCAGTACCACACCGTCGGAAACACCAACAGCAATGTCTACCGTCTGGAGGTTCATGCAGGTCAGGTTCAGGCTGTTGTTCTGGACGTAGCGGAAAATGCGGCGGAACCACTGGCATCCCCCAAGGGGCAGTTCATTCTTGGTCGTACCCAGGATACGGTCTTTGTCTACGATGTGGCAACTTGGAACCAGGTGGCCAGCCTTGACTGCAGACAGGTCATCGACTATACTTGGGGAAATGAAGAAACAGTGTTCATCGGTACACGGGATGCTGTATTGAGCTGGCAAGTGAACCAGAACAAACAGAACAGTGTTTCGGTGCTCTTTCCAGTCTCCGCCACCAGATACAGCTGGAATTCCTCCACCGGCAATCCTATTTTGGAGACACCATGGGGTATCATGGAATACAACCATACCACTGGAAGCTGGAGTTATTCCCAGGTAGTGGAGATGGAGGAGCCGAAGATTGGTAACGACAACTACAGGCTCTTTCTGGATACCAGCCCCAACAAGAACTTCACCAACATGCCCTATGTCCGCACCCTGACAGGAGCCGCCGTTACAAAGGCCTTTTATCCTCCAGCAGCCCAAAAACAGGATCGTCGCCCGAGGGTTGCCCTCTCCTTCGATGCACTGGACAACTCCGATGGCCTGGCGAGAATCCTCCATACTCTGGAGAAATACAATCTCCGCTCCACATTCTTTATCAACGGTGAGTTCATCCGTCGCTATCCTGCCGAAACAAGTCGGATTGTGGAGGCAGGCCACGAGTGTGGTTCCATGTTCTACACGGCCATTGACCTCACCTCCAACCAGGACTTCCTGATTGACGCCAGCTACATCCGAAGGGGACTGGCTCGCAATGAGGATGAATTCTACGACTTGACGGAAAGAGAGCTATCCGTCATCTGGCACGCCCCCCACTATCAGGTAAATCCGCAGATTCTGGAGGCAGGAGAGCTGGCAGGCTACACCTATGTGGACAGAACCCTCAATCCCAAGGATACTGTCACCTTCCAAATGGCAGCCACCACCGACATCACCTCCTACCAAACAGCCGCCACCATGATAGAGGGAATCACTACCAAGCTGAAGGACGGCATGGTAATTCCTGTATCAGTGGGAGTAAGCGGGGGAACACGACAGGACTATCTCTATGACAAGCTTGACCTGCTGATTGCAGCCATTCTTGACGCTGGATACGACATTGTAAGTGTGGGGCAGCTGCTGCACAAATAGGGAGGAACCATGGCTGGAAGTAGTTTTGGCACATTTTTTAAGATAACAACCTTTGGGGAAAGCCATGGAGCCGCCCTGGGTGTGGTGGTGGATGGCTGTCCTAGCGGCATCCCCTTAAACGAAGCAATCATCCAGAAGGAGCTGGACAGACGGCGGCCCGGCCATCATGACGGCCAGTTCAACGCCTCCGTCACTGCCCGCAAGGAAGCCGATGCCTGTCAGATTCTCAGTGGTGTGTTTGAGGGCCGCACTACCGGCACCCCCATCGCCATTATGATTCCCAACACCTCCCAGCACTCAAAGGACTATGACGCACTGAAGGACACCTTTCGTCCAGGCCATGCCGACTACACCTACACCCAAAAGTACGGCATCCGTGACCATCGTGGCGGTGGACGCTCCTCCGGCAGGGAAACGGCGGCCCGGGTGGCGGCTGGGGCTGTGGCAAAGGCATATCTCACCTCATGCACTGATATTACCGTCACCGCATTCACCATGCGGGCGGCGGGAATCTCCTGCCAGACCATCGACCTCTCCCTCATTGAAAAAAATCCTCTGCGGGCTGCCGACCTAGCCGCCGCCGAAGCCATGGCCCAGCGCATCGACCAGCTGCGTCGCCAGGGAGACAGCGCCGGCGGCTTGATACAATGCCAGGTTACCGGAGTTCCTGCAGGCCTTGGCGAACCGGTATTCGACAAGCTGGACGCAGAGTTGGCAAAGGCCATGGTTTCCATCGGAGCCGTAAAAGGAGTGGAATTCGGCGTCGGCTTTGGCTGTATTGACATGACCGGCAGTACCATGAACGATGATATGTACCTACACCACGGTGACGACGGCACCACCCAGCCAGCCTTCCGAACAAACAATGCCGGAGGCATACTGGGGGGCATCTCCTCCGGCAACACAATCCTGTTCAACGTGGCAGTAAAGCCCGTACCCAGCATCTTTTTGGAGCAGCAGACCGTCGCCAAGGTGGAAGGTCAATGGCAGGATACAACCCTAGCCATCCATGGCCGCCACGACGTGTGCCTCTGTCCACGAATCGTACCGGTGGTAGAGGCCATGACCTGGCTCACCCTGGCAGACTTGCACCTGCGTCAGGGCAAACGCTGCTGACAGCTACTAATTGAAGCAGCACCTTCCATTCCCATTTTTTACAAGCGGCGTATATTTTTGCTCTCTCTTTTTAATATAAACAGCAATAATTGCAAACACACTCCTTTATTTGCAATTGAATTAGAACCCGGAGTTTGAGCCATCAATTACCCCCATCTATAAAATTCAAGATAGTTATCACCGCCGTGATTACTGCGGCTGTGGTGGTAATAATAGGCGCATACTTGTTGAAGTTATACATAAAATCGTTGGCCTTTGCACGAATGACTGTATCAGGTTGTATAATCTCCTTACGCTTGAGCCGCTTCCCATCTCCATCAACAATTTCAACAGCCTTTCCCATGTTCTCCGACATAACAAAACCACCTGCCAGCGCCACATAATATTCGTAGGTTTTATTGGGTACGTAATTATACTGACCGGGATTCTTAACACTACCGGAAACGGTAACCTTCAAACTCCGAAAAGGAATATACAACACATCATAAGCTTCCATAAAGAGCTGCACATCATAATCCATGTCATACAAAATCCTCGTCACGTCGATGGGAATCATCTCCCCATTACGCATGATATAAGCCGCACTTGTGTCTGAAACAGGAGTAATTAAATTTGCCTGACCACGAATAAAGGAGGTGTAGCTAGTACCAGGAACAAAGGGAAAGACCATCCTATTAGCTCCATTCGGCTTGTTGCTCACCGTTTCTACAACAGACACACTGTCATCTGTTCGTGTGGATTCTGTTGATTCCGGGACTCCAATGGCCCCTTCAATAAAGACTACAGAACGTAGCGTAGTATAATTAGGAACGGTGACCACATCGAGATTGAACAGTGTCCTATTTTCCTCAATGGCATTGTCATCCCAATAGAACATCTCCTCTTTCTTTTCACCAGCAGAATAACCATATATTCGACTTACTTCCATTCTTGTCGAGTCAGCATAATCTGTAAAGCCATTACCATAATATTCAACCAACTCCTTGAAATTCTCTCCTGGCAACAATTCATATTCTCCAGGACGTTCCACAGCCCCATTCAATGTTACAAAGCGATCTGCCCTACCGATAGTAATGATATCTCCCGGTCTTAGGTAAGGATCCTGACTTAAATCTCCAAAACGTGTTGCCAAGAACAAGTCACAGGTCTTGACCTTTCCAGAAGTTGAAGTAATGGTGATAGTACGTCGTGAGGAATACTCTGTAAGACTGTCGCCTAACACCTGAGAAAGGCGGGTAAGCGCCCATGCCTCCATTTCTACTGCAGACTTTACCTCTCCCACCAAACGTACCTTAAATGTTGCAGGATTTAATAGAACAAACTGTACAGCACTAAGGGGATAGTTTTTGGTGACAATGTCCTCCACCTGCCGCTTGAGCTTTACAAAACTCATGCCGGTAGCATCAAGAACCGCCAGATTAGCCACCCTCACACGATAGGATGAGTCCACCGGAATGGTATAGGAGACAGGAGTATTTCCAACCGCAAAACTCAAGGTGTAGACATCACCAGCTGTTACCATGTAGTCTGCACTGGACATAGCCAAGTCCACCGATTTATTTGCTAAAGCATCTCTTCCATCTGTCTCTCCATCGAAATTTTGGAAAAACGTGGATTGTTCACCAGACAAAACACTTTGGGAACCTTTCCCCATGCCAACACCCAATCTGGCTGAAGTTGGTATGGATTGAGCAAAAATTGTACTCGTATATAAAAATAGTAATAAAACTGCTATAATTCGGCTCAAGTTATCATCCTCTTTTCTTCTTCCCAGAAGAAAGTTTTTTCATAGCCACAGGATCATTTTTTACGTTTTTAATTGCATTCAGTAAAAAAGCTAAAAATACGGAAAAGAAACCTGCGGCAAAGGTAACAATGACACAAAGCATCCCTCGGCTTGGACCAGACTTCCGGTCTGGCACCTCTGCATACTCCAAAATCTGGAAGACAGGCTGCTCGCTGGCCATGGTTACCTTTAGCATTTCATACTGAGCCTTAAGCTGTCCATAGACATTTTCCTGCACAGCCAACTCCGTTTTGAGAAGGGCAGTGTCTCTCATAATGGAAGGGGTACCAGCAGAAGAATACACGTTGGAGACAGAAAATTCCAGTTGTTGAATTTGCTCATGCAACCTAATAATTTCCTTGTAAGAAGTATCTATATTCTGTTCTAAATTTATCTTTGACAGCTGATTTTTATCTAACCCCATATCTAAAAACCGTTGTTCTAAAATCCGTACAACAAAATTTACTACCTCTTGTGCAAAAACAGGATCTATGTCTGTAAAACTCAAGGTAAAAACACCTGTCTCTTCATCAAAAACACAGGTCAACAATTCCTTTAACGCCTCTCTTGAATTTGTCTTGGGAGATTCTTCTATTTCAAACTTCTCTATTAAATTAAACTCAGCTACAACCATATCTAAAATGCTGTTACTGTAAACAAGATAAGTTGCAAGGGAACTATAAGAACTGCCGCCTCCACCCAAGTCAACACCAACCATACTAGCTAGCCCCCCTAAACCAGAGGCAGAAAGCTGGGAGGCTAAACCACTGGAAGAGGATGCGGGGTCATTAATGAGCATTTGAGCGGACGCAGTATATTCATTGGGAAGAAAAGACTTTTCCGGGGGCAATACTAGGGAAACAATAGACACTATTACTATAGTAACTATAGCCACTGCAGTTATGGTAATTATCATAACCTTGTACCGCCACAAAACGGCTATCAAATCAATAAGGGAAATCTCATCATCATTCCCTTGGAATTCTTGTTTTATTTCAGATTGATCCATAATTTATCCCCAGGCGCATTTATTTAACAAGAAACATAGTAACAGGCACTTATATAACACAAACAAAGCAAATAAGCAAGGGTTACGGCAAGTTATATCAAGTCAACCGCATTCTAAACACCTTCTGAATGTATAGAATTTTAAATTTTATTTACCCCAAATTTCGAGTTTTATTAGGAGTGTACAAAAAAAGCGTAAAACCTTAAGATTTGTTTACCACAACAAAAAGCAAAGGAGTTACGCTTATGTATGAACAATTTTACACCTTGACCCAGATGTTTTTCAAGAGCCTAGAAGGAAATCTCATGTTTGAATTTCTCCTTTCGAGGTTTAATGACAAACATGGGCCGAGATGAGTGATGAGGTTCCAAACATGCCGAGCTACGAAAACTTTATGAAGGCCACCAACAAGTCAACAGTGTTTGTCCTTGCCTTCACGCAGTTTCTGTTGAAGATGAATCGCAGTCCAGCTTCAAAAATTCATTACATGAATTCCACCCCTGTCAGCGTATGTCTGAGTCATAGGATTCATTCGCATAAGGTTGCAGAAGAGTTTGCGCGAAGAAGCAAATCCACAAAGAGTTGGTGGTATGGATTTAAATTAAGCGGAGTCTGCGATGAAAATGACGACTTTGAAAATATAATCATCATACATGATAAACCCTAATCTTGATCTTTATCAAAATTTCTTTAGATTGTGGCTGATTTAGAAAACTCGAATTTCAGGCTAACCATTCTACCCCGCCACCTGTCCCAAATAATGCTACAGTCAGAAAAATTTTCCCCACAGCCCAAAACTATTTTCTTTTTGGTACAAAAACATTATTTCGACAGCCCAAAAACATTCTCCCGACAGCTGAAAAAGCAGCTTCCTGCAGGCTCCGATCTTGCAGGTTATGGAAAATACTGGCAGTACGCCAAACTAATTTGATATTTCTTGCTGCAGTGTGTGTACTGCTTATTTTATAGAAGAAATGTACATTTCCATTGCGATGTAAAAAGGAGGTGATAGCAGACGTGTCCGTAGCCACAAGGGTGGCTCTATTATATAAAAAGCAGAAGAAGGAAAGGAATCCTTTCCTCAAATTCCTAAAAAAAACTATATTTTTCAAAAAGAAATTTTTTAATATGTTACAGATAAAATCTGTCAAGAATTCCCTCGTGGATGATCCAAGTAAAGATGGCTACTGCTTCCGAAGCAGTTGCTCACAAAAGATTACTGTACAGGAACTGGCGAAAGCAATGGCCAGTTACAATTCAAGTTTCACCGAAGCCGACATGGTGGGTATGCTCAGTGTTATGGGTACGGTGGTGACGAGCAAGCTGGCGGAGGGCTGCAGCGTGGAGTTTCCCATTGGAGAGGTGTATCCAACGGTAAGCGGCACCTGCTCTGGCATCCAGTATTCCTTTGCCCTGGGGCAAAAGAACCACCAGCTTTCCTTTGGATTCACGGTAAACAATGCCACACGGCAAGCGGTAAGCGCTCAGCTCAAATACACGCAGCTGCCGCCAGATGCCACCAATGAGCCTCGGCTGTATCGATTATGTTCACTACAAGACAATGCCAAGGAAAGCCCGGAGCTTTCCCTTGCCGCAGGAAAGACCCTACGCCTCCACGGAAAGAACCTCTCCTTTGATTTGGACGACACCGTCCAGGGAGTATTTCTGGAGAATAAGGACGGCAAGAAGCGCATGTCAAAATTCACTCGGGCGGGAACAAACATCATCGATGTGACCATTCCTGCTGACCTGGCCGCCGGAGACTACTCCGTCTCCGTGGTGACAAAGCCTGGAACCAATTACTCCACTGCAAGTATTGGCTCCGCCGTCACCGTGGCCTAGAGCGAACTATCCGCCCCACCTGCCGGTTCCCCTGGCGGGTGGGGGTATTTCTTTGCCTGGCCGCCGGCCGTCCTGCCATCCCGCCCCAGCAACAGTCTGCGTAACTTTGTAGTCATTACAATTTTCTTCCCGAAATTCATTGTACAAAACCGCATTATATCGTACTATACTGGAAGAAGGTGCACTGGTTGCACACTTCCTCACTTTGATTATTTGGAGGTCATTCATGGCTTTGTATATTTCCACCGAGGCAAGCAGGTGCCTCAACTGCAAGAAGCCCCTGTGCATGCAGGGCTGTCCCATCAACACACCCATCCCCCAGGTCATCTCCCTGTTCAAGGAGAACAAGATTCGGGAGGCGGGGCAGATGCTGTTCCAGAACAACCCCATGTCCCTGTTCTGCTCCATTGTCTGCGACCATGCCAGCCAGTGCGAGGGTCACTGCATCCTGAACCGCAAGGAGGCTCCCATCCGCTTCTCCAACATCGAGCGCTACATCTCCGATGCCTGCCTGGACCGCATGGAGCTTCCCATGGAGCCGCTGAACGGCATCAAGGTGGCGGTCATCGGTGGCGGGCCCGCCGGCATCTCCGCCGCCATCCTGCTGCGGCAGAAGGGCTACCTGGTGACCATCTTCGAGGCAAAGAACAAGATTGGCGGCGTGCTACGGTACGGCATCCCGGACTTCCGCCTGCCCCGTTCCATGATGGACCGCTACGAGGACAAGCTTCTGGCCATGGACATCCAGATCCGCACCGACGCAACCATCGGCGGGGCACTGGAGATTGACGACCTGTTCCGGGACGGCTACAAGGCCATCTTCATCGGTACCGGCGTGTGGCGGCCCAAGAAGCTGGGTATCCAGGGCGAGAGCCTGGGTAACGTCCACTTCGGCATCGACTACCTGCTGAATCCCGCCAGCCACAAGCTGGGCAAGTCCCTGTCTGTGCTGGGAATGGGGAATGTGGCCATGGATGTAGCCCGCACCGCCTTCCGCTACGGTGTGGAAAAGGTGACATTGTATGCGAGGGCCAAGCGGGTGGCCGCCAGCGACCACGAGGTGGAGTACGCCAGGCTTGATGGAGCACAGTTCATGTTCGGAATGCAGGTGGTCTCCATCAACGAGAAGGGACCGGTGTTCCAGGAGAGCATCTTCGACGAGAACGACAAGGTCATCGGCCACAAGGAAGAGCTGATCCAGGTGGAAAGCGACTCCACCGTCATCGCCGTAAGCCAGATGCCCAAGAACAAGCTGGCCCAGACCACTGCTGGACTGGTTGTGACGGAGAACGGTCTGCTGAAGGTGGACGAATTCTTCCAATCCTCCAAGGAGGGCATCTTCGGTGCCGGAGACGTGGTGCTGGGCAGCAACACCGTGGTGCGGGCCGCCGCAACGGCAAAGAAGGCGGTGGAAGCCATGGATGCCTATCTTCAGGGACGCCCCCTGAAGCCCGCAGAAGGGGCTGCCTCATAACTATCCGAATCCAAGGGAGGAGTTTTTTCTCCCTTGATTTTTTTCCATTTTCTTTACGTTATTTTAACATAAAACTCATGAAATTATCTTGTACTGACAACCAACATTTTGTTAAGGTAGGCTTATGAACATTGTATCCTTTTTGTTTCAGCTCGTCGGAAGCCTGGGGTTCCTCCTCTACGGTATGAAGATGATGAGCGACGGCATCCAGAAAAGCGCCGGCGAGGGGCTCCAGCGCATCCTCGGCCTCATGACCGGCAACCGGATCCTGGCCGTCCTGACCGGGCTTTTCATCACGATGATAATCCAGTCCTCCAGCGCCACCACCGTGATGGTGGTCTCCTTTGTGAACGCCGGACTTCTGACCCTCAAGCAGTCGGTGGGTGTCATCTTCGGGGCCAACATCGGAACCACCATCACCGCCTGGATTGTGTCCCTTTTTGGCTTCAAGTTCAGCATCTCGGCCTTTGCCGTCCCCCTGTTCGGCATCGGCTTTATCCTCGTCTCCTACAAGAAGCTCAAAAAGGAGTCCATCGGCGAGGCCCTGATGGGATTCGGTCTCCTCTTCCTGGGGCTGGACATGCTGTCCTCCATCATGCCGGAGGTGAGTGCCGACAATGTGGCCTTCCTGTCCGACTTTACCGATAAGGGTGCCCTCAGCCGCTTTTTGGGTATTATAGCGGGAATGGTCATCACCATGGTCATCCACTCCTCCAGCGCCGCCACCGCCATCATCCTTACCATGTCCTACAACGGCCTTTTACCCTGGGAGTTTGCGGCGGCCATGGTGCTGGGTAGCAACATCGGCACCACCATCGACGCAGTGATTGCCTCCATCGGCACCAAGGTGAACGCGCGGCGGGCCGCCCTGGTGCACGTGCTGTTCAACGTGTCGGGAACAATCCTGGCGGTCATCTTCTTCCGGCCCCTGCTGGCCCTGGTGGATGCCATCATTCCCGGCCCGGTGGACAAGGACACCATCACCAACCACATCGCCATGCTGCACACAGTGTTCAACCTGAGCAACACCATCATCTTCCTGCCCTTTGTGAACCAGATTGCAGCCCTTACGGAGCGGCTCATCAGGCCAAAGGCGGACGAGACCCCGGACACCTACCATCTGGAAATGCCACAGCCCGGCAAGACCGAACATGCTGCAGGAGCCATCCTTTTGGCTGAGAAGGAAATACTAGATATGTCCGAGATTGTCACCAGGATGTTCCAGCGCATCAGGAGCTCCTTTGCCGACCGTTCCACGGCAGCCACCCAGGAATTCAAGACGGCCCAGATTCAGGACGAGGAGTATGCCGACCAGATGCACCAGGAGCTCTCCCAGTACCTGGTGCGCTGCCTGGATCTGCCCTTGACGGACAACCAGCGGAACAACGTCTCCCAGATGCTGGAGGTGGTGGCCCAGCTGGAGGACATGACCGACGATTGCCACAGCGTCTCCATCCTGCTGGGACGCAGCGTGGAGAAGAAGATGACCTTTGCCCAGGAGGACTTGGACCGTCTGGACCCCTACATCGATTTGGTGAACCGCTTCGTCCTGTTCATCCGGGAAAATGCAAACCAGCACCTGACGGAAGAGAAGCTGGCGGAAGCCCAGGCCATCGAGGACCAAATCGACCAGTTCCGCAAGAACCTGAAGAAGGTGGCACGCAAGCGCTTGGAAAGCGGTGCCGACGTCAAGTCCGAGCTGCTGTACATCGACCTGGTGCGCCAGCTGGAAAAGATTGGCGACAAGGCATTCAACATTTCCGAGGCCCTGTACCTGACAAAATAACGGTTTTCGCCCAAGGAACCAAGGCTGGCTGCACGCCAGCCTTTTTTTGTCCATGGCCACAGGTCATCACGGTTTCTGGTACAATCCATCTCCCTGCCGTGTTGCATTTTTTATTCTGCAACCCAATCTTCTGTCCCATCCAGCTCCTTTTTCCACAAAAAAAGCCACTGGTGTTACCAGTGGCCACATCAAAATCTAGGAACGGATGGTTCCGTCACTCACCCAGCAAAAGATTGTAGGCATCCAGAGATGTTTCCGTCACCAGCAGCTTGTCCCGTAGCTCCTGGCTCTTCAACCGTGAACTAAAAAAAGACAGGGTCTGCAGGTAGTAGGAGTGCTGGTTGTAGGCGGCGGCAATCATAAACAGTAGGCGTACCGGTGTATCGTCAATGGCCTGGAAGTCGATGATGTCCGTGCGGCTGATTCCAACTGCCATCACCAAGTCGGTGACAGAGGCAAGACGCACGTGGGGAATGGCAATGCCCCGCCCGATGGCAGTGGACATCAGCTCCTCCCGCTTGAGAATCTCCGTGGTCAGCTCCTGGCTGTTCTTGATCTGAGGGGCAGTTCCCAAGGTGTTGGCAAGGGCCACCAAGGCATCCTGCTTAGTGGAATGATTCAGGAAAACAATTCTGTCAGGAGAAAGGATGTTCCGCACCTGCACCAGGTTAGGCGGAGCGCTGGGCTTTGAGCTGGAGGACAGGCGGTCGTTCACCCACTTTTCAATCTCGCTCTTCTTGAAGCGCCAGACCGTTCCGATTTTTCCAGAAGGGATTTCCCCCTTCTGTGCCCAATCATACACTGTCCGCTCGGATACCCGCAGGTACTTCGCCACCTCTTCTATGGTCAGAATATCGTCAATCACGTGGTTAACCTCGATTGTGAATTGTAATACGTATCAATGTTATTCCTATTTTGCATTGTTTGACGTTTTATGTCAAGGCTTGCACGTGATTACATTACGTCCAAGTTTCCTGCACTACAATGCAGTTGCCAACTCGTGGAGCGAGTCGTAGGGGTAGAGCGCCCCCAGGGTAGTCTTCACCATGGTCTCCCAGTTGGGGCCGAACCACACGGGGGTCTCCGGTGGAGCGAACTCTGTCAGCACCTGGCGGCAGGCACCGCAGGGTCCCACAGGATAGTCGCTGGTGGGTGTCACAATCACCAGGGCAGCAAAGCTACGATGGCCGGCGGACATGGCGGTAAAGACGGCGCTGCGCTCGGCACAATTGGTGAGGCCAAAGGACCGGTTCTCTATGTTCGCACCAGTAATTATGGAGCCGTCCTCCATCAGCAGGGCAGCCCCAACGGGAAAATGGGAATAGGGGGAGTAGGAATTGCCTGCGGCAGTGCAGGCCGCCTCATAAAGCTGTCTGAATTTCTCCTCGTCTGGGTGCAGTGCCTTTTGTTCCATACTTGTACCTCTCTTTACAATTTTCTACTATTATTATACCATGAAAAAATGCAAATCAAGAAAAATCTTCATATCATCATCACTGTCAGTGTTGCATTTCTGGTGCTGTATGCGTTTTTTGCCGCACGGTCTCTGAGCCATGAATTGCAGCTGACACCACAATGGACCACCTCCATATTCCAGACCCCCCAAGAGAAAAATGATCCAAGCCAAATACAGCTGCCCTTCCGTCTGGGACAGAATATGGGCTACTTTACCACCGATGGCCAAATTACCTTGATGGAAAGCTTCCCCTTCCAGGCTGCCATATCGACCACCTACCGAACCACTTACGCCCCCGATTCCACCCGGATTCCTGTCTACCAGCTGTACTCCGACCGCCAGGGTATCTCGGACTTCCACATCGAGGAGGCGGGCTTCCCTTACATCTGCGATGACAGAATCTACATCCTTACCCCCGGCGGATACGGCCTTTCCCAGTACACCAAGGCGAGACGACTGTGGCAGTTTGAGCATTCAGCCCCCATCACTACCATCTCCTCCACCCCCTCGGGAACAGCTGTGGGATATGCCGACGGCATGATCTTCATCTTCTCCGCCACCGGGGAACTTCTCCAAACCTTCGAGCCGGGGGGAAGCACCTACCCCATCATCCTGGGCACCGCGTTGTCCCCCTCCGCCAGCCAGCTTGCCTGTGTCTCCGGTATCGACCAGCAGCGCTTCGTGCTGACCCAGCAGCGAAACGGCGTAAACAAGGTGGTATTCCACACCTATCTGGAAGGGAACCTGCGGGAGCCGGTACTGGTGCAATTCAGTCAGGATGAGAGCAAGGTCTTTTATTCCAGTGCCATCGGAATTGGCATTGTGGACTGTACAACCTTTGCCAATACCACCATTCCATTGAAGGGGAAAGTCCTCTCCATCCAGGAAAGCCACCACAACAACCTGATTGCCGTCCTCACCAAGGACAAGAACCGCTACAACATCTACCTGATGGAGATGTCAGGAACATTCATCGGCTCCTTTGGCTTCCAGGCTGACTCAGCCTTCATAACCATCGAGGACGGCGACCTTTTTGTGGGCAGAGACACCTTCATATCCAAAATAAATCTGGACATAAAGTAAGGAGTGAGAATGAAACGAAACAGGTCACTTTTTCTTGCATTTCTGATATTGGCGATCCGTCTGCTGCCCGTTACGGCCTTTGAGTGGCCCCAGGGGGGGGTGACGGAAAAATCCTTTGCAGCCGTATTTGGACAGCTGCGGGGCCAAAGTTTCAGCAGTTCACTGGTCTTTTCCCAGCCAGCAGAGATTTCTGCCATAAAGTCGGGAACAGTCATTGCGGTGTTGGGTGGAAGTGACAGCGAGATGGGCTGGTTCCACTCACCCCTGGGAAACGCCGTTATCATTGCCCATGAGGATGGACTGCTCAGTGTCTACGGGAACCTGACCCAAGTGGTGGTAAACGAGTCCACTCCCCAGGTTGCCGGAGGAACAAAGCTGGGAACCAGTGGAAGCTCCGGCTGGCAGTCTGGACAGAGCAGTCTGGAACTGCAGGTCATTGATACGGAGCAGGACTCAGCCATCAATCCCCGGCTGCTGATGCCACGGCTCCAGCAGGAGCTGCCCATCTCCCTGTACGGAATCACCGCCATTGGACGCAACGGAGAGACGCTGGAGCTGCGGACCCGGAAGAGTCTCCCCGCTGGGACCTACAAGCTGTACCGTGGCCGGGAACAGGAATTCTTTCCCCATGTCACCAGTGTGGCGGTGAACGGGGCAGCGGTGGAAACCATCACCTTCGACACCCTCACCCGTGCAGGCCGCCGTCTTGCCGTTGCAGGCCGCCGCCCCTACAACGCCACGGAAACCTACCCCACCCTCGATAAACAGTTCCTGGCAGAAATAACACTCACCAAGGGCCGGAACACCTTGTCAGTGACCGTGGCGGACATCAACGGCAAGGAATACACCGCCAACTACACCTTGGAAGTGTGGTAAAAAAATAGTCTGCCTGATGAACAGCTCATAGTTGAGCGGCCCATCACTGGCAGACCTTTGCTTATAGACGCCGCTCCCCTGGTATAGGGAGCAGTTGTCTTCATTTAGTCCTCTCCATACAGATGCTCGAACTCGTGCATCTTCTCCATGGCGGTCTCCTTGCACATGCCGCAGCCAGTACCAATCTTGGTGCGGGCCTGCAGCTGCTCCCAGGTGCGGTCGCCTGCCTTGTAGGCCTCCTCCAGGTCACGGTCGGTGACGTTGAGGCAGGTGCAAATTACCTCCACCTCCTCCTGCCCGGCAAACACAGGACGCCCCTGCTTGGTGAGGTAGTCGTCGATGGCGGCACGGAGGGCCTTGTCTCCCAGTACCGAGCAGTGAATCTTGTTGGCGGGTAGTCCACCCAGCCGGGCCACAATGTCGGCGGGCTTCAGCTTGTAGGCCTCCTCAATCTTCATGCCCTTGCAGGCCTCGGAAAGGATTGAGGTGGAGGCAATGGCACTGGCGCACCCATAGGTCTTCCAGCGGACATCCTCAATCACATCATCCTTGATGCGCAGCAGAATCAGCATCTGATCGCCGCACTTGATGTTTCCGACAATTCCTCGGCCGTCGCAGGGCCACTGGGACTCATCCTCCATCAGCACATTCTTGGGATTCATGAAATGCTCTTTTACAATATCTGAATACAACCAATCTTGCATCTTTCTATTCCTTCCTTCTCTCTTAGTCTTTGTATGATACGGTGGACATCATCCTGAGCCGATCGATTACCGGCGGGAAATGCTCCAGAACGTAGTCCACTTCTTCTTCTGTATTGTATTTGCCAAAGCTGAACCGAATGGAGCCGTGGGCCAGCTCCGGTCCAAGGCCAGTGGCCATCAGCACGTGGGAGGGATCCAAGCTGGCGGAGGCGCAGGCGGAGCCGGTGGAGGCTGCCACTCCCAGCAGATCCAGATACAGGAGGATTGCCTCACCCTCAGCTCCGGGGAAGGAGACGTTGAGGGTGTTGGGCAGCACCTGGGTGTCGTGGCCATTGATGCGGATACTGGGAACGGCCTTCAAAAGTCCATCCTTCAGCTTCTGACGTAGCCTTCCGGTGTGGGCGGCATAGTCTGCCAGCTCCTTGCCCGCAAGCTCGGCGGCATAACCGAAGGCAGCAATGGCAGGGCCATTATAGGTGCCCGCCCGCAGGCCATGCTCCTGATGGCCACCACGAATCAGCGGCTCAATGGGAGTCTTTGTCTTCACGTAGAGGGCGCCCACCCCCTTGGGGCCATAGATTTTGTGGGCGGAAAGGGTGGCATAGTCCACGTTCCAGTCCTTGAAGTCAACGGGAATCTTGCCCGCCGCCTGCACCGCATCGGTGTGGAAGAGGGCTCCCACCTCATGGGCCATGGCACAGAGGGTCTTGATATCCTGGACAGTACCGATCTCATTGTTGGCAGTCATGATGGACACCAGCAGGGGCTTCTTCTCCAGAGCCCTCCTGTAGCTTTCCATGTCCACAATGCCCGCCTCATCCACCGGCAGGAAGATGACCTCAAAGCCGAACTGATCCTCCAGCCGGCGGCTGGCCTCCAGTACACAGGGATGCTCGATGGCAGTGGTGACCACCACCTTGTTGTTCCGCTTCTTGGAAAGAGCCACCATGGTGTTGAACACGGTGTTGTTGGACTCAGAGCCGCCGGAGGTGAACACCAGCTCCCCAGGCTCACAATACACCAAGCTGGCAATCTGCTGCCGAGCCTTCTCAATGGATGCGGCCACCTCACGGCCCTCCTGGTGCAGGCTGGAGCCATTGGCGTATTCAGCCAGTTCCTTGGTATAAAAGTCCAGCACCTCCTTTGAGAGGGGTGTGGTAGCGTTGTAATCGAAATAAATACGATTCATCTGATTTCTCGGGAAATAATCCCGCCTCCAAAAATAATTCCATTATAATATACTACAGCGGCCTGCCCTGGGGCAACTGCACGCTGAGGCTCATCAAACATAATCCTGTAGCCCCCATCCTCCAGAGGCTGGATGGTGCTCATCACAGCTGGCGAGGCAAGGCGAATCTTCACCTGGGCCCGGAAGGCTGATTCGGGAGCATAATCCCCAGCCCACACCCAGTCCCTGGCCACCAGCCCGCTGCACAGCAGATCCTCATCGTCGCAAAGCACCACCTGGTTGCTGACCGCATCGATGGAATGGACGTAGAGGGGCCGATTGGAACTGACCCCCAGCCCCCGCCGCTGGCCGATGGTGTAGTGCTGGATGCCCCGATGAACCCCCAACTTTTTTCCCGACAAATCCACAATGTCTCCCGGCCGGGAGGGCTGGTCGGAAAAGATGATGTCCAGATAGGAGTCCGGGATGAAGTCCTGGCTCTCACCACGATTTGCGGCGGCAAGCCCCCACTCCCGTGCCATCTGGAAGACCTCCTGCTTGGTGTAGGCAGAAAGGGGGAAGCGCACCTGCTCCAGGGTGGCAGAGGGCACCCGACACAGGAAGTAGGTCTGGTCCTTCCGTCTGTCTGTGGCGGCGGATATCATCACGGGCCTGACAGGTACCTCAACAGCACACTGGCCAGTCTGTCCACCAGATTGCTGTCCAGACTCCCCAGAAACCGCCAGCTGCTCATAAACCAGCCGCACATCATCCCCAGGGCGCACCAGGGTGGCGTAGTGGCCGGTGCAGAAATAGTCAAAGTCAATCCCCGTGGCCCGGATTCCATCCAGCAGAGCCCCGAACTTCACCTTGGGATTGCAGTTGACGCAGGGATTGGGAGTGCGGCCACACCGATACACATCCTTGAAGTAGTCCAGCACGTGATGATGGTACGCCTCGCTCACGTCAATGACGTGATGCTTCATTCCCTGCTGACGGCAAAATTCCTGGCACTGGGCTATGTCGATAGCCTCGTCCGGGCCGTAGCAGGAGGAACGCACCCCCTGGGAAGAAGGCGGCAGGGGATAATCACCGATCCAGCTGGACATGGTGACACCAACAACCCGACAGCCGTGTTCCTTTAACAGCAGGGCCGTCAGCGTGGAATCCACGCCACCGGACATACCCACCGCCACCAGGGATCCCGGCTCCGGCATAGACAGTCTTTCCCAATCCATGTTTCAAATATAATGGTTTTAGAGATAAAAGTGAAGGGGATTTACATATTTTTCCCATGGTTTTAGTATGTTTTTTTTTCTCTATTGTTGACAAAAGCATTCCTTTGACTTAGAGTTAGTGAAAATCCTCCGGGGGCAGAAAAAATGCAACAGCTGGAAAAACAGGTTATCTTCACAAATGACAAATGTATTGGATGCAACAGGTGTATTTCCACCTGTCCGGTTCCGGGAGCGAACATTTCTTCCCATCAAAATGGAAAACGCTATGTCCTGGTGGACAACACCCGCTGCATCCACTGTGGCCACTGTCTTGATGGCTGCCCCCAAACAGCCCGGGAATATACCGACGACACAAAGGATTTCTTTGAAGAACTGATAGGTGGAACGCCCCTGTCACTTATCGTTTCCCCAGTGCTATGGCTCCAATACTCTGAAAAGGGACACCAGATCTTAGGCTGGCTCAAGTCCCTGGGAGTGAGGAAATTCTACGACGCCTCTGCTGGCTCCGACATCGTTACCTGGGCCCACAGCCAATATCTGCAGCGGGAACACGCACCTGCCACCATCTCCTCCACCTGCAGTTCTCTGGTAAACTACGTGGAGAAGCTCCACCCGGAACTGATTCCCAATCTAGTCCCCATCCACACTCCCTCCGTTAGCCTGGCAATCTACTTGAAGAAATACCGCAACGTCCAGGAGCGGCTGGCCTATCTCAGCCCCTGCATCGCCGACTACGACCAAATCAGCTCCCCAGAGACCCAGGGCTACATCAGCCACCACATCACCATAAAGCACCTGCTGGAAAAAATCGGAGACCAGGACATTTCCAACTATTCTGCAAAGCTCAACCTCCTGGGGATTGGTCCAAAGGGCAGGCTCTACTTTCCCGGTGGACTGAAGGAAAACATGGACCATTTCCTGGGAACCAGGGACATGAGAATCCAACTGACAGGGATTGGTAATTTGGGCCAGGAAGACAGCTCCTTCACCGGAATGCTCCTAGACAACAAGGAGTCGGTCTTTGTGGATTTCCTTGACTGCAACCATGGCTGCCTCCTGGGAACGGGCACACACAAGCACGCATGCAAGGTGAAGGATGTACTGCGAGAATACAATATGCAGACAAGAAAGTCTCCCAGCCTTTCACAAGAGAACAATCCCTACAATCCCAGGCTTCCAGAACGGCAACGAATCCAGCTGTTGCAACGCCGTTTTGCATCCTTGAAGCTTCAGGACTTCCAGCGTTCCTTCAATTCCTTCCGCATTCCGGAGAAAACGATCTATGAGGAGGATGTGGAGGAGGTCTTCCAGAAGCTGTACAAGACTACAGCACAAAGCCGAACCATAGACTGCCAGGACTGTGGCTACAAAAGCTGCCGCCTCATGGCAGAGGCTATTGCCAAGGGATACAGCAACATCCACAGCTGCACCCAGTACCAGCAGGAAAAGATGATGAGGATGGCCACCACCGACATCATCACTGGGCTGCCCAACAAGGCCATGCTCTTCAAGGCTGCCGAGAGACTCTTCATGGACGGAACCTTTGCCAACTACGTGTATGTACAGCTGGATATCAAGCAGTTCGGACTGTTCAACAATCGATTCGGCTACGAGGGAGCAAACACCATCCTGGTGGACTTCAGCAAGGCAGCCCTGCGATACCTGGAGCCGGGAGAGCAGCTGTTCCATGTGGAGGCGGACAAATTCGTGGTCATCCTCAACAAGCCCCATCTGAAATACTACATCTTCCTCATCAACAACCTGATGCTCACCAGCCTCACGGAAGACACCAACTTTCCCCTGAAGCTCACCGTCAGAAGCGGCGCCTACGACCCGGACGGCACGGAGGAAAGCTTCTCCCAGATTGCCCGCCACCTGTTTTCTGCCGGTGCCTTGAAAAACGACTCCAGCAGCAATGAGACCATCATCTACAACAAGTCCAACATGGACCATACCCTGACCCAGATGATGTACATCCAGCAGATTCCCCAGGCTCTGGCAAACAAGGAGTTCATCATTGTGTACCAGCCCAAGGTGGGCGTCCATGACCACAAGCTCAAGGGTGCCGAAGCCCTGGTCCGATGGAAGAAGGACGGGCAATTCATCCCCCCTTCCCTGTTCATTCCCATGTGCGAGTCTGCCGGCCTTATCCAGCAGCTGGACTTCTACATCCTGAACCAGGTCTGCAACACCATGGACACCTGGATACAGCAGGGACTTGATCCGGTGAAGGTGTCGGTGAACTTCTCCAAGCAGAACTTCACCATGCCGGACATTGGCAAGCGCATCTGCAACATTGTGGACAACTGGCAGATTCCCCACCAGCTCATCGAGATTGAGTTCACCGAGACCGCCTACAACGAGGACGAAAAGATGCTCAGCAAGGCTATCCGAGTATTGAACGAGAAGGGCTTCTCCGCCTCCATCGACGACTTTGGCAGCGGCTACTCCTCCCTGAGCCTCCTGGAAAACCTGAAATTCGACGTGCTGAAGCTGGACAAGTCCCTGATAGACACCATCCTCCAGAACCAGCAGTCAAAGATTGTGGTGACCAATATTGTGCGGATGGCCAAGGAGCTGAACATGCACATTGTGGCGGAGGGAGTGGAAACACGGGAAACCCTTGATGTGCTGAAGGAGCTTGACTGCGATCTGATCCAGGGCTACTACTTTGACAAGCCCCTTTCCCAGGAGGAATTCGAGGAGCGGCTGCGCAGCAAGCAGTACGCCATCTAAAGATAACTCAAGCAAAATGAACGAACCCCAATGCAAGCAGCGGGGTATCAACCCCTCGGCACGAACAAAAGAGGGCTTGGAAGCAATTCCAAGCCCTCTCATTTCATCTGAAAATCAGCTCCGTCAACGGGCCGGGTTGGTCAGCAGGGCAAGCTCCTCCGCCGTCAGCTCCCGGTACTGGCCGCTGCCCAGACTGGCATCCAGACTCAGACCTCCCATGGCTATCCGCTTGAGGCTCACCACCTCATTTCCAACAGCCGCCATCATCCGCTTCACCTGGTGGTAGCGGCCTTCCGTAATGGTGAGGTGGCACTCCCTGTCAGAAATCCACTCCAATTCAGCAGGCTGGCACAGATGCTCTCCGTCGTCACCCTCAGGCGCAATGGTGATGCCCTGCCGAAACTCCCCCACCAGCTGAGACTGCTGGTTCTGATCTACCCGGTCCCGCAGACCCACCAGATATTTTTTTGTGACGTGGGTCTTTGGAGAGGTGAGGCGGTGGGTCATGGTACCGTCGGTGGTAAAAATCAGCAATCCCTCGGTGTCAATGTCCAGACGGCCCACCAGATGGAGGCTGCCCCCCAAGAACTGGTGCCGCAGCTCCTCCTCCAGCAGGTCAAAGACGGTGCGGTGGAGGCCATCCTTGGCGGAACACACCACCCCGCCACACTTGTTCATCATCAGGTGGAGATGACGGCGCAACTGCAGCACCTGTCCGGCCACCTCCAGCATGTCAGTGTCCAGGTCGATGTGCTGGTCGGGGCTGCGGCACAGCTGGCCGTTCAGCAGGACACCTTCCCGCCGCACCAGCCTCTGGGCATCCTTTCGGGAGCCAAAGCCATGCTTTGCCAGCACCTTGTCCAGCCGTTCTCCCGCCACCGCTACTTCCTCCCTTCCATGGGAACGAAGGTGCGGGGATCCAGCACATTCTTGTAGGCGGGGCGGTAGATGCGGCCACCGGCAATCACCTCCTCGATGCGGTGGGCTGCCCAGCCGGCAATACGGGACATGGCGAAGATGGGGGTGTACAATTCCCGTGGAATGTTCAGCATGGTGTAGACAAAGCCGGAATAGAAATCCACGTTGGTGCAAATCTGCTTGTCGCTCTCCTTCTCCTCCGCAAAGACCTCCGGGGCCAGCCGCTCGATGGCGCAGTAGAGGCCGTACTCCTCCATCATGTCCTTTTCCCTGGCCAGCTCCGCCGCCTTGTCCCGCAGCAGGATGGCACGAGGATCGGAGATGGTGTAGACAGCGTGGCCCTGGCCGTAGATGAGACCCGTGCGATCAAAGGCCTCCTTGCGGACAATTTTTCGCAGATACTCCTTGATTTCAGCCTCGTTGGACCAGTCCTTTACGTTGGCCTTGATGTCGTCCATCATCTGCATCACCATCATGTTGGCACCACCGTGGCGGCGACCCTTGAGGGAACCGACAGCGGCGGCAATGGCGGAATAGGTGTCGGTATCGGCGGAGGACACCACGTGGATGGAGAAGGAGGAGTTGTTTCCGCCGCCGTGCTCCGCATGGAGAATCAGGGCCAAGTCCAGCACCTCCGCCTCCAGCTTGGTGTAGCTCTTGTCGGAACGGATGAGGCGGAGGAAGTTCTCCGCTGTGGAAAGCTCCGGCACCGGATTGTGGATGTACATACTCTTCTTGTCGTAATACCGCCGCTTGGCCTGGTAGGCGTAGGCGGAGAAGGTGGAGAATTTCGCCACCAGGTCAATGCACTGCTTCAGCACATTGGGAATGGCAGGATCGTCAGGATTCTCGTCGTAGGAATAGCTGGCCAGCACGCAGCGGGCAAGCTTGTTCATGATGTCCGGGGAGGGCGCCTTCATGATCATGTCCTCAGTGAAGTTGTCCGGCAGGGAACGGCGGCCACCAAGATAGGAGCGGAATTCCTCCAGCTGGCTCCTGTTGGGCAGCTCACCGAAAAGCAGCAGGTAGACCGTCTGCTCAAAGCCGAACTCATCCTGGGAGGCCGTATCCCGCACCAAATCCTCCACATTGTAGCCACGGTAGATGAGCTTGCCGGGAACGGCTACCTTCTGGCCCTCCACCACCTCGTAACCAACAACGTCTCCAATCTGGGTAAGGCCCGCCAGAACGCCACGGCCATCAGAATAACGCAGGCCCCGCTTCACGTCGAATTTCTGGTACAGTTTGGAATCGATGGGGTCGTTCAGCTCCACCAACAGGGACAACTTCTGGACGATGAGATTCTCAAAGCAATCTGCCAATATCTTCTCCTCCCAAAGGCTGGAAAGACCAGCCTTGATGTAAATATGATGTACGGCAGAAATACAAACCATCTGCCTACATAATAAATTCTAATGGATTTTTCGTGATTATACCTAAAAAAAAGGATGGGAGCAAGGCTGGAGAGAAACCAGACAGATGCGCTCTTTTTTTAAAACTATTTCATTGAAAGAGGGAGGACCACTAGAGGATTCCGCCGGGCAGACTGGTGACATGGCTCCAGTTCTTCATGGCCTTGATCTTGCAGACCTGGGAAATTTCCTGCAGCTGGGAGCGTTCCTCCTGGCTGAGGTTCTCATCCTCCGCAATGAAATTCTCCACCATAATGAAGAAGGAAGAGAAGCCCTCGTCACCTAGCTTCTTGGAGAGCTTTGGCTTGGAATTCATCCACTGGTTCTCCCACCAATAGGTCAGAGGGGAATAGCTGTAGAAGTTGAAATTCTCCATGCGCACCACCCGCTCCAAAAAGGTGATGAACCAGTACTGCATGTTGGCGAAATATTTCAGGTTGTACTCCCGAAGCTTCTCAAAGAAGAAATTCGTCTCCTCCTCAGTGAGAAACCGATCCTTGAGAACCGTCTTTGTTTCCTCTAGACTGCTGGAGAGATTGAAGAAGGGATTGAAAAAGGGTGGATACATGGAGCCTCCTGAAAACCGCACTGGTATCAACTGCTACCATCCTATAGGAAAAACAAGACATGATAAATCCCCAAAACCTTTGTTTTTCAAAAAAAATTAAGAATAGGTGAAGTTTTCTGTTGCCATTTGAACGGGAAATTTCTGGATACTACCATTTAAACTATGATGCAGACACTTTCCGTTTCAAAAGAATATATGGACACCATGCACAGCATCTTTGTCTGTGCGGAAACGTACCGGCAGCTTCAAAAGATGAAGGCAAAGCCCCAGAACATTTCCATCAAGGCAGGACTGGAGCAGTATCAGCAGGAGCTGAAGTTTTTTCTGTACGGACAGATTGGCTCCAGCGCCACTGCCGAGCTCCTGGGATTGGAGTCTAGCCAGAAATCAATCTGACAGGCCTAACTCCCCTCCCCTTTTCTTTTGTTCCATGATATACTGATTGCCATGATTAGTCTTGTGGCATTTTTGGGGAATTATGGAAAGAAATACGAGGGGAACCGGCACAATGTGGCCTGGCTCTTTGCAGACAGTCTCCCCATTGCCGGCAGCTTGAGCTGGCAGAAGAAATTCCAAGGGCACTACGCCACCTGCGACTCCTTCGGCGGCCACCGGGTCTACTTCCTGAAGCCGGAGACCTACATGAACCTGTCCGGGGACAGCATCGGACAACTGGCCCGGTTCTACAAGATCAAACCGGAAGAGGTGCTGGTGGTTCACGACGAGCTGGAGCTGCCGCCGGGCACCGTGAGCCTGAAAAACGGCGGCGGACTGGGAGGCCACAATGGCCTGCGCTCCACCAAGGCGGTGCTGGGAACGGCGGACTTCTGGCGGCTCAGGTTCGGAATCGGGCGGCCGGAGCACAAGGATGTGGCGGGCTACGTGCTGTCCGACTTCACCAGCGATGAGAAAATCATCCTGTCACAAATCTTTCCCTCCGCCGCCACCCTGCTGGAAAAGGTCCTGTCAGGAGACCCCGCAAAGCTGCTGCCGGAATGGAACAAGAAGAAGCTGCTGGCAGACACCTAGCTTGCACCTTCATTCGATGAAATAGGTTCGGCTCCAAACACTGCACGCTGAAGCCGAGCCTCTTTTTTTTTTAATCCACCAGACCAGTAGACAGGGCCACCTTCTTGCGGCCCTCCATCTCGTCCAATTCGGCCATCTGGTTCATCAGGGACTCTGGATCGTCGAACCGCTTTTCCCGCCGCCTGTTCAGCAGGGCGTACAACACCGGCGACACGAAGAGGGTCATGAAGGCGCCGGACATGAGGCCACCCACCAGGGTGAGGCACATAGGCTGCATGGACTCGGCACCCTCGCCGGGGAAGAAGGCCATGGGCAGCATTCCCAGCACCGTGGTGAGGGTAGTCATCAGGATGGGCCGCAGACGGTTCCGTCCCGCCAGGATGCAGGCCTTCCGCACCGGCATCTTCTCACGCACCAGCTGGTTGGTGAAGTCCACCAGCACGATTCCGTTGTTGACGACAATTCCCACCAAGGACACGATTCCCACGTAGGCGTAGAGGCTCAGGGTCTGGCCGGTAATCTTGTAGATGCCCACCACACCAATCAGCACCAGGGGAATGGACAGGAACACAATCAGGGGATCCACCAGAGACTCGAACTGGGCGGCCATCACCACGAACACCAGGAAGACCGCCAGGGCGATAACCAGCAGGAACACCTTGCCGAAGCTTTCGATGTCCCGGGCATCTCCGGCGAATTCCAGGTCAACGGAATCCGGCAGCACGATGTTGTTGGTAACCAGCTCCTCCACCAGCTGCTGCACCTCCGTGGCCACCGCTCCCTCCACCAGACTGGCGGTGACATGGTTCACCCGCTCCCCGTTCTCCTCACGGATGCTGCGGGGGGAACGGCCTTCGGTGAAGGTGATGAAATTGTCCAGGGTCATGAGACCCGCCGAGGTGGACACGGTGAGGGCGCTCAGATCCGAAGGGCTCTGGATGTCCAGCTCCCGCATCTGCACCACCACATCCATGTTCTGGCCGTTGCCGTGGAACACTGTGGCAGTGGAGCCGGTGATGGCAGTTTGCAGTACCTGGGTGATGGAGCTGACGCTGACTCCAGCCTGGGCGGCGGCATCAGTATTGATGGCAATCTGAAACCGGGGAGACCCATCCTCCGTGTCAGTGGAAACATCCTTCAGTGCGGGAACATTGTCCTCCAGCAGCTCCACAATCTGGTCCATCACCTGCTGGGCGGCGGTGGCATCGGTAGAAAGCACCTTGATGTCTATTCCGCCAGAGCCACCACCAAAGCCACGGCCACTACCTGCGGTGATGGTGACATCACTCCATTGGTTCAAATAGGGATTCAAGGCAGAGCGAACCTCCGCCGCCGACATGGTTTGCTTTTCCAGCTCCGGCAGGTTGATCTGGATGGAACCGGAATTGCTGTTGCCGCTGTTGAGGACGATGGTCTCGTAGGCTCCCTCCAGCTCCTTCAGCACAATGTCCTGGAATTGGAACAGGTAGTCCCGCACCACTTGGTTGTTGGTACCGATGGGCATGGAAAGCCGCACCGTCACCCGGTCGTCGGCGCTGGAGGAGGGAGCCAGGTTCATTCCCATGGAACTGAACTGCAGGATGCTCACCACCAGCATCACCGCCACCAATGACAGCACTAAAAACTTGTTGGAAAGGCAGAATTCCAGCATTCTGCCGTAGGCATCCTCCAGCTTCTGCTGAGTCACGTCGAACCACTGGTCAATCCTTTTCAGCAGCCTGTTCTTCAAGGGCTTTTGGGTGCGGGTATCCAGCTTCATGATGCTGCCGCAGAGGGCGGGCACCAGGGTCACAGCCACCACAAAGGAGGCGATGAGGGAGACGCAGACGGTGATAATCATGTCACGGAACATCTGGCCGAACATCTCCAGCTGGGCCTCATAGATCAACATGGGCACGAAAACACAGAGGGTGGTGGCAGTTGAGGCGAAGATGGCGGTCATCATGTTGCGGCTTCCCAGGATGGCGGCAATGGCGGATTTCTGTCCCTTCTGGCGGCGCAGCTGGATGTTCTCCAGAATGACGATGGAGGAGTCCACCGTCATTCCCAGTCCCAGGATGAGCCCCGACATGGTCATGAGGTTCACCGTCAGGTCCAGGAAGGCCATCACCAGCAGGGTCAGCATGAAGGAGATGGGAATGGAAAGGCCGATGATGACGGAGCTCTTGATGCTGCGGAGGAACACAAAGATGATGAGCATGGCCAGGATGGCTCCCTCCACAGCGGAGCTATAGACCTGGCTCAAGGTGGCGTCGATGAGGGTGGTGTCGTCGCTCAAAACCCGCAGAGTGATGCCAGTGGGAAGCTGCTGGTTGATGAGAGGCAGCATGGCATGAATGCCCTTGGAGATGCTGGAGGCATTGGTACCAGACTCGTTGGACACGCTGATGTAGAGCCCCGGACTGCCGTTGATGTAGACGCTGCGCTCCGTGGTGTCCTCGTAGACCTCCGCCACATCGTCAAGGCGGATGGCCGCACCCTCCTTGGCGGCAATGACAGTGGTGCGGATATCCTCCAGGGACTGGAAGTACTCGTTGGTGACAATTTCGTAGTCTGTCTTTCCGTGGGTGATGGTGCCGGAGGACACCTGCATGTTCCGGGCGGCCAGGGCGGAACGGATGCTCTGGGCCGTCAAGCCGAAGGCCTCCAGCCGGTTGCGGGACAGGTCCACGATGACTCTGCGGGACACCCCGCCGCTGACATCGGTGGTGGCGACACCGTCCACCCGTTCCAGCAGGGGCTGCACAATGTCCTCCGCCAAGGTTTTGAGCTCGTCCACCGGCAGGTCACCCTCCACCGCCAGCTGCATGATAGGACGGGAGTCTATGTTAAACTGGAAGATGGAGGGTGTGCCGCACCCGTCGGGCAAACGGTTCGAGATATTAGACAGGGCAGCGGTAACGTCATCCTTGGCCTGCTCCAAGTCCGTGTCGTAGCCGAATTCCAGCCGAACCTGGCTGCGGCCGTTGCTGGAGGTGGAGGTGATGGACTGGAGGCCGGGAATGCGGTTCAGTCTGCTGACGATGATGTCGGTGACGTTGGTGTCAATCTCCTCTGGCCCCACATTAGGATAGGAGGTGCTGACGGTGAGCATGGGCAGCTCGGTGGAAGGATACAGGGCGATTCCCAGCCGGGGGATGAATACAGCGGCAATGACGCAGGCCAGCACATAGAGCATGGTGATGGTGACGGGCCTGCGGACTGAAAGCTCTGAGACATTCATACCTTACCTACCTGCTGGGGGCTGGGTTGCCGGCTGACCTGAAGATTGACCGGAGGCTCCAGTAGTAGCCATGGCAGTACCGGCAACGCGGACCTTCATGCCCTCCGTGACAGAGCCTGCCACAATCACCTGATCTCCCTGAATGAGGCCGCTGACAATCTGGATATCATTGTCGTTGGACACCCCGGTGGTGACAAGCTTTCGATAGGCGGTGTTGTCGGCAGCCACCACAAAGACGGCGGAATCATCATTATAGGAGCGGATGGCCTCCAGGGGCACCACAAAGGTATCCTTTTCTTCTATGATCACCAGCCGAACCTGGGCGAACATACCCGGCTTGATGCGGCTGTCCTGCTGGTCCAGAACAAGAGTCACCTCCTGGGTACGGCTTGCAGGATTCACCACTGGAGAGATGGAGGCGATTCTTGCTGTAAAGTGCTCCTCCGGGGCAGACACCAATGACACGTAGGCAGGAAGCCCCACCTTCAGGTAGGAGCTGTACTTTTCCGACACCTTCACCCGAATCTCCAAATCCTGCAGGGAGCCGATGACAGCCAGGGCGTTGCTGGTGCCAATGGTGTCCCCCACGCTGTAGGGCTGCTGGATAATAGTTCCAGCCACTGTGGCAGTGACCGGGCTGGCAGCATAGGCGGAGCCGGGGCGGGAGGGATCCACATAAGCAATGACCTCGCCCCTCCGCACCGTGTCCCCCAGAGACTTCAAGATGCGGCTCACCTTGCCGGAGGTGTCGGGATAGATGCTGGTCTCCGTACGGGAGGCAACATCTCCGTTCAGCAGCACCGTCTTCTGCAGGGTCTCCGGCTCCATAGCCTTGACGGATACCGTCACCGTGGTCATATCTCCCTGAGAGCCCCCACGCCCCATTCCCGACATTCCCTGTGGCATTCCGCCGCCAGACTCCTTTCCCACCATGGTGAGAATTCCCACCGTCACAAAGACAGCCATAAGGACAATCACGATTATCTTGCCGATACGGTCGGCCTTCTTTTCAACAGTCATCTTTTCTCCTGACATGAATCTCTCCTTACCTTCGCCAATTCCTTTGGCGACCCCTCCAGCCTTCCAGCGGCCTTCTCTAAAACTATTCCTGCACCCCGAAGCGCTGGTACAGCTGCTCCACCTCCAGCCCCAGGGCATCGGCAAGATTCTCCACCCCCACCAGATACTGGGCCTGGGAGTTGCTGGCTGCCAGCTGGGCGGACACCATCTGCTGACGAGAGGTCTCCAGATCCGTCTGGCTCACCAAGCCCGCCCGATAGCCTTCCTGGGACAGCTGGTAGGAGCGCTCCGCAATGGATTCGTTCAGCCGGGCAATGTCGATGGCGTGCCACCGCTGCCCCACCTCCGCCACCTTAGTGGCAATGTCCTGCTGGGCCTGGGCAAGGGTGGTGTCCAGATTCAGCTGGGCGACAGTCACGGCATCCGCAGCCTGCTTCAAGGAAAGGCTTTTGGTGGAACCGGGAATAAAGCCATCCACCGGAATTGAGACGGAAACGGAAAAGCTTCCCGTCACCGAGGGGCCGTCATCACGCTGGCCGGGCGGGGAGAACCGCAGGGACTCCGAAAGCCCCACCGAAGGAGCACGGGCCGCCAGGTTCTGGGCCGTCTTGGTAAGCTTGGCCTGCCGGAGGAGCTGCTGCTTCTGGACAACATCATGGCGGCCCTCAAGGTAGTCCTGGATCAGCTGCTGGGTGTCAGGCAGCTGGAGCTGCACCAGCTGGAATTCCTCCCCCGGCACCACGGTTTCCTGAATCCCCAGCAACAGCTGAAAGGCTGCCAAGTTCGACTGGTACTTGAACTGAGCCTTCTCCAGCTCTGGCTGGGCGGAAACGTATGCGTACTGGGAGCGCAGCATATCCAGCTCCGAGGCAAGACCCCGGTTGTAGTTCCGGCGAGCCAGCTCATATTGGCTGCGGGTCAACTCCAGATTGTCCTCCAGAACGGAAAGATTCTTGGCCTCCGCCACCAAGTTATAGAAGGATGAGGCGACGTTGGCCATCACCGTCTGGAGCTGCAGCTGGTAGTTCGTCTGGGCAATCTCGTAGCCGAGAGCGGCCAGCTGCATCTGCACGGGAATACCCGCCGTCAATGACAGGCTTACACCACCGGAAATTCCCCAGCTCCAGTTGGCATTGCCACCAGCAGCAGGAGTTCCAGCCCCTGAACCACTGGAGCCGTCCACAATAGTGTGGCTGTTGGACACGGAGCCCCCCAGGTTGATTCCCGGAAGAAAGGAATTCCAGCGGGCCTGGGAGGAACGGCGGGCAGCCTCCAGGGTGAGCCGTTGGGCACGGAGGGTGGCGTTTCCCTCCAAGGCCAGAGCCTGAGCCTTCGCAAGGGAAACTACCCGTCCGCCGTCGCCATCGGACAAGGACATTCCGGAAGGGACTTGGCCAGACACTACGGCGGCAGTCCATACCCACAGGAACAGCAGGGCGGCAGCCCAACTGCAATGGCGGGAAGAAATAAACCGTCCAGAGGAACCGGCGAAAGGATAACGATTTTTTTCCAGCATCTGTATTTTCCTCATACGCAATGGATTGTACCAACCGTCCTTAAAATGAAACTTAAAACAAATTGCAAATAATATTTTGTTAGAAACAGTCAAAACATCTTAACAAAATTTCCTGTCAATGTCATAGTAGGAGAACAATCGAGGCAACCTATGGGAAACAAAATTCTACTGATAGAAGATACAACGGAACTGGCCGCACTCATTACCCTCTATCTGAACAAGGAGGGCATGGAGATCAAGCCAGTGGAAAGCGGCGAGGAGGCATTGACGGTGCTGGAAAGCTTCCAGCCGGAGCTGGTGCTGCTGGACTTGAATCTGCCGGGCATGGGGGGCTTTGAATTCCTCCAGATTTTCCGCGAGACAAGCCAGGTGCCGATACTCATCATATCCGCCAGGGACAGCGAGGAGGACATCATCCAGGGGCTGGGTGGAGGAGCCGATGAGTACATCACCAAGCCCTTCTCCCCCAAGGTGCTAGTGGCCCGGGTCCAGGCCATGCTGCGGCGGGCGGGAAGCACCACCGATGCTCCAGCCCAAGAGCAGACCTTTCAGTTCGGTCCCTTCCATCTCTACTGCGACCGTTACCTCCTTACCCGCAATGGACAGCGTATCCCCCTCTCCTCCAAGGAATTTTCCATTCTGGCCCATCTGGTGCGAAACGCCGGCATTCCCCTCACAGCCCAAGCCATCTACCGGGACGTATGGGGACGAGCCTACGGTGACATCTCCGCGGTGGCAGTGTACATCCAGCGGCTGCGACGAAAGATTGAGGACAACCCCTCCGTCCCGGCCTACATCGAGAACATCCACGGCCTGGGCTACCAGTTCAACATTCCGCCCCAAGAGGACGGCTCCCGGTGAAAATCAGGACCCAGTTCATCCTGTTGCTGATTGCCCTCTTCCTGATTCCCGTGTTCATGCTGGGAACCTTGGTGCTCTCCAGCTGGTTTCGCTCCCCCAGCAACATCTTCATTCCCTCCTGGGAGGAAATCTCAAAGCGAGATACCCTTGGCCACAACAAGCAGGAGTGGGAGCAGGTGCGGGATTTCATCAAGCAGCTGCCAGACTCAGTGGAGGTGGCCGTGCTATCGGACAAGGGAATGGTGCTGCTGTCCTCCATCCCCGGCATAACGGTAGGAGACCAGCTGACGGAGGAGGAGCTGATGGCGGTGTTTGCCACCAACACCCAGGACTACCTCTACCAAATCGACCGGAATTTCCATCCCGAAAACGGTGACTCATCCCAGCTGATGATCATCACCCGGCTGCTGCGGGAGAACCAGTACAAATGGGACACGGTAATCGACCAGCTGAAGGCTATCGTCAACGTGTTCAGCCTGCTGCTATTCCTGTGCATCAGCGGCATCATCTACCTGTCCCACGTCCTCTCCCGATCCATGGAGGTGCTGGAGCGGGAGACCAGGAGCCTGGCCAAGGGCAACCTTAACAAGGAGATACAGGTGCGGGGCAACAACGAGATTCTCTCCCTCACCAATTCCCTCAACAGCATGAGGCTGGCCCTGCTGGAGGAGCAGAAGCGGCGATCCTGGCTCATCATGGGAATCAGCCACGACCTGCGGACCCCCCTGGCCCTCATCAAGGGCTACACCGAAGCCATCTGCGACGGCACCGCCGACTCCCCGGAAATCATCAGCAAGTCCCTGGAGATTGTAGGCGAGAAGGTGGACCAGCTGGACGCCATGATAGACGACCTCATCAACTTTGTGCGGCTGGACTCAGGGGACCTGAAGCAGAATCTGGAGCTGGTGCCGCTGGCTCCACTCCTCTCGGACTACGCCACCCGGCTGCAGGAGGATGGCAGGATTCTGGGACGCACCGTCACCACCGCCATCACCCTGCCGGCGGATCTGGCGGTTCCCCTGGACGAAAGTCTGATGGTACGGGTGCTGGACAACCTCTGCGGCAACGCCATCCGCTACACCAGCCCAGGCGGCACCATCAGCCTCACCGCCCGCCTTGCCGCCACCCCCAAACGGAGGAAGGGCGGCCAGAAGGCAGCCAGGAACCGGGAGGGCCAGGTAATCCTGCAGGTGCAGGACAATGGCTGCGGCATCCCGGAGGCGGACCAGCCTCACGTGTTCGACCCCTTCTTCCGGGGGGACAACTCCCTGAAAAGCGAGGGCAAGGGACTGGGACTGGCGGTGGTGAAGACGGTGGCGGACACCCTGGGCTGGACCATCCGGGTGGAGTCGGAGCGGGGCACCGGCAGCTGCTTCACCCTGGAGATTCCGGTATATTGAAAATGGAAAATTGAAAGATGAAAATGGGGAAAATTCATTTTTCAATTCAGCAAAGCCTTGGGGAAAATAATAGCACAAATTTCCCGGAACATTTGCATTCCGTAGCGCCACCAACTATCCTTTGAGGTAGGTGGTAAACATGAACGAAACAACAAAGCACGACTATATCAGCATTGCAGAGACAGACCCCGGACGTATGGGCTGGATGCAGGGCTTTCCCCCACCGCAGGACAAGATTCTCTCGGCGGCGGACGGCTCCTTCTTCCAGTTTCCGGCTCTGCGCTACAGCGTGAACCACATGCGGGAATTCCTTCCCACCCGAGAAGTCTCCGCCAACAAGGAGAAGGACGGCATCCACAAATTCCACGTGAAGCTCATGAAGGAGCTGGACACGGTGACCTTCACGCCTTGGAAGGAGGCAAACGCCATCACCTGGGGAGAATCCCTGGAGCGGAACTTCACCGACGGCATCATTATCCTGCACCGTGGCCACATCGTCTACGAGCGGTACTTTGCCGGCATGAGTCCCTGGGGCCACCACGCCGCCATGTCCGTCAGCAAGTCCTTTGCAGGGCTCTTGGCCTCCATTCTGGTGGCGGAGGGCAAGCTGGAGGAGCAGCGGACGGTGGGCTCCTACATCCCGGAGCTGCAGGACTCAGGCTTCGGAGACGCCACGGTGCGGCAGGTGATGGACATGACCACTGCCATCCAGTTCAGCGAGGACTACAACGACCCCAACTCCGACATCTGGAAGCTGTCCCAGGCGGGCAATGTGTTCCGCCCCGCAAACTACAGCGGTCCAGGCTGCTACTACGAGTACCTGCCCGCCATCAAGAAGGATTCCCGCCACGACCACGGGGAGGCCTTCCATTACCGCACCGCCAACACCATGGTGCTGGGCTGGCTCATCTCCCGTGTCACCGGCAAGGGGCTCGCCCAGCTCCTGTCCGAAATGATCTGGCGACCCATGGGAGCCTCCAGCGACGCCTACTACCAGCTTGACCCGGCAGGAATCGCCTTTGCCGGCGGCGGCCTGAGCATGGGCCTGCGGGACATGGCCCTCTTCGGAGAGCTGATGCGCAACGAGGGCAAGCTCAGCGGCATCCAGCTGATTCCCAAGAAGGCGGTGCAGGCCATCACCACCGGCGGCGACCCCCACGACTTTGATCGGGGCCACGAGTACCCCGACCTTCACGGCTGGAGCTACCGCAGCATGTGGTGGATCACCCACAACCACCACAAGGCCTACATGGCCCGGGGTGTCCACGGCCAGGCAATCTACATCGACCCCATGGCAGAGATGGTGATAGCGAGGTTCGCCTCCAATCCCCTTTCCTCCAACAAATATATAGATCCCCTATCCCTTCCTGCCTATGAGGCGGTGGCAAACTACCTGTTGGTTTGCTAGGAGACAGGAGCCGATTCCGTCGGCTTCCACTCCAGCTGGTCTTTGAGTCAAACCTCAAGGACCAGTTTTTTTTACCCAAGCTCTCCACCCCTGTTGATTCCAAGAAACAAATAGGACACACTGAGCACAAAACCCGTGTTAGCTTGATCATCTGATGAGGCCCATGAGTGTCAGCGAGCTTCAAGCAGAAATCGACTCCTGGCTCAAAAAATACCACTCATACCGCCCTCATGAATCTCTCGGCTTCTTGACACCACATGAATTCTTGAAGAACTTTATGTCACATTCTTCCACGGCTGTCTCTCTGTCCTAAAGGTATTTGTAACGGACATCCCACTTGCACCACCCCCTTCTTTCAGATATAATTTTCTATTAAACAATCATCTACACCTACCATTTTGAAGGAGTTGACATGGCATACTATTTTGAAGAGCCCTCCCATACCTTTGGCGAATACCTGCTGGTTCCCGGCTATTCCTCCGCAGACTGCATTCCCTCCAATGTCAGCCTGCGCACCCCCATCGTGCGGTTCAGCAAGGGGGAGGAATGCCCCCTCTCCATGAACATTCCCATGGTATCCGCCGTCATGCAGTCCGTGTCCAACGACACCATGGCCATTGCCCTGGCAAAGGAGGGTGGCATCTCCTTCATCTACGGCTCCCAGACCATTCAGCAGCAGGCGGACATGATTCGCCGGGTCAAAAGCCACAAGGCTGGCTTTGTCACCTCCGACTCCAACATCAAGCCTGACAACACCCTGCAGGATGTCATCAACCTGAAGGAGCGCACCGGCCATTCCACAGTGGCAGTCACCGCAGACGGCGGCCCCAACGGAAAGCTGCTGGGAATCATCACCAGCCGCGATTTCCGCATCAACAAGGTGGACCCCCAGTCTCCGGTGGCGGACTACATGACCAAGTTCGATGACCTGATTGTGGGACAGGACGGCATTACCCTGAGCGAGGCCAACAACCTGATCTGGAAGCACAAGTTGAACTCCCTTCCCATTATAACAGCGGACGGACACCTGGTTTCCATGGTGTTCCGCAAGGACTACGCCTCCCATGAGGAGCATCCCCTGGAGCTGCTGGACGGAAACCACCGCTATGTGGTGGGGGCGGGAATCAACACCCGTGACTATATGGAGCGAGTTCCCGCATTGCTGGAGGCGGGAGTGGATATCCTGTGCATCGACTCCTCCGAGGGCTTCTCCGAGTGGCAGAAGCGGGCCCTCCATGACATACACAGCACCTTCGGCCCCCAGGTGAAGGTGGGGGCGGGAAACGTGGTGGACCGGGAGGGCTTCCTCTTTCTGGCGGAGAACGGCGCGGACTTCGTGAAGGTGGGCATCGGCGGCGGCTCCATCTGCATCACCCGGGAGCAGAAGGGAATCGGCCGGGGACAGGCCACGGCGACCATCGAGGTGGCCAAGGCCCGGGACGAGTACTACCAGCGCACCGGCATCTACATCCCCATCTGCTCCGACGGCGGCATTGTCCACGACTACCACATCACCCTGGCCCTAGCCATGGGAGCCGACTTCGTGATGCTGGGCCGCTACTTTGCCCGATTTGACGAGAGCCCCACCAACAAGCTCATCGTCAACGGCAGCTACGTGAAGGAGTACTGGGGTGAGGGCTCCAACCGGGCCCGCAACTGGCAGCGCTACGACCTAGGCGGGGCAAAGACCATGGCCTTTGAGGAGGGCGTGGACTCCTACGTTCCCTACGCCGGAAGCCTCCACGACAACGTAAACATGACCCTCAGCAAGATTCGCCACACCATGTGCAACTGCGGCGTGCTGTCAATCCCCCAGCTCCAGCAGGAGGCCAAGATTACCCTGGTGTCCCAGGCCTCCATCGTGGAAGGCTCCTCCCACGACGTGGTGGTCCGCAGTACTTCGATTCGAGCTGAATAATTGTACCTCGGAGAAGTTCTGCCCAGTACTTCAATTCGAGCTGAATAATTGTACCTCGGAGAAGTCCTGCCCAGTACTTCGATTCGAGCTGAATAATTGTCAGAATGGTGCCGGTGAGATGAATTC
This sequence comes from Spirochaetaceae bacterium, assembly GCA_017622135.1. Classification (GTDB taxonomy): domain Bacteria; phylum Spirochaetota; class Spirochaetia; order Treponematales; family Treponemataceae; genus Treponema_F. The sequence continues at coordinate 44,681 of JAGARR010000034.1, forward strand.
CACCGGCTCATTTTTTTCAGGGTGGATGAACCGGAGCCTTGTGGCGTGGAGCATCAGCCGCTCGCCCTCCAGCCGCCGGCCGTAGAGCCGATCCCCCTGGATGGGAATGCCAATGCCCCGTTGGTGCATGGCGTGGAGCCTCAGCTGGTGGGTGCGGCCAGTGCGGGGAACGAACAGGATGCGGGTCAGCACCCTGTCCCGGCACACCTGCTGGCTGCACCGATGGTAGGACAGAATCCTCCAGTCGGTGACACCCACCTTTCCCTCCAGCGGGTCATATATCTGGCGGGGACGGTTGTCCGTGTCTAGGCGGAAGGGCAGCTCCAGATGCTGCCAGCCGGAGGCCACCACCCTTCCCCGGAGCAGGGCCTCGTATTCCTTGTAGACACTTCCTTCCATGAATTGGCGGGAAAGGTGGCGGTGGGCATCCTGGGTGAGAGCCAGCACCAGCAGGCCGGAGGTGTCCTGGTCCAGCCGGTGGACGGAGGGCTGGCCAATGCACTGGGGGAAAAGCCTCTTGAGGCGGGCCACCACACAGTCCTGGTTCTCCGGCCCCCGCCCCGGCACTGACAGCAGGCCGGCAGGCTTGTTCACCACCACCACCCAGTCGTCACGGTACAGAATCTCCAGCCCCAGCATGGCGGGCAGCACCAAGCCACACTTCTCGTCACAGGGCGGGTAGAATTCCCTGTGCCGACGACCTTCAGCCCCCTCCTGAAAGCGGCAGCTCTGGCTCCTGTCTCCGTAGAAGAATTCCGCAAGGCTCACCGGCTCCAGCCCCAGGCGGAAGGCCTCTCCCAGAAGCTTCGGGGCGCAGCAGTCACCTGTGCCGGTGGGCGGTAGCCGCCCCTCCTGAAAGCCAGGATAAAATTCTGCGAAGGCTCTGGTGCTGCCGTCAGCGCAGGGAAAGCGGTACAAGCCATAGATGGCGGCCAGGGACTGGTGGGAACGGTCACGGCGGCGGCGGCGAAGCTGTCCAAGACGGGCCTCAAGGCTGGCTACATCCCTCCCCGCTGCCGTTGCCGCAGCAATCTCCCTCTCCAAGCCGGCAATCCCTGCGGTCATGGCCTGGATCTCACCGTCGTCACGGGCCACCTGCTGCTGGTAGGCGGCAACATCCATCAGGGGCGGCACCCACCCCTCCACCAGCCAACCACCACGGAACTGGCCGGAAAAGGCCCTCAGCACCACCTGCCGCCGGGACTCAGGCTCCCGGCACACCAGCACCCCGAACATCAGGTTGTCCTGGGGAGAAAAGGGTGTCTGGCCAGAATCGAGCTCTTCCATCAGGGCGAGGGCATGGGTTCTGGCGGGCTCTAGGGGAAGGGGCGGAAACATGGCATCATTGTAATGGAAGGTGGGCTTTGTGGGAACGGGTGGAGGGGCGGATCCCTTATTTCGCCACACCCACCAACAAAAACGCCGGCCAACCGATTCCTATGAACCAGCTGACCGGCGGCATTTATTGTCTCTACAGTTCTATCACGCCTCCGCACGCTCGTCGGGATGGCGGCCGACCGGGGCGTTGGAGAGCATCAGCTTGAGGCGGTTCAGCTGGTTCACCTCACTGGCTCCAGGGTCAAAGTCAATGGCAGAGATGTTTGACTCCGGAAAGCGGTGGCGCAGCTCCTTGATCATGCCCTTTCCCGTCACGTGGTTGGGCAAGCAGGCGAAGGGCTGCACACAGGCAATGCTGGGAACACCGGACTCGATGAGCTCCACCATCTCGGCGGTGAGGAACCATCCCTCGCCGGTGATGTTGCCCAGCTGCACGATGTCGTCAACCCCCTTCATCAAGTCATAAATCGATGCGGGCGGGTCAAAGCGCTTGCTCTTTCCCAGCACCTTCTTGATCCGCTTGCGGTACAGCTCCAGGAACCATACCAAGCGGCGGGCATTCCGCTCCGTCTTCTTGGGGAAGGCCAGCTCCTCGTGGCGGAAGATGCCCGTGGAGAAGGTGTAGAACAGGAAGTCCGCCAAGTCGGGCATGACGCACTCGGCACCCTCCCGCTCGATGACACGGCAGATGTCGTTGTTGGCGGTGGGATGGAACTTCACCAGAATCTCTCCCACCACACCCACACGGGGCTTCTTGATGTCCAACAGGGGCAGGGCATCAAACTCATCCACGATTCCCTGAATCAGCTTGTGGTACTTTCGGATAGACAGGGACTTGAGCTGCACCTCCGCACGGCCACTCCACTTTTCGTAAAGGGCGTCGGCGGAGCCAGAGGTGGCCTCGTAGGGACGGGTGCGATACAGCACCCGCATCAGCACGTCGCCAGTCATCAAGGCCATCATGGCACGGTGCAGCAGGGCAGGGGTAATCTTGAAGCCCGGCTGGGACTCCAAGCCGGAGGCGTTCAGCGAGAGAACCGGCACGTGGGCCATGCCAGCATCCACCAGGGCACGGCGGATATAGCCGATGTAGTTGGTGGCACGGCAGCCGCCGCCAGTCTGGGTGATGAGCAGGCTCACATGGTCCAGGTCGTACTTGCCGGACTTGAGGGCCGCAATCATCTGACCCGCCACCAGTATGGAGGGATAACAGGCATCGTTGTTCACGTACTGCAGGCCAGTCTCCACCGCCATGGTATCCACCTCCGGCAGGATGACGAAGTTGTAGCCGGAATACTCGAAGGCCTTCTGAATCAGGCGGAAGTGGATGGGCGACATCTGGGGAGCAATGATGGTATGGGTCTTTTTCATCTCCTTGGTGAAGACCTGGCGCTTGTAGGCGGCAGAGATGGACACAGGCTTGGAGGTCTGGCGACGCTCCCGCTCCCGCACGGCGGCAATCAAGCTGCGGATACGGATTCGCACAGCCCCTAGGTTTGAGCCCTCGTCAATCTTGATGAGGGTGTACATCCTGCCGTGGGCCTGCATAATCTCGTCCACCTGGTCTGAGGTGACAGAATCAAGTCCGCAGCCAAAGCTTGTCAGCTGCACCAGCTCCAGGCTGGGGAACTCGGACACAAAGGCGGCGGCACGATAGAGGCGGTTGTGGTAGGTCCACTGGTCCACAATGCGGAGGGGGCGCTCCACGCTGCCCAAGTGGGCCACGGAATCCTCCGTAAAGACGGCAAGGCCAAGACCCGCAATCATCTCCGGGATACCGTGGTTAATCTCCGGGTCAAGGTGGTAGGGGCGGCCGGAAAGCACAATTCCCCTTCCCCCCATGATAATCATCTGGGTCAGCGCCTCCTCACCTGCCTGCTGGGTCTCCCTTCGGAAGGACTCCTGCTCCTTCCAGGCGGCATCCACGGCACGGACAATCTCCTCCATCGGGATGTCGAATTTTTCCCGCAGCTCCTCATGGAGCCGAACCGCCAGCCTGTCCTTGTGGTAGATGGGCAGGAAGGGATTCATAAAGGTGACGGTGGGATCACGGCGGAGGGCATCCACATTGTTGCGAAGCACCTCCGGGTAGCTGGTGACGATGGGGCAGTTGTAGTGGTTGCCCGCACCGTCATCCTCCTTGATTTCGTAAGGAGCGCAGGGATAGAAGATGAACTTGACCCCCTGCTTCAGCAGGGCCTCCACGTGGCCGTGGGCAATCTTTCCCGGATAGCACACGGACTCGGAGGGGATGGTCTCCAGTCCCATCTCATAGACGGAACGGCTGGAGCGGGGGGAAAGCCGCACCCGGAATCCCAGCTGGGTGAAGATGGTAAACCACAGGGGATAGTTCTCGTACAGGTTCAGCACCCGTGGCAAGCCCACATCCCCACGGGGAGCCTCCTCCGGGCGGAGGGGCTTGTAGTGGGCAAACAGCCGCTTGTACTTCCAGTCAAAGAGGTTGGGCAGCTTCCTCTCCCCGTGGTCCGAGCCAGTGGCGGTGTTGGCCTTGTTGCTTGCATCCACAATCTTCAGCTCGTCGCCAAGCTCGGCTCCCCGCTCGCAGCGGTTGCCGGTAAGGAAGCGGCTGGCCGTGCGGGTGTCTCCGCTTCCTGCGGTGAAGGTGTTGATGGTCATCAGGCAGTTGTTGTTGCACTTGCCGCAGCGACGCAGCTCCAGCTCCACGTTGAAGGAGTCCAGCTGCTCCAGGGTGGCGATGTTGGAACGGATGGTGGGGGGCTGGAAGGTAGCCTCGTCCACACCTACCGGCGGGCGAATCAAGTCCTTCCACTGGTCCAGGGCGATGAGGGCCGCACCATAGGCACCCATGAGACCCGCCACGTCAGGACGGAAGACATTCACCCCGGAAATCTTTTCGAAGGCCCGCAGAACCGCATCGTTGTTAAAGGTTCCACCCTGCACTACAACCTTGCTTCCAATCTCGGAGGCACGGCGCAACTTGATGACCTTGAACAGTGCGTTCTTGATGACTGAATAGGAAAGCCCTGCAGAAATATCGGCGACAGTGGCTCCCTCCTTTTGGGCCTGCTTTACCCGGCTGTTCATAAAGACGGTGCAGCGGCTGCCCAAGTCCACCGGCCGCTCCGCCAGCAGGGCCTTGCGGCTGAATTCCCGCACGTCCATGCCCAGGGAGCGGGCAAAGTTGTCCAAAAAGCTTCCGCAGCCGGAGGAGCATGCCTCGTTCAGCTGGATGGAGGTGATGGCCCCGTCCTTCATGCGCAGGCACTTCATGTCCTGGCCGCCGATGTCCAGCAGGAATTCCACGCCGGGAACAAAGAAGTCGGCGGCACGATAGTGGGTGATGGTCTCCACCTCGCCAGAGTCCACCCCCAGGGCCGCCTGGAAGAGGGCCTCGCCATAGCCGGTGGACACGGATCGGGCGATATAGGCATCCTTGGGCAGCTGGGTGTACAGGTCCTTGAGCACCCGCACCGCCAAATCCACGGGATTTCCGGCATTCACATCGTAGAAGCGCCACAAAATGCGACCGGCGGCATCGATGAGGACAGCCTTGGTGGTGGTGGAGCCGGCATCCAGTCCCAAAAAGACCGGGCCGGAGGCAGTCTCCAGGTCTGCGGAGGCTGCCATCTCCTCGGCATGGCGGCGGTGGAATTCCTCCAGCTCATGCTCGTTACGGAACAGGGGCTCCAGACGCTGCACCTCGTTCATCTCTGCATCCACCAGGTTGCTCAGGCTGTCCCGGAACTCACCCAGCAGGGGGAAGGGCTGCTGCTTTTCGGCAGACTGGACGCAGCTGAGACTCCGCTCGGCGGAGAAGGCGGCACCGGCTGCCACAAAGAGCTGGGAGTCCGGCGGGGCGACAATCTCCTCGTCCTTCAGCTCCAGGGTGGTGACAAAGCGATGGCGCAGCTGGTCCAAAAAGTGCAGCGGCCCGCCCAAAAAGGCCACATTGCCCCGGATGGGCTTACCGCAGGCCAGGCCGGAAATAGTCTGGCTCACCACCGCCTGGAAGATGCTGGCGGCAATGTCCTCCCGGCGGGCCCCCTCGTTGATGAGGGGCTGCACGTCGGTCTTGGCAAAGACACCGCAGCGGGCGGCAATGGGATAGATGGTGGTAGCTCCCTTGGCCATCTCGTTCAGGCCGGGGGCATCCGTCTCCAAAAGGGCCGCCATCTGGTCGATGAAGGCTCCCGTTCCACCGGCGCAGGAGCCGTTCATGCGCTGCTCCACCCCGCCGGAAAAATAAGTAATCTTGGCATCCTCGCCCCCCAGCTCAATCACCACGTCAGTCTGGGGGATGAGCTTTTGGACAGCCGTGGTGGAGGCCACAACCTCCTGGATAAAGGGAATGTTCAGCCACTGGGAGACGGCAAATCCACCGGAGCCAGTGACCTTGACGCTCAGCGGCTGCCGGCTGCCGGCAGGAAGTTCCTTTTCCAGCGTGTCCAGAGCCCGCTTTACCACATCCATAATGGTGCCGCGGATGTCGGCCAGATGCCGCTTGTACTCGCTGTAGCACACATTGTCGTTCTCGTCCAAGGCCACGAATTTCACCGTGGTGGACCCAACATCGATTCCCACCCGCAGGGGTGGCACCGTTGGCTTAAAGGCCGTCGGCTTGAAGGTCATGGTATTTGCAGTAGCTTTCAAATCCATAGAAAACCTCGCCATAAAAAAATCTTCTAGGAATTCAACAAGACATCTAAATCAATATATTATATAAAATAATATACATTCAATCCAAATGGCTCAGCAAATTCCCCGGGGATTCCTGCAAAACAAAAAATCTCCCGCAGTATAATCTATGCCTACTGATTGTAATAAAAATAAGGGAAAGTGAATAGCTTTATCAAATACAGATTTGTAATTTTTACAATTTTTTTACACAGAAACGGGATGTTTTGCCACAAGGGGAATGCATTGGGTGAGACAAGCTTTCCCCAACAAAAGAAAAGGCTCGGAACCCCTGCCACCTGTGATGCCCCTTGTTTTTTTACCAACAAGCGGATTTGCTCAGAACCAACGTTCCTCGCTTTTCCTGCCGTGGATTTTGTTGGGAACGAACAAATCTGGTAGTTTGTCCAGTTGCTGGGGAGCTTGGGAAAAATTTCCACAGGTCTTCGGAAAGCCTACGGTTTTCCTGGGTGGGAGCAGGAATAGACCTGACGCTCTCCGACAGATTTTGCGTAGCAAAATCGAATCCGTGTGGCATCCTAAAAGTAAGCAGTATTTTTTTGCAACGCAGTTTCCAGCAGTTGCGACAAATCTGGCCTGTGGCCAGTTCCGCAAGGAAACGATTGAAAGCCTAGCTCCCGCCACCTGTGAAGCCATTTGTTTTCTGTCAACAATCGGATTTGCTCAGGTCTAACGACCTTCGCTTTTCCTACCGTGAGTTCCGTTAGGAACGAACAAATC
>JAGARR010000035.1 GCA_017622135.1 Spirochaetaceae bacterium
CCTCCTTCAATCTCGTATTCCAACGTTCGTTGGTAGAGTTCGGGAGACGAACCGCCTGAGCCTAGGCATTTCCAATGAAGAAAGTATATCCCATCACTTGCACAATGTAAATATGGACAAAAGTAAAAATAGTGCAACCTAGAAAGAATAGGATGGAGTACTCGTTCCTCAATACCAACGTCGCCCGCAAAAACAAAGCGAAACCCCTTAGGTTTGCACAAAAACCTGTGGCAATAGCATTTGACGAAAGGATGTGCTTGTGCTATAGTAAAAAAGAGGAAACGCCCAAGTTCCTTTGGTCGTCTCCACAGTTGTTTGACAATAGCCGCACAAGTTGAGGGACTAGGCGGCTATTTTTTTACTCTTTGTCTTTACCCTTAAGGTAGGAAAGAGCTACGAAAACAGTGTTAATCACGGTGGCAACACACGTCGCCAAGCCAATGACCAATTCAACTGTCATTCGCACACCTCCTTCAATCTCGTATTCCAACGTTCGTTGGTAGAGTTCGGGAGACGAACCGCCTGAGCCTAGGCATTTCCAATGAAGAAAGTATATCCCATCACGTGCACAATGTAAATATTGATAAAAGTAAAAATAATGCAACCTAGAAAGGAATGAGGATGGAGTACTCGCCCCTGTCTTCTCCCTATGCATCTCCGTTCCCTATTTCCAAAAGCAACTCTTTCCTATATAATGCACCATTATGAGCAATTGCAACCAGAGTACAGATAACCAGAGCAATCCCAGCCAGCAACCAAAGCTGAGCCACTGGGCTGACCAAACCGCAGAGAAAATCATCCGGGAGCGTGGCGACCTGGATGTCTACACCTGTGCCTCCGGCATCACCCCTTCCGGCACCGTCCACATCGGCAACTTCCGTGAAATCATTTCCGTGGATCTGGTGGTACGGGCCCTCCGTGATCGAGGCAAGAAGGTTCGCTTCATCTATTCCTGGGACGACTACGACGTGTTCCGCAAGGTTCCCCAGAACATGCCCAAGGCGGACCAGCTGGCGGACTACCTGCGCTTTCCCATCACCATGGTGCCCGATCCCTTTGACCGGGACGACTCATACGCCCGCCACCACGAGGTTGACGTGGAGTCCGCCCTTCCCATTGTGGGAATCCATCCTGAATACCTGTACCAGGCCCAGCGCTACCGCTCCCACCTGTATGACGAGGGGATGAAAATCGCCCTCCAGAACCGGGACAAAATCAAGGACTGCCTGAACCGCTACCGTGACGACGCCCATAAGATTCCCGCCGACGAGGAGTACTGGCCGGCATCCGTATTCTGCGAGAAGTGCAACCGTGACACCACCGTCATCGACAGCTACGACGGGGAGTACGGCCTCACCTATCACTGCACCGAGTGCGGCCATTCCGAGACTGCCGACATCCGCACCGCCTCCGGGGTGAAGCTGGGATGGCGGGTGGACTGGCCCATGCGGTGGCAGTTTGAGAAGACCGTCTTTGAGCCTGCGGGAAAGGACCACCACAGTCAGGGAGGCTCCTTTGACACCGCCCGCTTGGTGGCAGATGAAATCTACCACTGGCCCGCTCCCGTCACCTTCCGCTACGACTTTATCGGCATCAAGGGAACCCCCGGCAAGATGTCCTCCTCCAAGGGGCAGGTCATCGCCCTGCCGGACGTGCTGCGAGTCTATCCGCCAGAAATCGTCCGCTATATGTTTGCCGGCACCCGCCCCAACACGGAGTTCTCCATCAGCTTTGACCTGGATGTGCTCAAAACCTACGAGGACTACGACAAGACCGAGCGCATTGCCTGGGGCGTGGAAAAGGCCAAGAACGATGACGTGTATGCCAAGGAGCGGCGCATCTACGAGCTGTCCCAGGTGGATGGCATGCCGGAAACCATGCCCTACCAGATGCCCCTGCGGCACCTGTGCAACCTGCTGCAGACCAATTCCGGGGACATTGATGCGGTCATCGCCTCCCTGCCGGAGGTAAAGCCGGAGCAGCTGGAGCGGCTCAAGACCCGCTGCCGCTGCGCCTGGTACTGGATTACCGAGTGCGCCCCGGAGGACTTCCGCTTTGCCCTGCAGCCGGTGGGCACCACGGTGGAGCTGGAGGCCCAGCAGCTGGCCGCCATCCAAAAGATCCGTCAGGAGGTGCTGCCGGTGATGGACACCCTGGAGGAAAAGCCCCTGTCTGAGGCCATTTACGCAGTAGCCCACGACTGCGGCCTGGAGACAAAGGCCCTGTTCACCGCCGTGTACCAGGTCCTCATCGGAAAGAACGCCGGGCCCCGCATCGCCAGCTTCATGAAGATCATCGGTCGCCAGCGGCTGGAAGAGATTCTGGGCCAGTACTAGGATTCGGCAAGGCCCCCAGCTGATTCATTCTTTGTGGGACGGGTCATGCCGAGGGCTTTGTGATGTATACTTAAACTATGATTGGATTTTTCATAAAAAAGAATTTCTTTGACGGCTGGGACCACCTCCTGTCCTTGGTTTTTCCGAACCTCCTGATTTTTGGATTGGTGGTGTGCAGCTATTTTTTGGCTAGTCTCGCAGCCGATGTGGCAGGACTGGCCTTTCTCATTGTGCTAGCATTGGGCTGGTGCGGTGTTTCTGTCGCCTGCCTTGCCTTCGGCCCCTGTGCCGTGGAAATTGCCAATTTCCGCTCCGTCACCTTCAAAGACTGGCTCAGGAATTTTCGCTCCAGTTGGAAGATGGGCATTGGTTTTGGACTCATCACCTTCCTGTTGCCGCTGCTGGGAACCATCACCATTCCCTTCTACCTCCAGATGGAGGGCATGGTGGGACTCTTTCTGGCTGCCCTCGTATTCTGGTTCATCTTTGTCTGCGCCCTTTCCCTGCAATGGTTTCTTCCCGTCCGCTGCCTTATGGGAAACAACTTCAAGAAGTGCCTGAAAAAATCCTTCATCATCTTCTTTGACAACCCAGGTTTTTCCCTCTTCATCTTTATCTACACCCTCGTGCTGCTGCTGCTTTCCGTCGCCCTGTTCATGACTGTTCCCAGCTTTTGCGGCATTGTGTTGGCCCACGTCAACGCCCTGCGGCTACGGCTCTATAAGTACGATTGGCTGGAGGAACATCCCGATGCGACCCCAGCCCAAAAGAAGCACATCCCTTGGAAGGAGCTGATGGCGGAAGACCGGGAAAATGTGGGGCCACGAACCTTGAAAAACTTCATCTTTCCCTGGAAGGACTAGCAAAAAAATGACGCCTCGGATTGCAATCCAAGGCCTTGTCCCCCAGCTCATCTCCGACGAGACTCCACGCAGCTTATCCTTGGGGAGTTTCGCTTCCCTTCTCAAGGGGCTCTACGACAGCGACTACATTCCGTCCATAGAGGAGACCCAATCGTTTTAGCCAAGAGACAACCTCCGTTGACTGCTCCCCCACCAGCATCCAGTCCTCCATACGCCAGATCCAGTTCGTGCCGTCGGATGTGGAGGGGGTGTTGATGCGTGCCTGGCTTCCCAAGCCGTAGATGTCCTGCAGGGGAATCACGGCGAACTTTGCGGTGGAGGAAAGGGCCAGCTGCACCAGGCGGCGGTACAAATCCTTGCGGGGACACGTCTTGCCCGGCCCCTCTAGATACTCGCCAATCAGTGCCAGCTCCTCCTCGGAAGCCGTGGAAAGCCAGCCCTCCATGGTGTCGTTGTCGTGGGTGCCGGTGTAGACCACGCAGTTGGGGCTGTACATATGGGGCAAGAAGGCATTCACACAGCCCCCCTGCCCCGCTTCCTTCAGGTCAAAGGCAAACTGGAGGATCTTCATTCCTGGCAGCTCAAAGTCATCCCGCAGCCGCCGCACCTCCTCAGTGATGACACCCAAGTCCTCGGCGATGATGGGAATGTCCCCCAGACTTTCCCGGATGGCCTGGAAGAGCCGATGCCCCGGCCCCGGCAGCCACTGCCCTTTGACGGCTGTCTCCTCACCGGCTGGAACGGCCCAGTAGGCCTCGAACCCCCGGAAATGGTCAATGCGGATGTAATCCACCAGCTCTAGGGCCGCCTTGATACGGGCAAGCCACCACTCATAGCCTTCTGCCGCCATGGCCTCCCAATCATAGAGGGGATTTCCCCACAGCTGGCCAGTGGCGCTGAAATAATCCGGCGGTACGCCAGCCACTGCCGTTGCCCGCCCATCCTCATCAAGCTGGAACAGGTGCTGGTTCGCCCACACGTCGGCGGAATCGGCGGCCACGAAAATCGGTATGTCTCCGATGACGGCAATGCCCTTGCCGTTGGCATAGACCTTCAGCTCCTGCCACTGGGTGAAGAAGAAGAACTGAATCACCTTCTGGATTTCCACCTCCTGCTGGTGCTGGGCCAGCCACTGCTGCACTGCCTTCTTTTCATGGCGGGCCAGCTCTGAGGGCCAGTAGGTGCTCCACATGGCGCCATGCACCTGCTCCTCCTGGGACTTTCTGTCATAGAATTCCTTGATGCTCATGAAAAGGCTGTAGTTTTCCAGCCAGAATCCCTGCTCAGCCACAAATTTTTTATAGGCAGATGCATCCTGTGCTGAGGCATGCTGCAAAAAATACGTGGCGGCGGCTTTGAGCACCGGCATCTTCCACCAGACCACGGCTCCAAAGTCCACCGGTCCCGCTGTCTTGATGTAATCCGGCGGTACAATGATGGCAGCCTCCGCCCAGCCCCGCGCCACCACATCCTCCAGATCAATCATCAGGGGATTGCCTGCAAAGGTGGAAAAGGAGGCGTAGGGAGAATCGCCGTAGCCAGTGGGCCCCAGGGGGAGAATCTGCCACAGTGTTTGCTGGGACTCCGCCAGCCAGTCCACAAAGGCACGGGCAGCGGCACCAATGGTTCCGACACCAGGTGTTCCCGGTAGTGAGGTGGGATGGAGCAGGATACCGCTGCGTCGTTGTAGTTCCATGAAGAGCCTCCGATATTACAAGTAAACCGATTTACTTATAGTATAGCACAGCCCCACACTCAAAGCAAGTCAAAGATTTCAGGAAATGTTAGGGTAACACAGACCATATCCCCGCAGTTCTTTACTTCCACCGTCCCGTTGTGCAGGTTCATGATGGCCTTTACAATGGGCAAGCCCAAACCGGAGCCACTGGGATGACGGGCCTTGTCGCCACGATAGAAGCGGTCAAAGACGTGCTCCAAGTGCCGTTCGTCGATGTGGCCACTGTTCCTCACCTCCAGCACAGCCTGGGAATCCCGGTCATAGAAATTCACGGAGATTTGTCCTCCAGCTTCAGTGTGCTGGATAGCGTTCTGGATGATGTTGGAGACGCAACGCTGCAGCAGATGCTCGTCAGCATAATAGCTGAAGGCGGCAGAGTTGAGCAAAAAGCTGATGCCCTTCTGGCTACACAGAAAGGCAAACCGCTCCCGCATATCATCCATGAAATCGCTGGAGAAAAGGAGCTGTGGAGTGATTCTCATTTCAGGCGACTCATAGCGACTCAGCTCCGACAAGTCCCGCACCAGAAATTCCACCCGCTCCAGCTCTGCCATCAAGCGACCAATCCGTTCCGAGGTGATGGGAAGCACCCCATCGTGCATTGCTTCCAGCTGGGCCTTGATGGCGGTGATGGGAGTCCGCAGGTCGTGGGAAATATCCTGCATCCATTGCTCCCGCAGCGTCTCTTCCTTCTCCAGCTGACGCTGCAGCATCTGGGCGGATCGGGAGATAGTTTCCAGCTCTAGGGTGGTGGACTGGGGGAATTCCACCTGCCGCTTGCCATTGCTCAAGTCCTGGATGCCAGACACCAGGCTTTTGGTCTGGCGGGAAAAACTGGAGGAAAGCACCAGCGCCAGCACCAAGGAAAGCCCCGTCGTAATGACAATGCCGATAGACGCCACATTGACGATGGTGGAGACAAAGTTTCTGTTTGCCTTGTAGGCGTAGAAATCTACATTGCTGACGGCCATATAGCCGACGATATGTGATCCGTCAGTTAGCTCTACGGGGGGATTTTCCCGTAAAAAGGAACTCACCGAACCGAGCTCCTTCTGGAATTCCTCCACACTGATGAGGCTCCCCTTGTCCAGCAGCAGCAGGGGCTTCTTCTCCGCATCAAAAATATACACGTAAAGGGTATCCGTCATGTAGGGCTCAATGGCAGTGTGCAGTGACTCCCTCTCAAGACTTCCAGACATACGATATACGCGGGACACAATGGGACGCAAGAGGTTTTCCAAATCCGTCTTCTTTCCCATATTCCAGGTGGAAACGGAATGATTCACCGCAAAGACTGCAATGAGAGCCATGGTCACCAGCACCCCCAAAGATGAGATAATCAGATTTGAGAAAAAGCGGGCGAACAGGCTTCTCATTTCTGAGGCTTCTCCCCACTCTCACGTGGGCAACTGAATTCGGTGCAGCCATTCTGACTGGAACCATTGAAACGATAGCCAAACCCCCGAACCGTTCCAATCCAGTCACCATTTCCCAGCTTGGAGCGCAGGTTGGCAATATGGGTGTCGATGGTTCGCTCTGATCCTTCAAAGAAATAGTTCAGGCATTCAGAGAGAATCCGCTCCCGTGAAATAACAACGTTTTCCCGCTCCGCTAGGTACAGGAGAATCTTCCACTCAGCCCCTGTCAGATACAGCTCCTGCTGGTTCACCACCAGCTTGTGGGTGTCCTTGTCCAGCTCCAGAGTCTGGTCCTTCAGCCGCCAAATGCTCCGTGCAGACAATTGACTGCCGTGCTGGCGGTTGCACCGTTTCAGCAATGCCTGAATCCTCAGGGCAAGCTCCTTGGAGGAAAAGGGTTTCACAATATAATCGTCGGCCCCCAGCTCAAAGCCCAGGATACGGTCGGACTCAGAATCCTTTGCCGTAAGAAACACCAGGGGCATCTCGGACACCTCACGAATGGATTTGGCAAGATTAAAGCCGCTTCCATCCGGTAGCATTACATCCAGGATTGCCAAATCCACGATGCCACGATTAATCACCTCCATCACGCCCCGGATTTCGGCGAATTCAATTACCGTGTGCTCGTCCAGCTGAAGATAGCCAGCCAGAGCCTCCCGGATGAAATCATTGTCCTCCACCAACAAAATGCACGCCATCTATTTCCCCTTCCTAATACCGTATTTCCTTTACCAGATAATTCCCCATGGAATCAATCCTGGCGAACTCATTTCCCATGTAGTCATAACTCATGGTACGGCGCACCTTCAGTGTACCGTCAACCTTTCTGGCAATCTCCTCCACCAGCTGACCGGCGGCATTGTAGAAATACAAGGTTGTCTCCACACTTCGTCCATCCCGGTCCACTGTTTGCACCCGCTCCCACAGAGAATTCTTGTTGTAAAAGAATTTCTTCCGCTTGTAGACGGAATTTTCATTGTGGTACACCTCCTCGGACACCAGGCCCAAGTCATTGTAGAAGAATTCCACCTGCTTCAACAGCTTTCCGTCTGGGAAAAGTATCAACCACTGGGACAGTCGCCCTTCATCGTCATAGCGGTACAGCTCACGCATAGTCTCGGTGTCTGCCCCCTGATAGGCAATCTTTTCCACCAGTCGCCCAGAGCGGCCATACAAGTACTCATTCCGCCACTCCAAGGTCTTGTCACAGGTCCAGGACAACTCCTCCCGCAGCTTTCCCTGTTGGTTGTATCGATACTCATACCGCCACTGCCCCGCCTCATCAATTCTCGTCCCGATAATCTCCACAAGCTTGTGGGCATCGTCGTACAAATAGATATTCTTGGCTCCCACTAGGCCGCTGGCAGTATACTGCTCCACCGAGGAGACATCTCCCTGTTCGTTCAGGACAACCAACTTGCTGATGCGGAGATCCGACAAGGAGCTTCCAGTGAATTCCCTGATTTCCTTCACCGATCCCACAAGCTTTTCCTCAGGGTATCCTTCAATCCTCAAAAGAGGCTCCACAGCCCCCAACGAGACAAGCTCCAAAAACATCATTAGCAAAACCACTGACCGCTTCATCATCCTTCCCATGCCTTGTAAAATCTTTTTAAAGTAATATTTGAATATGCCACTTTAATTTCCCAGAAAACTGAAAAAATTACAATATAAGAAAAATACCTCAGCTGTTTCTTTGCAGAATCTTAACATTGACATTGGTTTTCCGGCCAGCCATCCACTATCATTAAAAGTGTACCTGTAACTCACGGCTGGAAGCGACAGAAGCTGCTCCTCCTCACAAAGCTTTAGCTCCAGACCAGTGAGATTACGGGACAAATCAATTGCAAGGAGAAAACATGAAAGCAACAAAGAAAATTGGACTTGGAATTTGCGTCACCGGCATCCTTTTGACAGGAATCCTCATGGCTCAGGGAGCTTCATCATCAGAAGCCTCCACCTCCAGCACCGCAGCTTCTGGCAGCGCAACGACTGACGCAACAAGCGCCACCAGTACGAGCACTGCTGACTCCACCACCGACTGGACCGCTATTATCGACAGTGACCCAAACACATCCCAGTTGGTACTGGTGATTGAAAGTGACGGTGACCTGGACGAGGTGGCAGAAGCGATGTACCTCACCGGAACTGACACCCTGATTTCCACCATGCCAGAAGGAGTCACCATCTTTGCCCCCGTGGACGGTTCCTTTGACCAGGACGTAGCAGTGGAGGATGTTATCACCAGCTACATCATTCCCGGCATTGTTGATACGGCAGACATGGCATCCGGCGACTCCACCACCTCCACTGCCATCAGCGGAGACCCCCTCACCATTGCCGTGGTGAATGAGGTGGTCACCGTCAACGGCGTTCCCGTCCTGGATGCCGAGGCAATCTACACCGACAACGCAGTCATCTACAAGCTTTCCGACAGCTTTGCCAGCAACGACCTGGCATCCACCAAGTAAGTTTTGAGAACCGATTCAAGGGGGAGCAGTTCCTCCTTTCTGTTCCCCCTTGGCACCTTCCCCCTGATGGAGCTACGGACAGTCCTTCAGGGGGCTTTTTTATAGATTTCTGTCTCACTGGTCAATGCAGGCTTTTAACCTTGACATAGGTTGCAAGGTCTGCCGAACAAAGCAAAGCTGTTACAAAAAAAAAGTCCCCCAGCCCTTCCGGGCCGGGGGACAACAAAGCTAGCTAGAAGCCGCTAGGGAATGACAGTGCTGCTGCACTTGACCACAAACGGCCGCTGGAAGCTGAAGGGCCAGCCCTCCATGGAAGTGACCATCAGCCGCAGGGTATAGTCTCCCTCGCTCAGCTGGGTCACGTCGCAGTATACATAGTCGTCGCCGGGACCGGATGTACCGGAGGCTATGACTGTGCCGTTCTGCTCCAGGGTGAGCGTCATCCGGTACACAGAGGCATCACGTCCAGCTGGAGACTGAGGAGTAGTAATAGTGAGCTTTCCAAGATTGTCCTTGTCCTTTCCCACGGCGACACAGAGGAATTGTCTATTAGCACCTACTGTATCTGGCAGGCTGACACCTTTCTTAGTATCGACAGCTCCAAGCTTTGTATTGCTACCTGCTATTTTAATGTTATCTGTTATATTGGTATACTTATTTTGATCCTCCCAAGTAAGTGCACCTTGAGGTGATGTCTGGTTGGTCTCCTCCTTCAGCTGGATGAACACCTTGTCCTCGGTCAGCAAATCTGCGAAGTCGCCGGGGCCGATTACGTCCACCAGAAGGCCGCCGCTTGCGCCGGCGGGGATGAGGGTTACGTTGGAGGAGCCTTCATACTTCACATCCGGCTGATTGCTGTACACCTTGGTGTCCGCCTTGTCGGTGCTGTTTGACCAGCCGCTCCAGCTCTTGATCCTGTCAGTACCGTCAAAATTTGCTTGTCCAGCGAAACTGGCGGGATACAGCTGGTAATTGTTATTGTCAGCGTTGTTTTGTGCCACCTTGTACTTAACCTCGTATCCAGCGCCTTGGGCAAACGCATGGAAGTCAACATCACCCTTCCCCGCAGCTGTTGCTGCCTGCTCACCCTGCTTCAGCAGGATGGCGTTGCCCAGCTGGTAGGTGACGCTGAACACGTCGAAGTAGTACCCGTTCAGTTTTGCAGCGCCTGTAACATCGATTGCAGGAGGTACGCCACCATCCTGCCACTTGGAGGCGGGTTCTGTACCACCAGCTTGCAGGTTCACCCAGTCGGACTCTCCGTTGGCATTGCGGGCGCGGAGGCGGGCGGTGTACAGCCGGCCGGTGGGCAGCGCGTAGTCCACGTAGGTGCTGCCGGCAACCAGGCTGCCCTGCTTGTCGTAGATGGGGTAGTCCACCCTGGCAAAGTCCTTTTCCGTGATGGTGGTGACATTGTCGTGTTTCTTTGCATCAATTTGGGTCCACAGAGTAGCAGCATCATTCGCTGCCACACCATCGTACTGGCTGTTAGTTGTATTAAAATGAGCGGTAATGTCGGCAATCTGCAGCTCAAAGCCGGACTCATTGAATGACTTTCTATCCCAGGAAAAGTGGACGGTGTACTCGCTGCCGTCGGCCTTTGTCTTGGAGGGAGCCCAGTATGCGGCAAGGTTGGTGGGGGCTTCAGGCTCGGCACCTCCCAGAAGCTCGTCCACCTCAACCTGCTGTTTCGTTTCCATGTTGCCGAGGACAAAGAGGTTATCGCTGTAATACCAGGGGCCCTTTCCAGTTCCAGTCGTTTCGGTGATGGTCACCTTGAAGGTGTACTCTCCCACCGGAACCTTGCCAAGACCATTATAATTAACCAAGGCATTTCCCTTGACATCAGCAGTCTTGTCCTTCTCTGTGGTCTGGCCAGCTGCATCAAAAATGGGCTCTCCGGTGGCCCTGTCATAGAGGCCGATTTTTACATTGTACTCTCCGCCTGTATTGCCAGCTATTTTAGTTTGGTCGTTGGAATTAAAGTTTACAGTCAAGTTCACCTCGCCCTCGGTGCCCACATTTCTTGGGGTGAGGATGATGACCACGTCGCCGCTGCGGCTGGTGAGGTTCACGGTGGCGGAGCCGGACAGCACGGCAGCAGTACCTTTCTTTGCCACGATGGCGGCGGCATCCGTATCACCACCCAACAGATTCTCATCATAGGCTGTGAGGGTGATGGTCCACAGGCCGGGAGCCAGATTGGCAAGATCCACACGCCCAGTCGTCTGGTCAATCTCAACGAGGGTCTCGGGCAGCACGTTTCGGCCGGATCTTCCCTCGGCGATGAATTTGTAGCCGGTCGTTACAACCGGAGTGTCGGGGGCGATGGTCCGCAATGGGCCGGAGCCGTCCTCCACAAAGTTCCTGACAGTGACAAAGGCAGTCCTGTCCCCTGCGTCCCGCAGGCCATTCACCGTGGCCTCGTCCTCTCCCAGCATGCCGTTCTTGCATCCTGCCAGCGCCAATGCCAGCAGTGCCAGCACCGACGCAACCATGCCAAATCTCTTCAACATACGTCCTCCTAATCTCTTGGCCGCATTCCACGGCCACTTTTATATTCATGCCGCTTTCCCGGCAAGACAACCTGTTTTGGCGCGGGGCTAGCTTGCCACCTGCTCCGTATGGACCGTTACCAGGGCCGTGTCCTTGTACTCCTTGCCACCCACTGTCAGGGTGAGTCGCAGCTGGTAGGTGGCCACCTCCGGCAGGCTCAGCAGCTGGAAGGTGTGGTGGCTGCTGTCATAGTCCTGCTGCACCAGCTGGTCATCCTTGTACAGCTCCCACCGGTAGCTTGCCTCCTCCACCCTAGGTGCGGAGATGTTGAGGGTGTGGTTGTCCACTCCCACCCGGTACACATGGTACTCCTCCTCCAGCATGTCCTTCTCGTCATAGCCCAGATCCCCCGGCAGCAGCACACTGTCATCATGTATGCCGAACCGGGAATTGTACTCCTCTATCATGTAGTCCAGCCCGCTGCAGCCTGTCAGGGCCAGAAGGGGCAGCAGAATAAGTACAGTAATAGCTCTTCCAAGTCTTTTCAAAGCAAACCTCCTGTTGTTGTTTCACGGCAATTGGGCTGTTTCTTGGTCATAGTAGAACCACTCGGAATTTCCGGAAGGACTCAAGGTGCGGATGCGGAAAACAAATCTCCTATCTTTGTCCAACTGCTCTACAGAAATAGTATTCGACTTTGCTACATTTCTCTTTCCCTGTCCGTCTCTTACTTGGTACTCAAGCCATGCAGCGTCGTCATATATATAGTCGCTCAAGCTATCACCAGCTCCCAGCCTGAGCCAAGAAATCTCATAATTGCTTCCCCACGTAGTTTGCCCTATAGTAAGGGTGACATTCCATGTTTCTACTTGTCTGCCTCCAGCCCACACCTTTATGTTAGCTTTCGTAGAAGTATGAGAATCTATGACTGGTTGGGACATCAGCAGGTTCTGCAGGTACACCCACCGGGATGAGCCGCTGGCATTGGAGCTGCAGATCCGTGCGCAATAGAACCTGTTGTTCTCCATCACCAGATCCAAGTCCATCGTGGTGTCTTCTTTTCCCAGCCCACCGGCAATCAGACTGACAGGATAGGGATTCTTGGCAGTCTCCCGCCCAAGGCTAAACTCATCATACGAGTACACCTTTCCTCCAGCGGCGAGGCGGGCGTTCCAGTCGGCGTCGTTCGTGGGCAATGTGCCAGAAGGAAAAGACAATATCTCCAGCTTGTAGGTTTCATTGTTGTAAATTCTTCCGTTCCCCCATCCCAAGGTGACGCTAAAGGACTTGTCGCTCCCCTCCGCCTCACCACTATAGGATATCAAATAGGGGGGGGCTGCAGGCAGGTTGACCAGCTGGGGGATAGTGACAGTACCAGTAGTCTGTCGTCCAGGATCTATGTAGAGGTTGTCCTGCCACTGCAGGGTGGTTCCTGCTGCCACTCCGCCTCCCCACATCCTGAACCGAAATTCATACTCCCCCGCAGGAATAGGTTGGCTACTGCCACTGTAGGTCAAGGTGGTGGGTATGCTACCACCATGATTTGCATCCCGGTTGTACACCTCCTCAGTTCCAGGCACCAGGGTGTCCGTTCCACGGTAGTACAGGCCCAGCCGCCAATGCCTGGACTTGGTAGTGTCTGACTGCATTGCCGCCAGGTCACCTGCATTCCAGTTCACCGTCAGGCTTACTGTACCGGTACCGGCGAGTCCTACGGGACTCAGCAGGAAGGATGCCACCGCACCTCCCACTGGATCCACCCGTACGGTTGTTCGTCCCTGCAGCAGGGGCACAGTACCAGCGGCATCATAGGCCGTGAGGACCAGCTCCCACAGCCCCTCGGGAATGTTGGGCAAGGTGGTGCGGCCGTTGGCAAGAGCGATATCCTGCTCAGGCAGCTGCAGTCTGCCAGAGGTGCCTTTCAGCCGGAGCTTGTATTGGTTCTGTCCCTGCAGTTGGGCAAGGGTGATTGGGGCGGGAGCGATGGTCTTGCTCGGGCCTTCGCAGACAAAGTTGTCCACTACAATGGTCAGACACCCCCTCTCTGCCCCTTGGAGGATTTCATGCTGATGACAGGCAGACAACATGAGAAAAGAAACGATAATTGCGACACTATCCAAACAAGAAAGTTTTTTCATAGTCTCCCTCCTAGCCCGGTTTATGGCTGGAAAGCCGCTGGATAATAATAACTCCACGGCGTGCTATCTACTACAGCGCCTCCATTCATCGTGACGGTGCGTATCCTGAAGGGGAAGTGAACCCCTGCATTCAACTGCGCAATCTTAGGAGATAAAGTGTTCACCTGCCGCCGTCCGCCCCTACCGACGGCGGTGTTGTTTGCCGACAGACTGTACAGCCTGTTCCATTCTCTGTCCATGTCGACATCGGTGGGCTGCGTCAGGACAGAGGTGAGGCTGCCGCTGGCAAGGTAGATGAACTCAAACTGATAGGTGCAGGTGCTGCCGGCAATGTCCATGATCATCAGGTCAACGTCGAATACCCTAACCTGTGTCGTGTAGACAGCCCCCGCATTGTGGGAAGAAATATAGGATACCGGCATAAGCAGTGTCGGAGCGGGTGGATACACCCATGCAGAAGCACCTCCGGCGTTGTACGCCCGAATCCGCACGGCATGATACACCGTCCCTGGCAGCCGCCCTATGTCTAGGGCAAGGTTGGTGCTGTTGCCTCCCAGTCCCCCGGAGTGGTAGGCCGCAGGGGTGCCGGACGCGCCGTACATCTCGCCGCCCCTCCACACGGTGGTGGTGGTGCTGGCAGTCTCCGTACCTCCCCGTGCAATCCAGTCCGCGTCACTTCTGGGGGTTGTCCCGGAGGAAAACTGGAGCAGCTGCAATTCATACCCGTCATTGTTCGCCACGTCCACCCAAGTGAAGGCGGCAGCGAATGATTCTGTGTCAGGATTATAGCGGCTCGTAGTGAAGGTGAAATTGGATGGAGCCGCAGGTGGTGTGACGGGAAAGTCAACGGCGGCAAAATAGCCCCACGGAGAATTCCCCAAAATATTCACCGCCCGTACACGCACTGCATACCTTCTTCCGTTGCCATGCAGCCGCAGGACAATCGAATGCTGGCCTGACAGCAGCCCCCCTGACAGGGGAAGATTTCCAAGCTCATGGTTTGAGCCATTGCCATAATTGTTTCCATCGCCGGGGGTGGCGGTATACTGTCTCAGGGTTCCCGACTGAGCAAGGGTAGCCCACGCTTGGTCTGTGGCAGGATGGGTACCATTAGTATACTCAATCACTTCCACCTCATACTGGCTGGCATTGTACACGCCCTCCCAATTGAAGGTGACATCAACCTGACCTCCTACAGCAACACCCTTTTGCGGTGGTCTGGTGGTCGGTGCCAATGGCTTGTGGGTTAGTTGTGGTATGTTTATGGTTCCGGTGGTCTCCCGTCCCGCCTCCACGTACAGGTTGTCGCTCCACTCCAGCCGCTGCCCGGCGGGAAGATTGCCCCCAGTTATCGTGAACTTCAGCATGTACATTCCGGCGGGCACGTTGTATGTCTTCACACCGCTGGTACCACCAGTGTAGGTGAAGGTGGTGTCGAGGGGGGTTGTACTCCCCCCACTGCCAGTACCGATGAAGCCCCGGCGGAAGAATGCGTCCGTGTCGGACTGCGCCCCGTTGCCTCCGCTAGCCAGCCTCTCGTAGCTTGTGGCCTTCTGCCCGGTAACGGGGTCGTACAGGGCTATGCTCACTGTCAATCCACTGGGATAGGGGGTCGCATTTGGCTGGACAAAACCACGGTCTGCCGCCTGCCAGCTCACCGTCAGGCGTACAGTGCCGGTCCCGCTAGTCACCGGGGTGAGCACGAACCTCGCCTCCGCCCCCGGCCCCCGCACCGTCACGGTGGTGTGGCCGCTCATCAGTGCGGTGGTGCCGGTCCCGTCGTAGACCGTCAGGGTGAGGCTCCAGGTGCCGTCGGGCATGTCCCCCAGAGTCGCCCGCCCGGCGGCCAGCGTCACCGTCCGCTCCGGCAGTGTCCGCCGCCCGGTGGTTCCGGTGAGCTTGAGGGTGTACCGGCTGGTGTCCGCAAGGTCGCCTTCGGTCAGCGGCACGGGAGCGATGGTCCGCAGGAGGTCAGGGGTGAAATTCTCCACAACTATGTCAAGCCGACCAGCGGACGCTCCAACGGGAGGCTGGAGCGTCATCTTAGAACAGGACATCCCCAGGACGACTAGCAGATAAATCCCAGCCGCAAGGGCCGCCATGCCCATGCTATTCTTCACCCTCCGCATAATGCGCCTCCTCCATCCCCTCCCCTAGTTCCAGGACAGGCTCGGCCGCCGCCTCACCGTCATCCGACTCGCTTTCTTCTATAAACTGTGCCGCAGCACTGACCGCACTCTTATAGGGCAGCTGGAATATATACCCGACGTTCACGCTGAACAGGAAGCCCAACTGGGTGTTGTAGTCCCCGTGGAGCTTCAGGCTCAGCCCCCTCCAGCCGGCTCCCACCGCCATGGAGGCCACGAAGGCTGGATGCAGCTCTCCGGCAATGGCAGTCTTGCCAAAACGTCGGTTCCACAGCTGGTGCAGCGACACACCCGCACCCACCTCAGCGTACAGTTCGATGTCACGGTTCACACTGAAGGGTGTCACCACGATTCCCACGGGAAAATCCAGCTCCACGGACATCATCATTGGCGGGGCCAGCGTCTCTCCATATAGCCGATAGTTGTAGGGGAAATCCTTCTGGGGCCAGCCCACGGACCACCGTAGCTGTGCACCCACATAGAAGGGATGCAGCCAGATGGCGTTCAGGTAGCCTACGGTGATGTCCAGGTCCAGCACATGGGGGTTCGGCAGCAGCGACACGCCCGCCAGAAGCTCGATGCCATGGCGTGGCTCCGGGAACAGCCCACGGTGAAGCACATCCATTGCCTCAAGGGGGGAATGGAACACCTCCTCCATGTCCGCATACTCGGCGGGAGGTATGCTCTCCGTGAACTCGGTCCCCCGCTCCACCACCTCCTCCTCCCCGATTATCCGCAGCACCGGCCGTCGTCGGGGAGGGACCAGGGCGGACTCCAGGTCCACCAGGTATATGGAACCGTCCTCATGCCCCATCAAAAGCCGGCTGTCGTCCGCATTGAAGGCGAAGCTGGTCATGGCCGTCACGTTGTAGGAGGGTACGTACCCCAGATACTCCCCGTCCTCCAGGTTGTACAGTTCGAGGCGTTTTTCCGCCGTCAGCACCGCCACCCGCCGCCGGTCGGACAGGGGCTTGGCGTACATCACGGCGGCCGCAGCCTCTATCACGGACAGCTCCGTTCCTGTGGGGTCTATCACTGCCAGTTCCCGCTCTCCCCGGGACACCAGCAGGTTATACGTCCCCTTGATGTAGTGGATGGGCACGCTGGACTGGGGATGCTGGGACAGTTCATACAGGGACCGGCCGCTGAAGGTGCTCCACACACGGACAACTCCGTCGCCTCCGGCCGTGGCCAGTAGCTCCTTGTCGTCACTGAAGGCCATACTGTACACGGGGGTGGACACGAATTCCACCTGGCGGGAAAGCAGCTCGCTGGTATACCGCAGCCGGAAATGCATGCCTATCTCGCCGGAGTCCGCATAGTGCTCCGCAACATAGTCGCCGTACTGGCTGAAGGCAAGCACATCCACAGCCCGGCCACCAGTGGCATTGTTAATGAAATCGGGAAGATACTCGCTGTCACCGGCCATGCGCCCCAGGGGTGCGTCCGGCCTTAGGGAAGAAGGGTCGCTTTCTGGTTTAACAGATAGGGGGAGGGGGGGGGGTAGTACCCAAAGGAACGCTCCATACAGCCACGGTGCCGTCAGAGCCACCGGCTATCAGCTGCACGCCAGTGTCGTTTTCATAGTAGAGGGAATAGTCAAGCACGCCCGGCAGTTCTGCGGAGGCCACATGGCGGTAAGGAGCCTCGGCGGAACGCAACAACACCACATCCTGCTCCATGTACGCAAACAGCTTGTCCGTGGAGTCCCAGGAAAGCTTCCGCACCATGGCGGGTGTCTGGACTACCGGCACAACCTCCTCTGAGGTCGCCGCAACAACATCATCAGCCAACGCCTGGCCATAGGTGAGTGTGAACAATGAAATCAAGCAAATAAATGTGACAATCCTCTTCATCCCTGAAAATCTCCATGGCCATCCATGGCCAAGCTAAGAACGAACACAAAACCTACTTAATCATATTTTGGTATATTATAATATTTTCAGTGCCATTTGAAAACCCCCATTTTATCAAAAAACAAATAAAAATCACTCAAAAAACCTAACTCTTTCATATTAACGCACCCTTCCCCATCACTCCACCTTCATGTATACTGGAGCCAAGAGGAAGAACCTACGCTGACGGCATCCTTTTCAGCCCCTTAAATTCTCATTCTAGCTAGAGTGAATCATCCATCCTAGTTAGAATGTACGCCTCATCCTAGCTAGAATGAACCGTCAGTCCTACCTAGGATGCACTCCCTGAACTGTACACGAAACGCATCCCATTCCAGCTAGGATGCTCCCCCTTTCATGACATGAAACGCCGACCATCCTAGCCAGAATACACTCTCCGACCTGTACACGTCATCAACCCCTGACCAAACCGTGAGCAGCCTTCGCTGCGAACAAATCTGCCCTTGTGGCCAGTTCTGCATGGAAGCGATTGAAAGGTTGGCTCCCGCCACCTGCGAATCTGGTTGCTCTTTCTAGCAACAAGCGGATTTGCTCAGGTCTAACGACCTTCACTTTTGGGGTAGTTGGGCGGGATTTTGTGGAAAAATTGCCACACGGATTCGGAAAACCTACGGTTTTCCTGAGTGGGGGTGGTTTCCGTATC
>JAGARR010000036.1 GCA_017622135.1 Spirochaetaceae bacterium
ACCATGTGTAAGATGGCAATCTTACAGTATGTAAGAAGTCACTCTTACACTGTGTAAGAGGGTAATCTTACACTATGTAAGCAAGCAATCTTACAGTGTGTAAGATTGGAGTCTTACACTGTGTACGCAAACCTGCCCCCACCCCAGGAAAACCGTAGGTTTTCCCAATCCGTGTGGCAATTTTTCCACAAAACCCCGCCCAACGACCCCAAAGCAGGCACGTTAGTTCCGAGCAAATCCGCTTGTTGCTAGAAAGAGCAATCAGCTTCACAGGCGGCGGAGTGTCACAGCATAAGGTCAGCCAGACTGACTACATGGGGTCAGACAGACTGACTGCTTGGTCCCGGTTGGGGGGATGCGAGGAGAATAGGGGCGAGGAGTTGGCGTCTAGTTTCTCGCTCCTGCCTCCTAACCACTAACCACATTTCCCTGATGTGTGGTTCTAGCAGTAGAACCGTATCTCACCAAAAATTTCTTGCCATTTGGAGATTATTTCAAAGGCTCGTCCTTCAATAACTCGTAGCAAGAGGTTCAGCGTGTGGTGGGGAATCCGTGCCTCGTTGCTGGCAACGATACATTTTTGTTTTTGGGTAATCCAGATTTTGGTGCTGTTTGGGGACGGAGTGCCTTCGGCAATATGAACGTGAACTGGTTCCCGGGGATTTCCTTCATTCATCCAGAAATAGATGAGGTATTTTCCAACCCTAAAGATTTGAGGCATTCTCAAAGCCTCCGGTAGCGGCGAATTCAAAAATCATGTGGGCCTCTGACTCCACGAAGTCCTTGAGATAGTCCATTTCGTCCTCGGTAAAGCCAGATGATTCTGTCCACTCATAGTCCGGCAAATAGCAGACTGCTGTGGCGAATCCACCATAAATCGGTTTTTCGATGTATACCCGAACCTGCTCCTTCCCGTTCCTGTCCAGAATCTCTGAGTGGCTGATGATGGTTTGATTCGGAAGCTCCACAAAATTATACAGCATAGTTCACTCCTGTCATCCAATCATAGCACTCTTTTGAAAGAATGTCGCCCCCAGCTCTCCAAGGCCACCGGCTGGTGAACCTGTCATCCAACCTTGACCCGCACTCATAATATAGGTAGAATGTCTTTAATTATACTTCAAGAAATTAAGTGAGGTTACTGACATGAGGAGTGACAACGCAAAGAAAGGGATTGCACGAGCCCCCCATCGCTCATTGTTCCGGGCCATGGGATATACTGACGAGGAGCTGGAGCGGCCGCTGATTGGAGTCTGCTGTGCCCAGAATGAAATCATTCCCGGCCACATCTATCTGGACAAGATTGGCGAGGCTGTCAAGGCGGGAATCCGCATGGCCGGCGGAACTCCCATCGAATTTCCTGCCATCGGTGTCTGCGACGGCATCGCCATGGGTCACGAGGGAATGCGCTATTCCTTGGTGACCCGTGAGCTCATCGCCGACTCCATCGAGTGCGTGGCCCGTGGCCACCAGTTTGACGCCCTGGTGCTGATTCCCAACTGTGACAAGGTGGTTCCCGGTATGCTGATGGCCGCAGGCCGCCTGGACCTGCCCACCGTCCTGGTTTCCGGCGGACCCATGATGCCCGGAAAGCTGCCCGGTGCAGACTGCTGCCACGAGGGGAATCCCTACGGAGGCCGCAACTTAAGCCTTTCCGACATGTTCGAGGCGGTGGGAGCCGTTGCTGCCGGAAAGATTACCGAGGAGCAGCTGTGCGAGCTGGAGCACAACGCCTGTCCCGGCTGCGGCTCCTGCTCCGGCATGTTCACCGCCAACAGCATGAACTGCGTCACCGAGGTTTTGGGCATGGGGCTCCCCGGCAACGGAACCATTCCCGCCATCTCCGGTGCCCGCATCGCCCTGGCAAAGCACGCCGGCATGGCCGTGATGAAGATGCTGGAGAAGGGAATCACCGCCCGGCAAATTATGAATCAGCGGGCCTTTGAGAATGCGCTGGCTGCCGACATGGCCCTGGGCTGCAGCTCCAACACCGTGCTCCATCTGCCTGCCATCGCCCATGATGCCGGAGTACGGCTGGACCTCCACCTCATCAACGAGATTTCCGAAAAGACCCCCAACCTCTGTCACCTGGCTCCCGCAGGCCACAGCTATATGAACGATCTGGACGATGCGGGCGGTGTCTCCGCAGTTCTGGCAGAGCTCGCCAAGAAGAACCTCATCCACACCGACTTGATGACCGTCACGGGAAAGACTGTGGGGGAGAACATCGCCAATGCCCGCAACCGCAACCCGGAGGTGCTCCGTCCCATCGAAAATCCCTACTCAGCCTCTGGCGGAATTGCCATCCTCTTTGGCAACCTGGCTCCCCACGGCACGGTGGTCAAGCGCTCCGCCTGTGCCCCGGAGCTTATGAATCACACTGGCCCCGCCCGTGTGTTCAACTCCGAGGAGGACTGCTTCCAGGCGGTGCAGGAGCGCAAGATTAACAAGGGTGACGTGGTGGTCATCCGCTACGAGGGGCCTAGGGGTGGTCCCGGCATGAGGGAGATGCTGTCCGTCACTGCTGCCTTGGCGGGGCAGGGCATGGACAAGGACGTGGCCCTCATCACCGACGGCCGCTTTTCTGGCGCAACCCGTGGTGCTTCCCTGGGGCACTGCTCCCCGGAGGCTGCTGACGGCGGCCCCATCGCCTTGGTGCAGGAGGGGGACCTGATTAGCCTGGACATCAACAACTACAAGATTACGCTGGAGGTCTCCGACGAGGAGCTGGCCGCCCGCCGTGCCGCCTGGGTTTGTCCTCCCCCCAAGGTGACGGAGGGCTACCTTGCCCGCTACGCCAAGCTGGTGTCCTCCGCTGACCAAGGAGCGATACTGCAATGAAATACACTGGTGCGAGAATCGTCATAGAATGCTTGGTGGAGCAGGGGGTGGACATGGTCTTCGGCTACCCCGGCGGTGCCATCCTGAACGTCTACGACGAGCTGTACAAGAACAAGGATAGGATTCGTCACATCCTCACCGCCCACGAGCAGGGAGCCGCCCACGCTGCCGACGGCTACAGCCGCTCTACCGGCAAGGTTGGCGTGGTGATGGCCACCAGCGGCCCCGGAGCCACAAACCTGGTGACCGGCATTGCCACCGCCTACATGGATTCCATCCCCATGATTGCCATCACCTGCAACGTCACCACGCCCCTGCTGGGAAAGGACAGCTTTCAGGAGATTGACATCACTGGCATCACCATGCCCATCACCAAGCACAACTACATCGTGCGGGATGTGAACAGGCTGGCGGACACCATCCGGGAGGCGTTTTTGGTGGCGCAAAGCGGTCGTCCAGGACCTGTTCTGGTGGACATCCCCAAGGATGTGACTGCCGCCGTGGCGGACTATAATCCTCCGGTGGTGCATTTTGCCAGTGAGGAGCCGTCCTCCTTGGAGCGGGCCAGCATCCGTCGTGTCACCAAGATTTCCTCCCCCAGCGATGCGGAGGTGGAGGCCATCGCCAGCATCATCAACGAATCCCAGCGGCCCTTCCTCTATGTTGGCGGCGGCGTGGTGATAGACGATGCCTGCCAGCAGCTGCGGGAGCTGGCGGAGCTGCGGAACATCCCCGTGGCCACCAGCCTCATGGGAAAGTCAGCCTTTCCGTCCCTCCACCCACTCTGCTGTGGCATGATTGGTATGCACGGTACCAAGGCCGCCAACATGGGGGCCAACAGGTCTGATCTGGTGATTGCCCTGGGAGCCCGCTTTTCAGACCGAGTCATCTCGGACTCCTCCAAATTCGCCCGCAACAGCAGGATTCTCCACATCGATGTGGATCCGGCTGAAATCAACAAGAATATTGCCGCCCACTATTCCTTGGTGGGTTCGGTCAAGGAGCTTTTAATCCGTCTCCTTCCATTGATTCAGCCTCGGCCTGAGTCGGAGTGGAACCAGGAGATTGCCCAGTGGAAGCAGCACCTGCCCGCCATGTACTCCAAGAAGACCCGGCTGCATCCCAAGTTCGCCTTCGAGTACATCAACCGCAGGCTGGGGGATGACACCATCATCACCACAGAGGTGGGACAGCACCAGATGTGGGCGGCCCAGTTCTATCCCTTTTCCAAGCCCCGGACCTTCCTCACCAGTGGCGGACTGGGAACTATGGGCTACGGAACGGGAGCCGCCATCGGTGCCCAGCTGGCCAATCCCGGCCGCCGTGTGGTGCACATCGCCGGAGACGGCTCCTTCCGCATGAACTGCAACGAACTTGCCACCATCGCCCACTATCAGGTTCCTGTCATCATTGTGGTGGTGAACAACGGAACCCTGGGAATGGTCCGCCAGTGGCAGCACCTGTTCTACGACAAGCGCTATTCCGAGACCACATTGGACTTTGGCCCCGACTTCGTGAAGCTGGCTGAGGCCTACGGCATTGCCGGAAGCCGTGCCACCAACGAGGAGGAATTCATGGCCGCTTTCGACCGTGCCGCAGAGTCCGGCAAGGCGGCTCTCATAGATTGCTCCATGAGTATTGACGAAATGGTTTTACCCATGGTTCCTGCTGGCAAGCCCATTGACGAGCTTTTGCTGGACGTTTAATTTTACGGAGAACAAACATGATTGCAAGAAATCCTGCCTTTGACAACCTGGCTGCTGGCTACCTCTTCCCGGAAATCGGAAAACGCCGCAGAGCCTATGCCGCAGCCCATCCCGATGCCGCCATCATCAGCTTGGGTATCGGCAACACCACCGAGCCCCTGACTCCCCACATTACCGCTGCAATGGCGGACTACGTGCGGGGTCTGGGAACTGCCGAGGGCTACAGCGGCTACGGTGACGACAGTGCCGGTGAGCCTCCCCTGCGGGAAAGGATTGCCGCCGTCCTCTACGATGGTCTAGTGTCTGCCGACGAGGTCTTTGTCTCCGACGGAGCCAAGTGTGACGTGGGCCGCATCCAGCAGCTCTTTGGCTCCCAGGTGTCCGTGGCAGTGCAGGACCCAGCCTATCCCGTCTACGTGGACGGCTCCGTCATGGTGGGGGCCGCCGGAAAGACTCCCGCCACCGCCGCTGGCTACCAGGACATTGTGTACATGCCCTGTCTGCCGGAGAATGACTTTTTCCCGGACCTGTCGGTGGTGAAGCCTGACAGCCTCATCTACTTCTGCTCCCCCAACAATCCCACTGGGGCGGTGGCCACCAGGGCCCAGCTGCAGCAGCTGGTGGACTTTGCCCGGAAAAACGGCTGCATCATCATCTTTGACTCAGCCTACTCGGCCTTTATCCGGGACGAATCCCTGCCCAAGTCCATCTTCCAGGTGGAGGGTGCCAGGGAATGCGCCATAGAGATAAACTCCTTTTCCAAGCCCGCAGGCTTTACCGGTGTCCGCCTGGGCTGGACGATTGTGCCCAAGGAACTGAAATTTGCCGACGGCACTCCCGTCCAGGCACCCTGGTCCCGCATCATCAATACCTTCTTTAATGGAGCCTCCAACATCGCCCAGGCTGGTGGCCTTGCTGCCCTGGACCCGGAGGGAGTGCAGGAGATGCGGCAGCTGACGGACTTCTATCTGGAGAACGCCGCCATCATCAAGAGGGCGCTGGAGGGAGAGAACTTCCGTGCCACCGGTGTGGAGGTCTACGGACAGGGCAATGCCCCCTACCTGTGGGTCCGCTTTCCCGGCAGGAAGAGCTGGGACATGTTCGACAGGATTTTGGATGAGTGCCACGTGGTGACGACCCCCGGCTCAGGCTTTGGTCCCGCTGGAGAAAGCTTTATCCGCTTCAGCTCCTTTGGCCACCGTGCCGCCGTGGAGGAGGCCTGCCGCCGCCTTGCCAACTTGAAGCTTTAGCCTGACCTGCCACAGGTCTGCTCCCGCCTGTTCGATTGGACTGGCGGAGACAAAAAAAGAGATGGATTGGCTCCATCTCTTTTTTTCGTGTCTCTACCTTGTCAGACTAGAGGCTGAAGCTTGCCCCCACCGAAATGTCATAGGGCAGGCTGCTGTTTTCCCGCTGGCTTAGGACACCCACCTTGGCCTTGGCAAAATACTTACCGTATTTTCCAGTGTGAATGGAAAAGCCACCCATTACATTTACATCCAGCTCACGTTGGTCTGTCATGAACAGATCCAGTCCAGTTCCCAGCAATAGGGCCAGAGGAATTCCTTTTTCAAATGCCTCTGTCTCTGCGTAAAATCTGTGGATAAAACCTCGTGCTTCAGCCCCTCGTATCGTGTACTTGAGAAAAGCATTCGCATTGTCGTTGTTGTACATAATCTTGGCGTTAGCCTTGAAGCCAAACAGCTTTGAAAGGTTGTCGGACAGCAAGGAGAAGGTGCTGGAAAGCTCCAAGCTCATCTTGCTCGTTACTTGCATCCCCATAAGCAGGCTGACACCAGGAGCAACGGAGAGGTCGGGCTTGTTTTCTATATTCAGTGCAAATCCCCCTCCAATGGTAAATCGGGATATTTTTCCCAGAACAAGCGTTTGTATATCGTATGCCTTCGCTGTTAGATATTCCGCCTGCGCCCTTATGGCAATTCCCTTGGCAATATTCTCCTGTGCGAGAAAGGAGAATCCCACGGCAGGGCTACCAGAATAGGTGTCGACATGGAGTGCCCCCGACAAGTCCAATGCACCTAGATAGGGCAAGAGACTGAGGAACAAGGCCAGGATTGCTAGGAATCTTCTCATAATCTTGCCCTGTATCCGAGGGTGAATTTCATGGACTTATGAATCTCTGTAAATTTCATGAAGTCCATGGTGAACCGTGTCATGAGGGTTCCGTTTCCAATGGGGGTCTCTGCGAAGGGCGTTAGCCTGAAAGACAGGTCTTGTGTTGAGATATCGTTGAAATTCTCCAGGGTCGCACCCTGGGCTGAGATAGTCAGGTGTGCCCCAAAGGTAAGGTTGAAGATGCTGGCATAAATGTTCTCTGCAAAA
Source organism: Spirochaetaceae bacterium (assembly GCA_017622135.1). Lineage (GTDB taxonomy): Bacteria > Spirochaetota > Spirochaetia > Treponematales > Treponemataceae > Treponema_F. The sequence continues at coordinate 6,891 of JAGARR010000036.1, forward strand.
ATTGCCAGGTTGCAGCCCAATGGATTCGTAATGAAGAATAGGTCTTCTGTGAGCTGGTGGGGCATATTGAACAGTGTAAAGTGGAAGTTCATGAAGTCAGCCTTAAACCGTGGCTCAAGCAAAAAATAAAGGGCGCTCAACCTCAACGCCTTCTCGTTCTCTTCTGGATCGAGGATTACCTTTGTGATTCCGAACTGGAGAAACAGGGATGCTGTATGAGGATTTCCTATGATGCTTGAGAGGCCTGTGTGAAACTCTGTTCTGCGGTTGAGGCTTAAAGACTTCTCCCCCTCACTCCCTCCTGCTGTAATAGGAAATCCTACACCGACACTGAAGTCAACCGTCACTACAGGGAAAATTCCTGCAAATCGCAAGTCAACATTGCCTCTTTGTTGTTCATTTCTTTTTCCTGTATAGAAATAAAATCCAAATGCCTGTGGTGTCTTCAACTTCAAAACATACGAGGCCCCCAGAGTTGAAAAGGGATAGATGGAAGTGTCAGAACGTCCTGCCCAGGTTTTTGTTATCATGGAGTCTATAGGGAGAATTCCGAAGTGTCTGCGAAGGAACAGGTCCGACCCTATCGACTCGTATTCACCAGCAAAAACTGAAAGATAACGGGTCGCATGGCAACAGGGAAACCTTGCAGTTATGGACAATTCATCGAGAGTGAAGCTTGCCGGCACTGCGTCGAAAACATCGTTGGAAACCAGGTTGCTGGTACGGACGGTAGCCTCTGCCCGCAGCAGTACAACCCCCAGAAGGTCGAATTGTCCGGCAAAAAAAGCATCTGTTGTCAGTTGGAATTTACCATCATCGTCAGCACCCATGTTGCCTGCAATGCCTGCGAAACCGCTGAAATGGTTTTGTCCGAAAACTATTGAACAGGTGAAAGCCATTACCAAGGCAAGGATAGCTCCACGTTTTGTTACAAAGCTCCTGTTTTTGCACATAGGAATATGCCCCCAAAGACAGATAATCTTTCCATTTATCGGCATAAAACCTTAAATCTTTAATGAACGTTTTGTTTTAGAGATACTAGGGAAACTGAGATGGGATAAATCTCTAAAAAAATAATTCCGAACAAATATTCCTCTTGACTTATATTATTTTGCGTATAAAATAATGGTTATGAGTGACTATCTTGATATAAACAACGAAGAATTGCTCAAGGATTTTTTCAGCGAGGCCGACCAGCAGGTTGAAAACCTCGAAAGCAATATCCTTGTCATTGAAAATGATCCTTCCAACCGAGAGGCAATCGACGAAATTTTCCGTGCTGCGCATACTCTGAAGGGTGGTTCCGCCACTGTAGAGATGACTGAGTTGTCTAGTTTTACCCACGTAGTCGAGGATCTTCTTGATGAGATTCGTTCTGACCGGGTGGATGTGACGGGACCTGTTGTGGATATCCTGCTCTCTTCCATTGATGTCATCAAGGCCATGCTGGGGGCTCGTCAGGATGGAGGCATCTATGATGCCGACGTGGAGCCTATCAAGAACACACTCAAGTCATTCATTCCTGCCAAGGACGGCAAGAAGTCTGCACCGGCACCTGTTGCCCCAGTGGCACCCGCTCGTCCAGTTGCCAGCGCTCCCGTGTCTGTGGCCAGCACCTTGCCCTCTCCTGGAGCGGGTCTCTCCGAGTATGAACTGCTGGAGTTGAAGGAGGCCTGTGAGGGCAAGCAGAAGCTGTGGGGTATTACTGTCATGTTTGATGAGAGCAACCTCATGAACTCTGTGGGTGGCATTCAGGTTTTTGCCGCCCTCAAGGGGCGTGGCCTTATCCTCAAGACCATCCCTGATTTCGATGCCCTTTATTCAGATGAGTTCCATCCCCAGGTAGTTTATTTTGTGGCTACAGATGCCTCCGCCGACGAGTTGGAGGATGTGTCCTTTATTCCTGATGTGACCCTCTGTACTGACGCCCAGTGTCTAGAGGACGGCGTGGTTTCTTCAGGCTACAGTGCACCGGCAGCACAGTCCGTGGCCGTCGCACCGTCACCTCAGCCTGTGGCCGTTGCTCCGCCCCCCCAGCCTGTGCCAGAGGCTTCTCCTGCCAAGGTGGAGGATGTTTCCGCACCAAAGGCCGCTGAGCAGCTGGATCTTGCCGCAGAAAAGAAGTCTGTAGCTCCCAAGTCCGATGGTGGAAAGAAGCCCTCCCAAGGCCACAGCAATGCAGGCAGTGTCCTGCGTGTTGATGCGAAGCGAATCGACTACTTGCTGAACCTGGTCAGTGAGACCGTCATTACCAAGGCGGCCTTCAACCAGATTTCCACCCAAGTTGGTGACCTGCTGGCCCAGTTCCAGACGGTCGGCTCCGGCTACAAGGAGAAGGTGCACGCACTCTTTGAGCAGATGCCTCGTTTTCTGGAGGAGATCCAGAACGGTGCCTCTGTGAAGGATATCCGATCCGCCATCAACGAGGAGTTTGGGGACCTTTTCTCCGTCTTCGATCCCTTTGAGGCTAACTTCAAGTCTGTAACCACCAAGTTCCGTTCCTCAACCCAGAACTTGGGGCGCATTGCTGGTGAGTTGCAGGAAGGTGTCATGAAGATCCGAATGGTTCCCATCAGCCAGATTTTCTCCCGCTTCCCCCGTGTTGTCCGTGACCTGAGCCGTGACCTGAACAAGAAGGTCAACCTGGTGATTGAGGGTGAGGACACGGAATTGGACAAGTCCGTTACCGAGGATCTGTTGGATCCCATCATGCACTGTGTCCGCAATTCCTTGGATCACGGTATCGAGCATCCTGAGGATCGTGCGGAGGCAGGCAAGAGTGAGGAAGGAACCTTGCTTCTCAAGGCCAGCAACGAAGGCAACCTGATCGTCATCGACATTGAGGATGATGGCGCTGGAATCGATGTGAACAGGGTTCGTCAGAAGGCCATTGATCGTGGACTTATCCATCCCAACAAGATTATCAGCGACCAGGAGGCATTCCAGCTGATTTTTGAGCCAGGCTTCTCCACCGCCGCAAAGATTTCTTCCGTATCGGGAAGAGGTGTCGGTCTTGATGTCGTTCGTAACCAGATTGAGAAGCTGAAGGGCTCTGTGGTGGTTACCTCCGAGCGTGGCATGGGAACAAAATTCAGTATCCGTCTGCCCCTCACTCTGGCCATCATCCAGGGCCTTCTGGTTCGGGTTGGAGAGGAGGTGTACTCCATCCCCATCACCTCCGTCATCGAGAGTCATCGTGTCCGCCAGGATGAGATCAACACCATCGACAACTACGAGGTTCTCAACGTTCGTAACGAGGTTATCAGCATCCTGCGTCTGGATCGCCTGTTCAATATCAAGCAGACAGAGGAGAAGGAACACTACTTCATCGTAATTGTGGGTAGTGCGGACAAGAAGATTGGTGTTATGGTAGACTCCCTCATCGGTGAGGAGGACGTGGTAATCAAGCCTCTTCGGGACCAGTTCACAAAGTCGCCTGGTGTTGCAGGAGCATCCATTCTTGGTGATGGTTCCGTCTCGTTGATTATCGATGTCAGCCAGTTGCTTGAACTGGGTGTTCGCCAGGAAATTGATGCCCGGGAAAGACGGGAAGAGATTGAGTTCTCGTTGTAAGGGGAGTGTATGGAAAGTATTGCAGATATCAAGGAAGCGTTGCTACAAAATTCTGAGACCGTCGTTGAGAACCAAAAGGATAGAATCTCAGCGGTGGACTTCAAGATGGTCACCTTCTCCCTGGCCGGCAAGGATTATGCCATCGACATCATGAAGGTGAAAGAGATTGCCAAGGCCGGTCACTTTACCTATGTGCCCAACACCATGCCCTTTGTGCTTGGTGTGCATAACCTTCGTGGCGACATCATCTCCATCATCGACCTACGTCGTTTCTTCAATATCGAGGTGCCGGCTCGTTCCAAGGATTCCTTGGAGAGCATGTTGGTGGTGAATGTGGGAGACCAGCTTTTCGGTGTAGTTGTAGACGTAATCGACAAGGTGGTGGGAATCCAGAAGAGTTCCATTCAGCCTCCCCATCCTCTTTTCGGTGATATCAACATCAAGTACATCTATGGAGTGGTGGAAAGCCACGACCGCCTGTATGTTCTTCTGGATGTGGACAGAATTTTCGGTGTAAAGAGTTCTGCTGCACAAGAAAAGAAGGCCGTTGATAATGACAGCTACAATTCAAACGCTCAGGATGTTGTCAGCGAGGCATCTGTTGCTCAGGAAAGTAATAAGCCTGCAGTGGCACCCAGTGCCGCATCCAAGGTGGAGACAAAGGCTCCGGTGGTTTCTGACTCTGACTATGTATTTGTGAAGGACAGTCTCCAGAAGTTAAAGTCCTTCTATGTGACAAATGTTAATGAGGTTTGGGTGAAGCGTCGGTTCGAGGAGTGGGTAGGACAGCGCGGGCGTGACAAGTCCCAGCTGGTGGATGCTCAGGATGCAGATGCCTTTCTGGCTCCCTTCTATTCCTCCAATACAGGTGCCTTTTGGTCAAAGGAATATGCGGAAAATATCTTCAAGGTTCTGCCTGAGAATTCTGCCAAGCAGATTTGTATCTGGAATCCTGGTTGCGGAAAGGGATATGAGGCATATTCTTTGGCTTGCCTCCTACGCAAGCGGTATCCAGACGCTCGCATAAAGATTTATGCCCAGGACATTGATCTGCTGAACATCTCCAATGCACCCTTGTTGACGGTGCCGCCTGAGGTTGCCAGCAGCTGGTATGCACCCTTTGTTGTTCAGTCTGTGTCTGGCTCCTATTCCTTCAAGCCAGAGATAAAGGAAATGGTGCTCTTTGAGTATCATGACTGTACCCATGTAAGCAATATGCCTGTGATTGACATGGTGTTCTCTCGAGATCTTGTCTCCTTCTTAAAGCCTGAGGTTCAGAGTGCTCTTCTGGAGGATTTTGACGAGAAGCTCAAGGGAAATGGTAAGCTGATTCTTGGAGAGAACGAGACGCTGGCCTATCTTTCCAATTGGTCAGAAACATTAGTAGGTTCTGTCGTTGTATACGGCAAACAATAAATATTTTGAGGTAAGGGGATTTTATGAGAGTTGAGTATATTAATCCGTTTGTAGAAACAGCTTACAGCATCCTAAAGGAAGTTCTGCAGGGTGAGGTTCGCCGCGGAGATTTATATTTGAAGTCTACCTCAATGCCTGTAATGGGTGTTGCTGCCTTGGTCGGTTTGGCTGGTGATGTGGAAGGCCGTGTGCTTTTCGACATGTCCATGGAGACAGCATTGAAGATTGCTTCCCGCATGAATATGGAGGAGTTGCCTGTTTTTGATGAGTTGGCTAAGGCTACCATCACTGAGTTGGCAAACCTCATCACTGCACAGGCTGTTACAAAGCTGCATGAGTTGGGCTTCAAGTTTGACCTGACACCGCCGGCTTTGTTCACCGGTGAGAAGATGGAGATTTCAGATCATGAAGTAGAGGCTTTGATTGTTCCCATGATTACAGAACAGGGAAAGGTCGAAGTTAACGTTGCAATTCGTGAAAGGATGTAAAGGAGCAAAGTATGAAGACAAAGCAGGATTTTCCGTCAATTAATGAGCGACCACCAGAGGGCATTCGGTTGGATGGAACAAAGGTAAAGATACTTGTTGTTGACGACTCCATGTTCGTTGCAAAGCAGTTGGGTCAGATTTTGTCCAGCGAAGGATACGAGGTGGTTGCTACTGCTGCCGACGGCAAGGAGGGCGTTGATAAGTACAAGGAACTGTATCCCAATGTGGATGCAGTGACCATGGATATTACTATGCCCCGCATGGATGGTCTTACCGCCTTGGAGCAGATTATGGCCTTTGACAAGGATGCGAAGGTTGTGATGGTCAGTGCTCTTGGAAAGGAAGAGTTGGTGAAGAAGTCCTTGATGCTTGGAGCTAAGAACTATATTGTCAAGCCTCTGGACCGGAAGAAGGTATTGGAGCGTCTCGCCGCCTCAATAAAATAAGGTCTTTTGTTGTATGAACCGCAGCGTTCTCAGGAGCGTTGCGGTTTTTTATCATGAGGGGTAGCTTGTAAAGAATTAATCCCCAGTTTTGTTTCAGAAAATGCAACAAAAAGTAAATATCATGGCGGGGGGGCGTCAAGAATTCTCCTTGGGTAGTTGTTCTCCCAGTTGTACACGGTCTTCACCGACACCCTCGTGTCGCTCGGCCACCCCTTCTCGTTTAGCTCTGCAACTGCTGCATATGGGCTGTATTTCAACTCCACGATAAACTGCCTCAGCTCACGGGAAGGGCGGTGTCTACCATGACTCTCGGTATGCTCTCCGGTTCTTGTTCTGCTCGTCGGCAATGTTCTGTGCGTACTCGGCGTTGTGCTCCATCACCGTGGTCAGCTCGATCCTTTTATGCTTCTCTGTCCATGGGCTTCTGGCTTCCTGTTTTGTGGTGATTCCATTATAACAGAGGTTGGAAACCTTTTTTACTGGAGAATTACATTTTATGGGTTACATTTTTTATTATGAGGAAAAAGTTTTGTTGACAGATTGGGTAAGCTGTGCAAATATAAAAAAAGAGACAGGATCTCTCCTGTCTCTTCTGGGCGATACTGGAATCGAACCAGTGACCCCAAGCGTGTCATGCTTGTACTCTAACCAACTGAGCTAATCGCCCTAATGAATGTTTTGATATTAAATCACAAAAACTTTTTTAGGTCAAGGGTTTGAGGCAAGGATACATCCTGAAGGTGGAGGGTTGCAAAATGAATGTCTTATTCCTGGCTGAAAATCCCCAGCTGTTCATCGAGTACGCGGCTCGACTGGAAAGGAACGATCTTCCCTTCTGGACTGCCTCAAACAACAATGACTTTCACAAGATGATGACACAGGTAAAAATCGATGTGGTGCTGGCAGATTATCACTTGATGAATTTCAAGGATTTCGATGTCTATCAGCATATAGCAAAGCATAGAAAAGATCTGGTGTTCCTGTTTTTAAATGATCCTGAAGGAAAGGGTGATTTACTAGTTCAATGGGAGGACAGGGTAAGGCAAAGTTTTCCTGACCAGTGGACTGATGAGTTGAATCAGTTTCTTCGTATTATGACGACGCCGGTTGTTCCGAAGTCTTTCTCACGCCAGCCGACAAGGCTCCAGGACTTGATGGAGCAAATTGACGGAAAAGATGGAAAGCAAATACCAGAGTTGTCTGAAAGGATGTTTGAGACGAATCATAATCGGGCAGTGGAGGGGACCGGCGAGCATGAAGTCTTTCCCGGAGGGGCTCAGCGTGACTCCTTGGGGACGGTAGCCTTTGAGGATGGCTCTCTGGAGGAATTCATGGAGCTGAGGAAAAAATATAGGATAGGATACCAAGAATATATACTGATGAAATTGTTTTTCCGTCGTATGAATCAGTTTGTAGAGATGGATGAAATACATGGACTCTTGAAGATGCCACGGAATAAAAAGACTGGGAATGCTGTCTACCATCATATTTATCGAATAAGAAATTTTTTGAAAGAGATAGGCCAGCACGAAGTGCAGCTTATACGTGTAAGGAAAGGGTGTTATAGCCTTGTTTCGGATGAGAGAAATCCTGAAAAAAAGAGTTTTTGAAGGAATGCTATATGTTAAGTAAAAAGTTCTTGTTTTTCTATAGTGCCTGTGGTATACTAACCCTATGTTTGGTAAGAAGAAATCCGATGGGGAAGTTGTTGCTGTAAATAGGGCTACTGTACGTAGGGGTAATGACGGTAATTGTACTGATCTTGATAACATCTATACCGCATCAGAGAAGTTGTCATTCCTGCTGCGTTCTAGTGTCAAGTCTGTGTCCCAGGTTCTGTTTTATATGCACAAACAGAACGACTATCTCAGTTCATTTTCTAGCAGTATAGACAGTGTCCTTGAGTCTACCACAAGTGTGCGGGGAAGAGTGGGGGAGATGGAGTCTTCCCTTAGCAGGCTAGATGGGGAGATTAAGTCATCTGGTGCTGTCTTTGAGCAGCTGGGCGCATCTGTTCAGAGTGTAGCCGAGGTGGTGTCCAACCGCATCAAGATAACTGAGGAGCTGGCTGCTGCAACAAACGAGGGCGCTGGTAAGGTCGCTCGGGTTTTGGACGTTATCAACGTGCTGAGCCAGAACGTCGATGCCATCAAGGATGTTATTTCTGCCATCAACGACATCAGTGAGCGGACAAACCTCTTGGCTATGAATGCCGCCATCGAGGCAGCCCATGCTGGTAAGGCGGGACTTGGTTTTGCGGTGGTTGCGGGGGAGATCAGAAAGCTTTCCGAGGGAACAAAGGCGAACTCTGCCAATATTGAGAAAACCTTGAAGAGCATGATCGATACCTTGGCTGATGCCCACCATACTGCAGATGAGGCTGGCTCCGCAATGAAGTGGATTGGAGGAAAGGTTGACGAGACCCGCACCTCATTCCAGGAGATTACCGATGAGATGGACAATTTGGCTGCTGATAGTAGGCAGGTTTCCCAGTCTGTTCGCCAGGTGTTGAAACTATCCCATGAGTCAAATGAATATTTCTCTGGAATTGCTTCTGGTGTAGTCACCATGTTATCCGAACTGGACAATGAAAGGAATAGCTTGCAGAAGATTCAAAGCCAAGCAAGAGATGTTTCCGAGTTGATGAGTGGAGACCTCTTCGACATGAACAATATGGTGGCTTGCTGTATTGACATGGATGCGAATGTGCGCAAGCGGGCACATTGTGAGTGCACCTCCTCTTCCAAATATGTAGCAGAAAAGATTCCATTCAACACCATTCTTCTTAAACACTTGGCTTGGGTTACGAAGGTTCGCGCTCTGCTAGACGGTAAAATGTCCGCAGAAGGTGTCACCCTGGGTGACCATCATGCCTGCGACCTAGGAAAGTGGATTGACAACGAGGCGGCCAATACAGGTGTCACCTCATCCCAAAACTTCCAGGTGTTGTTGCGGGAGCACGAGGCCCTGCATGACATCGTAAAGACTGTGTTCAGAAGCAAGGAGCTTCTTTCCCAGGAGGAACGGGAGCTGAAGTACCGGGATCTTTTGGATCGTTCCAATGCGGTCATTGACTGTCTCGTGAAGCTGCGTACAAATATCAACTAAAGAAAGTGAATTGCAAAAGAAAAAGACTGGGGTTGAGTCCTGGAGTGGAGGGACTTTTGCCCAGTCTTTTTTTTGCCAGTAGCCCTTGGGGACAACCGGCAAAGGTCGTTTAGAGGAAATTACAGGATGACGTTCCAGCCCTTGGTATCTTCGATTGCACCGTACTGGATGCCCTTCAGCTGTTTCTGAAGGCTTTCTCCCAGCTGGCCGGGCTTCCTGTCGTTGAAGACCCGCTCCACGCCATTGTGGGTGAGGCTTTCGATGGGGGTGATGCCAGCGGCAGTTCCTGTGACGAAGCATTCTACGGCGCTGTCCATCACCTCCTCGATGGAGAGAAGCCGTTCCTCCACCTCCTGGCCCTGCTGCCTGGCCAGGTCAATGATGCTGGCTCGGGTGATGCCGGGAAGGATGGTGTCCCCCAACTCAGGGGTTACCAAGATGCCGTTTTCCAGCAGGAAGAAAATGTTGCAGGAGGAGCCCTCCTGGATGTATTTCTGCTCTATTGCATCCAGATAGACCACCTCCATGAAGCCCGCCTCCTCGGCCTCCTTCTTTGCAAGGGTGGAGATGACGTAGTTGGAGGCACACTTGATCCAGCCGGTGCCGTTGGGCGTGGCCCGGATGCGGTTGGTGGTGACTGCCTTGGTGTTGCCGCCCTTGAAGTAGGTGGAGACGCTGGTGGCACAGATGATGACATAAGGTTCCTTGGAGATGCCGATGCCGATGGCGGCCTCGCTGTTCATGTAGGGCCGCATGTAGACGGCGCTGGCGGAGGCAAAGTTGTCCTGCTCCCAACTGCTGTCGTAGTTGGGGACATAGCCCAGAGCGGCGTTGCGGCGGATGAATTCAGCGGAGGCCTTGAGGTAGAGCTCCTCCGGGAAGGGGGGGCAATAGAGTCCCTCCATGGACTTGCGGAAGCGGCGAGCGTTCTGATCCGGGCGGAAGATGCCGATCTTGCCATCCTTCTGGGGATAGGCCTTCATGCCCTCGAAGCAGCCGTAGCCGTACTGGCTGGTGTAGGATACGGCGGGAATGCCCAGCTGGTTGCGGTGGGCGATGACCTCCTGTCGCTTCGACTCATCCATAGCTTGTAGCTCATCGTAGGGGATAGTGTCCGACTCAATCCATTCCTCCTGCCAGCCTTGTGTCTGTGGGTTATATCGTGCCATGTAGGAGATAGGATACATTTCAAGGTTAAAGGCCATTGTTTCCTCCTGGGTGGGCGGTGCTGGAAGTGTGTAGTTCCGTCAATGTCTGCCCGTTTGTTGATGTAAAAATATATCATGTTCTGCATTGCCATGTAAAGGACGGTACATGACGCAAGGAGGCCCTGTCTTGACGCAGGTTTTGCGCTATGGTATTCTGGTCAAACTAATCTCAATATTAAGGTGGACTATATGTCTTATATTTCTCTCCTGCAGGCAGCCGCTGGATCCGGATCAATGCTGATGTTTGTGCTTCCCTTTGGTTTGATTATCCTCATCTTTTACTTCTTCATCATCAGACCGCAAAACAAGAAGCAGAAGGAAACAGAAAAGATGCTGGCTGCCCTCAAGAAGGGTGACAAGATTGTTACCGTGGGTGGAATCCATGGTGTCATTTCTTCCACAAAGGAAAAGACCGTCATTGTGAAGGTTGATGACAATACAAAGATTGAGTTTTCCCGTGCTGCCATTGCAACGGTGGTTGCTGACAAGGTCGAGAAGGATGCCAAGTCGGGCAAGGACGACAAGAAGGCCGACAAGGCCGCTGAGACACCTGCTGTAGAGACAACCGAAGAAGCCTCTACAGAGGAAAATAAATAAGAACGGAGCATAATCCATGAACAAAAGAAGTCGATTCCTTCTCATCCTTGTTGTTCTCGGTGTTTGCTTTGCCTTCTTGTGGCCTTCCATCAGCTGGTATATGCGGACACCGAAGGAGCTGCAGAATCTGGCCCTGGGTTCCCTGGAAAAAATCAAGGATTATTCAAATGTACAGGCCAGTGCTGATGTTCAGGAGCTGAAAGCCCTTGCGAGGTCGAATCCTAATGCAGCCTTGCCGGAAAAGCTCCTGTGGCTGGAAAAGGCTGCTGCAAAGAACTATAAGGATGCCGGTGAAAGTATTCCTTCACCCATGTCTGTCCGAAGTGCGTTGGAGAGCTATGCCTCCGAAGCTGCACTGCTGGCTGCTGTTGAGGGGCGGTATCGAGACGAGATTCTCAAGGCGAAGCGGCTGTACAACAACTCCGTCAAGCTCGGTCTGGACCTGTCCGGCGGTATGAGCGTTATCGTCAAGGCTGATCTGGACGCAGCCTTGGCACAGGCTGGGGATACAGTGGCAGACCCTGCGGTATTCCGGGAGGAGGCCATGGCTCAGGCCATTGAAACCCTTACCAACCGCATCGACCGCTTCGGTCTGACGGAGCCGGTGATTCGCCGTCAGGGCGAGGACCGTATCTACATCGAAATGCCTGGTGCTGCCGAGACTGACCGCATTAACTCCATCATTATGGGGAAGGGAATCCTGAATTTTCGCTTGGTGGACACGGTTGCCACCAACAGCTTCATGGCCTACTACAACGCCAATCCCGCCAGCACCTTCAACGCCGCCGGTGAGCTCATCAATCCCGGCATCATCCCCGCTGACTGCGAGGTGATGGGGCTGTACCAGAAGGACTCCTACGGCCTGGATGAGCGCATTGGCTATCTGGTTGTGAAGAAAGAGATTGCCCTGGATGGAAAGCATATCAAGTCCGCCGACGTAGGCTCCGACTATACTGGTCGTCCCCAGGTGAACTTTGTGCTGGACGGAGAGGGGACCACCATCTTTGGCGACTTTACTACTGCCAATGTGAACGAGAGTCTTGCCATTGTCTCTGACGACAAGATTAAGTCCTACGCCCGCATCAACGAGCCGATTACCGGCGGCCAGGTGGCCCTCTCCGGATTTGGTATAGATGAGGTGGAGAATATCCGCAAGGTGCTGCAGACGGCATGGCTCAGCGTTCCCCTGGAGGTGGAAAGCCAGCAGGTTGTCGGTGCCTCCCTGGGAGACCAGGCTATCAGTCAGGGTGTGAACGCCCTGCTGTACGGCCTGCTTTCCGTCATGGTCTTCATGCTGCTGTGGTACAAGGGTGCCGGAATCAATGCGGTGGTGGCCCAGGTGCTGAACCTGTACATCATGTTCAGTGTGTTGTCCGCCTTCAACCTGACTTTGACCCTGCCCAGCGTTGCCGGTATGATTTTGACCATTGGTATGGCCGTTGACGCCAACGTCATCATCTTTGAGCGCATCAAGGAGGAGCGTCTGCTGGGCAAGAGCCGGGCCGCCTCCATCGCCGCTGGCTTTAACAACGCCTTCTGGGCCATCATGGACTCCAATATCACGACCTTTATTGCGGCCATGTTCCTGTCCCAGCTGGGAACCGGTCCCATCCAGGGATTTGCCGTCAGCCTTTCCATCGGTGTTGTGTCCTCGGTCTTTACCGCCCTGGTGGTGTCCCGCCTGATGTTCGATGTGGGTACTGACCTGATGAAGAAGCAGGGAATAAGCATTAGCTGGAGGGTTAAATAATGAAGAAGGTGTTTCCGTTTAGCAAATACATTGTCCCCGCTGTGATTTTTAGTGCGGTGGTCATCTTGAGTGGTCTTGTTCCACTGCTGACCAAGGGCATCAACTTTGGCATTGACTTCAAGCCCGGTCTTGTGGCAGACGTGCGTCTGGTGAATCCGGTGATGGAGCTCACCTACGATGGTGCCGCCTCTGTGGCGGTGGAAATCAATCCTTGGAATGTGACCCTGGTGGTCAGCGGTGTGGGTGCCGACAACGAGACCCGTGTCTACCCCTTTGCCGAGTATGCCACTGTGGGTGATATGGCTGGTGCCATGGCCCAGGTTCCGGGAGTTACAGCTCGTGCTCTGGATGCCGCTATCCCTGCCGATGCCCTGTTCGCTAATTCTGCCGTGGCCTCCGTCCTGTCTGCCACTCCCTACCGCTTGTACTACAGCGGCGAGGGGCAGCTGACTGATGTTGAGGGGGTTCGCACTGCATTGGCTGGACTCACCGACGTTTCGGTGAAGATGGCTGGCTCAGGCATAGATGAAGTGTTCCAGATTCGTGTGGGAGACAGTGGCGACGGCAGAACCAGCATGGATCTGCAGCAGTCCATCGTCACTGCATTGGCAGATGCCTTTGGTGCCGACAATGTGGCCATCATCAAGACGGACTTCATCGGAGCCCAGTTCTCTGGCTCACTGGTATGGCAGTCCGTGCTGCTGGTGCTTGCCGCCTTGGTGCTGATCTGGATTTATGCCACCATCCGCTTCAAGTGGGACTTTGCACTGGCTTCTGTCATTGCCATCACCCACGACGCGCTGGTGATCATCTCCTTCATCGCCTGGACACAGATGGAATTCAATACGGTGACGCTGGCGGCCATCCTCACCATCATCGGTTATGGCATCAACGACACCGTGGTTGTGCTGGATCGTGTTCGTGAGAACGCTCGCCTGATGAATACAAAGAATTTCATGGACATTGTGAACAAGTCCCAGTCAGACTGCTTTGGTCGGACCATGATTACCACTGTCACTACCTTGCTGGCGGTGACTGCCCTGTGCCTCTTCACCACCGGCAGCATCCATGACTTTGCCCTGGCCTTGATCATCGGTATCATTTCCAGTGCCTATTCCACCATCATGATTACCAGCGCCTTCCTGTCCAAGACAAGGAAGAACTGGAAGCCTGATGACGAGGTGAAGGATTTGCCCAAGCAGAAGAGTACTGTGGTGGCCTTTCCCGATGGCGGCCAAGTTTAAGGACGATTCATGAAAATCCAAAACCGTTTCTGCATGACAGAAACGGTTTTTTTTTGTAGAATCCATTCTATGACTACTGAAAATCACAAGAAAAAAGGACCGAAGGTTGTGCGGGCAAGAGTGCTGGGATATTGTATGGGTGTCCGCAAAGCCATGGAGGGCGCCCACAAGGCTGCAAAAGATAGTTCTCGTGGACAGGTATGGACCCTTGGTCCTTTGATTCATAACAAGACTGCCCTTGATATGCTGGCCTCGGAAGGGGTGCAGATTTTGAAGGATGATGATTTTTCCAAGATACAGGGCGATGACGTGGTGGTGATTCGTGCCCACGGGGTGACTCCCGCTGTGAAGGCTGACGTCACTGCCCGGAGCAGGGCCGTGGTGGATGCCACCTGTCCCAGGGTGATGCTGAGCCAGAAGCGGGTGGCGGACTTTGCCTCCAGAGGATACACGGTGTTTATCGCCGGAGACAAGAACCATGGCGAGGTGACGGGAATTGCAGGGTGCGCCCAGGCCGCCGCCACAGGAGACAGCCGTTGCGTGCTGATTGGAAGTCGAAGGGATGCGGAGGAGTTTGTGGCTCAAATCCGTTCGGGGGAGACTCCTGAGCCAGAGAAGGCTATCCTCATCAGCCAGACTACCATCAGCCGTTCGGAATACGACTCCATTGCGGAGGTGCTTTCCCCGACCATTGGTGGTTTGGAGGTCTTTGACACCATCTGTCCTGCCACCACGGAGCGTCAGGAGGCTCTGGTGGACTTGCAGGGACAGGTGGACGGTGTCCTCATCATCGGGGGAAAGAATTCCGCCAATACCCAGCGGCTTTTGACCTCTGCCCAACGGTACTTTGACAAGGCCGCCCTCATCGAGACTGCCGACGAGATTCCGCTGGAGTTCTTCCAACTGGAGCGGGTGGGACTCAGTGCCGGAGCCTCCACTCCAGATGAGGTGATTGACGGCGTGGAGCGGCGGCTACAGGCTGGGTGACTTGGGTATACGGGCCCTTCTGCCCTTTACTTTCCCCCTATTAATTGATATATTTTTATAGAAGCGGGTTTTCCGCTTGGAATTTCATTTTAAGGAGTAGGCTATGATTAAGACGGTGAAGGACATTGACTTGAAGGGCAAGCGTGTCATCATGCGGGTGGATTTCAACGTGCCCATGAAGGACGGGGTGGTACAGGACGACACTCGTATTCAGGCGGCCCTTCCTACCATCAAATATATTCTGGAGCAGTCTCCCCGGAGTCTTGTTCTCATGAGCCACTTGGGTGATCCCAAGAAGGACGTAAAGAAGGCCAAGGAAAAGGCTGAGAAGGCTGGAAAGTCCTTTACCGCTGCT
The DNA here is from genome assembly GCA_017622135.1 of Spirochaetaceae bacterium. Classification (GTDB taxonomy): domain Bacteria; phylum Spirochaetota; class Spirochaetia; order Treponematales; family Treponemataceae; genus Treponema_F. The sequence continues at coordinate 22,063 of JAGARR010000036.1, forward strand.
GATGAAGAGGCATTTATCAATGGAAAGAATAAGATGAAGCCTGTCTCCGAGTATCTGGCAAAGGTGTTAGGCAAGGAGGTTGCCTTTGCTGAGGGCTGCTTTGGTCAGAAGGTGGTGGTGGACGCATTGCCAGAGGGTGGCGTGCTGATGCTGGAGAACACCCGCTTCAATGCCGAGGAAACCTCCAAGGACACCCAGGAGCAGAAGAAACTGGCCCAGGAGCTAGCCGCCTACGGCGATGTGTACGTGAACGATGCCTTCGGTACCGCCCACCGTGCCCATGCCTCCACCGCCACCATCGCCCAGTTCATGGACGTGAAGGTTGGCGGCTTCCTGATGGAAAAGGAAGTGAAGTATCTGGAGCCCATGGTGACCAATCCGCCAAAGCCCATGGTGGCCATCATTGGTGGAGCAAAGGTTTCCTCCAAGATTGCTGTCTTAGAAAGCCTGCTGAAGAACGCCTCCGCCCTAATCATCGGTGGCGGCATGGCATACACCTTCCTGAAGGCCCAGGGACACAGCATCGGAAAGTCCTTGGTGGAGGATGACTTCATCGATACCGCCAAGTCCCTGCTGAAGGCCGCCGAGGAGAAGGGTGCGCGGATTATCCTGCCTGTTGACCACCTGGGTGCCGCCGAGTTCAGTCCTGATGCCGCTGCGGTGGCCATTGACGGTGCCGACATCCCCGACAATCTGATGGGAATGGATGTGGGCCCCAAGACCCTGGCCATCTACAAGGAGGCAATTCTTTCCGCCAAGTCCATCGTCTGGAACGGTCCCGTGGGCGTGTTCGAGTTTGAGGCCTTTGCCAAGGGAACCGGCGAGGTGGCTCACTTGGTGGCAGAGGCAACAGCCAAGGGTGCCGTCAGTGTCGTTGGCGGTGGTGACTCCGTTGCGGCAGTGAACAAGTTCAACCTGGCCTCCAAGATGAGCCACGTCTCCACCGGTGGCGGTGCTTCCTTGGAGTTCCTGGAGGGCAAGACCCTGCCGGGAATCGCCGTACTGGAGACAAAGTAATCTGAACCAGGAGTTGGTATCCCGGCTGCGGCAGTTGGCGGACAGGTACGAGTGTGCCGCCTTCATGGAACATGACCCCAGCCGGGTTCTGCTTCGCTATCGGCAGGTCCAGGACATGGAGGTGGCCGCCTTCATTGCCGCCATGCTGGCCTTTGGCCGCCGTGACCTGTTCCTGCCCAAGGTGGAATTCCTGCTGGAGCTAGCGGACAGGGGCGGCGGTCCTGCCAACTGGCTGGTGTCGGGCTTGCATCGACAAACCTTCCCACCCACAACGGTTGCTCCCCAGGACAAATTCTATCGCTTTTATTCCTATCAAGACATACACACCCTCTTGTGTCGCATGGAGTCCCTGCTCCGGGAATCAGGTTCCTTAGGGGAGTTCTTTTGCCGTTCATATCGGGAGCACTGTGCCTCCTGCAGTGGGACAGAGGGTGGGGAGACTCATCTTTCGGAGCTGATGGGAGCAGCCTTCGCTGACTGCAAGATTGTTCCCAAGGGAAAAAATTCTGCCAACAAGCGGGTGCACATGTTCCTGCGCTGGATGGTGCGCCGCAACTCCCCGGTTGATGTGGGGCTGTGGAGCTGGTATAGCCCCTCCAAGCTGCTGATTCCACTGGACACCCACGTGCTGCAGCAGTCTGTGGAGCTTGGTTTGTTGCCACAGAAGGCAGGGGGAACGGCCCGCACTGCTTGGCTCCTTACGGAGCGTTTGCGGGAGGTGTGGCCTGATGATCCCTGCCGTGGGGACTTCGCCCTCTTTGGTCTGGGGGTGGATGGGGGTGGTGCCTCCGCTGAATATGCGTGTAAAGATGGACTGTCTGGAGTGTAGGTTCTTGACATATCTATAAAAATGAAAGAAAAAAGTTGTCATATCTATAAAAAAATGCCTTGTGGCGGGAATACTTTAAACATCTTTCTTTTTTCTTGTGATATAATAAGAAAAGCTTTGATTTTACATCTAAGGTGGTCACAATATGAAGAAATTACGGATATCTTTGGGCCTGCAGATTACTATTCTGGCTTTGGCAAGCTCCACCATCATGGGAGTGGTGCTTTTTGTCTTCATGCTGGTGGGAATGATGAATATTGAGGAATATTCCATCAAGCAGCTGTCGAACAACATGATAACTAGCTATGACGACACGATTTCTGGTCAAGTGGACACGGCAATGAGTATCCTCAAATATTTTAGCGACAAGGCCAAGGCTGGAGAGATTTCCGACGCAGAGGCACGGGAGATTTCCTCCGACTTGATTCGTAACCTGCGTTATGGTGCTGAAGGCTATTTCTGGATAGATACTGTTAATGGCGACAACATCGTCCTTTTGGGCAATGCCACCGAGGGCACGAACCGCTACAATCTCAGTGATGTGAACGGCTTCCACATGATCCAGGACTTCATCAAGAAGGCCAAGGCCGGCGGTGGCTTTACCGATTTCTGGTTCCCAAAGGCTGGTCAGACAGAACCCATGCCCAAGCGTGGCTACACAAACCTCTTCAAGGAATACAACTGGGTTGTGGGAACAGGAAACTACATCGACACAATCAGCGCCACCTCAAATGCCGCCTCCGATGAAATCTATCGGATGATGGCTAATTTGGAGATTATGGTTGTTATTGTGTTCCTTGTTTTGCTGGCAGCCTGTGTCTTTTTCTGCATCTTCTTTTCACGGAAGATTATACAGCCCCTCATCGTGGTAAAGTCCGCCCTGCAGGAGGTGGCTTCCGGTAATTTGGCTATAGACACGGATCGTTCCGTCCGCAGCAAGGTCATTGCCAAGCAGGATGAGATTGGGGAGCTGGGAAAAGCCCTGGACTCCATGCTCACCAACCTGACTGAGGTGGTGGACAAGGTGCAGGACAGTGTCCACATGGTTGATGCCGGCAGTGACCAGATTAGTGCCGGAAGCCAGAGCCTTTCCTCGGGAGCAGCCCAGCAGGCTTCCGCCACGGAGGAGATGTCCGCCACCATCGAACAGATGGCAGCCAACATTAAGCAGAATGCCACCAACGCCTCCAAGACTGCTGCCTTTGCCGATGAGGCTGCCAAGAACAGCCGCAAGGGCGGTGATGCGGTGAACAAGACGGTGGAGGCCATGCGCTCCATTGCAGAAAAGATTAGTGTAATAGAAGGAATTGCCAGCCAGACCAATCTGCTGGCCCTGAACGCAGCCATTGAGGCGGCCCGGGCAGGTGACGCAGGAAAGGGCTTTGCCGTTGTTGCCAGCGAGGTTCGCAAGCTTGCGGAGCGCAGCCAGCTGGCTGCCAACGAGATTAATGATCTTGCCACCACCAGCGTCTCCATTGCGGAGGAGGCGGGGAGCCTCATCAACAAGGTGGTGCCTGCTATCGAGAACACTGCCTCCTTGGTGGAGGAAATCAACGTGGCCTCCCGGGAGCAGGATGCCGGCGCCCAGCAGATTGCCCGTGCCATCGTGGAGCTGGACAATGTGGTGCAGGAGAATTCTGCTGCCTCCGAGGAGCTTTCCTCTCAGGCGGAGGAGCTGGCTGCACAGGCTTCAACCTTGGCAGATGCCATCTCCTATTTCAAGACTGTCGATCACAACGGCCGTTAAGGCTCAGAACAGCGGCGGTTGCATATTTCCGGCAGGAATTTGCAATCGCTACTGTTTTATACCCCCTCTTGATACTATTCCCTGTTTCCTGTAGACTAAGGTGATTCAATTTTTTCTATTATTGCAAACCATTTTTGTTGAGAGGTAGATACAAGATGAGCTTTGATATTTCCAAGATGAGGAATATCGGTATCAGTGCCCACATTGACTCCGGCAAGACAACCTTGTCCGAGCGTATCCTTTTTTACTGCGACAAGATTCACGCAATCCACGAAGTTCGCGGAAAAGACGGTGTCGGTGCTGTTATGGACAACATGGAGCTGGAGCGGGAGCGTGGAATCACCATCCAGTCAGCATCAACCCAGGTTCAGTGGAAGGATTACACAGTAAACGTTATCGATACTCCCGGTCACGTTGACTTCACCGTAGAGGTGGAGCGCTCCCTGCGTGTATTGGACGGAGCCATCTTGGTATTGTGCTCTGTTGGTGGCGTTCAGTCCCAGTCCATCACCGTGGACCGCCAGCTGAAGCGCTATCACGTTCCCCGCATTGCCTTTGTAAACAAGTGCGACCGTACCGGTGCAAACCCCTTCAAGGTGCGGATGCAGCTGCGGGAGAAGCTGGGCCTCAACGCCTACATGATGCAGATTCCCATCGGCTTGGAGGACAAGCTGGAGGGTGTGGTTGACCTGGTTACCATGAAGGCCATGTACTTTGAGGGCGAGAGTGGTACCGAAATCCGCATGGCGGAGATTCCCGCCCACCTGGTGGACGAGGCCAACAAATACCGGGAGGAGCTGCTGGATGCCGCCTCCATGTTCAGCGACGAGCTGATGGAGGCCATGCTGGAGGAGAGCGTCACCGAGGAGATGATTCGTGACGCTGTCCGCAAGGGAACCCTGGCCGAGCAGTTCGTGCCCGTGTTCTGCGGCTCCGCCTACAAGAACAAGGGAATCCAGCCCCTGCTGGACGGTGTGGTGAGCTACCTGCCCGACCCCTCCGAGGTGAAGAACTTTGCTTTGGATCTGGACAAGAATGAGGAGCAGGTGGAGCTGTCCTGTGACGAGAACAAGCCCTGTGTATCCTTGGGATTCAAGCTGGAGGACGGACAGTACGGCCAGCTGACCTACGTTCGTGTGTACCAGGGAGTGCTGAAGAAGGGTGAGGAGCTGTACAATACCCGCTCCCGCAAGAAGTTCAAGGTTGGACGCCTTGTCCGCATGAACTCCGCCAGCATGGAGGATATCAATGAGGGTGTGCCTGGTGACATTGTGGCCCTCTTCGGTGTTGACTGTGCCTCTGGTGACACCTTCTGTAGTGGCGGCCTGAACTATGCCATGACCAGTATGTACGTGCCGGAGCCGGTTATCTCCTTGGCCATTACACCCAAGGACAAGAAGTCCGCCGACCAGATGGCAAAGGCTCTGAACCGCTTTACCAAGGAGGACCCCACCTTCCAGACCTACGTTGACCCTGAGTCAAACCAGACCATCATCAAGGGAATGGGAGAGCTGCACCTGGACGTGTACATCGAGCGCATGAAGCGTGAGTACAAGTGCGAGGTGGAGACTGGTATGCCCCAGGTTGCCTATCGAGAGTCCATTACCCAGCGTGCTGAGTTCAACTACACCCACAAGAAGCAGACTGGTGGTTCCGGTCAGTATGGTCGTGTGGCAGGCTTCATGGAGCCCCTGGAGGACAAGGACTACGAGTTTGTGGACTCCATCAAGGGTGGTGTGATTCCCAACGAGTACATCCCCTCCTGCGACAAGGGCTTCCGGGCCTCCATGACCAAGGGCTCCCTCATCGGATTCCCCATTGTGGGCGTTCGCTGTACCATCAACGACGGTCAGTTCCACCCCGTTGACTCCTCTGACATCGCCTTCCAGGTGGCTGCCCAGGGGGCGTTCCGGGAGGCCTACAGCAAGGCCAAGCCCGTCATCCTGGAGCCCATCATGAAGGTGTCCATCGAAGGACCCACCGAGTTCCAGGGAAATATCTTTGCTGTCATCAACCAGCGCCGTGGCATCATCGTGTCCTCCACCGAGGACGGCACCTTCTCTCGTGTTGAGGCGGAGGTTCCCCTCAGCGAGATGTTCGGATTCTCCACCGTGCTCCGCTCCCTGACCCAGGGAAAGGCCGAGTTCTCCATGGAGTTCCTGAAGTACGGCAAGGTGCCCGCCAGCATCTCCGAGACCTTGGTCAAGGAGTATGAAGAGAAGCGGAAGAAAGAGCAGAAGTAAGCAGGAACAGAAGTCAGGATTCATCCTCAACAGATGCAAAACCATGGTATAATGGGGATGGGTCTTGACCTTCAATCTTATTTAGGAGGAACTATGATTAAGGATGAGCTGTTTGAACGGAGCCCAATCCGTTGCTTTGAGAAGGCAACGGGTGGCATAAAGGCTGGTGAGCTGGGCCTGTTGACATCCAAGAAGGGTCTGGGAAAGACGTCTGTTCTTGTGCAGTTTGGTGTGGACACCCTGCTGCAGGACAAGCAGGTGATTCACGTCTCCTTTGACCAGCAGTCTGCCAACGTGATTACCTGGTACCAGGACATCTTCACTGAGATTGCAAAGAAGAAGAACATCAGCAATATCAACGAGCTGGTGACAGAGCTGGTTCGCAAGCGCATTATCCTGAATTTCCATCAGGATGCTATGGCACTGCCCCACATCGTCACCACCTTGGAGGCGTTGGCCCAGGGCGGAATCCAGGCATCCTGCCTGGTGGTGGATGGTGTTGACCTGTCCAAGCTGCAGGCTCCTGATGTGCAGGCCATCGCCGACTATGCCAAGAAGGCTGGTGTGGCGGTGTGGTTCAGTGCATCTTCCGATGCAAGCGACCTGGACGGAACCTTGACCGCCGACCTGCAGGGCCTGTTCCAGGCGGTGGTTCGGCTTGAGGCAAAGGCTGGTTCCATCGAGCTGATGATTCTGAAGCTGCGGGAAGAGAGTGCCCGTGCCTCCGGACTGGTTCTGGACTCAAAGACGCTGCTGATTGCAGAGAAATAATACACCTGAGAAGGTAGAGTACAACAATGGGTCATCCCTGCCTTTGTTGCTGGTTGGTGCAAGTCAATCGGTAGCCATCGGTTTCTGGGGTGACCCTTTGTCATGTTATTGAAGGTTTTTCTCCGATAGAGAGTAAACGGAGGATGATCAAGATAAATAAAAGTGTGGAGAGTTTATGAAACAATATGTAATTTCTCTTGATGTTGACTCTGTGGGCAAATATAGGGATCTGGAGAAGTCCCGTACCATCTCGTATGAATTGACAGATTTTTCTTCCGCTCTGGTGCTGGACAACAAGCCCTGGGTCCAGGAGCTGGTGGGCCGTTACCTTGCGAAGGGCTTGCCGGAAGGCAGCATCATGATGGGTGCCTTCCATGACCTTTCCATATTCAGCCGTGATTCCATGATCAGGCAGGTGTCTCTGGGACGTATGGGACAGTGCCTGAGGATAGCGGAGCGGCTTTCCTTGGAGATGGTGCTATTTTATGTGAATGCTCCCTCCTACCTGGTGGATGTCCCTGACTTTGACGAGCTGCTGGAGCGGACCTGCAATGAATTGAGGCCGCTGATCCAACGGTTTCCTTCCATACGGATTTGCTTCGAGAATAGGGCGGAGGCGGGGCCAGCCTTGTTCCTGGAGCTGTTGGAGCGCCTTTCCGACTGCAAGAACATTGGATTCTGCCTGAACTATTGCCGGGCTGCCCTTTCCGCCGTATCTCCCGAAAAATGGGCGAGGACACTTGCCCCCTACCTGTGCTGTCTGAGAATCTTTGATTCCAACCTGCAGGAGCCCGTCTCAGGCCAGGACGATGATCTGGAGCATCGGTTCAATCGCTACCGCCCCTTTTATGAGAAATTCTTCCACAACAGCAAGGTGCTCTTTGGTTACCACGACCTCCATGACTCATACGTTTTTGAGGAGGAAATGGAGCAGATTGAGCTGGTGGACGAGGAGGAGACCAGCACTGCCATGGCGGAATTCTACGAGAGTTCTCCGGAGGGAATGCTGGAGAAGATTTTCTTCTACATGAACCAGCTGGTGGGAGAGAAGGGCTTCTCCTCCACCATCCTACTGCTGACGGATATGGGGCGGACACTGGCATCCTCTGAGCGTGCCTCCTTCTGGTACTGGGACAGGCAGAGGAAGCAGTACTGGACCATCGTTGCCCTGGGACGTGACAGGATTGTCATCGAGGAGGGCTCCGGTCTGGTGGGGGCCTCCATCCAGAACAACGAGGTGCTCATCATCAACGACCCCTATGCCGATGAGCGTTTCTGTGTCCATGTTGACATTGAGTCCGGCTTTGTGTCCCGCTCCATACTCTGTATTCCTGTCACCGATTCAAAGGGAAAGGTGATTGGAGCCTTCCAGGCGGTGAACAAGCTGAGGGAGGAGGGCTACGGAAAGTTTGACGAGCAGGATGTGAAGCGCTTGGCTATGGCCGCCGCCTATTGCGGGCGCACCTTGGAGGCCTACCTGCTGTATCAGGAGACCTTGGTGGACGTGCTGACGGGACTGAAGAACCGCCGTGGCTTCTGGGAGTACTACGAGGAGCACGTGGAGCCAGCCTTGGAGCGACAGCCTGCCTCGCTGATCATGTGTGACGTGGACTTCTTCAAGCTGGTGAACGATACCTACGGCCATGCCGTTGGAGATGAGGTTCTTGTCTCTGTGGGTGGAATTCTTAAGGAGCAGGTTGGGGAGCTTGGCGAGGTGGCCCGCTGGGGTGGAGAAGAGTTCCTCATTGTGCTGAAGGATCATGACCTGGCTAAGGCCGTCCAGTTTGCCGAGAGCCTGCGGCTGCTTGTGGAGGAGTCACCCTCCATTTCTGAGAGCCAGCGACTGAAGGTAACCATGTCCTTCGGTGTGGTGGCGATAGATTCCCTGCTGACCGTTGAGAAGAATGTGGATGCGGCGGACAAGAAGCTGTATCAGGCCAAGGAGAATGGACGCAACCAGGTGGGGTGCTAAGCCCTCCCCGCCCGTTCCATGGGAGAATGCCGGACTGTGGAAATCGGTCCGGTTTTTTTGTGTCCTGGTGGATTTCATGGTACAATGGTGGCATGAGCGAGACATTGGAAGGTCGGAAGACCGGCGGAACGGATGGAGAAGTGAGAACGGCTGGTGGCCGTGGAGGCAAGGGCGGAACACGCGGCGGCAATCGTGGCGGTTGCCGCGAGGACAAGGCCCGGCAGCTGCGTCTGATGAAGCTTTTGGAGCAGGTGCAGCGGGGTGGTTACCCAAATGCCACCGACTTGCGCAAGAAATTCGAGGTGTCCCGGAGCACCATCATGCGGGACATTGATTTCCTGAAGGACCAGTACCTGGTTCCCATAGAATACTGTTCGGAGATGGGCGGCTACTGCATCAGCGATCCAAACTACACCATCCCCAGCTTCCTGCTGACGGAAGGGGAGCTGTTCAGCCTCCACATCATCCTGCCGTTGATGGAGGAATACGAGAACACGCCTTTGGAGCCGGTGTTCCAGTCCATCATGAGGCGGATGATGGACATGCTGCCGGGGGAGGTGCAGGTGCAGTCTTCCTTCAACCGGGACCAGGTGGCCTTCATCAAGAATCCCCAGCCGGAAATCAGGCAAGAGGTTTTTTATGGAGTGATGGAGGCCATAAAGTCGGGCTGTACGCTAGAGTTCGGCTACCGCTCCATCAAGCGGCAGGATTATATCACCCGCCAGTTCGATCCCTACCAGATGATGTGCCAGCGGGGAGATTGGTACGTCATCGGCCACTGCCATCGCCATCGGGACATACGGGTGTACAACCTGGCCCGCATGAGCCAGCTGAAGGTGACGGATGCCACCTTCCGAAAGGAATCGGACTTTGACCTGCACAAGTACATCGACCCGGACTTTGGGGTGTGGACCCAGAGGGAACGCTTTGTGGTGGAGCTGCTGTTCTCCGCCGACGTGAACACCTACATCCTGGAGCGGCAGTGGCACGTGAACCAGGAGTGCCGCCAGCTGGAGGACGGATCCGTGTGGCTGAAGTTCGAGACAAACCAGTTTGACGAGAGCCTCCACTGGGTCATGTCCTTTGGCAGCAAGGTGCAGGTGCTGCATCCCCCCGCTCTCCGGGAGGCGGTGCGGCAGGAGGTGGAGCGGATGATTCGACTATACTAAAAAAAAATCGAGGAATTTGTTTCAATGTGTCATTCCTTGGGACACTACCATTTGTATACTATGAGTAGACTGACACAAGGAGGCGCTACATGAATTGCAATGACTACCTGTTTGAAGATGATGCAGCTGTTTATGAGATGGTGGCCCGTCTGGAAGCGGTGCGGATTTGTCATGAGGAACGGAGGCGGCACCGACTTTCCCTAGGTCTCAGGAAAGTGATGGCCGTGCTGGTGGTCTCGCTGCTGGTGTTTCTAGTACCGGGATTGGTACTCTGTGCCATTACTGGCAGAGGCGGCCTTGGGAATGTGGCTGCCCTGAGCGTCGTTGCGACACTTTTCTGCCATCCCTTGCAGCTGCTGGCAATTGACTGGGCCTGCAATTGGAGCGGCTGCAGAAAGGGACACCGCACATAACATAGTTCAAGGTGTATCGCTGGATACACCTTGCTGCATATTGATAGCAAGGAGGAAGCAGGTGGGAATCGTTGTGGGAATTGCCATTGTGGTGGTGCTGTCCCTGATTGTGGCAAGTGCCTTTGGTGGAGAGAGAGGCGACCAGGAAAATAGGTTCTCTGATCCCCTGCGGTACATTGACGAGGGGGAGCTGGCGGAGCTGGAGGAAGGCCGCCGTTGGGAGGAGCTGCCATGGGGACCGAGGCCTGCCGCCCCCAACTACTTTGACCGCCTGATGACCCCCGGCTCCGAGGAGTCTGCCTGGCACAACGCCGCCCTGGACGAGGGCCATGACCCGGAGGACTGGTGAGGTGCAGTATAGCAGATGTAAACTAATAGTAAAAGGGGGAGGGACGGGAAGCCCAGTCCAGCCTACGCTGAGCAAGCTCAGAGGGCGGCTGTCCCGGTGTTCCCGTCCCTCCCCACTGGTACGTTAGGTTTGCTCTACTGCTGGGTAGGGCTTTGCCCTGGCGGGCAAGGGGATTGGTTCTCAGCAGCTCACCGTCGCCTTACGCTTCTCTACGCTCACAGTTCGGCTGCTCAGGGAACCTCCCTGTTGCCCCAACGCTTTTGTTTAGCGGGCTATACTGTGGGGGAGAGGGGGGAGGTTGACAGGAAGGAATATCCATAATTATAATATAATTATGGATATTGTATTTGAATGGGATGCAGACAAAGCCATCAGCAATCTGAAAAAACATCAAGTATCATTTGAGGAGGCTCAAAGTGTTTTTCAAGATCCCAATGCATTGCTCATTGCAGATCCAGACCACTCTATTGAAGAAGATAGATTCATTCTTCTCGGAATAAGCAAAGAAACAAAAATTTTAGTTGTCTGTCATTGTTATCGTAGCAATGATGAAGTTATACGGATTATTTCAGCAAGAAAAGCAACAAAATCCGAATCGAAACAATATGAAAGGAGTGTATATGAGAGATGAATACGACTTTAGCAATGCCATCAAAAATCCCTACGTGGCAAAAAATAAGCAGCAGATAACAATTCGCTTAGATCAACAGGTTATCGACTATTTTAAGAATATGTCAGAAGAAACTGGAATGCCATATCAAAACATCATTAATTATTATCTCCTTCAATGTGTAAAGGAAGAAAAGCAGATGGTAATTCAATTTCAGAATTAGTAGCCCCTCGTCCGCTGAACTGTAGAGGGTGTCTTTCATAGTCAAATCCGAGTAACAGTTTTGTTCCGAAACTACAGGTTTCTCATTGTGAAACAAAAAGTTTTGTACTGTGAAACAAAAGGTTTTCCAGTATGAAACAAAAGTTTCTCACTGCGAAACAATTGGTTTTTCAGTGTGAAACAAAAGTTTCATAGGTAAAAATCATGTGAAACTTCTACTCTTTCAGTCAGTGAACCACTGGTAAGCTTGAGTTAGGCGTTTGTAGGCTGGTGGTGTGTCAATATCTAGGTTTAAAAAGAGTTTCTGTATTATTTGTTGTTGTTGAGGGGTTAGGGCAGATTCTTCTCTGAGTACTCGATAGAATTTACTCTTGCCAAGGGTGGCAATAAGTTGCTCTTTGATTTGTTTTGCCTTGCCATGGGGAATAGTGTCCAACAGCTCTTTTATGCCCCACGCTAATTGAATCGGTTCATTACTACGAAAGAATGGACAGTTTTCTCCTTCCTGTGGATAGCAGGATGGATTAACAATAGCAATAAAGGTTTTATCTGCGGGGCGTTGTTGATAGGCAAGGTGTCGTAAACAGTGTGAAGCTTGGGAACAAGTTGTGTTCTGGCAGAGGGAAAATTGTGGGGGAATGTCGAGACTCATGGGGTGCAGTATAGCAGATGTGAACTGATAGTAAAAGGGGGAGGGACGGGAAGCCCAGTCCAGCCTACGCTGAGCAAGCTCAGAGGGCGGCTGTCCCGGTGTTCCCGTCCCTCCCCACTGGTACGTTAGGTTCGCTCTACTGCTGGGTAGGGCTTTGCCCTAGCGGGCAAAGGGGCGGGAACCATTCAATTTTTGGAAAAAAAGTTTTACTGTGTCATTATTTGGGACAGGTGATGTGGTATAATGGGGAAAGAAAATGGTTTTTGGAGGCGGAAGGAGGAATGGGTATGGCGGGAATTGGGGATTTAATTGCTCATAAAAATGGTGATGAAGAACAATCTCTGATTGAACATTCTCAAAATGTTGCTCGTTTGGCTGGAAGATTTGCACAAAGTTTTGGTAATGAGGATTGGGCACAATTTGCAGGGATGTTCCATGATTTAGGCAAGGCATTCCCAGACTGGCAAAAATATATTCATGGACTAAAATCAAGTTCTATCAATCATAGTGAAGTGGGAGCACAATATGCCTTTTCGAGAATGAATCCAAGGAATCCTCTTGCCAAAGTTATTCCATATCTAATAGCTGGGCATCATGCGGGTTTGCCTGATTATGATATTGGTAGAGGGAATGAGTTGAAGAAAATATTGAATGAGCATTCATATGAGTCACTGCTTGCTCTTTCCCAATTACAAGAAATGTTCTCCATCGCTTTTCCGACATCGATGCCATTCGGGAAGAATGATCTACAAAAGGATACCTCTCAAAATATTCTTAATTATCTCCATCTTTGGATCCGTATGCTGTATTCCTGCCTTGTTGATGCGGATTTTCTTGACACGGAAACCTTTATGACTCCAGAACAAACAGAATTGAGAGGAGCTGATACCAGTCTGTTTGAGTTGAAGAAAAAATTCGATTCTCACATGGAGGAAATGGCTAAAAATTCTTTACCTTCTAAGATAAATAATATCCGAAGTTCAATATTGAAGTCTTGTCGGGAAAAGGCAAGATTGGAGCCGGGCTTCTATTCTCTCAATGTCCCCACTGGTGGCGGAAAGACACTATCATCAATGGCATTTGCATTGGAGCATGCCCTTTACCATGGCAAGAAGAAGATAATCATGGCAATTCCATATACCAGTATTATTGAACAGACGGCAAAGGTATACAAATATGGAACTGATGATGATGACAAAATAAAGGAGATGAGACAATTCGGGAAATGCTTGTTCGGTGAAGAAAATGTCCTTGAGCACCATTGCAATTTCAATTTCGAGCAGGACGAGAAGTATGAAATAATGAAAAAGCAGAAGCTTGCGGTTGAAAATTGGGACGCTCCGATTATTGTAACAACAAATGTGCGGCTGTTTGAATCCCTGTTCAATGCCCACAGCTCTGCGTGCCGAAAACTCCACAATATTGTTGACTCTGTGATTATTTTGGATGAAGTGCAAATGCTTCCTCCTGAATACTTGAAATCGATTCTTTCTGTATTGCAGGGACTAGTGAAATGCTTTGGCGTGACGGTTGTTCTTTGTACCGCAACACAACCTGTATTGGAAGGTCAAATTGGTTCCGATACCTATATGTTTGAGGGGCTTGAGAAAGATTGTGTTGTTCCAATTATTGACAATCCACAAGAACTGTCAGAGCAATTGAAACGTGTGGAAATCGATTCTAATCTTGCAAAGGAAAAACTTCCTGACTGGAGGACTTTAGCAGATAAGCTCTGTGAATATAAACAGGTTTTGTGTATCGTGCAAACAAGAAAAGACTGTCGAGAACTACATGCTTTGATGCCTGACGGAACAATCCATCTTTCCGCACTCATGTGTGCTGAGGAACGCTCTGAGATTATTTCCGATATAAAAGCAAAATTGAGGAAGGGAGACGTTATCCGTGTGGTCAGCACCCAGCTTGTGGAGTGCGGTGTTGACATTGACTTCCCTGTTGTTTTTCGGGCCATGGCTGGGATGGATTCTGTTGCCCAGTCTGCAGGTCGCTGCAATCGGGAAGGTAAGCTTGAAGCAGGAACGGTGTATCTTTTTGAGCCTCCGACAAAAAATCCTCCGGGACTACTGCGAAAGGGAGCTGAAGTCACCCGTGATTTGCTTGAGGAATACAATTATGAGCTAAAGCTTACTCCCGATTTGTACAAAAGGTACTTTACCTCATATTATAAAAAGATAAATGGTTTTGACAAAGACAATATGTTCAAGGAAGCCATGCTTGATGGAATGTCAGAAGGAAAATTTCAATTCAGAACCCTTTCTGATAAGTATCATTTGATAGACAACGGGTTTCAGGGAACAATATACGTTCGGTATTGTTCGCCAAGAGTGGGGAAGGATAACCTTGCCTTGCTCCAAAGACTCGCTTCTGGTGATGTGGATAAGAAGCTTTTCAGACAGTTGGGGCGGTATTCGGTTAATCTGCCGATGAGAGAGATTCAGGAGCTAGTGAAGGCTGGCAGGGTATTGCAGCCGATAGAAGGAGTTTTCATGCAGTCACTTGATGATGGCACTTTGTATCAGGCGGGGCTGGGACTTGTTGCTGATTCTGTTCAGTCATTCAGTACGTATATATTTTAGACAGAAGGAGGACGAGAAATTGATGAAGGAATTTTTTGACAAGACATTTTGCCTTGAGGTATGGGGTGAGTATGCCTGCTTTACTCGTCCAGAGATGAAGGTGGAGCGGGTGAGTTACGATGTGATAACGCCATCGGCTGCCAGAGCCATCTTTGAGGCGATTTTCTGGAAGCCCGCCGTCTGCTGGAAAGTACGGAAGATAGAAGTGTTGAGTCCCATAAAGTGGATTAACCTGCGGCGAAATGAAGTTAGTGTAGTGGCAAACGACAGTTCCAGTGGAATTTATATTGAAGAAAAACGACAGCAACGGGCTGGGCTATTTCTAAAGGATGTCCACTACCGCATTCATGCCGACCTAGTTTTTATTCCTCCCAAGAAACGCAGGGAAACTCAAAACCCTTTGCCGGATATAATTTATAATAAATATTGATAACGTTATTATCATAAATATTGACTAATTTCCATTGCTAGGAACCCTCGGTATCTCCACGTCTGGCCATTCGGCAGATTGTGTTATATCCCGTAACGTCTGCCGATACAACCTTATCC
>JAGARR010000037.1 GCA_017622135.1 Spirochaetaceae bacterium
ATTGCTTGCTTACATAGTGTAAGATTACCCTCTTACACAGTGTAAGATTGACTTCTTACATACTGTAAGATTGCCATCTTACACATGGTAAGATTGACTGCTTACATAGTATAAGATTGGCGGCTCCCGCCACCTGCGAATCCGTGTGATTTTTCAAAACTTTCCCCACAAAAACGCATTTTTTTGTCAGATTCACACAATAATATATATGAGACCCAAGCAACGGAGGAACAATGCTGACAGAAGCAGAGCTACAAAAACAGTGGGAGAGCCTCACCTTTACCAACGACTTTGTCTTTTCCCGGGTGATGCACGACGAAAACATTTGCCGCCAGGTGGTGGAGCTGATTCTTGGGGTGCGGATTGGGAGAATCCACTACCTTTCAGCCCAGGACGAGCACAAGACTGACCCAGACTCCATGCGAATCATCATGGACGTATTCCTGCGGGATGAGAATCGTATCATCACGGTGGAAATGCAGACCGGCCGCAAGAAGGAGCTTCCCAAACGCAGCCGCTACTACCAGAGCGTGGCAGACGTAAGCACCACACCAACAGGAGCCAAGTATAGGAATTTGCCAGACAATATCCTCATCTTCATCTGCACATTCGATCCTTTCGACAGAGACCTCCCCCGCTACACCTTCCAGTACACCTGTGATGAAGACCCTACACTCAAACTGCAGGACGGCTCCCTCCGCATCTTCTTGAACGCCACCGCAAATCATCTAGATAGCCTTGACCAGAAGCTCCAAGCCTTTTATCATTACCTACAGGAAGGTGTGGTGGAATCCGAGCTGGCTCGAACCATCTCAGAGAGCATCACCACCTTGAAAAACAACTCGCTGGAAAGGAGGCACTACATGACTTGGGCTGTAAAAATGGCAGATGCACGGTATGACGGCTACGACGAGGGTTATGAGAAAGGCATCTCCATCGGGCTGGAACGGGGACGTGCCACGGGTCGAGAAGAGGGAGCCTACCAGACCAAGCTGGAGACGGCAAGGAATCTTCTTTCTATGGGGCTTGAGCCAGAACAGGTAGCCCAAGGCACAGACCTCCCACTGGGGACGGTACTGGAGCTGAGAAATGATTGCGACCGATAGCTCCAGCTCGTCGTATCCATTCATATCTTTTCCAGACAGGCTTTCCACGAGCAGCAGTATTCTAAGCTTCAAGAAACATAAATCCCCTTGACTGGCCCTTTTCAGGCGACAATCAAGGGGATTTTTCCAGATAATTTTTCTTACCGCTCCATCTTGCGGTAGACGGTCTTGTGGGGGCGGTCTGCGTCGGCTCCCAGCTGCTTGCGCCGCCACTCGGCGTAGTCGCTCCAGTTGCCCTCGAACCACATTACCTGGCTGTTGTTCTCGAAGGCCAGGATGTGGGTGCAGACCCTGTCCAAGAACCAGCGGTCGTGGCTGACGATGAGGGCGCATCCGGCAAAGTCCTCGATGGCGTCCTCCAGGGCACGGATGGTGGCCACGTCAAGGTCGTTGGTGGGCTCGTCCAACAGCAGCACGTTGGCTCCCTGCTTCAGCATCATTGCCAGGTTCAGCCTGTTCCGCTCGCCGCCGGAAAGCACCCCCACCTTCTTCTGCTGGTCGGCACCGGCAAAGTTGAACCAGGAGCAGTAGGCACGGGAATTCACCTCACGGATGGCTCCGTTCACTGGGCGGCCCTTTTCGTCCACGGCTCCCAGCTTGATGATGTCCAGCCCGTCAGAAAGCTGCTCCCACACCGTCTTGTCCGGGTCAAGAAGGCTGCGCATCTGGTCCACGTAGACCAGCTTCACCGTGTCGCCCACCCGGATGGAGCCTCCGTCGGGTTTCTCTCCGCCGGGAGCTCCGTCCAGCCGCTCCACCGTCTGCCCCGCAGCGTCGGCAATCAGCTTGAACAGGGTGGTCTTGCCGGCTCCGTTGGGGCCAACGATTCCCACCACCGCACCAGGCGGCACCTTGAAGGTGAGCTTGTCGAACAAAAGCCGGTCGCCAAAGCCCTTCTTCAGCTCCTCCGCCTCGATGACCACACCACCAAGGCGGGGACCTGCGGGAATGGAAATGCGAGTGTCCTTTATCTGGGCCTTGCCGTCCTGGGCCAAAAGCTGCTCGTACTTGGTGATGTGCTCCTTGTGCTTGGCCTGCCGCCCCTTGGCGCTCATGTGGATCCACTCCAGCTCCCGGGCCAGGGCCTTGCGCCGCTCGCTCTCTCCCTTTTCCTCCTGGGCCAGGCGACGCTCCTTCTGCTCCAGCCAGCTGGAATAGTTGCCCTTGAAGGGGATTCCCTCCCCCCGGTCCAGCTCCAGAATCCAGCCGGCCACATTGTCCAAGAAGTAGCGGTCGTGGGTGATGGCGATGATGGTTCCCTCGTACTGCTGGAGATGCCGCTCCAGCCAGGCTACTGTCTCCGCGTCCAAGTGGTTGGTAGGCTCGTCCAACAGCAGGATGTCGGGCTTCTGGAGCAAGAGGCGGCACAGGGCCACACGACGGCGCTCACCTCCAGAAAGCACATCAACGCACTGGTCCGGCGGCGGACAGCGGAGGGCATCCATGGCCAGCTCCAGCCGGGAGTCCAGATTCCAGGCGTCCAGGGCATCCAGCTTTTCCTGCACCGCCGCCTGCTGGTCGCAAAGCTTCTCTATGTCGGCATCGGGGTCGCCAAAGGCCTCGTTGATGCGGTCGAATTCAGCCAGCAAGTCGGTGACCTCCTGCACGCCCTCGCTGACAATCTCCTTGACGGTCTTTCCCGCCTCCAGCTCTGGCTCCTGCTCCAGATAGCCGATGGAGTAGCCGGGAGACACCGCCGTCTCACCGGTAAATTCAGTGTCCACACCAGCCAAAATCTTGAACAGGCTGGACTTACCGGAGCCGTTGGCACCAATAACGCCAATCTTCGCCCCGTAGTAATATGAAATGCTGATGTCCTTCAGCACCGTCTTGGTTCCGTAGGTGCGGGAAACCCGACTCATGGAATAGATAATTTTCTTGTCGTCAACAGTTGTAGCCATGGCTCCAAGTATAGAGGAAATGGAAGGATGTGTCGAGGTGGGGTCCTCCCTGCCCGAGACCTGAGAAAAAAAAGGCGGCCTGAAGTCAGGCCGCCCTTCCAATCAATTATTCCACCTTGAACACGTGAATCTCGTCAGCCAAGGTATGGATGCTATCCTTGTTCTCCACCGTCAGCTTATTTACGTTCTTCACCGTATCGTTGATATGAGCAGCATCTGTCGCCATATCATTCATGCTAGCAGTTATATCGTTTGTCAACTCGATAAGGCGGCGCATTTCACTCACCACAATCTCGCTGCCATGCAGCATCTCGTCGGAGCCAGCCCGCACCTCCTGGGTCACGGCATTGATGTCCCGAATGGCCACCAGCACCTCCTGGCTACCGGAATCCTGCTCCTGCATGGCCAGATTCATCTGGCTACTCATCTGCAGAATATCCTCGGACATATTGTAGATAGTGCTAAACTGCTCCTCAACCGTTCGAGTAGCCTGGGAAAGGGTGGCGATGTCACCACTGAGACTTTTCAGTGTGGTGGTAATGGCCTTACCCTGCATACTGGACTCCTCTGCCAGCTTGCGGATTTCGTCCGCAACAACGGCAAAACCCTGTCCCGCCTCACCAGCGTGGGCAGCCTCAATGGCGGCGTTCATGGCCAAAAGGTTTGTCTGGCTGGCGATATGCTGGATGATTCCAGATGCCTCCATCAAGCCGCCGGAAGCATCACTGATTTTTCTCGTAACCTCGGTGGCATTTGCAACAGTATCCCGCCCCTTTGTAGTAGCCGTGGCCAAGGCCTTAATCTTGTCGTCACTGCGATCCAATGTCTGGGATATTGCGGCGATATTCGCCACCATCTCCTCAACAGACGCTGACGACTGGGTGACGCTGGCTGCCTGCCGGAGCACGCTCTGGTTCAATTTCTTGATAGTCTCAATAATCTGGGTAACGGTGGCCGTGGTCTCCTCAACGCTGGCTGCCTGAGTCAGGGCCTCACCCTTAACGTTGGCAATGGTATCGCTCATGTGATGAACAGAGTTTGCCGTGTCCGACATGTGATGCACCAAATCAGAGCCAGTCTCGGAAAGTCGCCTGGAGGAGGTCTGGATGGTATGAATCAAGGTACGAAGATGCTCCATGGTAACGTTAAAATCCAAGAACATCTGCCCCACCTCGTTGTGGGTCTTTACCGCCAAGGAGGGAGTCAAATCACTATCAGAAACCACGCTCAAGGCCTTTGACGTCTGAAGGATGGGCTCCAGCAGGGAACGACGCAGGAATACGACGAATACCGACATGCTCAGCATAACAGCAACGGCCACAACCACCATGACAACCTCGTACACGGTCATCCGCTTGTTCAAGGCGATGGTCTCATCACTCATTCGCTCGGTAATGTCTGCCACCAAGGTGTCCAATGGACTGAGAATCTCATGGGAAATAGCATTGTAGCTGTCGCTGGTAACGATGCGCATGGCGAATTCCTGAATGGACTCTCCCGCACGCATCTTTTCCGGGCCGTCCACAAACCTGCCCTGGCGCATACTCTCCATGGCCTGCACCTCTGTCACGGCAAGGCGGTCCGACTCAGACAGGGCATGCTCCACCACATACAGCTCCTCTGCGGTAAAGCCAGACTCCTCCAGCAGGGACACCATATCGACGGTTACTCCGGGATGCAGATTTTTAGGCAGGTTCGTAGGTCGAGGAACAGCCCCAGACCGCCAATCAAGGATGTGGTGATACTCGTTCCAATGCGCCACCTGGCCACCACTGACAATGTACATACGGCAGCTATTGGTCAAATCCTCTGAGGACTGCTTCAGCTCTGTGGCCAGCAGCTGACAGACGGTGGCCTTTGCCTGATCCCGCTCCAACAAGTCCATGGTGGAACGCACCAGACCAATCATCACAATGAGCACCACCATCATGGAGAGAATATTAATTGACTGCAATGTGAAATTGAGCCGCAAAGAAAGACCACGCTTGATGTTCACGTGTTCAGATGAACCTTTCATAAAAGAAACTCCTGTAAAGATAACTAGCACATCTACGTTTTAAGACTGAGAGCACACTATAATACTAAAGTCTTTTTTTGTAAATATTTATTTCCTTACAGCGCCCTCCTGGCATCATACCTTGAACACCTGAATCTCTTCGGAAAGCTTTTGGATGCTCTCCTTATTTGCCACCGTTAAATCACTCACACGCTGCACCGTGCCATTTATCTGGCTGGCACCGTTTGCCATCTCGTGCATACTGGCGGTAATGTCGTTTGTCAGCTGATTGAGACGGGCCATTTCAGCTACCACCGCCTCACTGCCCTGCAGCATCTCATCGGAGCCTTCCCGAACCTCCAGGGTCACCGTGTTGATATCCTTGATGGCAGACAAGACCTCCTGGCTTCCTGAATTCTGCTCGTGCATGGCCAGGGTCATCTCCGTACTCATCTGCATGATGCGTTCGGAAAGGCCATATATGGCGTTGAATTTCTCTTCTACCGTCCGGGTTGCCTGATCCAGACTGCTGATGTCGCCGCTGAGGTGCTTGAGGGTAGAGGTAATGGCCTTTCCCTGGGTGCTAGACTCCTCCGCCAGCTTGCGGATCTCATCTGCAACAACGGCAAATCCCTGGCCAGCCTCACCAGCATGGGCAGCCTCAATGGCGGCGTTCATAGCCAGCATATTGGTTTGGCTGGCGATGTGCTGGATGATTCCAGATGCCTCCATCAAACTGCCGGAAGCCTCGTTTATTCGGTGGGTAACAGTGGTGGCGTGGGAAACCGTCTCTCGGCCACTGGTAGTGGCGGAGGACAACTCTCGGATTACCTCATCACTTTTTTCCAGCGTGGTGGAAATAGAGGAAATGTTGGCCAGCATCTCTTCCACCGAGGCGGAGGACTCCGTGACGCTGGATGCCTGGGCAGCCACACTGTCGCCCACCCGCTTGATGGTTTCAATGATTTTGGCCACCGTTTCCGTTGTCTCCATAACGCTGCCCGCCTGGGTCATGGACTCATCGGTAACGGTGGAAATGGTGCCCTCCATCTGGTGCATGGCACTGGCAGTCTGCATCATATTCTGGGCCAGATTCTCACCACTGGCAGAAAGGGCCTGGATGGACTCCTGAATGGTGTAAATCAGGTGGCGCAGGTACTCCATGGTGCTGTTGAAGTCTGCAAACATCTGGCCCACCTCATTGGTGGACTGCACCTCCAGCTTGGCGGTCAAATCACCGGAGCTGACCACACTCAGAGCCTGGGAGGTTTGCAGGATGGGATTCAACAAGGAGTTTCTCAGGAATACAACAAAGATAAGAATCAGCACCATCACCAGCATAGCTGCCACAAACATGATGGTCTGATACAGGAACATCTTCCGGTCCATTTGGTGGGCTTCCTCCATCATACGCTTGGCAATATCAGCAATCAGGACATCAAGCGGATGGAGAACCTGACGAGAAACGGAGTTGTAGCTGTCGCTGGTGACAATTCGTATGGCAAAATCCTGCACTGTCTCACCGGGAATGGCTCGCTGGGGGCCATCCACAATATGTCCCACACGAACACTTTCCATGGCCTGCAGCTCTGTCTTCGCCAGATTGTCGGACAAAATCAGTGCGGTTTCCACCACGTCAAGCTCCTCCTTGATGAAGCCGGAACGCTCCAACAAGTCTATGAGACTGATAGTCTCTCCGGGAAAAAGCTCATCCGACAAATTAGTTGGGCGGGGTGCAGTACCAGAACGCCACCCTACAATGTCATTGTACTCATTGGAATGGATTGTATCTCCTCCACTGACAATGTACATCCGACAAGCATTGGTCAAATCCTCGGAGGACTGCCTCACCTCATTGGCCAGCAGCTGGCACACATTCGCCTTCTCCTGATTTTCCAGGATGTCATTGATGGTTATACGAACCATGACAATCATACATACCAAGACCAGCATCATGAAGATGATGACACTAGATTGGGCGATAAACTGATGGCGCAAGCTTGCTCTTTTCTGTGTTTGCGAAGGATGATTTCTTGTTGCTATGCTCATAGCCACTCCCATTAAAAGTGTAACTTATTTACATGCAACATTGCAGGATAATTACAAGGTCTCTTCCAGTATACCAGCAAAAGAATGCGTTGTAAACTTAATTCTCCCTATCCTTGGGAGTGTACACTCGCCAGCAATTCTTTCCCGCCCCCTTTGCCTCGTACAGGGCCTCGTCAGCACATTGATACAGCTGTGCATAATCGTGGCTGACATTTGTGGTCATGGCAATACCGATGCTGGGAGACACGACGAAGGCACCACCTGAGCCAGAATACTCAAACTGACAATCACTCAGCAAACGCTCCAAGCACTTGCTGATAGTATCCATTAAATACATTCCAGGTGCATACACACAAAACTCATCACCACCAAGTCGGACCACCACATCGTCAGAACGAAAGACATCACGCAATACAGCGGCAATCCTGCACAACAGAGCATCTCCCTCGGGATGGCCGAACAGGTCATTCACCAGCTTGAAGTTGTCCATGTCGATGATAAAGAACGCTCCATCCTGCAGCTCGTCCTTCAAATGCTCCTGTATAGCCTTTTCCCCGGCAAAACGGTTGTACAGGCCGGTGAGGGCATCCTTTGTTGCGGCAGTAACCAGCCGCTCCTTCTCCTGAACCTTTTCCTCCACATTAAACAGATCCACATAGACAATCAGGTCGCCAGTAGTGATATCGGTAATGAAGGTGTCCCGCACCTCCACCCAGATCCATTCCCTGGCGAGATACTTCAGCGGTCCAATCTCCTCCGAATCTGCCAGGAGGGATATAAGTGCGGTACGGCTCATCCTGAACTGACTGGAAAGCATCTTCCGATCCAGCTTCTGAGTCATGTCCAGATTTATCAGCCCAGTCCGCAGCCGCTCCCTGTCATCGGGATGAACGATAGTATCGACATAATGGTCAATCATCACGTAATAGTTTGCAGCACATGGGGTTGGCATATAGGAGGCAAACACCGGATGGTCAGTCTCCAAGCGCTCCTTCACCGCATTGTAGGAATAGCTCAAAAGTGCCTTCTTCTGGATACTGCTACGGAATTCCTTCTCCCAGTGCAGATCCTTTTTCAGGGAAACCGTATGCAGCTCAAGCCGGGCCTCCCGACAGCAGAACAACATGATGATGTAGCCGGCCGCCAGCATTGAGGCATCCTTCAGGATTATCTCAAAGAAGAATGCCCGTAAAAGCTTGGGCTCCCCCACAGTCTGAAAGATAACGGGAGATGCTAGGACAGAAATCGTTATCAGCACAATGGCGGTCATGTACATATATACTACCAGCATGGCGCTTTTTCTTACCCGATACGCAACAAAATTCAACTCTCGGAAGGGAAGCCATTTTTTCAACAGCAGCTCAACCACACAGGAGACGGTCATGGTGACACTGAAGACCATGATCCTGTATTCCAGTCTGGTGAGAGTCAAAATCACATCCTGCAAAATCAATCCCATCGAAGCCATCACCAGATTGTACAAAACACTTACGTTGAGGAGAAAAGAACCAAGGATGAACACATAAATCCAAAAGGGATTCTTGGAGATACTCATAATTTCCAGCACCATGACAACAGGTACAAAAATCATGACGATATAGGGAGCATTGGAATCAATCACGTGCTCCACCACCACAGCAATGGCTCCGTTCGAAATGCCAAACGCAAAGGGATACCAAATTCCAGGCTTTATATTGTCAATAAATTTTCTTACGAAAGAAATCCCTGCCACAGTAAAAGCCATGGAAGACATAAAAAGACAAGGAAATCCAGTTAGAACATCAATGAGAAATCCAGACATACTGTAACACTCTCCAATCTAGCAATTATAACCCACTTTTTTTTGAAAAACTATTATTTATAAAAAAATGTAAAAAAATTTTATTGCTGTTCAAATTAACCCGAAATTCATCGAACAACCACAAGAAAGGGGATTGACCTTTGCAGGGGATTTTTCGTGATCACTGGTAAACCAAAACTCAAATTTTCCATGCTTAAAAAGCACCACGGAAATCTCGGAGCAGAAGCCGGGAAATGTTCTTTTTGCATACGCTGCATGCTTCTTCAAAATCAGGAACAGAAGGTAGACGATCAGGGCAAGTCAAATTTGGGTCTTGGCAGCATTCTCCCTGTGCCCATAAAATTTCTTCATCCGGAGATTCTGCTTCTAAGTTTATTTGACAGGTGTGCACGAATTTACTCCGTAAAAAACCTTGATTTTTTGAGGTCCATTTATGGACAAGTTGCTTACGAACGCCAGCAAAAAAAGAAAGGAGTTTCCTCATCTTATCTCTTATACCTAAAATATTTGACTTGACAAAGTCTTTCAGTAAAGTACAATGAATGTCATGACACATCCGGTAAAAAATGAAAAAAAATTCTGGGCAGGCACACTGCTCATTGTATTGCTTTCCCTAGTTTTAGTGTTTCTTCCCACGGTCAGCGTCTTTTCCCAAACTGCACCGAAATCTGACGACAATGCATCCTATAATGCAAAGCGACGCCAATACATAGACTTGCTAGGCAGCGTCTTTGATTTTGTCCATCGCAATTATGTGGATGAGGTTGACCCTGAAATCCTGTACCAAGGTGCAATGAAAGGCCTCATGGACTCACTGGAGGATCCCTACACCACCTACATGGATCTTTCCATGACCAGGGATATTACCGACACCACCTCCGGCAACTTTGGTGGAGTGGGCCTGCAAATCACCAAGGCAATGGAGTCCACCCCGGAAAAGCCCGCCTACGTGGAGGTGTCTCATCCCATGGAGGACACCCCCGGCTATCTGGCAGGCATTCAGCCCCAGGACAAAATCATTGCAATCAACGGAACGGACACCTCTACCATCACCATGGACGAGGTGCTGAATCTGCTGAGAGGCGAGATTGGCACCACCGTTGACCTGATAATTCGCCGTGGGGAAACCATGGAATTCCCCGTTACCCTAGAGCGTGCCTTGATTGAGGTTCCCACTGTCAAGTACGCCATGATTGGAGATACCGGCTACCTGCGCATCATCGAATTCACTCCGCAGACACCGCAGCGAGTGCAGGATGCCTTGGACTCCTTCCAGAAGGACAATTTCTCCAGCCTCATCATCGACCTGCGAAACAATCCCGGTGGCCTCATTACCAGCGTGGTGGAGGTGGCGGACAAGTTCATCGACAAGGGGCCCATTGTCTCCACCAAAAGTCGGCTCACCTACGAAAATTTCATGTACACCGCTTCTCCCAAGCACACCACCATGCCCAAGGGCATCCCCATTGTAGTGCTCATCAACCAAGGCTCTGCCAGTGCCTCTGAAATTCTAGCCGGCGCACTGAAGGACAACCACTTGGCCTACTTGGTGGGAGAGCGGACCTACGGAAAAGGCTCCGTGCAGAAGCCCCTGGCCCTTTCCGCCACTGATGGCATCAAGCTCACCACAGCCAGGTATTACACCCCCACCGACACCAACATCGACAAGATTGGCATCCCGCCGGACATGGAGGTAGCCTACCCTGAACTGACGGAACAGGAGCAGGAGGCCTACATAAAGTTTATGGAGGACGAGGTGCTGTCCAAGCGGGTCTCCAACAAGAGCCTCAGCGAACAGGACATTGCGCAGCTGGCCAAGGAGCTGCACAAGACGTATCCCATGGAGGAGCGTCTCCTGCGTCGCCTGATTCGGCTGGAGGCGGACAAGGTTCGGGAGCCACGGCTCTATGACCTGGATTTTGACCTACAGCTGAATGCAGCCCTAGAGGTTGTCCAGAAGCAGGACTTTGAAAAGCTGGTGGCGGAGGCAAAAACCTTGAAGGAGCTCCAGCAAGAGGCAGAACAGGAAGAGGCAGGCAAAGAGCTGGCCGCAGCAGACCAGTAATGCGCCAATTCATAGTACCATCCATGCCGGACAGCAGGGGAATTCTGACCCTCACCGGCAAGGATTTCCGATACCTGCATCACGTGCTACGACTACAGCCGGGGGACGCAATCCACGTACGGTTGCCCTCCGGCGCTTTGCAAACTATGGCCGTGGCCAGTATCTCAGGTCACAGCATCAACCTTTCGGCCTGCCAAGAAGGTGAAACACAGGAGACCGGTGTTACAGCGGCAGAACTGGAGGCAGCAGAGCCTTCCAACCGCATCCCCCTGTGGCTCTTCCAGTTCATGCCCAAGGCCCAGAAAATGGATCTGATTATTCGGCAAGCCACAGAGCTGGGTGTCGCACACATTGTGCCGATTTTGGGAGCCACCTGCCAGAAGGGGGCCGCCTGTCAACGGGAGGAGCGCTGGGAGCGGATCATCCGAGAGGCTCGCCAGCAAAGTGGTTCCCCTGTGGAAACTAAAATTTCCAGCCCCTGCAACTTGACGGAAGCCCTGAATTTGTGGAAAGCTTCCTGCGAAGAATCCCCCTGCGGCGTGATACTGTATGAGAAAAACCAGCACACCAAGTCCTTTCATCAGGCTTTGAACGGTCCAGTTCCCTGTGTTGCGGGCCTGGTGGTGGGCTGCGAGGGCGGCATCACAGCCAACGAGGTACAACTCCTTGTGGATGCAGGCTTTATTCCAGTACACCTGGACACAAACATATTACGGGCAGAAACTTCCGCCCTCTACGGACTGGCAGTTATGCAAAATTTATTGACGGAGAGACAATTATGGCAATCAAGCGTATCGAACTTTTGAATGTTCCGATAGACATCCTTCCCCCAGAGAAACTGGCCGATGAGCTGTTGGCCCTTTTGGAGCGGCCGGGAACAAAGCAGATTGTCTTTCTTACCATCTGGGATTTACTGAAGGCTCGTCGCAATATCAAATTCAGGGAGTGCCTGCTGAATGCGGAGCTGGTTTTGCCGGTGTCCACCAGTATCATAAAGGGGGCAAATTTCCTTCGTCTTGATACTCCCGTCAGGTACAATCCCTTTTCCACCATCATCTCCTGTCTTTCCATTCTGGACTCTCATTACAAGAGCCTCTATCTTTTTGGTGGTCGCAAACGGGCTTTGGCAAAGGCAGAGAAAAATGTACGAACCACCTTCAGAAACATTCGTCTGGTGGGCCGATATGTGGGGCACTATCCAAAGGATGTGGAAAAGGACATCATATCCGCCATGTACAAGGCCACCCCCTCCTTTGTTCTGGTGGGAGACAGTGTGTCAGAAAAGGACCTCTGGGCCTTCAATCGACGGAACAACTTTTCCTCCAGCCTCTTTCTCTATAACAAGGATATCATCAATATCTTTGCAAAACGCACAAAACGAATATCCCCTGTCACCTTTGACAGGGGACTGGAATTTTGGGTTGAGGTGCTACATAATCCATTAAAGATATTCCTTTTTTTGCCGTACATTTGGTATAACCTGCTTTTACTCTCATGCAGACTGTCAAAGGCAGAGCAAACCTAAATGTATATAAAAAAGGAGTGCCGTTGTCCAAAAGCATCCTTGTACTTTCTCTCAATACATTTGTGCGGGATTTCTGCCGAAAACATTTAAAACTGTACAACCTTGAATTTTACAGTACCTGGGATAAATTATACGATAATTCCAGAATGGCACAGATTATCCTCATCGACTATTCCTTCATCGCATACAATGGGCCCCAGCTCCTAGAAAACCTTTGCTTCCCCAAGCCACCTGCCCCCATCATCATACTGGCAAACCAAGACTGTTCATTCTTTGCTGAATGGTTTTATAAAATCGGAATAAAACACATCATCCCACTGCCTTGCCACGAAGACAGATTCAAGAAAACGATATTTCCTTACCTCCATTTTCCTGCAAATCAACAGGATTTCATTCCTCACCCTCCCTTTGCATGCCCTAATCTAGAGCGATTCCTAGGAGATACCCTCAAGATGCAGGAATTAAAACGATTGGTCTATCACTTGTCCCAAACGGATACACCACTATTGCTGACAGGTGAAAGCGGTACGGGAAAAACCTACCTAGCAAAAATCATCCACGAAATGTCACCCCGGATGCACAACCCCTTTTGTGCGGTGAATGTTGCCTCCATCCCCGTCTCCCTGGCAGAGGCGGAGCTGTTCGGCACTACGAAGGGTGCCTATACCAACGCCATCTCCAGAGATGGCTATTTTGCCGTTGCAAAATCCGGCACACTCTTTCTGGACGAGATAGGAGAACTACCGCCTCCCATCCAGCCAAAGCTCCTCCACGTGCTGGAGGAACGCACCTACAATAGGATTGGCTCCACCACACAGCTGAAGTGCGACACCCGCTTTATCTTTGCCACCAACGTAAATCTTTATCACCTTGTTGACCAAGGAGCCTTTCGTCGGGACCTTTTCTACAGGATTTCAATCCTGCCCATAGAGGTTCCTCCCTTGCGGGAGCGGAAGGCTGACATACCGCGGCTTGCCCAGCACTTCCTTGCACCATATCAAAAAGGCTTGTCTTCCACCTGCATACAAAAACTGATGGACCATCACTGGCCCGGAAATATACGAGAATTAAAAAACTGTCTGGTACGAGCCAGCATCCTTTCCACTAAAGAAATGATTCACGAAGCACTCATCTCCTTTTAGCAGCTACTCCTCCTGCCAATGACGTTGGGCCAGACCTGCCGCCTTGTTGAAGATTTTTTCCATATATTTGCACTCCCCTTCGGAAAGGGCCGCCCGAGAAAGAATTCCCCGCCAGAACCGCTCCATGTCATCCCGTCCTGTGACACTGAAAAAACCAATTTTCTGCAGGTCATCGGCAATGATCCGGACAGTACCATCCAGTCGCCTCATAGTCACCGGGGTGGAGCCGGGAGAATGCAGCGTGGCGGCCCGATACAAGGCATAGCCCACAACTTGCACGGCATGGGACAAATTCAGGGAGCCAAAATCCTTGTGACTGGGAATGGTGACCCCCATGGTACATTCCTCCAGCTCCCTGTCCGTGAGACCAGTACGCTCGTTGCCAAAAACCACGGCTCCCCCAGGAACATGTGCTGCCTGGGCCGCCAATTCCTCCGGCAAAAGGAGCTTGTCCTTCCTCCGTTTTCCCGGCCGCCGTGTGGTACCTGCTACAAAGCTACAGTCCGTGGTAGCCTGGGTAATGCTGTCGTAGAACTGGGCCGCCTCCCAAATATATGCGGAATGAATGGCCAGTACCCGCACCTTTTGACCATCATAATCTTCCCGGCGGCCCACAATCCGCAGTCTGCCAAGCCCAGAATTGGCCATAGCCCGGCATACGGCCCCGATATTCCGACTTTCCTCCGGCCTACAGAGGACAATGCATATTTGCGACAAATCCATAAATACACTATACTCCTTTCAGGCGATTTGCAGAAGAATTATGGAACAATTTACTGGAAAAAAGGCAGTGGTCATTGGCGGCTCTGGTGGCATCGGTGCGGCACTCTCCCTCAAGCTGGCGCAAAGCGGTGCCCAGGTTCTGGTACACGGCGGCCACAACCAAGACAAAATCAACAAGCTTCTGGAAAGGCTCCACCACGTCTCTCCCAGTCAAGATACGCATCAAGGGCTTTTGCAGGAGCTTTCCGCTGAACGGCTCCAGGAATTACCCACCAGTCCGCTGATGGAAGAAATCCGGGCCTCAGACATACTGTGCGTGGCCTTTGGCCCCTTCCTGCAAAAGTCCCTGGAGGACACCAGCCCTCAGGATTGGATTTCCACGACCCTGTTGAACTATGCATTGCCGGGCATCTGCGTCTCTGCCGTGCTGCCCCACATGAAAGCCCATCGCTGGGGAAGGATTCTCCTTTTTGGTGGAACCCTCACCCACAGCGTCAAGGGCTTTTTGACAAATGCGGCCTATGGCGGAGCAAAGACAGCCCTCTGCAGCTTGGTAAAATCCACTGCCGCCCAATACAGCTCTTGGGGAATCACCTGTAATGGTATCCTCCCTGGCCTTACCGAGACAGAATACCAGTCGGCAGACCAGCTGACGGTACTGGCAAAGAAGAATCCCTCGGGCAGTGTCATTCCTGCGGACCGGGTGGCACAGGCGGCCATGAACCTCTTGTCCATAAAGGAAATAAATGGTGCCCTCCTGAATGTGGATGACGGATGGAGTCCATAATTTTTCTTTGGACAGTCTATACCAAAGGACAAAATTCTCTATTATTATAAACAATTCAAATTGACAGAATGGTAAAAGTGTATTATTATTTATAATAGATTTATTTCAATATGTATTCTGGAAGGTTTTTATGGACAATGATGCTTTGATTTTAGGATTTGATGAAACGATAAATGACAACCTCAAGATTACTCTTACTACCTGTGACAACCTCAAGGATGGAGTCATCATCACTCTGAATGGATATATCGACATCTACACCTCCATGTTTTTTCAGAGACAAATTGAAAAGGTGGTGGAGGCAGGGTATATCAATCTGATATTTGACTGCAAGAACCTGAATTATGTATCTTCCACTGGAATTGGTGCGTTCTCCTCCCTTCTCAAGAACATAAAGCTCCAGAGTGGAGACATTGTCCTTATCAGTATACCTGAAAAAGTCCATGAGGTGTTCCAACTGCTGGGCTTCTCTCAGTTCTTCCACTTTTACAACACCCTAGACGAGGCTATTTCCTTCTTCCATCAGGAAGCAGATACCAGTACGCCGGTATTCCCCATGATATTCGGCTGCCCCGTGTGCTCAAAGCGGCTCAAGGCCACCAATGCTGGACGTTTCCGTTGCTCCGAATGCAAGTCTATTCTAGCGGTGGATGAGCAGGGCAAGGTTCTTGTAGGGTAAATTACACAACAATTCCCCAACAGGATAAATCTCGGTTGTATTTGTAGGCCGTTCATGTTATCCTATACATAATATGAAAACAATCCTTTCGCTTGTGGGCCTCTTTTTAGCTGTTATTATCTTTGGTGCCTTTTTTGGATTCTGTGCCACACTCCTCTTCATACATGCCACCGATATTGTTGTGGGTGCAGATGGTGTCAGGCTTGACATGAACCAAACCTTGTTTCTTCTGTTCTTGTGGATTGGTGCGTCTGCTGTCGTCTCCAGCGTATTTACCGTAGTCTACTCCATTCGTTACCCGAAGAATGGAGTAGCTAGAGTTATTACTCATACCATCCTCTGCCTTCTTGCATGGCTGGTTATCATCCCTCTAAGCTTGGGATTTGCAGACAAGGCTGGTGAGATCGAACCGATGCAGCCAAAGGACAGACCAATGACAGCCAATCATTTCAGACCCGATGATGGCAAGTTATATTATTACACCTCCGTCAATGCGGCCACAAAGACCGCCAACGGTGTCGCCTTCACGTTGGACAGCCTGGACAACGCCAGCGACGAGTCCCGGTTGCTGGAAAACGCTCCTCTGATAAAGAGCGATATTGTCCCCTTTTCCGATGTACTCATCTATAATACTCTGTCCAGATCTAAACTGGTAAAGATTGCCCTTCCCGCATTGCACCTGAACCAGCAGGCTGCATTGACAGCCTTGAAGGGAGGTGTCATATCCTGGCTTACCTTTGCCTCCTGGGGACTTGCCCTCTGCACGCTTATTGGCGTGAGACGACTTTTCCACTGGCGTCTGCTGAATTTTATTGCCGTACAAATTGGATTCATAGCAATCTGTGCCGTTAATTTGTACTATTCTTGGGGCTGGAACGGCAACCTCTTTGGAGCAGTTACAATTCCCTCTTGGATGATGAACTGCATCATAGCCGCCGTTCTCTCTTGCACAGGAATCCTGTTTTCAATATTCCGTCCAGATCCCAATATGGAGCATGTAGAATGAAGCGCATTACTCTAGCATTTCTCTTTCATTGTCTATGTATGTTCATTGGCATCTTTTGCTATGTGAACCTCACCCATGCCATTCCACAACTGATTCCCGGACAGGAATTCTCCTACAGGCTCTTCTCTTCTCTGAGAATTTTCCTGGAGCTTCTACCAGCAATTATCCTCAGTTCCTACGTTGTCGCCTATGCGATTGTCTTTGGAAAGGATGACAAGCACATAATGGTCAAGTACTCCCCCTACATTCTTTCCCGATTCAAACATGTGGCAATCTTTTCAATCATTGGCACAAGCATTGTGATTTGCGGGCAGGAGGTAGGAACACCACTGATAACCCATAAGTTGACCAGAATGCTGGAGGCTCCATCCCTCTACCAAGAATATATGCAGGCAGCCCGCAAGTATGACAGCCAGGGAGACCTGGTGTTTGCAATCCAGTATGCCAGGGCAGCCGAGCTTATTGACCCAAATTCCCAAGAAGCACTCACCCTCAAGGGAGATTTGGAGGTTCGGATAGAAGGCAGCGATTACGACGCACCCCTGCACGATATCCTCCTTTCACAGGAAAACCTGCAGTCATCCTCCATGGAACGGAATGCCACCTCCTACGAGCTGTTGAAGAAGGCTCGACAGGCATATCAGGATGAGAGCTGGCTCAACGCCCACTATTATTCTATACTGGCCCAGCGGGTAGCAGAGCCAGGCAGTGCCAACGAAGAAGACGCCAAGGTTATGGCCGCAGATGCTTGGAATATGTTGGCGGAACCAGGACGATTTGAGAACGACGAGGCAGAAGAGCGGTACAGGCAGAAGAAGCTGGCCTACTCTCAGCTGATGGCAGGAAACGTGGTGGAGGCATACTACAAGTTCAGCGATTTACTACAGCGGTATCCTACTGATGAGGATGTGCTCCGATACCATACAGCCGCCACCATGGAGATGGAGTCCCAGTACTTCTTTTTGGATGAAATTCCCATTTCCGACGGTATGGAGGACAGCAGAAATGTAGCCTTCCGTCTTCAGCAACAGGATGGGAGCGAAAGTGTTGTGTTCATCAAAGGACTTTCTTCCGTTGGGAATACCGGAGGCCTGATGCAATATGCCCGTGGACTGAGCGTGTATGACTTTGGAAAGGACGGTCAGTTCAGGAAGTCCCTCTATGTGCCCTACGCCAAGATTTTGAGTC
This sequence comes from Spirochaetaceae bacterium, assembly GCA_017622135.1. Lineage (GTDB taxonomy): Bacteria > Spirochaetota > Spirochaetia > Treponematales > Treponemataceae > Treponema_F. Next base: position 17,969 of record JAGARR010000037.1, read on the forward strand.
AATCCATCGCTTCCCTGGACGAACAGAGCCAACGAAAGTTGGCCTTTTCCCAGTTGAATCCGGAAAAGGATGCCGTACCCATGATTATGCTGGAGTCGCTGGATCGCATTCACCCCAATACTCTCAACAAACCGACCTATACCTTTGCGGAGGGAGTCTCCCAGACAACAAACTCCATCCTATTCCTTCCCATGGACTACAAGGACTTCCTCATGCTGAAGAACACCTCATTGAATCCAGAAGAGATGATGCTAACAGATATAATCCGTATGGCATTCAAGGCACAGGATTACGGATATGCCCAAATTATCTATGGCCAGGCAGCCTGCAACAGAATGAGCACACCCCTGCTGTTCATTGTGCTGTTCTTACTAGCGGCCAGCGTTGGTTGGAACTACCGCATTATGTCGGGAAGCTTCCGAGTGGCATGGAGCCTGACTCCAATTTTGCTCACTATGGGCTGCTTTGTCCTCTTAATTGCCATAGAATATATGCAAAAGCTCCTGAACTATGGACTTTTCGGGTTCTTCCAGCTTGCTGCCGTACCTATAGTTTTTTTTGCGGCAATACTCCTCGTTTTCCTAGCCGCATTGTTCTTTCTGGCACGAAGAAGCCAGTAGAACAAGTTGATGACACGAAAAAATGAAAAAAGGCCAGCGGAACCGCTGGCCTTTTTTATCCATGTCAGATGAATTGATTGAACCAATTCCACCACCAATAATTTTATTCGTCGGGATACACCTTGGTGATGCGGGCGCCCAGGCTCTGGAGCCTTTCGGTCAGGTTCTCGTAGCCACGCTCCACCTGGTACACATTGCTAATGATGCTTTCGCCACGGGCTGCCATGGCGGCGATAATCATGGCCATGCCGGCCCGCACATCGGGAGACACCAGCTTGTCGCCATGGAGGGTACAGGCGCCTGAAACCACCGCCCGATGGGGGTCGCAGAGGGTAATACGGGCTCCCATGGAAATGAGCTTGTCCACAAAGAACATCCGTGACTCAAACATCTTCTCATGAATCAGCACCGTACCGTCCACCTGGGTTGCCACCACGGTCATGATGCTGGTAAGGTCTGGCGGGAATCCCGGCCACGGAGAATCGTCAATCTTGGGAATCATGCCCCCAAGGTCGGTATTTACCTGCATGGACTGCCGCTCCGGTACGGTGAGCGTGTCCCCCTCGATGTGCCAGGTGATTCCCAGCTTGCCGAAGGCCAACTTGATGGGCCGCATGTCCCGTGGATTCACCCCCTTGATGGAAATGCTGCCCCTAGTGGCCGCCGCCAGTCCGATAAAGGAACCAATCTCCATGTAGTCGGGGCCGATGTGGTAGGTGCAGCCGTGGAGCTCCTCCACACCGTCAATCTCCAGAATATTGCTGCCAACACCAGTGATCCTCGCGCCCATGGCATTCAGCATCTTGCACAAATCCTGAACGTGGGGCTCGCTGGCGGCGTTGGTGATGGTGGTGTGGCCTTCTGCCAAGACGGCGGCCATAACAGCATTTTCGGTGGCGGTGACGGAAGCCTCATCCAGAAAGATGTCCGCTCCCGCCAGCTTGTTGGTGCTGAAGGTGAACTGACCGTTTACTGCCACCCTGGCTCCCAGCTCAGTCAAAGCCAGAAAATGGGTATCCAGCCGCCGCCGCCCGATGACATCGCCACCAGGAGGCGGAAGCTTCACCTTGCCGGTGCGAGCCACCAAGGGTCCTGCAAAGAGAATGGAGGCCCTAAGCTTTTGGGACAGCTCCTGGGGAATTTCCTCTCCCAGGTTGCCGCCGGCACAAATTTCCCAGCTGTTCTCGGAAAGCTGTTTCACAGAGGCTCCCAAGGCCCGCAAAATCTCAATCATCACTCCGGTGTCCTTGATGTTGGGAATATTCTCTAGGACAACGGGCTCACTGGTGAGCAGGGCGGCGGCCAAGCACGGCAGGGCGGCGTTCTTGTTGCCGCTGGCCGTGATGGTTCCCTTGATGGGAAAGCCACCCTCAATCAGATAACTATACATTGTGTTCACTAATCCCCTCCCACGGGTATTACTACTTACTCAATGTATCGGCTTGCAAGGACACAAGGTTAAGCAGGGTCAGCACTCCATAGGCCATTTGGGAAAGGGAAGCCCACTCCATGCGGGAATGGAAGTTGTGGCCGCCGGTAAAAATGTTGGGACAGGGAATGCCCATCTCCGTCAGCCGGGAGCCGTCGGTACCGCCACGGATAGGTCGGAAAATCGGCTCCAGTCCCGCCTGCTCCACCGCCTTCACCAGGTTTGCCATGATGTGAGGCTGCTGGTCCAGCTTGGCCTTCATGTTCAGATATTGTTGGGTGTGCTTCACCTCCACGGCAGAGCCACGATACTTTGCAGCCACCGCCTGGGCAAAGGTTTCCACTGCCTTCTTGCGGTTTTCCATTGATTTGGCATCAAAATCCCGCAGGTAGACGGTGACACGAGACTCCTCGATGTGTCCGCTGAGATCCATGGGGCAGTAAAAGCCCTGGTAGTTGTCGGTGGTTTCTGGTGCCTCGTGGCGGGGCAGCAGGGAAAGGAAGTCGGCCATCATGGACACAGCGTTCACCATGTCGGGGCGGGCGTAGCCGGTGTGCTTTGCCTTACCGGTAAAAACCACCTCGCTCTTCCAGGCGTTGAAGCACTCGTCCTCAATCTCGCCGCCGGTACTGCCGTCAAAGGTGTAGCACTGCTTGGCGGTGAGCCAGTCCATCGGAACAAAGTCCATGCCGTGGCCCGTCTCCTCGTCAGGAGAGAAGATGATTTCGATGGTGCCATGGGGCCGCTCCTCCCGGATAATGCGCTCCAGTCCCGTCATGATGATGGCGATGCCTGCCTTGTCGTCGGAGCCCAGGAGGGTGGTTCCGTCGCTGGTGATGATGGTGTCTCCCACCACACGGCGCAGCTTAGTGTCTATGGCGGGGTCAAGGACGGCACCGCCTGCCAGCCGGACAGGATTGCCGTCGTAATTGCGAACCACCTGGGGCTGCACATTCTGGCCACTTACCTCCTCGGAGGTGTCCATGTGGGCTAGGAAACCAACTGCGGGAACCTGCTCCATGCCGGGGGTAGCGGGAAGGCGGGCACAGAGATAACAGTGGTCGCTGATGGAAACATCGGTAAGCCCCAGTTCTTTCAACTCCTGTGCCAAAAGCTGTGCAAAGTCCCGCTGTCGCTCCGTGGAGGGAACAATCCCTTGGTCTGCCATGAGGGAGTCGCTGGTGGTCCACTGGCGGGTATATCGCAGGAAACGCTCCAGAAGTTTGTCAGTAAAGTCTTTGGAAAGGATTTCATAGTTCATGGCTTGAATATACCACAGGAAAATCAAATGGGAAAGAGTTTTCATTCTTTTCCTCCAAGCCCTCACCTCCCAGCCCGCTAAGCCCCACCTGCTCCCGTTGCATCAACATCTCACTCCATGATATAGTTGTGCCAGGAGTTACCATGTCCTTAATCTCTGACAGCAAACGATACTGGCCCCTTCTCATGGCCAATGCCATCTACTACCTGTTCACGGGAATGTCTGAGTCGGTTATTGCAAAGCACGTGTACGAGCTGCTTTCTCCCCGGCTCATTTCCCTCCAGACCGTCATCGGCTGGGGCGGTGGCATTGTCCTGGGCATTGCCTGGTCCCGCTTTGGCAAGAAAATGTTTCCCCTGTTGATTCCCATCTTCACCCTCCAGATGATTGCCAGCGTGCTCTACTTCATCTATGCGGAGGCCACCCTAAACATGTTCATCTTCTGGGTCATCAGCATGGGCATGTACATCTTCTTTGGCGGGCTGGCGGACAAAATCTTTGAGGGAGCCTGCGCATGGTTCTTCAAGAAGTCGGAAGACAGGGCCTCCTTTGACAATCTGGAGGACATGGTGGCCTGCATCACTGGATTCTCCGGCTACCTCATCTCCATGATTTATGTTCCCAGCCTGCGGATGGCAATCCTGTTCAACTTCCTGGCCACCTTCAGCTGGTGCCTCGGAGTCCTCATCTACAGCATCGCCCACAAGTCCGCCCTGGAGCTGGATTTGCCCAAAACCGATAAGCCTGTGCTGCCTAAGGAGCAAGAGCCATGACACGAAAGAAAACAAATCCCCAGATGCACCGATTCCAGCTCATAGACCGCCTCATCTGCGAGGAGGACTATCCTTCCTTCTATTTCATTCTGGAGGAGTTGCGCAAGTTGCTGAAGGACGAAAAATTCTCCGAGCCCACCTTGCGGCGGGATTTGCGGTATATGCGGAAAAACCTTGGCGCACCAATCGTCTATGACAGCAAGAAGGATGGCTACTACTACTCGGCCCCCTTCAACTTTCCCCTCAGCAGCCTGACGGAGGAGGAAATCATCCTGCTGGGCATCATCCAGAAGCTCATTGCAAAATATGCCGATGCAAATCCCATCTACAAGAATGCAGCCAGTCTCATCGGCAGTCTCTATCCCTCCACCCAGCACATTCCCCTGCTGGACAGGATTGTGGTGGCCCGTGGCCCCATGCCGATTTTCAATCAAGACATTCTGAACACCCTACTCCACGCCATAACTACCAATCAGGTAATTGACTTCATCTACCGCAGCTTTTGGGAACCGAACCAGTCCCACCGGACCGTGCTGCCCTGCCAGCTTGTGGTGGACAACGGCCAGGTGTTCCTGTATGCCGCCGATGAAAAGAACCATGACCACATCCGCCTCTACGATGTCCACAAGATTTACGAGCTCCAGGTGATGAACCGAACCTTTACCCTGCCCAAAAATTGGCAGTTTGTGGAAGCCTTTGAGCAGGGACGGTTTGGCCCCTTCCAATACGACGAGTCCTACGACTTCAAGATTGCCTTTTACGGCCGTGTTGCCCGGAAACGAATCCACCGGTACATCTGGGCAGACGACCAGCAGCTGGAGGAATTCCCAAAGGAAGAAAAGACCATCCTCTCATTTTCCTCCTCCCAGTGGATTCCCATACAAGAATGGCTCCTCTCCTTTGGTAGCGATGCCATCCCCCTGGAGCCGGACTGGTTTGTGCAGGACTGGAAGGAGTCTGTCAGGAAGATGGCGGAAAACGCCCGAATACTGCCGTAGGCTGACAGGCACGGTGGGGTAGCGGGATTCTATTCCGGCAGGCTTTTTTCGTACAGGGTGAAAGGACAGAAGTCCTGGCCACTTGCCCATTCCAAATCACCATGTATCACTGAAACTTGAGAAAAAACAGCAGGATTCTAGAGCGCACGATAATATGGATGGGAAAGATTTGGGGTAAAATCATATAGGCGATCCTCGCCGTTGTCATAGTATAAATGCAAACGGTAGGCAGTATCAACTCGCACCGATACCAGCTTGGGATAGGTCATGCGTCCACTCCTTTTATCAGAATTCCAAAAAAAGAAGAAATCAATGGCATAGGTTCACCTTCCGAATTTCATTTTACTTGCAAAGTATTCCTTCTGCAAGACGTTTGCCCGCCTGCTGACCCCACAAATTCTGCATTTTTTTCAAAAAAGCTCATGTCTGCTATCTCTAGTCATATAGTGAAATACCCCCCCCCATACTATACAAATATAATTATAAATGAGAAAAAATGGCAAAAAAAATCAAATTTTTTTTCAATACTATCATTAGTTGATACCACCTATGGTGTATAATAGGGCAATTATTTTTACTGCAAAAAGGAGATTTTGTATGCAGAAGAAAGTATTGGTTGTGGCCGCAATGCTGGCCCTGTTTGTGTGTGGTGGAGCCTTTGCCCAGGAGGCCGAGACTCCAGAAGCCGAGGCTCCCGCAGCTGAAAGCAGTGGCGGTGGCAAACGCCCTCCCATGTATATTGGAGTAGAGATGGGATACAGCTCCATGAATAGTCTTTCTATCACTGCAGCAGGTTTAGTCGATGTATCTGGACATCTGGGCGGTTTTGAGTTAGTACCCTCATTTGGTATTGCGCCATTCTCCAAGCTCCCAGACCTGGCACTGGAATTCAATCTGATGATGGACTTTATGAAGTGGGAAACTAAGACAAAAGACGAGGATCCGGCTGATCCAGACAAAACCATAACAACAACGACTACACTGAAAGGAACGGTTATTGCCCCGCAAATCCTTGCAGTATACACCTTTTGTGAAGGCCCTGTGCGCCCCTTCCTTGGTGCAGGCTTTGGCGTAAACATCAACTCTGGAGAGTATTCCACTACTGGTGTAACCACAAAGCTCAAGATGGGAGCTTCTTTTGGAATTGTAACAAAGGCTGGTGTTGTGGCAACAATTCCCAACACCAAATTTGATCTCCTCTTCCTTGCACGCCACAATATTAATATTTCAAAGAAAGTGGAAGGGTCTGTGGAAGGTATCACAATTAAAGCAGAAAATCTCCGTATAAACCTTTCTACAATTTCATTTACTTTGGGAGGAAGGTTCAACTTCTAATCACGCATTCCCGCCCGCCAGCCTCCCTGGCAGGCGGGGCGTTTTTTTTGCGGGGGGCTTATTGCCAGACTTCCAGTATAATATCTTGAATGCGAGACAGATGCCGTGCATTATTTGTAACCAAAATCCCATGGTTTGTTATCCATCGATGATATTTGTGTCCAAAAAATACTTCATACATCAATTTCCTGAAATTTCAGGTGACGATTTTGCCTCAATTCCTCCGCTTCATCATGGGAAAGCAGGCCCCCCATGGCATCGATAAAGGAGGTATCTTTCTTACAAGAGTCGGTGGGGACGGAATATTTGCTGCAAATGAACTCTATATAATGCCAAATCTCTAGGAGTGCTGTTTCTGGTACATCCCGCAATCTCTCCGCTATCATTTCGTATGACATGGAACACCTCCTTTCCTTTTTAATTATAACAGATTTACTGAATAAATCCTATTCCCGCTTCCTGGCAGGTGGAGTTTTTTTTTTTTTGGGGGGGGGAGGCCGTGCATTATTTGTAACCAAAATCCCATTGTGGGCAATTGCCACAGCCCCAATCAATATGTCATCATCCTCAAACCAAGTCATCCTGATATATCTATTTGACAATATATGTTTTTAGATATATCCTATAATTAGGAATCAGCATGGGAACAACAGTAGTCAGTGATGATGGCCGGTTTGAATGGGACTCAGAAAAAAATGAGGCGAACAAAAGGAAGCATGGCATTAGCTTTGAAGAAATAATAGATGTATTTGACGACCCTTATTTTCTGGTCCGTTATGACAAGTCTCATTCTGTAGAAGAGGATCGATTCAACGGAGTGGGATGCATCAATGGCCTACTGGTTCTTGTGACAACCTTCACTGAGCGCCAGCGTACTAGAATTATTTCCGCCCAACGGGCTGACAATGACCTGAAGGAGGTGTATTATGATTACGTCAAAAAAATTAACGGCTGAACGCATTGCCCAAATCGAACAGGTTCCCATTGTATATGACGAGGATTCGCCCCAGTTCACCCAGGAGGAGCTGCAGGAGTTTGTCCCCTACCACAAGGAGTACTACGACATAACCCCTAAAAAAGTTCTGATTTCCTTTAATATTGATGCGGACATTCTGGCTATGATGCGGGCTACTGGCAAGGGCTACCAAACCCGCATGAACAAGTGCCTGCGGGAGGCCGTGCTTTCCGGCAGGTTCTAGCTCCACCCTTCACCCAGAATAGAAAAACTGCCCTGGAGGGTTTCCAAGGCAGCCTTCTTTACAAAACAAGCTTGACAGTGACTGGCAGCAGTTTATCTCTTGATGAGCCGGTTCAGCCGCTTCACAAAGTCGGAGGGGTTTTTGAGCTCAGTGCCGTCCACCAGCAGAGCCTGATCCAGCAGCACGTTGGACAAGTCCTCCACATAGGCGGCATCCTCGCAATCCTTCAGGGATGCCACAATGGGATGGTCCGCATTCACCTCAAGGATGGGCTTTACCTCCCCAAAGTCTGAGCGTCCCATAGCCTTCATCATCCGCTCCATCTGGAAGGAGGGATCGTCCTCGTCCACCACGATGCAGGAGGGTGAGTCGGAAAGCCGCTTGGAAAGATGCACGTCCTTTACCCGCTCTCCCAGCGCATTCTTGATTTTTTCCACCACCGGCTTGAATTCCTGCTCCTTCTTTTCTGCCTCATCCTTGTCCACGCCCAGCTCGTCGTCGCTTCCGGCTCGGTTCACGGACTTGAGCTCGTAGTCCTTGTACTTGCCCAGGCTGGGAATCACCAGGTCGTCAATGTCGTCATCCAGAATCAGCACCTCAAAGCCCTTCTTCTTGTAGGCCTCCAGCAAAGGAGAGGCACGCAGAGTCTTCTCATCGGTGCCAGTGATGTAGTAGATGGCCTTTTGGTCGGTCTTCATCCGCTGCACATAGTCGGCAAAGCTGGTCCAGTTGGCGTTCCCCTCGGCATCGTCGGTACCCTCTGGGGCGGTGGACTTGAAGCGGACAATCTCTGCAATCTCGTCCTTGTTTGCAAAGTCGGAGAAGAGCCCCTCCTTCATGGGACGGTTGAACTGGGACACGAACTGGTTCCACTTCTCCAGCTTCTTCCGCTCCGCCTCCTCCAGCTTGTCCAGCCCGCCGGCCTCCTTGGCAGCCGCACGAGCCTTTTCTGCCGCCTCTCCCATCTTCTTGAACTCGCCCAAAAGCTTCTTTACGGACTGGGACTTGATGGACTCAAGGATGCGGTTCTGCTGAAGAATCTCCCGGCTTACGTTCAGCGGCAGGTCCTCGCTGTCGATGATGCCCCGCACAAAGCGCAGGTAGGCGGGCAAAAGCTCCCGGTCGTCATCGGTGATGAACACCCGCTTTACATAGAGCTTGAGTCCGCTCTTGTAGTCGGCGTGGTACATATCGAAGGGAGCCTGCTCCGGCACGTAGAACAGGGTGGTATACTCCTGGGTTCCCTCGGCGTGGGTGTGGACGTACATCAGCGGTGCTGTGCCGTCGTGGGAAAAGGTCTTGTAGAAGTCGTTGTAGTCCTCGGCGGTGAGCTTGGACTTAGGCCGCTTCCACAGGGCGCTGGCAGAGTTGATTTGGTCCACCTTGTCCTCGCTGCCGGAAACCTTGCCCTTGTCGTCATACTGGTTCTGGGTATAGTGCAGGTAGATGGGGAAGGCGATGTGGTCGCTGTAGCGCTTTACCAACTCCTCCACCTTCCAGCGGCTGGCATACTCCTTGCTCTCGGAGTTCAGCGTCATAACAATGGCCGTACCGTGGGCTCCCGCCCCGTCAAACTGATATTTCTTGGCTTCCTCGCTGTCCAGAGCCACACCCTCCATCTCGTAGGAGCTGGTGCCGTCGCTGGACCAGTGGAAGAGGGTGTCGGTGGCAGCCTTGCGGGTGTACACGTCGATGCGGGAGGCGGCCATAAAGGCGGAATAAAATCCCACACCGAACTGACCGATGAGGGCGGAATCCTTCTTTGCATCGGAGGTAAGGCGCTCCAGGAAGGCCTTGGTTCCGGAACGGGCAATGGTCCCCAGATTGGTGGTGAGCTCGTCACCGTCCATACCGATTCCTGTGTCACGCACCACCAGCACCCCGGCATCCTCCTCAAAGCTAATGTCAATGCGGGGATCAAAGACAACGCCCTTGTAGGCATCGTCGGAAAGGGTCAGGTACTTGAGCTTGTCCAAGGCATCCGAGGCGTTGGACACAATCTCCCGCAGGAAGATGTCCTTGTTGGAATACAAGGAATGGATGATGAGGGTCAGAAGCTGGTTCACTTCCGTCTGGAACTGATATGTTGCCATGAATTTCTCCTATTGCAAACAGGTGTGAATGAAAGATTTCTATCTATAATTTAATAATTCCCATTGAATTTGGCAAGTATGAAAGCGTGGGAAGCGAGCCTGCCTCAATTCCACCAGCCAAATCTATACAAATCTGCAATGCAATTGCAATTTTGTCTGAATGGGACAGCTCGCTTTCGCCCCAGCAAAACCTTTCCGCTGGATTCAAGCCCCCTGTCGTGGTATACTCAACCCAGGAGGACACCCATGATTGTCACAACATTCGAGCATTGCCAGCGTTACGCCGCCATCTCGCCTAAGCTGGAGCGGGCCTTTGAGTGGCTCAATTCCCACAACCTGATGGAGCTGCCCCAGGGCCGCACAGACATTGAGGGGGATGAAATCTACATAAATCGTTCCAGTTTTACCTCAAAACCCAGGGAAGAAGCCCGCTGGGAAATCCACCACCACTATCTGGACATTCAAATGGTACTGGCGGGACAGGAGCAGATGGACGTCACCCCGGCAAACCGCACCCACCCCGTAGACGAATACAACGCCACCACCGACTACCAGCAGGTGGACTCCGAACCGGGAGACAGCTTCCAGACCGTCCTCATGGTTCCCGGCCAGATGACCATTGTCTTTCAGGAGGATGCCCATCGTCCCGCCATCCACGGTGACGGCACAACTCCCGCCGCCATCGAAAAGGCTGTGGTAAAAATCAAGCTTGACTGACGAATCAGAGAAACACCGCTCAGATGGCTGGCACGAGAAATAGTGCTGGCCTCTTCTACACCCTACCAGTCCCGCAGTTGGCGGCGGATGATGGCGCCTACAGCTTCTGCCAGCTGGGTGGGATGGGTTATCCGCACAAAGTTATCCTCGTAGATGCTGCGGGCGGCCTGCAGGTTGTAGTCCAGCCCCATGAACACTGCCACCACCCGGATTCCCTTTCGCTTCAGCGCCTGCACCTCCTCCGTCACGTCCTGGATTCCCTCCAGCCCGGAATACTCTTGGTACAGGGAGATGGCACACTCATCGTTGGGATCCGCATCCGTCAGCACCACCAGCAATTTCTTCTCGTGGGGGGCAGACTCCATCATGCGGCCCACCAGGCGGATTGCAAGACCGTCACGGTTCCATCCCTCGGACTGAAAGCCAAAGATGGAGTCGTTGTTCCGCTGGTTGTAGCTTCGCAGACGGTGCAAGACGGTGTGGCTTCGGAAGCTGTTGAAGGAATGCACCTGCACCGGCACACCGCATTGGGTCAGGCTTTCGGCGATGATGTAGCCTTGGGCAGCCAGCACCTCCTGCCGTCCTGACTGGGAGCGGGATGCGTCCATCAAAATGTCCACGGAAAACACAGGCTCCGGCTGCTCCGTCACCTTGTAAAAAATCCTGTTGTCATTCAAGTACTGGCACCGCCACACCTTCCTGCAATTCAGCTTGCCGCTGGAGGAACGCACCTTATCCAGCGGCACCATCACTGTCAGGTAATTTTTCAGCTGGTCCCGCAGCCGGATGATGGTGTTGTCGTAGGAGGTCCTGTTGGTCTGGTAATGCTGCCGGTTCAGCTGATAACGCTCCTCATCCCCCTTCGCACCGGCAAAGTACAGGTGGCAATTCCGGTGCACTTCCGTACACAGCTCCTTTTCCAGCCGCAGAACCTCTTCCTTGGCAAAAACCTGGGGACCGTACCGTTTTTCCAGCACCTCCCAGGTCTCCTCATCGATTCGTCGGGAGCCACCCGTCCAGGAACTGCCGGCACTACCGCTTTTTCTTGTTTCATCGTCATCAAGCACATCCTTGGCACGGAACATACGGGCCGGCACACGACGACGCTTGCGAAACACCATCTGCAGCAGGGAATGTTTTCTCTTGCCGCTGGTTTTCTGTACAGCAGTGAGATTCACCTTGAAATACTGCCTGACAATCCGCCGGAACTCCTGGATAATCCTGTCTGTGTCCCAGTCGCCCTTGAACCGCAGCTCCTCCAGCATACGACGATCCCAAGGCATCAGAAAGGGCTTTTTCCCCAGGTTTACCTGGCACCAAGCCACCTGATATTGCACCAGCCGATTGTTTTCCACCAGCCAGGCGGCCATGTTCATCATGTTGTGGCTGTGTTCCCGTCGCAGTTCCTCCAGAACGGGACGCAGCGGAAGCTCCTTCTCATACACCGCCTGCTCCAGCGCCAGCCACAATAAGCCGTCATAGGTGGATTCCAGGGCAGTGCCAGCAAAGCTGGCAAAGAAGGCATCCAATTTTTCCCAGTCCAGCCACTTGTACACCAGCCCAATAATCAGGTTCAGGAAAAAGTTGGCCTGCCCCTGGTGGTCAAAGGACAAGAATTGCGGCTCCACCTGATAGTTTTCTGCGGCAGTCCAAATGATGTTCTTGGCTTTTCGCTGCTGGGTGGGAGAGGCGTTCATCCGTGTCCCCTTCAGCCCTTCCGGGAGTCAGCTCCATCCCCACCAGTACTCGGCTCGAAGAGGGTGGCTGAATCCAGACCCTGGGGCAGACGGCCTCGGATGATGTCCTGCAATAGGGAACGCTCAAATTCATCGGGAGACTTGTTGGTGATACCCATATCAAGGGCCGTCCATGGCTCGATTCCCTTTTCCATCAAGGCCACCGCATCCAGCATACCTCGTAAGTCCAAAAGTCGGCCAGAAATCTCTGAGCTGACAGTCTTTTTCTGGATGTCCATGAAGATGCGGGCCAAGTCCGTGGCAAAGCTTACCTTCAGCTGAGGAAATTCAGTGCGAATCAGTCGAATCAAGCCGTCGGAAGAGATTTCCGGCATCATGATGACCACAAAGCGGGAAGCCAGCGCCTCGTTCAAGTCCCGTGTTCCAGCATAGCCCTGATTCATAGTGGCGATAAAGCGAGTGGCCGGATGCATGGCAAGACGCTGGTAGCCCGGCATATCGATGACACGACGGAAATCCAGCAGGGCATGAAGCACCGCCAGAGCCTCATTCTTTGCCATGTTGATTTCGTCCAGCACACCGAATCCACCGGAGGCGGCGCACTGGTACACCGGCCCTGGCCGGAACTGAACCTGACCGTTGCGGAATGTGTCCGTTCCAATCAGGGAGTCTGCATCAGTATTCACGTGGCAGGAAATGTCCCAAATGGGCCGCCCAAACACCGCCGCTAGATTTTCCGCCAGCACATTCTTTCCAGTAGCCTTCTGACCCACCAGCAGCACATTCTGTCCGCACAACAGGGCGGCGGCAGCCTGCTCCCAAATCCGTGGGCCGTAATACCTGTAGCGGGGTACGGGAGTCCGCTCCCTCTCCACGCCCTCCGACCACCGATGGGCATACCGAAAATCCTTTATCCCTTGAATTATCTGGGGAGAAACCCCTTCATCCTGCAAAAACTGAAACATTTCCACACCTTCTCTCTATCAACGTATTCCTTTACGGTTTCAATAAATATAATTTCAAATCAGGTAGCCTCGCAAACCCTTTGTCTGCTGTAATGAGCGGAAGATGCTTGACCAAAACCGTAGCAGCAACAATTGCATCAGGCAGCTTCATTCCAAAACCACACCTCAAGCAAATCGCCCGATTCTTTACCTCATTGTCCAAGGGAAAGATTGTACAATTTGACAGCAACTCCTTGATTACACAACGCTCCTGCTCTGTAATACGAGGAAACGACAGCAGTTCCATCTCATTGATAACAGACAAGGCAATCGAGGAGTCCTTAAACGACTCCATACAAACGTTTCCAGCGAGTAAATAGATGACTGCATTTGTGTCCGCTATGTAATCAATCCCATTCACCACGGATTTCCTTCTGGATAGCAAGACCATCGCCTAAATTCATCCTACCAAAGAATTTGCCTAGACTACCATTATCGTTGTTTTTAGCTCTTTCATTCTGGTGTCGATACAGTACAAAACGAATCAGCTCAGAAACTTCACCGAGATATTCTTCTGGAACCAATTTTATTTGCTCCATGACAGCCTCATAACTCATATTCCCACCTCCGGCAAAAACTGAAACATTTCCACACCTTCCATGATCTTAGTATACTACAGCATCTCGATATACGCTATATCTCCGATTCAAGCAAATAAAAAAGCCGGTGCCACCACGAATGATGACACCGGCCTTGCAGAGGCTGGTGCTCCTCCATGTTGAAGCTCCAGCCTCCTGAACCATTCCCGCCGCCACTGTTCAGCTCCAGCGGGAACGGCCAGTCACTTATTTATACAGCTCAATGAGGCGCTCCAGGTGCTGGTAGCGAGCCTTGGCCACCTCCTCGCTCTTCTTGAACAGTGCTTCCGCACGCTCAGGGAACTTGCGGGTGAGAGCGGAGTAGCGAGTCTCCTTGGACAGGAACTCCTGATAGCTTCCGTCGCCGGGCTTGGAGGTAAGGGTAAAGGGATTCTTTCCCTCGGCCTTCAAGGCGGGATTAAAGCTGAACAGGTTCCAGTAACCGGACTTCACGGCGCTCTTCAGGGTGTCCTGGCAGTGGTGCAGTCCGCCGGAGATTCCGTGAATCTCGCAGGGAGAGTAGGCGATGATGACGGACGGGCCCTGGTACTCCTCGGCCTCCACCAGCGCCTTCATGGTCTGGGCAGGATTTGCACCGAGACCAATCTGCGCCACATAGACGTAGCCATAGCTCATGGCAATGTCCGCCAGGGACTTCTTGCCCACCGCCTTACCTGATGCGGCGAACTGGCAAATCTCACCAATATTGGAAGCCTTGGATGCCTGTCCACCGGTGTTGGAGTACATCTCAGTGTCAAACACCAGGATGTTCACATCCTCGCCGGAAGCAATGACGTGGTCCAATCCACCGAAGCCGATGTCATAGGCCCAGCCGTCACCACCCATAATCCAGATGGACTTCTTGCCCAGGTAGTCCTTGCTGTCAAGGATTTCCTTGGCAAGCGGGCTGCCGCACTTCTCCAGCTCTGCAATCAGGGCGTTGGTGGGAGCCACGTTAGCACGGGTATTGTCCTTTGTCTCCATGAACTTGGCCACAGCATCCTTAAGGGAGGCGGAAGCCTCGGAACCGGCGGCCAGAGTCTCCAGCTGTCCAATCAGACGCTCACGGATGTACTTCTGTGCCAGGTGGATACCAAGACCATACTCGGCGTTATCCTCAAACAGAGAGTTGGACCATGCGGGTCCCTTCTTGCTGTCCTTGTTGATGGTGTAGGGACAGGTTGCAGCGGGACCACCCCAAATGGAGGAACAGCCGGTAGCATTGGCAATGTACATCTGCTCGCCGAAGAGCTGGGTGGCAAGGCGGGAGTAGGCTGTCTCGGCACAACCAGCGCAAGCACCGGAGAACTCCAGCAGGGGCTGCACGTACTGGGAGCCCTTGGGAGTCAGCTCGTTGATGCCAGCGTCATCCTTCTTGCTGACGTTGGCCACCAGGTAATCCCAGACAGGCTGCAGGGGCAGTTCCTGGGCCTGGGGCACCATCTCGATGGCATCGGTGGGACAAACGGTGATACACTCGCAGCATCCAGTACAATCCAAGGCGGAAATGCTGAGGGTATACTTGTACTTGCCAGCCTTTGGCTTCAGATCCATAACCTCCAGGTTCGCAGGGCCAGCCTTCACCTCCTCGTCGCTCAGCAGGAAGGGACGGATTGTGGCATGGGAACAAACAAATGCACAGTTGTTGCACTGGATACACTTCTCGGCAGTCCAGTGGGGAACGGTGACGGCGGTTCCACGCTTCTCGTAGGCAGAAGCACCCAACTCGAACTGACCGTTTGCATAGTCCACGAAGGCAGAGACAGGCAGGCTGTCGCCGTCCATAAGGTTGACTGTCTCCATGATGGTCTCCACCATCTTGATTGTCTTAGGCTCACCCTTCAGCACCTTCTTCTCGCTCTTGTCAACGGCATTTGCCCAGTCAGCGGGAACGGCAACCTCGTGGATGGCATCGCAGCCAGCGTCGATGGCCTTGCAGTTCATGTCCACCACATCCTGTCCCTTCCGGGCGAACTTGGCAACAACCTTCTCCTTCATGTGACCCAGCGCCTCGTCAACGGGCAGCACGTTGGCCAGCTTGAAGAATGCGGACTGGAGCACGGTGCTGGTGCGCTTGCCCAGACCAATCTCGGTGGCAATCTTCACGGCATCAACGGTGTACACCTTGATGTTGTTCTTGGCGATGTACTGCTTGGCATCCGCATGGAGGTGCTGACCCAGCTCCTCGTCAGACCACTGGCAGTTGATCAGGAACTTTCCGCCGGGCTTCACATCCTGCACCATCTTGTAGCCCTTGATGATGTAGGACTGGTTGTGGCAGGCCACCAGGTCAGCCTGGCTGACGTAGTAGGCGCTGCGGATGGGCTTGTCCCCAAAGCGCAGGTGGGAAATGGTGATTCCACCGGTCTTCTTGGAGTCGTACTGGAAGTAGGCCTGGATATACTTGTCGGTGTAGTCACCGATAATCTTTGTGGAGTCCTTGTTGGCACCAACAGTTCCGTCTCCACCGATTCCCCAGAACTTGCATTCCACGGTTCCCTCGGCGGCGGTGATGGGAGCGGGCTTAATCTCAGGCAGGCTGAGGTTGGTAACGTCGTCCACAATACCGATGGTGAAGCGGGGCTTGGGAGCGTCCTTCTCCAGCTCCTTGTACACAGCGAAGACGCTGGAAGGAGGAGTATCCTTGGAGCTCAAGCCGTAGCGGCCGCCCACCAGAACGATGTCGTTGAGTTTTGCCTCCCACAGGGTGGTGGCAATGTCCA
This sequence comes from Spirochaetaceae bacterium, assembly GCA_017622135.1. Lineage (GTDB taxonomy): Bacteria > Spirochaetota > Spirochaetia > Treponematales > Treponemataceae > Treponema_F. Next base: position 34,396 of record JAGARR010000037.1, read on the forward strand.
GGAACAGGGGCTCTCCCAAGGAACCGGGCTCCTTGGTGCGATCCAGGACGGCAATCTTCTTCACGGTCTTAGGCAGCACCTTCAGGAAGGCCTCGGAAACCCAAGGACGATAGAGGCGCACCTTGACCAGGCCAACCTTCTCTCCACGGGCGTTCAGGTAGTCGATGACTTCTTCTGCAACGTCGCAGATGGAGCCCATGGCCACGATGACACGGTCGGCATCCTCTGCGCCGTAGTAGTTGAACAGGTCGTAGTTTGTTCCCAGCTTCACGTTGATCTTGGCCATGTACTTGCGCACCACCTCCGGCAGGGCGTTGTACACGGGATTGCAGGCCTCACGATGCTGGAAGAAGATGTCTCCGTTCTCGTGGGAGCCCCGCATAACGGGATGGTTGGGATTCAGGGAGTTGTCACGGAATGCCTTCAAGGCATCCATGTTCATCATCTCCTTCAGGTCGGCATAATCCCAAGTCTCAATCTTCTGAATCTCGTGGGAGGTACGGAAGCCGTCAAAGAAGTTCAGGAAGGGAACACGGCCTTCCAAGGCTGCCAGGTGGGCAACAGGAGCCAGGTCCATAACCTCCTGCGCATTGGACTCTGCCAGCATGGCAAAACCAGTCTGACGACAGGCATACACGTCGGAATGGTCTCCGAAAATGCTGAGCGCCTGGGTAGCAACGGTACGGGCAGAAACATGGAACACACCCGGCAGCTGCTCTCCGGCAATCTTATACATATTGGGAATCATCAGCAGCAGGCCCTGGGATGCAGTGAAGGTGGTGGTCATGGCTCCGGCAGCCAGTGAACCGTGAACAGTTCCGGCGGCACCTGCCTCTGACTGCATCTCCACAACCTTTGTCTCGGTTCCGTAGATATTCTTCAAGCCGTTTGCTGACCACTGGTCAACAAAGTCAGCCATGGGTGATGACGGAGTAATCGGATAAATACCGGCAACCTCGGTAAATGCGTACGCAACGTGGGATGCGGCCTGATTTCCGTCCATAGAGTGCTTTTCTCTGGACATATAGCCTCCTTATGAAATTTCTACCAAATTAGCTATCTATTAGGATACACTGTCAATGCAAATTTTTCAAGGGAAAAGAAGGTTACAATATTTTTTATCTATATAAAGCTAATTTATAAACACTTTTCAGTTTGAAAAAAGGCTAACATTCTCTCACCTTGTTTGCACAAATCCCGCTTTTCAAGTATTACTATATATAGTATGAAATCAAGACACCTTTTCTCCCAGAAATTCCTTGCAATTGTTCTTGCGGCCACCACAAGCCTTCTTTTCCCCGTTCACCCGCAGGCAGATGCTATCAGCACAAAAGAGCGCTCCTCGGTAGCACTGGTGCTTGGCGGTGGCGGAGCCAAGGGATTCGGCATCATTCCGGTGCTGGAGGTCATTGACGAGCTGGGAATTCCCATCGACATGGTGATCGGCAACAGTGCGGGCGCCATTATCGGTGGCTTGTACAGCATTGGCTACACTCCAGAGGAAATTCGTCAGACGGTAATTGACACGAACTGGGCCAGCATGTTTGCAGATAGACCCAACTCACCTTTGGAATCCCTGCTGGAAAGCAGGAGTACAGAGGCATCCCCCATCACACTGAAGCTGGGAAAGAATTTTTCCATAGAGATGGGCGGCGGATTTTCAATGGGACAAAACGCCTACCTCCTGCTAAAGGATCTGGCGGTCAAAATCCCTTCCTACATCGATTTTGACAGTCTGCCCATCCCCTTTCGTGTCACAGCGGTAAATCTGGTGACAGGAGAGCTTGAGTTGATTGAAAGCGGAGACATTGCAGAGGCAATCCGCAGCAGCATGAGCATTCCCGGAGTATTTCAGCCATTTCCCATAGACGACAAGCTATATGTGGATGGATTTGTACGGAACAATCTGCCCATTCAACAGGCCAAAGACATGGGATACGATGTCATCATTGCCGTATCGCTGGACGACCCTCTTATAGACGACCCCGAGCGTTTCGATGCAAATCCCTTGGACACCATTACCCAGGTGGTAAGGATTGTCACCAGTTCCGGCAACCCGGAGCAGCTTGAATTGGCAGATGTGGTCATTCATCCACCCGTGGACGAATACAACATGATGGAATTCCCCAAAGCCAAAGAAATTTACGAAAAGGCAGAAAAAGAAAAGAGAAAATACCGTGCAGCCCTGCAAGCAGTCCTGCCCCTCATCTATCCGGGGCAAGCTGATGACACACCGCCGGATTCCACTGCACAGACTGCCGAAAACCAGGCGCAGCAAAGCATCAGCAGCCATCAGTCTGGCAACGTGCTGCAAAATTCCTTTACCTTCACACCATCCCAGGAGCTTCCTGAACAAAAGGAAGGCGTATACAAAAGCATTCCCCACACCGTTCCGCAACAGCTGCGTATTTATGGTGCCGTAGACTCGGACATTAAGTTTATCAATGAGGTTTTTGAAAGGATAAAGGGCCGGCCGCTCACCTCCTCCAACATACGGCTCCTTACAAATGAAATTTACAATACGGGCAACTATATGCTGGTAATTCCCCGTGTGGATGTAAGGCCACAGCAAACAGTGCTGGAGGTTAGGCTCAAGCAAAGGGGAAAAGAGAACTGGGTCATCATGCCAAACGCAAATTTTGGTGGCACCATCACCGACAACTCAATAGCAAAGCTCAATCTGTCCTTGGACATTCAGTTCCGTGGCCTTACGGGGACAGGCTCCATCATGTCCTTTAAAACCACCATGATAAACGATTTTGGAGCCGCATGGCTGTACCTCCAGCCCCTGGGTCCCCATGCCTACCTGCAGCTGGCGGCATCCGCCTATCTGGAGCAGGAATTCATCACCTCTGGTTTTTCTTCCAGAAATATTTCTGCCAACAAGATATCATACGCCAATGCAGATTTCTTGTGGGGCATTCGATTCAACGACCACCACCGACTACAGGCCGGCGGCGCAATCTACTGGCTGAATACAGATGAAACAAAAACCCCGGAGCTGGTGCTTCAGGAGGAGTTGTACCCAGACAGCAAGGCAAGGGTAGCAGCGCCCCTGAACATACGCTATACCTTCACAACCCTCGATGCACCCGTCTTTCCAAGCAAGGGATTCTATGTCCGCCTGGACTCTACAGGAATTTTTCCCGTTATGGGAGAAAACACCCCCATTGCATTCAATATGACAAAGCTGGATTTTAGCGCCGCAATACCCGTCGCCCCGAAATTCAGTTTGATTGTGAATGCCCAGGCTGTCTCCGACCCCAGCCTACAGCTGGAAAAGATTCCCAGCTTCATTCCCATGTTCGGGGTGGCTCTGGGAGACAGGATGTTCTTTCCCAATATTTCTGGAAAGCAGCAGTATGGAACCCAAAAATTTGCAGCCCAGCTGGTGCTGCAATTCCAGCCGTGGCAAAGCATCACCATACTTGGAGGACAGGTTTTCTTCAATCTTACAGGGACAGCAGGCATCATAACCATGAGCCACCAGAATTTTTCCACTGACGGGATAAATTGGAATGGTTCCCTGGGAGCAGGACTACGCATCAACAAATCCTTCAGCATAATGGTGCGGGCTGGGGCGGGAACCACCAACAAAAAAATCATGCCGTTCATTTCGCTGGATATTGGTAGCATTCGGTACTAACCAAGAAGGAGAAGCACAAGCTATGAACCAGAACAATGACCCTGAGACACAGGAATTTCCACAGAATTTTATCCAGTTTGAGGATGTGACCTTTGCCTACCCGCCAGTGGAGGAGGAAGCGGAGGTCACCACCATTTTCCATCATTTTACGGCAGCCCTCCCCGGCGGCCTTGTAAGTCTGGTGGGACCCAATGCCTCCGGCAAGTCCACCTTTATGCTGCTGGCAGCGGGACGAATCCTGCCTCAACAGGGAACCGTCTATTTGCTGGGCCGGAACACACTGGAACAGACAGAAGAGGAGCGAAGTCAGCTGGCCTCCTTCATCTACCAGAATATGGAGTTTGACACGGAGGATACGGTGGCCCAGCTGTTGCAGCAGGTGTACACAAACGGCTGTTTCCAGGGGTGCTGCCAGCCTGTAGCCTTGGAGTCAGCAGACCACAAGGACCTGCTAGAGCAGGTGAAATGGGTGCTGGAGCTGGATGGACTGGGGGAAAAGCCCCTGTGCACACTTTCAAAGGGACAGATGCAGCGGGTGATTCTGGGCTTTTCCCTGCTGTACGGCAGCAAGAGCATCTTTATGGACGAACCACTCTTTGCCTTGGAAAACAAGCAGAAGCACAGAATTCTGGACTATATCAGGAAGTATTGCGAAGACTTTGGGATAACAGTGTATATTTCCATGCATGAGCTGGAGCTCAGCAGGATGTACCCTCACAAGGTGCTGTTGTTCTACCCAAACCAAGACATGGACTTTGGCACTCCGCAAGAGGTGCTGATACCAACTGCCCTGGAAAAGGCCTATGGCGTACCAGCTGCTATGCTGAAGGATGCAGAAAGCCTTACCCGTAAAAACCTCCAGGAGCAGTATCAGGATTTGGAAGCGTGAGGCTTAAATTCCTGTACATGGAGGGTACCACCAGACAGGGCTTGGAACCCCACTGGCTGCCCCTCTGGAATAGCGTCCAGTTCCCCAGTAATTTCCAAGATAAGTCCCTGCATCCCCCGCAGTTCCTGTAGCATATCCGTCGTGGCATCAAGGGCATATTCCACCCCTTTCTGGTCTACAAAGCCAAGCCAGGTGTGGGGCTCATTGCCATAGACACCAATCTGCCCCACCACCGTTACCTGCTGGAGCTGGGCAGCCTCCACCTTATCCCTTCTGCCAAAGGCAAAAAGTGGCAGCAGGAGAACACACATAATTACAACACCAACCATCTTTTTCATCCTACACTCCTCGTTTTAGTGATTATGGTTGCAGGGCTGAACCAAGATATACACCTTTTCCTTGTCTTCAACCGGGCTGCTGAAGGTGAGTTGAATCTCCCCCTCGGAGTCTGTATACCCAATACTGTGCAAGGCAAAGCCGTAGGGCCGCAGGTCTACCCGGCTATTGGCATTTGTATCAAACAGGATTGGGTACAATTCTTCATCCTGAGACTGCACCTTGAATATATCGATGGCCTTCATATTTCCATTGATTCCTTCCACAGACCTATTAAAGCTGGGAGCATTCGCTGCAGGAGGGGCATTGTCCAGAACCAATGCCTGGGCATATTTCTTGAACACGGAGTCAAATGTCTCGTTCTTCCCGGTGGATTTCAAGGCTTGGGTTATAGCCTGCTGGTCAACATACTTGTTGGTAGCAATCTCCTTGATAAGCTCCTTGCCGCCGTAGTTGCGAGCCAGATAAGCACCAAAGGCGTATGCTCCGGCATAGGAAACCTGCACAGAATTACCCCCCAGCCAGTCTGTAAGGCCAGATAGATAATAGTTTTGACAGAACCAGGGGAGCCGGGCAATGGGCGAATCCTTGTCTTGAACACCGAGATACTCCTGAACCATGTCCTCACAGACCATGGACATCATTTCGTTGGACCAGGTTTGGGAAACAAGTACCTGAGCCTCTGTTTGAGCATTCTCCATGGACGGCATGGTCTTTTGGCCAAAGTTAATCATATGCTGGAACTCGTGGGCCAAGGTGGAATACAGCATTTCAGGGGCTTCATTCAAGAAATAGGAATCAACGTAAAAGTACTTGCCGCAGTTGGTGAGACCGATGGTGGCATCTCCACTCTCCTTGGCAGCGGCAGCAGTGTAATAGTCCTTGGCCCAGAAATACCCCAGAGTTCCACTCTGCTGACCGTCCCTGTAGTCCCCCTCAATATCATAGACCACAATGTTCACCTTTGTTCCGGTGTCACTGCCAGAAGATATACTTACTAAACCATCTGTATTTATCATATCGTCCGACTCAGTTCCAAATACCTTTCGAACCAAGGGATAAAGTGCGTCAAATTTTTCAGCAAGAGCTTTTGCTTTTTCTGATGAGATTTTACTGCCGGAAGCTGGTGAAGCAAAGTAGCTGTCCAGCACCCAGATGTAGCAATAATTACCCTCAGCCTGCAGGGTTGCCGGACGCTTCGTATATTTGCCATCCGAAGATTTTTCTGAAAATCCCGTTTTCGTGGCAGGAATGTCGACCCACAAACTTTTTTTCGAGCTGTCGACACTAGCAGCTATAGCCTTAACCGTCCGCATTGGTTCCGCCACCACAGCGGACAAGCCTTCTACAGCGGAACGACCGGCTCCACCAGCTGCTCCCAGCACTGGCGGCACAAAGTCCCGGGCGGGGACATAATCCTTGCGGATGATACCGTCGGCACTGATGCCGGACACATTTTCCAGTCCGTCTATGGTAACACCGCTGCTTGCAAAATCATTCAATTCAAGGGACTCCGCACTGCGACCTTCAGCGGCACGACTGGCAGAAACAAGGTAGCGGGTAGAAACCTTGGGGATGACCGCCGAGCCAGTATTCATCTTCACCATGAACACATCCACCGCCTCATTGGTCGTAATGCTCAGGGTGCAAACATCATGGGGAACCTCGTACTGGACTTGCGAGCCGTTATATTCCAAAGACTCAGTTCTACCGTTCCAGTTTGCTTCGGATTGAGGGGCAAACAATCCCCCAAAACCTCCACTGTCAGACAAAAGGCCACAGGCTGAAACAAGGCACAACAGAACGAGAGAAACTCCGACCACAAAAAGCCGCTTTCTATTACCACTCATGCTATAATTATACACTACAAACTATTGCACGTCTAGAAAGGATTTGATTCCAAAAGTACCCCCTCCCGCTCCAAGGCTGCTTCCATCCGCCTTACCAGCCCCGCACCCCAGTAGTCACAGAGGACTTCATAGGCGACCGCCTGTAGCTCCGGCACCACGGCATGATGGAGCTGCTGCAGGTTGTTTGCCACGTAAAAGCGGCACAGTTTTCTGATGGCGGCCAGCTGGCTTTCGGTAAAGGGCGGGTCCAGCTCCTCCAGGCAGGCAAAGAGGACGGTGAACACAGAGGCGGTGGAGCAGACCTGCTCCCAGCGCTCCAAAGAAGTGATTTTTGTGTTGGAGGAAATCCCTGTGTTGACAGAATAATTGTAGACAATATCACTGATGCCAAGGTAACGGCGGGCACCATGGGCAATCAGCAGGTACTGCACCACATCCTCCGCCATGGTGCAGTACATCTCAGGGATGAGGGACAGGGCATGGAGATACAGCTCCCGCCGAATCAGCTTGCCCCACAAGAAATTGTTGTGCTGGTTTTCCACCAGCTTGTTCTGCAGGATGGCAGCCCCCTCCAGCCGCCCTATAAAAACCTTGTCCGCCTTTTCCTGCAGCTGGGTCAGCACTTTTTCCAAGGCGGCTCCCTCCAGCTGGCAGCCCTCCTGGGACAGCACCACCTGAGCCCGCCCATGGACAATGTCTGCATCCTCCGCCGCAGCATACAGGGTAGCCAAGGCGGCGGGCGGCAGGGTGTCGTCGCTATCCAGGCAAAAGATGAACTCACCAGTGGCGGCTTCCACGGCAGTGCGGCGGGCTTCCACCAGGCCACGGTTTTCCTCATGACGGAGGAACACTACCGGCCAGGGGCTTTCCTGCTGAAACTGGGAAACAATCCGGGCGGGAGAACCAAGCTCCGGGTCGGCAGAGGGACTGGCATCATCCACCACGATGATTTCCAGCCCCGCAGACTCCACCCCCTGTTGAGCTGCCACACTTTGGAGGCAGGACAACAGGCTTTTTTCCGTGCCGTACACCGGAATGCAGACGGAGATGGCGGGTGGCATGGAGGGCAGTCCGCTTGCCTCTTTATTCGTCCAACAATTGATATACATACACCCAACCTTCTTGCCATAGCTTTGAAGATTCCCGACGTAACGTTTGATAGACATCAGAATTATAAAACGAAAGGATAGAATTTGTTAATGAAAGCTTTTTTGTCCTGTTCAATTCCGTGCAGATTTTCGCAACCTTATTTGGAATAAAAAGATGCACATTTTCTTGAGTGATTTGGGGTCTACTCATTCACCACACCTCCTCAGACTTCAGGAACTGCAAGTATTTCAAAGACTTCTCTGTATGAAAACAAATTTGATCCACATATTTCCATGTCATTAGCTCTGCAAGCAATTCTTTTTTGCTTAAAAAGCCATCCTCATAAAGGTTCAGGCTTGCATATACATTATCGTTTGCAACAGCTCCCATTACTACATCGTAATCATAAGAAAAATGAATATCCTGCCTATTCGATACAACAAAATCCAACCACTCTTCATTTGCATGATGAAAAACCTTAGTCTTTAATTCTGTTGTTTTAAAAATCATATTATCCATCTCAAACGCAGATACTACAGCCTTCTCATAATGAAATCTGTCTTTTTTGACAAGAGACCATTTCTTTGCTTGGTCAAAATCAGTGGTTGTATAAAAGCCAGACCCAAAATCCATGGAATGGCTGGGGGACAAAATTCTTGGCTCTGGCACAGCAAGGAATCCTCCGTGATAAACTTTCACCGATTTTCTCCCGTTTTTATAAAATCAGCAATAGCCTCCAATATAGAGCCCCTTCCTTGTGTGTGTAAAATCTCATAATGCTTGCTAAGAAAATCAAGCACGTCATGTGCGGCAAAGTAATTCGCTACATCTTGACCATTCTGACCACGTACAGCTGCATATTCTTCAATACACCAAGAAATAAAGACAGCCTTCCTTTCAAAAAACTCTTCTGACATACCAGCTCACCTCCTTCTTGGCCACATCCCGTCCGCCACAAGCCTCCAGCCCCCGCTGTGCCGCCACACTTTGGAGGCAGGCAGGCAGGCTTCTTTCCGTGGCGTATACAGGAATGCAGACGGAAATGGCGGGAGTCATAGGGGGTTAGTTGTTATTTTATGTACTCATATCCAGAGGTAGAAGATGATGGATACTCCGACTGGTAATACGAATCTTCCACACGCTCTGTTTCAAAAGCAAGTGTTTCCAAATCTACCGTAATAATACGAGATTTCTTTGTAAGTGCAATTTTGTTTCCATCCTCGCTTACAGAAAATCCTGCATCTGCAATCACCAATTTTTTTGGCATAATGGCGACAAAGCCTTGTGGTCCATAAAAGACACTTGCGTCATTGCTAGAAGTTGGACCGTGATAGACAACAGTTCCATCTGTTACAGCGTCGGTAGCATTGATACCTGAAATTGTTTGACTTGTGTCAGCAAGTCCTAAATACCCCTGAGAGCCAAAACTTGTATCTAAAGCTAGGGTATCAGGATTGATTTTTAATACAGCACCTAAACTATACGACTCTGTAGGAACGCTCGTATCATACATCGTATCTATTGATACTCTACTCAGGAGTAAATACAAAGAACCTTCGTGGTAAATCATTTCACTTGAGGGAGGATTAGAACCAAATACTTCAGGTAACGTAAACGTTTTATCAACAAGAAGAGAGGTAGCAGTCTTAGATCCACCATCAGAAGCATCTTCCAACTTGTAACTAGAAAGTTGCACAACTCCTAAAATCGGACCATTATCTTCTTGTTTCTCAGTATAAGTCGCACAATACACAACATTATCGTGGGCAGCCAAGCCCAAACAGGAGCCTGTATTGACAGTGTCACCCTGGACTGGCTCAAAGTTTCCACCAGACTTCCTGTAATACAGCCCAGCCGGATCCCCCCCAATGCCATAGAGAGTCCCGGCAACGCTGTCATAGGCAAGATGATTGAATTGTCCATTAGTCGATATGTTCGTATTACTATCTACATAAGTACCGTTAGGCTGCAAGTCATACTGTTTCACCTCGGATAGCGATTGGTCATCGCTTGGCATTACATACAAATTTCCGTCGCCATCAAAGCAAAACGGTGTCCCTTGGGAGGAATCAGAGGCACCAAACGTGATTCCCGTGTCGGCTGGGGAGTCATACGCTCCATACGGAGCTGTAAGGATATTATGATTCCCCGAATCTACGTTACGCTTCCACAGCAGCACGCCGCTTACCCGTCCCACTTCTACGGAAAGGGGATTTTCGCCAGACACCACTGTATGGTCGTCCACAGTGCTGCCAATCCACACCAGGTTATTTCCCGCCCGCACCTCCAAGTCAAGCCGAACGGTGACGCCAACCGGAATGTCCTCAAAGGAAAGGGCGGCCCCAGCCAAATTCCCCGAGTCAACCGTAATGCTTGTCTCGGCAGTATGTCCGCCAGAAAGCCTTGCTTTCACGGTGTATTGTATTCCGGTGGCCAGCGTCTGGCGCAAGGGTTCTCCTGCACTGCGGACACTCTTGGTCAGCACGTCCCCAATGGCAAGGGAAACAGTACCACTGCCCTTTCCTGTAAGATTGACATTGTTGCAGGCTACTGACAGCAAGGCTAGCGCCACAACAAACGCAATGACAGAAAGGCTGGCAAGCCTTCCCAAAAAAACTTTCCTTCGTTCCAGTGAATTACGTGTCATACAATTATCTCCTACTTTTTCTCCAAAATAGAAACAAATTCCTTAGGAATAAATTATAACCCATAATAGACACAAATTCCATCGATTGAGAAAAAAAATTAGCATTTTCGCCTTGTTGAGCGAGTTGTTCCCCACAAAAATTCCTGCTGTATCTTTGTAGCGGGGATACATTACCAGCCACGTTCTTCAACACACCACGAAATACACTCACTCCAAAACTGGCATACGATGTTCCATCACCACGGCTCTCAGAATATCATTCATCTTGGCCTGATACCCCTTGCCGTAGCCTTTCAGAACAGCGAGCACGTCAGCGTCAATGCGAAGGGTAATGCTCTGCTTCACCGGCTTCACGGTGTAATACCTAAGCCGTGCCTTGGAAAAATCTGTCGTCTGGGGAATGTCGGTGTAGTCAACAGGATGGTTCTCTAAAGCCTGTAGTTCCTGAACCTGTTCATCGGTAAGCTTGCAGGTAGTTTTCATAAGCCTTTTTCTCCAAGGAGTCCAACCTCCGGGCGGAAATAAGACGATGTCTGAGTTTTCCGTCGGAACATCGCTCCGAATAAAAGATGGTGACGATAGCAATGCCGTTGATAGTTCCAAACCCCTGAAAGTGCTCCTCCTCCAAGGTGGAATGGATGTCATCAGGTATCTCAACAAACCAAGGGTCACAAAATACCTTGGATGCTGTCTCAAAGCTGAGGCCATGCTTGCTTCTATTGAGGATATCCTTTTCACTGTCCCATTCACAAGAATCATCGGAACTGTAGACCGTCATCATGTACAGTATACAGGAGCGATACATTCTTGTAAATACATTTTTGTAGTTACTGTGATTTTATCCTGAGCCTAGAACTTGTACTTCCAGGACACGGGAATGGCAAGATAGGTGGACTGCTTGCCGCTGACGGCAGTGGGGGTGAGCCACTGGTGCACATCAATCTTTACGCCGGCGATGATTTGGTGTCGCTGGTTCTCAAAGATGAAGCGAGGATGGATGATGACGTTCCAGGGGTCACGCCAGCTATCATCGTTCAGGAATTCGGTAAAGTACTTTACGTCAATCTTAAAGTCCAGGTCTTCAATCAACTCAAGGATGACAACACCACCGGCATAGAAGGGATTTTGCTCCGTGTCGTAGAGGGCGGCCTCCAGATCCGCTCCAAGGGTGAGCCGCCAGAAGCGGAAGGTACCACTGAAATTGACGATGTGGCTGGTGTCGTAGCGGTCGTTCCACTGGACAATGGGATTGCTCAGGATTTTGCGCCAGTCTCCGTAGCCGTTTGCCGTGCCGATGGCATAGCCGTTGTAGGTGTAGCCGGCACTGAGGTAGAGGTTTTCCACACCGGTAAAGTTGGCGAACACACTGAAGGACTCCGCGTCCATCTTGTAGTTTGCCCCGATGTTGAAGATGTTTAGGTTCAGGTTGGCTCCAAAATTCACCTTGACAGAGAAATCGTCGTTTTCCACACCCATGTGCGGCACGTTCACTCCCGCCGTTACCGGCCCCCACACAAAGGTTGCGCCAAAGTACTTCCTGCCGTACCAGCCGTTGGGGGTGAATTCATTGAACACGTTCATAAAGGAACCGGGCAGCGCCATGTAGAAGTTGTTGCCAAACACTAGCTCCGTCTGCTTGCTGGGACGGAACCAGACGTTGGCCTTGATGGGACTTCCCACCAGCGTGTAATTCTGGTACTGGGGATCGTTGGACAAATCCAGCCGATACTCAGCCTGGGCCGCAAACCGAGGCATACTGATGAGACCGAAGGCAATGTTGTACAGGCCGCCAAATCCGCTGGCATTCTCGCCTAGCTTTTGCCCATCATCCTGAATCTCGTAAATTCCATCAGAGCCGAATTTATTGTACACCTCGTAGGTTTGGGTAAAACAAACGCCGCCAGCAATCAGGCCAAGGCAAACAAACAGCTTGAAAAGCTTATCCACAAGTCGCTCCCGAACAAAAGTCTACCTAAAAGATAGTATTTTGGGAGACAGAATGCAAATCACCTGCTAGTAGGCGGCCGCTGCCACGTTGGCGGTGATGGTGATGCGGGCGGCGGGATGGTTCTGAGCGAGGGTCACCGGGAAGCTGGCGGAAATCTCGCCGCCAGAGTTGTTAGCCTTGATGTGGTCAATCATATCAAGGGCCATCTCATAAAAAACTTCTCCGCATCACCAAGCGCCACAATGAGAATGCGGGAATTTTGGGTCAACGCATCTTTTTTTCAGCATAAAAAATAATCCATGGTGCCACCTCCTTGTCACAAGGACTTGGATTCAGTGTACCCCATGGATTATCAATTATCCAACAAGGCTTAGAGCGAGATGCTCACACCAATCTGGGGCTGCACTCCCCACTGGTTCACCCGTCCTCCATTCCAGCCTTCACCCTTGATGTGCTGGGTGCCGTAAAAATCATAGGCAATCTGGGCACGGGCAAAGATTCCCAAAGGACCCAAATTCAGCTGGCCGCCCACCGTTCCTGCAAGACCAAAATTGATCTGTGCCCCAGCCTCGTAGAAGTCAACCTTGGAATGAACACCTACGTTCAGAGGGAAGGCAATAAAGCCCAATCTTAGAAGATTGATATCCACACCTACAAGCAAATCCAGTCCAAGCGGAACGGAATACAGGTCAGAAACATCCGTTGTAGAAATGCCAGACCCCTTTTCCCATGAAACAGCCAGCGGATAGTAGACAGTGAGCCCCACAGCACCACCCAACAGATCATCATTCTCAGCGGTGCTGAGCTTGACACCGCCACCAATAGCCGTAGTATTCAATTCATTTCCATCTGTTCGGTCAATCACAATGGGTACAGACAAATAAAAATCGCTGGAACCGGCAAAGACAGAACCTGCGCCAACACATAACATGGAAACAAGCACAATTGAACTTATAAGTTTTTTCATTTTTGACCTCCTTATGGTCTTTGTCTATCCTTAATAATAAGGTAAACCCCAAAAGGATACATGAAAGTTAAATTAAAATATTATGAGAGATTCCTTGCAGAATGAATTAGAAGAATCCAAAGGGAAAGGTTGGAGATGACTTCAACTAAAAATGGACCAAAAACCTTGTTTCCCTATGAAATTATGGTATAATGTACGATTAGGGAATATCGACAAATTTGAGAAAACTTATTCTCAAGAAAAAGGAAAGCCCACAACCGTCGCACCCTTTTTTATTACAAAATGCAATAAATAATTTTAAGGAGTACTAATATGAAAAAGGTTTCCGTCTTGAAGAAGCTCCTCTTCCTCGTAATCAATCTGACTCTGCTTCAGTTTTCCGTCCTCATCGTCAAGGATTGGCTCACCATCCACGAATTCACCACAGAGCAGATAGTGGCCATCGCAAACCTCAAGCACCAGTCATTCACCGATGCCATGGACAGCTACAGCGTCACCGGTCAGATTCTGCTGGATTCGGTGCTTTCCAGCGAAGCAATTGTGGATGCCTTTGCCCGCAGGGATCGGGAGACCCTGGCCGCCATTACCATCCCCATGTACGAGTCCATGCGGGAAAAGTACCACATTGCCCAGTTCCACTTCCACACACCGGAAATCACCACCTTCTTCCGTGCAAACAATCCCGGCTCCTACGGCGGCGACCTTTCTGCCTCCAGGGAGACGGTCAAGGCGGCGAACGCCCAGAAGAGGCTGATTGTGGGGCCGGAGATTGGCCCCAGCGGTCTGGGCTACCGGGTTGTCACTCCCGTTGCGGACAGTGCCGGCAGGCACGTCGGCTCGGTGGAATGCAGCGGCGCCATCAACACGGCCTTTCTGGAGAACCTGGCGGCATCCAGCTCGGCTCAAATTCTGGACGGCGGGCTGAACATCAGCGTCATCTCGGCAACGCTGGACGGAACCTACATCGAGACGGGAGCCAACTTCCAGGACTTGGACGAGGAGGTTCCGCAGGAGGTTCTCGCTCGGCTGGATCAGAGCGGCGGACAGCTTGTCAGCTATGAGGGCAGAGAGGCCAAGGCATATTTCCCGCTGAACGATTATTCGGGCAAGGTCATCGGCTACACAAAATTCGTGTTCACCATAGACGACATCATCGCAGCCCAGCAAAGCTCCCTGCTGAAAACCATCCTCATCTCCGTCGCCACCATCGTGGCATTCATCGTATTCCTAACCATCTTCATACGGCTGTTTGTCACCAAGGCTATCACCGGAAGCGTGGCCGCCCTGAAGGAAATCTCCGAGGGAAGCGGCGACCTGACGGTGCGGTTGGAGGAAAAGGGCAACGACGAGATGACGGAGCTGGCCATGTACTTCAATCGGGTGATGGAAAAGATTCAGGGAACCGTGCAGTCGGTGGACTCCAGCACCGATGCCATGCGGCACGTGGGCGAGGAGCTGGCCTCCAACATGACGGAGACCGCCAGCGCCGTCTACGAAATCAGCAGCAACATAGAGGGCGTGAAAAAGCAGGCCATGTCCCAGGCGGCCAGCGTCACCCAGACGGCGGCGGCTGTGGAGGAAATCATCCGCACCATCGGCCAGCTGGACTCCATCATCGCCATACAGTCGGAGAATGTCATCCAGTCCTCATCCTCCATGGAGCTGATGTTCTCCAAGATTGCCCAGACCACCCAGCTGCTGGAGGACAACGAGCAGGTCATCGCCTCCCTGAGCCAGGCCACCTCCAGCGGGCAGGATACAGTGGGAACCACCAACGCCATCACCCAGCAGCTCACCCAAGAATCGGGAAATCTTCTGGAGGCGAGCGCCATCATCCAACATATTGCCAGCCAGACCAACATGCTGGCCATGAACGCCGCAATCGAGGCTGCCCACGCTGGGGAGGCGGGAATGGGCTTTGCCGTTGTTGCCGACGAAATCCGAAAGCTGGCGGAGGAATCCAGCAGCCAGGGCAAGGCCATCACCGACACCCTGAAAAAGCTTTCCGGGGACATTGACCAGCTTGCCCAGGCCGCAAAGACCGTTGACCAAAGCTTTTCTGCCATCTCAAATCTCTCCGGTCAGGTGAGCGCCAACAGCGGCGGCATCACAGCGGCCATGCACGAGCAGCGGCAGGAGGTGGAGACCACGCTGAAAACCATCCAGGACTTGAACACCATCACCGCACAGATTCGCAGCGGCTCCAACGAGGTCTTGCAAAACGGCAACGAGATGGCACGGGAAATGCGCAACCTAGACCAGCTGACGCAGGAAATCTCCAACAGCATGACGGAGATGGCCGCCGGTACAAGCCAAATCAACAAGGCCATTCTGGAGGTGCAGGACATCACCCAGGAAAACAAGGAGGCCATCGGGCGGCTTTCCGCCGAGGTAAAGAAGTTCAAGATACGATAGTCACCTCACCGTGGTCAAAACAAAGGAGGGCTTCCATAGCGGAAGCCCTCTTCTATTATAGATATTGTCCAAAGTATTAGATGCTATTAGCGGTATCAGGCTCCCCGCCAAGGGGGAAACATTTAAAATAAAAAAGCCTGGCAGCTACCTACTTTCCCGCGAATGCAGTATCATCGGCGCTGGAGGGCTTAACTTCCGTGTTCGGGATGGGAACGGGTGTGACACCTCTACCATGGCCACCAAGCAAGAATGAATATATCACACGGCACAAAGTTTGTAAAGGGGGCTGGACGTTTTTTTTGAAAAAAAAGTGATTTTTTTTTTCGAGCGACAATCCCCACTGCAAGCGTCAGCCAGAATCCCGCATACAAGCCTGATTCAAGATTTCAATCAGCTCCCGGTACTCCATCCGCAGCACCTCCGGCTGCACTTGGGTCATGTATTCCTGCTCGGTATGGAAGAGGCGATCCTTGCCGGCGATGGGCATGTACAAAACCTTGTTGCGGGTGTAGTAATGCTCGATGCAGCCCTTGGGCAGGATGTAGACACGGGCGGCGGCAGCGGCGGCAAAAATCAGGGAGGCCAGGTTCCTTATCAGGGGGATGGTGGCCGCCAGATGGGGCGGAATCAGGCTGGGCAGCAGGTGGCCCACATTGTTCACCCCCTGCAGCACCACGGTCTTGAAGGTGTCCAGATCCTCCACCTTCTGGTGCTTGTCATACATTTCCCGAAGCTTTTCCACCAGTGCCGCCACCTCCGCAGGAACAGCAGCACCGTCCAGTGCCCACAGCACGTTGCCCAGGTCCACCAGATAGCGCTCCAGCCGGGTGATGAGCTTTTCCAGGGTGATTCCCCGCTTGAGGCTGGCGGGGGAAAAGAGCTGGGTGTAGAAGGGCAGCTGCTTTTCCTCCTTGCGCTGGAGCCACAGGGCTGGCCGTGGGTCCTGGCACACCACATCCCGCAGCTTTCCCTTGAAAAGGGAGTCCAAGTCCCCCACAATGCGGCCGTCGGTTCCCAGCAGAGAGCAGACCTTGCAGAAGACTCCCAACTCGTCCTTGCCCCCCACATCGATGATGCCCGTTCCAACGGAAGCGTACCAGCTGTCGGTGAGCTCCAGCAGGTGGGAGAACAGCTGCTGGTCGGTGTAGCCCTCCACGAAAATCTGGTTGTCGGAAAAGAAGAACTGCTTGTGATAGGTGTTGAAGCGGGGCAGGAAGCGGCGAAACAAGAGCTCATCCTCGGCCGAAAGCTGGTCTATGTGGGTGGGGACACGGTTCACATGGCAGACGATGACACCCATCAGGTCTTCCGGGAAACGCAGGTCGATGAAGAAGGGGGAATGGGTTATCAGGAAGAAAATCTTTCCCGGCTCCTCAGCGGCGGCCTTGCGAATCTCCTTCATAAAGAAGAGCTGGAACTGGGGGTGCAGGTGCAGCTCCGGCTCGTCAAAGATGAGGCAGTCCCCCTGGCTGTTGTAGAGGGCAATCAGAAGCTGGAGGATTTCCTTGAGGCCGTGGCACTCACCCTCCTTCAGGTTGTATTCCACACCACGGGCCTTGTTCACCACCATGGGCACAAAGCTGCCGTCCTCCCGCTCCCGAAAGGTGATGGACTTGCCGAACATGCCGGAAAGCACGGACTCTATCCGCTCCTTTACCTGCTGGTTGTTCCGCAGCACTGCCAGCACCTGATCCTCCGGGATGCGGTCAGAGCGCAGAAAGGTGACGTCCAGGTCGTAGTTGCGGAACTGGGTAGCAATCTCGTTGGCCAAAAGTGTCTTCCCGGAGCCGTTGGGCCCTACAATGAGGTTCACCTGCGTCCAGTTGCTCTTCTTGAAGGCCGCCTTTCCCCACAGGAAGGGCAGCCTCACCCTTGTTTCGATGTGGATCATGAGACTATTGTACCCCACTTTTGGCCAAAAACAAAGGGGCTTGTGGAAAAAGATGGGTGGGGAGCAGGTGGTTAGGAGGCAGGAGCGAGAAACGAGGAACAAGTTCTGCACCTATTTCCTCTCCCCTACGCCACCTGTGAATCTGGTTGTTCTTTTTACCAACAATCGAATTTGCTCGGAACTAACGTTCCTCGCTTTTCCTGCCGTGAGTTCCGTTAGGAACGAACAAATCTGCTTGTAAAAAAAATCAATTCTTTCCCCGCAAAAACGCATTTTTTTGTCAGATTCACACAATAATATTAGTAAAGGTCAAAACTTTCGGAGGTTCATTTGAATGAAAAAACTAGCGGCGAGAACTGTACCCACAAGGATTCCCTCTTCGTGGACTACTTCTCCAAGGACCGGGACTGGAAGCAGCACTTCCTCTCCCTCTACAACGCCCTCCACGGAACCAACCTGCAGGTGTCAGACACACAGCTTGAGCGGGTGAATCTGGAACAAGTCTTGTACAAGAGCTACTACAACGACATCGCCGTGCTGGTGGACGGCCAGTTCATCCTGATGATTGAGCACCAGTCCACCATCAACCCCAACATGCCGCTGCGTTTGCTAGAGTACGTGACCCGAATCTACGGTAACATCGTGGACTCCACGGCCAAATTCTCCCGGCATTTGGTTCCCTTGGCCAAGCCAGAATTCTACGTCTTCTACACCGGCGACCAGAAACTGCCCCCAGAAAGCTACCTCTACCTGTCCGATGCCTTCCCGAAGCAAGATACAAGTGACGAAGCTTCACTTCCGGGGGTCTTGGGGCAGGCAGCCCCCAAGCGGTGCTGGGGAAAGGGGAGGTTTTAGGAGGGGAAACCCCCCGCTTCCGAGTAGAGGGGTTGTCCCCTCCTAAAGAAATCACCCTTGAACTGAAGGTAAAAGTGTGTACAATTAAGAGTGAGCATCCAAGTCCCGTGGTGCACAGTTGCACGGACTTGGAGCAATACGCTCAGTTCCTCCAGCTCGTCGAGGAGGCCAAGGCGGCAGGCCACGAGACCCCGCTCAAGTGGGCCATTCAGGAGGCTGTGCGCCGCAACATCTTGCGTGACTATCTTGAACGGAAGGGAGGTGAGGTTTTGAGCATTTTGATGACAGAGTACGACTACGCCACTGACATGGCAGTACTGAAGGCGGAGGCTTACGAGGATGGACTTTTCGTGGGGCGTGAGGAAGGCATCTCCATCGGGCTGGAACGAGGACGTGCCACCGGCCGTGAGGAGGGTGCCTACGAAACCAAGCTGGAGACGGCGAGGAGTTTTCTTTCTATGGGGCTTGAACCAGAACAGGTAGCCCAAGGCACCGGTCTCTCTCTGGAGATTATCCTTCAGCTCATAGACTAGACACTGCATCCGAGTCCCGTAGTGCACAGCTGCCACGACTTGGAGCAATACGCTCAGTTCCTCCAGCTTGTCGAGGAGGCCAAGGCGGCGGGCCACAGGCACCCGCTCAAGTGGGCGATTCAGGAAGCTGTGCGCCGCAACATCTTGCGTGACTATCTGGAACGGAAGGGAGGTGAGGTTTTGAGCATTTTGATGACAGAGTACGACTACGCCACTGACATGGCAGTACTGAAGGCGGAGGCCTACGAGGATGGACTTTTCGTGGGGCGTGAGGAGGGCATCTCCATCGGGCTGGAACGTGGTTTGGAGCAAGGACTGGAACGTGGTGCATACCAGAACAAACTGGAGACGGCCAGGAGCTTGCTTCTGGATGGTTTTTCCGCCGAGATGATTTCCAAGTACACTTCTCTGCCAATAGAAGCCATCCAACAACTCGTTGATTAAATGAAGACACCAATCTGCCTCTAGCATTTGGAATAATGTGTGACTTGTAGCCTCACAAAAAAGCCCGCCGGACACAATCCAGCGGGCTTTTCTAGAATCAATCGGGGCTAGGGGTTACTCGGTAGTTTCAGCTGCACGAAGGCATCCTTGCTTTCTACTTCTTGGAGAACTCCATCACTTTCCTGCACCCCCGAATGCCCATTGCAAGTTTACAATACAAACACACTGTGCTAGAATAAGACCATTGGAAGCGCTTGGCTTTCCTGGCGGTTCGTCTCCTCAACTCTACCCGCCCCGGTGGGAATACTGGATTGAAGGAGGCTCGCATGATAGTGGAAATTATCGTTGCTGTGGTCACTTGCGCCACCAGCGTAATCAATACTATTCTTGCCGCTCTTTCCTACCTTAAAGGTAAAGACAAAGAGTAAAAAAATGACCGCCAAGGACTGAAACACTTTTGGCGGTCATTGATCAACAAGGTGGAGACGACCCGGAGAGCCGAGCCTTCCTCCTTCCACTGTACCACATCCCCTAGCTAAAGTCAAATCAACTTCCATCAACTACCGCTAGAAATTACCCGCAATTTATCCCTACCTTCCAGCATCCTATGTAAAAGCCAATCACTTTATCTCCTGTGGCACCCCGCAAGCCTTTCGCTCACCCGGAAACGCTTGCCACTCACAAAAAAGCCCGCCGGATACAATCGATCAGCTGCCTTGAAAAGTTTGTTCTCAAGAAATTGTAAAAAAAACAAACCATATTCCCGCAAAAACGCATTTTTTTGTCAGATTCACACAATAATATTAGTAAAGGTCAAAAACTTTCGGAGGTTCACTTTGAACGAAAAACCCATCAACGAAAATCGTACCCACAAGGATTCCCTCTTCGTGGACTACTTCTCCAAGGACCGGGACTGGAAGCAGCACTTCCTCTCCCTCTACAACGCCCTCCACGGCACAAATTTGCAGGTGGAGACCACCTCCTTGGAGCTGGTGAACCTGGAGCAGGTGCTCTACAAGAGCTACTACAACGACATCGCCGTGCTGGTGAACGGCCAGTTCATCCTGATGATTGAGCACCAGTCCACAATCAACCCCAACATGCCGCTACGGCTTCTCGAATACATAGCCCGCATCTACGGCAACATCGTGGACTCAAAAGCCAAGTTTTCCCGGCATTTGGTTCCCTTGGCCAAGCCAGAATTCTACGTCTTCTACACCGGCGACCAGGAGCTGCCCCCAGAAAGCTACCTCTACCTGTCCGATGCCTTCCCGAACCAGGTCCAAAACGCCGACCTCACCCTTGAACTGAAGGTAAAAGTGTGTACAATTAAGAGTGAGAGTCCGAGTCCCGTAGTGCACAGCTGCCACGACTTGGAGCAGTACGTGCAGTTCCTGGAGCTCGTCGAGGATGCCAGGGCGGCAGGCCACGAGAACCCGCTTAAATGGGCCATCCAGGAGGCTGTGCGCCGCAACATCTTGCGTGACTATCTTGAACGGAAGGGAGGTGAGGTTTTGAGCATTTTGATGACAGAGTACGACTACGCCACTGACATGGCAGTACTGAAGACGGAGGCCTACGAGGACGGACTTTTCGTGGGCCGTGAGGAGGGTGCCTATGAAAAAGCACTGGAGACGGCAAGGAGCTTGCTTCTGGATGGTTTTTCCGCTGAGATGATTTCCAAGTACACTTCTCTGCCAATAGAAGCCATCCAACAACTTGTTGATTAAATGAAGACACCAATCTGCCTCTAGCATTTGGAATAATGTGTGACTTGCAGCCTCACAAAAAAGCCCGCCGGACACAATCCAGCGGGCTTTTCTAGAACCAATCGGGGTTAGGGATTACTCGGCAGACAGTTTGCTACCGTTTAAACCTGCACCTTCAAGGGTATCTTTTTTGATAACCCAAGTGTTATCAACCTTCTTTTCACCCTTAACTGCTCCTGAAACCATGCCATATGAAGCGACTGTTCCTAAAGCAGGGTATTTTGCCGCATTGTTAACATATCCATACGTACTATGATCAATGGACTGAGTGAGTAACTCATTTCCACCAGCAGAGACCGTCAAAGTATAGGTACCATCGGCGACGTCATTAGCATCATCATCTGTAAACTCGATATTTACATTGAACTTCAAAGCTTCCTTGTGCTTATGTCCTGTAGAGGTCAAATCACCAGTAGCAACTGATGTAGCGCTGGCTCCGTCAGTTTTATCAATGCTTTCAGAAGCAGTATTGCCTCCAGAAAGGGTACTCACATTAGTACAGTAGTCAATGTAATAGTTCAGGTCTCCAGTGGTAGTGTTTGGCTTTTCACCAACACCGAAAACATAGTAGTTGAAGGTGTATGTTGGCTTGCCATTTGCATCTTTTGGCCCTTCGTTTGTTGTCAGGCCAAAAATCAATCCAACCTTACCATTCTGGGGATACAACATTGTTATTTCAGCATCAATATTCGTCAACTCATCATTTTTATTTGCCCCGCTTTCACCAAACTGCTTTGCGGAACGAATGTAAGTTGCACTGTCGTAAGTTGCCTCCCATTCATGTGTGAACTTATCTGCCCCCTCTTTGTGTTCAGCAACACTTTCATCGAGTTTTGTTTTCTCACCACATCCCATCACAAAGGCCAGAGCCAGAACCAAAGCTCCCACCAATACAATCCTAGTCTTTTTCATAACAAATTCTCCTTGTTATAAGTTGTCTTGCCCATACGGGTATAGGGATATTATAAGGCTACAATGGGGGTATCGTCAAGGAAGTGACGGGATTTTTTTGAGGAGAATTGAAAATATGTTGGGCGCAGCAGAGCTTGGAGCCCGGCTGCCAGTCTGTCTGTTCCAGGTGGATAGCCGTGGGGAGAATCCACGACTATCCGATTGGTTCTATAGCGTAGGGATGTAACCCGTTCGCTCTAGGTTAGGTGCCGATTACTCGGCGTCTTCTGCGGCAAGCAGTGTACGGGCAGGATCAGACTCAAGAACGGTGTAGTTGTTGACGGTCTTGACAGTATTACCAGCAGCACTAACCGGGCGCAGCATTCCATAAGCACCAATTCCACCAAGAGCATTCTTGGCTCCTGGAGCCTTATGTGCAAATGTGGGAATAGTAACCTTCATCTCATCGGACTTGGGCCCAAACCTAACAGAAATATTCTGGGGGTCTGACACATCTACCTTTACAACAACGGACACAGCATCACCATCAATGTTGGCAGCAGAATTGTCCATAGATGTCAACCTAACAATTTCTTCTGGTGTCGCAGTACCAAGGGTCTCCCCCGTGGTAGTCTGAGACAATGCCTTTGGATCCAGTGCTGAATAATAATCCAGATAATATTCAGGCACTCCAGTCAGATGATTCTTCCCCACTCCGAATACATAGAAACTAACCGTTTTGTTGTCATTTTCATTCAAACTAAATACCAAACCAGCCTTACTATTTTTTGCATTGCTTACCTTCAGCTCAACAGTAGCGGATTTTACATTCTTGCTGGTTCCAAACTGATCATAGAAACGCAGGTAATCTGTTCCGCTGGAATTCTCCTTCGTCCAGACCTTATCATACTTTTTTACTGATTCTACATCTTCATCGCCGGAACTAAGTCCCTTACATCCGACAACCAACAACGAGAGTACTACTAATACCCCCCCCAGTACAGCTAATTTGTTCAATTTCATAGATTTACTCCTTTTGCCAAATTCGGCGGTATGAAATTAGTGACCTCATGGTCTTTGGTATAGTATAAACGGAAAGATTCCATTCGTCAAGGAAAAACCCAGCTTTTGTACCTGCAAATCCAGTCCTCGCCCAATTCTGTATGGAATCCTGAAAAATGTCACAGGGATTCGGAAAAGCTAAGGCCCCCTGGGTTGAACAAGGTCTGTTTGTGTTAATGAGAATACGCATACTTTTCATCTAGAGCTGAGGCTAATCAACACGGAACCAACCTGCAGGTGGAATCAATTGAAGGAGACTTGCGTATGACAGCTGAATTTGTCGTCGGATTGGTGACTTGCATCGCCACCGTGGCAGGAACTGTTATCGCTGCTCTTTCGTACTTTAAAGACAGAGAGTAAAAAGTAACCGCCAGAGTCCCTCAAACTATTGGCGGTTATCGACTATATAGTGGAGACGACCCGGAACCGGGCCTTCCTTCTCTTTACTCTACCACATCCCCACTCCAAAGTCAAACCCCAGCCTGTACAATTGCCACACCTTCGGAAAGCCTATGGTTTGCCTAGGTGCGGGTGATTTGCGTACCAAGTGTGAGATTTGGCTCGTACAGCAGGTAAGATGTAACGAAACACTGGAAAAGCCCCACCCTGAGCCGCTTTCTTCACACGCACTTTACCATACAAACATATCGTGATACACTGTACCCAATGGAAGCGCTCGGTTCCAGACTCCGGTTTCGCAGGGGCTCAACCGAGACTCGCTAAAATCGCTCAACATATCGCGATTTTCCGGCCTTGTAGGCCGTCGCTCCCTATCTCCCGGACTCTTACCAGCCTCAGCTGGAATACTGGATACGGGAGGTAAGCAAGATGACGATGTACGAAATTCTTTCGTTGGCCATCAATGTGGCCATTCTGATTCTTGGCTTGCTCTCTTACCTGAAATAATGGAAGAGTAAAAAAATGACCGCCAGCGGCCTCGAAACCATACTGGCGGTTTTCGCAATAATGGAGACGACCCGGAGAACCGAGCCTTCCTTCTCTTTACTCTACCACATCCCCACCCCAAAGTCAAACCCCAGCCTGTACAATTGCCACACCTTCGGAAAGCCTATGGTTTGCCTAGGTGCAGGTGATTTGCGTACCAAGCGTGAGGATTCCTCCCTTGTTCCCAGATCTTGCGTAGCAAAATCGAATCTGTGTGGCATCCTAAAAAGTAAGCAGCGTTTTTTGCAACGTAGTTTCCAGCAGCTGCGGGCAAATCCGATTAGAAATCATTTGACCTAAAAAAGAAGCGGGGCAGGACCTACGCCCTGCCCCAATACAATTTATTCCTGCATCTCGTAGTTATACAACTTCCGCTTGGTGTAGTGGGTATGCAGCAGATGATGCGCCTTCTCCCCACCGGGCTTCTTCAAATAGCTGTCGTAGAGCTTGACAATCTGGGGATTCTTGTGGCTTACCCGAATCTCGCAATTCTCGTCGTCCTTGTAGAGGCCGGCAGCACGCTTGGCACGGATGGTGTCGTTGGAGCCGTAGGGCTGTCCACCACCACTGACGCATCCGCCACGGCAGGCCATCACCTCAATGAAGTGGTAGGGCGGCTCCTTACCAGTGGCAATGGCCTCACGCACCTCCTGCACCACCTTGTCCACATTGCCCAGCTGGTGGACAACACCCAGCCGCAGCTTCTTGCCCGCCACCTCCACCTCAAAGCTCTTCACATCATCCAAGCCCCGCACAGGTGTCAGGTTCACATCAGCCAGCTCAGTACCGGTGGCAAAGAAGTAGGCGCTGCGGACGGCAGCCTCCATTACGCCACCAGTGGCACCAAAGATGGTTCCGGCACCAGTGTACTGTCCCAGAGGATTGTCGGCATCACTTTCCTCCAGGTCGTGGAAGTCGATTCCAGCCTGACGGATAAGCCGGGCAAACTCACGGGTGGTGATGGAAATATCCACGTCGGAGTAGCCGGATGACTTCATGGTTTCGTCGCGCCTGGACTCGTACTTCTTTGCAGTACAAGGCATTACAGACACAGAGCAAACCTTGGCTGGATCCAGTCCCAGCTGCTCGGCCCAGTAGGTCTTGGTGATGGCACCCTGCATCTGCTGGGGACTCTTTGCGGTAGAAAGATTTGGCAGCAGGTCGTGGTAGTTCTTCTCGGCATAGTCAACCCAACCGGGGCAGCAGCTGGTGAACATGGGGAATGGTCCACCGGTACCAAGGCGCTCCACAAACTCCGTGGCCTCCTCCATGATGGTGAGGTCGGCACCAAAGTTGGTGTCGAACACGTAATCGAATCCGATACGGCGGAGGGCGGTGTAAATCTTCCGGGAAGAAAGCTCGCCGGGCTCCAAACCGAACTCTTCGCCGATAGCAACACGAACAGAGGGTGCAATCTGCACGGCGGTGACAATCTCTGGGTCGCAAATCCTGTCCCACAGCTTGCGGTTGGAGTGGCTGGAGGAGATGGCTCCCGTGGGACAGTGGACGGCACACTGGCCGCAACGAACGCAGGGACTGTTGGCCAGGTTCACGCCGCTGACAGGTCCAATCATGGTCTTGTCTCCACGGCCGCTGTACTCCAAGGCCCAGACATTCTGCATCAGCTGGCAGGCCTCCACACAGCGTCCGCAGTTGATGCACTTGTCCCGATCCAGCACGATGGCGTCGTTGGAATCGTCAATGGGCTGTTCCTTGAGAATCTTGTCAAAGCGAACTGTCCGCAATCCAAACTCGGCGGCCAGGGTCTGCAGCTCGCACTTGTTGTTGCGGGAACAGCGCAGACAGTCGTCCGGGTGGTTGGAAAGGATGAGCTCCAGCACCGTGCGGCGTGCCTGCACAATCTGGGGGTCGTGGGTAATGACGTTCATTCCCTCGGTGACGGCAGTGCAGCAAGCACGAATCATCTTTGCGGTGCCCGCCATGCGGACAATACAAATACCGCAGGAGGCCCAGGCCGGCAGGTCTGGGTTGTGGCACAGGGTGGGAATCTTAATATCAATCTGGCGTGCAGCCTGCAGGATGGTGGTTCCTTCTTCCACACAAACTTTCTTTCCGTTTATCGTAGCGTTAACCATACAATCCTCCTTCTCACTTCTTGATGATGGCATTGAACTTACATGCCGCCTCACACGCGCCGCACTTGATGCACTTTGTCTGGTCAATCAGGTGCTGGCTCTTCCGTTCTCCACTGATACAGTTGGAGGGACACTGGCGGGCACAGGCGGTACAACCAATACACTTGTCGGTGATGAAGAAGCTGATGAGCTTCTTGCACTTTCCGGCGGCGCACTTCTTGTCCTTGATGTGCTCGATGAACTCAGCCTCGAACTTCTTCAAGGTGGACAAGGCCGGGTTGGGAGCTGACTGCCCCAGGGCGCAGAGAGACGAGAACTGCATGGCCTGGCCAATATCCTTCAGCTTTTCCAAGTCCTCCATGGTTCCACGGCCCTGGGAAATCTTGTCCAGAATGGTGTACATCTGGCGGGTACCGATACGGCAGGGAGAGCACTTTCCGCAGGACTCATCCACGCAGAATTCCATGTAGAACTTGGCCACATCGATAACGCAGTCGTCCTCGTCCATAACAATCATTCCGCCGGAGCCCATCATGGAGCCCAGACGGGTCAGGGCGCCAAAGTCAATGGGTGTGTCCAGGTCCTCCTCGGTGATGATGCCTCCAGAGGGACCGCCAGTCTGCACGCCCTTGAACTTCTTGCCGTTCTTGATGCCGCCACCAATCTCGAAGATGATTTCCCGCAGAGTGGTTCCCATGGGAACCTCAACCAAGCCGGAGTTGTTCACCTTACCAGTGAGGGCAAACACCTTTGTTCCCTTGGAGTCGGCGGTACCGATGCTGGAGAACCACTCGGCCCCCTTGGTGAGGATAACCGGGATGTTGGCCCAGGTCTCCACGTTGTTGATGATGGTGGGGCAGCCCCACAGTCCGCTGATGGCTGGGAAGGGCGGCTTCGGTGTGGGCATTCCCCGGAGTCCTTCGATGGAGCGCAGGAGGGCAGTCTCCTCACCGCAGACAAAGGCACCAGCACCAAGGCGAATCTCGATGTCAAAGTCAAAGCCGGAGCCAAGGATGTCCTTACCCAAAAGCCCCAGCTCCTGGGCCTGCTTCATGGCAATCTGGAGGCGCTCGATGGCCAGCGGATACTCGGCACGGATGTACACGAATCCCTGGTGGGCGCCAATAGCCTTTCCACAGATGATCATGGCCTCGATGACGGAATGGGGGTCTCCCTCGATGGTGGAACGATCCATATAGGCACCGGGATCTCCCTCGTCAGCGTTGCAGACAACGTACTTAGTGTCTCCGGGAGCCTTCATGCCGGTCTCCCACTTGACACCAGTGGGGAATCCTGCTCCACCACGGCCCCGCAAGCCAGACTTCTTCACTTCCTCCACAATTTCTTCAGGCTTCATCTCAAAGAGCGCCTTTTCCAGAGCCAGGTAGCCGTCACGGCCAATGTACTCGTTGATGTCCTCAGGATTGATGAAGCCGCAGTTCCGCAAGGCCACACGCAGCTGCTTCTGGTAGAACTGAATCTCCTGAACCTCTTCCCGGCTCTTCTTTTCCTTGTTGTACAGCAGGCGGGTAACCTCACGTCCCATGATAACCTGCTCGGAGATAATCTCCGCGGCATCCTCAGGCTTTACCTCCACGTAGAAGGAGTCCTCAGGCAGCACCTTTACGACTGGCCCCTTCTCACAGAAGCCGAAGCAGCCAGTCTTTACAATCTGTACGCTGTCGCCCACGCCCTGCTTTGCAGCCTCCTCCAGAAGCCGCTGGTAGATGGCATTGGAGCTGCTGGATTCGCAGGCACTTCCGCCACAAACAAGAATAAAATGTGTGTACGCCATGGTATTCCTCCTCTCCAGCCTTACTTCGATGGTGCCAGACGCTCTACAATGAGCTTGTCCATCAATTTCTTGTCAACGAGATGGGACTGCACAATGTCCTTGGCCAGTGCAGGCGTCACCTTTCCGTACAGAACAGTTTCCATACCGGGAACAACCACCTCCACGGTGGGCTCCTGGTCACAATGGCCCATGCAGCCTGACTGCCGGACAATCACCTGGGAATCCAGGTTCTTGGCCTCCACCTCCTCCAAAAAGGCCCGTAAGGTTTCCTTTCCACCAGCGGAGATGCCGCAGGTTCCCATTCCAACTATAATCTGAATCCGCTTTCCCTCGGGATCCCTTCTTTCAAGAGATTTCTTCATCTGTGCACGCAATGCACGCAAATCTTCCAATGTCAATTTTGCCATTCAATCAACTCCTGACTTTTTGCAGCCGAAACCCCCTTCCCGGCCGCTGGCCTCCAGGCATTCCCGGAAACCCATCCATTTTCATACCGAATATATATCCGACTGATCTACAGGTTCTTGTACTTGTCGATGATGCCAGCCATCTGGGATTTTCCCAGCTTTCCATACACATCGCCGTTGACAGAAAGAACAGGTGCCAAACCACAGCATCCAATGCAACGAACCGGCTCCACCGAGAACAAGCCGTCTATGGTGGAAACATCCTCTGGAGAAAGCCCCAGCAGGGAGCGTGCCTCGTCAATCAAATCCTGGCCTCCCTTCAGATAGCAGGCTGTACCGAGACAGACACTAATCTTGTGCTTTCCTGGCTTTTGTGTCTTGAAGAAGTGATAGAACGTCATGACACCGTAGACCCGTGCCAACGTGGTGTTGGTACGCTCTGCCACCATGCCTGCAGCCTCCTTGGAAATATAGCCGAATTCCTCCTGGACCTTGTGCAGGACCATAATCAGATTTCCCGGCTTGTCCTTCCATTCGTTGATGAACTCGTTGAGTTCCTTGGAGAATTGAACGGTTGCATTCTCAGCCATAGTAACCCCCATCTCTTACTGTAATTTCCATCATTATAGATAATCTTTTATCAGTATACTATGGTTCCCTTCATCTTGCAATAGATATTTTTTTAAAGATAATAATTTAGCGATAAAATTCAAAAAAATGAGGTTGTCCCGGAATTTTCCTCAAGGACAACCTTCACGCTTCGCAAGACCGCCTACAGACGTGCTGAATTCACGATCAATACTGGACGGTGAATTCAATCTTTCCCAAATACGAAAGCAATTCTGGCAACGGCAGGGAAAATTCCACGTACCGTCCCTGGGTGCGCACCCTTCCTGCAGGAACCGACACCGTGGCGGACTGAACCTCTGCAGGGGCAGTCACCAGAATGCGCACAGTAGCCTGACGCAGCTCCTTGGCCACGCTGTCCCCATAAATCACCCCAATCAGGTCGGCATACTCCGCCGCTGTCATGGACTCCCCCGTGAGGATGGGTGCGGAAAGCAGGTCCATGTACTCCGCTGTCTCCGCCGGCACAATTCCCATCACCTGACGCAGCACGTCAGGAGAGATGGTCAGCACCAGCTTCCGCTGGCCAACCTGGGAAGAATGGCAGTACCCAATGGCCCCAGCCACCTGGGGAACCATATCCTGACACACAGAACCTGCTCCCAGGCTGGGGATGGTTCCCACCTTGTCCGTGACAGCGGACTCAATCCTGGCAGACACAATCAGGGAACTGTTGTCCGGAGTATCCACACCCACAGAACTCAAGCCAGCGGAACGCAGGGCTTGGAGGATTTGCTCCTCGTTGAACAGGGGCAGGGACTGGTGGGCACCAGTGAAGGAACGCACCGTCTCCTCGATGAGGGGGGACACGGAGCTTTCCACGGAATAGACAATGCTGCCGCTGTCAGCCACCGCCACCTTCAGCACAGGAGAGCAGGCGGTGAGAAAAACCATCCCGGTTACCAACAGTACGAATAAACCCAGTCGAAAAGCAACAGTTTTCATAGTAGCCATACACTCAAAGAACTTTTGAGAAGGGTAATGTTACACGGATTCCCGTGGAAAACACAACTCCCGATGACAGGGCATCCTGCAACAAGAATGGAGTGCCGTCTCCATAGGCAAAGGCCTTGTACCGAATATCCTGAACAACATGGAGATTCACCTTTCCAACTTCAATTGCTGGCAATATGAACTTCACACCAAATACTCCAGGCCATACCTGCCCCATTGCCGCTGTGCCAGAACCATGCAAGGTCACCGTCTTGGGATTTCCAGCCGTCAACACAACACCACCATATACCTGCATGATGTCAAAGGGCTGAATAGTCACAAGGAATGGAAACTGATATGCTCCCATAACATCGTCATAAAAGAAGGAAACACCTACGCCAGGATTTATCAGCAGGCCATCCAGCCAAAATCCAACATCGACACTAAACCCTCTGGAAATAAAATCGAAGCCATCTGGTGCATAAAAGCTCCAGTCGTATGCCGCAGTAAAATCCACATTGAAACGCCTGAAAATTGAACGGAATACACCCGAACCACCACCTGAGGATTGCCGCTGACTGCTGACACGCCCCCCCGAAGTGGAAGCTTCAACTGATGCAATGGAAGGCTTTGATGCCGTTACAGGAAAATCTGAGGATGCTCCCGCAGACGAATCATCAGTTGAAGCGGATGCGATGGTAGAATTTGCAGCCAGCAGAACCCGTCCTGCGCCGATATAATTTCGTCGCCAATAGTTTTCACTTAGCTTTGAAATGATGACACCTGTCTTGGGGCCATCACTTGCGGCATGAATGAACTCATTATTTCCAAGATAAATCCCAACATGCCCTACCCCCTTGTTTTCGCGAACAGAAAAAAACACCAAGTCGCCAGGTTGTCGTTGGGCGTCGCTAATCTTCATAACGGAAGAATAAATGCTACTCGACTGCCGCGGCAACCTTTCTCCCACCGCCTCTTGAAAGACAGTACAGATAAAGCCTGAGCAATCCATGCCGCTTCTAGTCTGGCCACCGTAGCGGTACGGCACACCAAGATAAGTCTTGCTTGTCACAATAACCTTATCACGAGAAGCAGCACCATCCTGTCCCAAGACAGGAAGCACAAAACAGACAAGAACGAAAAAAAATCCCCAAATCCTCTTCATGGATATAGTATACATCATATTTTAGGAAAAAGGAGCAAAAATTACACAATAAAATAACTGGAGAAAAAACTACATGAAATTTGACAGGGGAAAGGTCACCCGAATGCCCGTGGAAAATACAAGTCCTGATGACAGGGAACTGAGGGGCGACAAGGCCGCACCGTCCATATCGTTGAACACAGTGTAGCGGATGTCCTGCACCAGGGAAAGCTCCACCTTGCCAGCCTTGAGGGTGGGAGTCTGGAGACAGAGTCCCAACACACCGGGAAAGACAGAGCCCTTCACCCCCTCGCCATCCGTGCCAGGCTCCACCGGCTTGCCCATGGTAAAGACGGGTCCTGCGTACACTCGGATTCCCCTGGCCACTGTCAGGGAGAATAGAAGGGGCAGCTTGAAAGCCTCCATGGCTGGGTCATAAGACAGGGAGAATCCGAATCCCGGCTCCAGTTTTCCTCCTGTGTAGCGGGCATGAGTATCAAGAGTGGCACCACGGAAAATCAGATGAAAACGATTGGCACTAAAGAAGGTCCAGTCTCCGGTGAGGGTTCCGTCTATGGCCACACGACGGAAGAAACCATTGGCCCCTCCTCCGCCTCCTGCGTTGGAGCCAGCAGAGGCATTGTCACCACTCCCGCTGGGGGCACAAAGCCCGCCTCCTTGTGGAGCTCCAGCGGAACCGCCCTCCATGACCACCCGCTGCTCGCTAGTGTCTCCGGTGGCAGGCAGGAAACGGCCGGCTCCAGCGTATGTTCTGCTCCAATATGATTCCTTCAATGAAGAGATGATGACACCGGTATTGGGTCCGTCGCTGGCAGCATGGATAAACTGGTTGTTTCCCAGATACAAGCCCACGTGGGAGATGCGGGAACCAACGGTCTTGAAGAAAACCAGATCTCCGGCCTCCTTCTCGGAGTCATTGATGATGCGGACAGCAGAATAGATACCAGAAGCAGAACGGGGGAGCTTCACCCCAATGGCATCGTTTGCCACCGTGAAGATGAGGCCGGAGCAGTCCATACCACTCCTGCTAGCCCCTCCATATACGTAGGGTACACCCACAAACTGCTTGCTGTAGTCAATCATCTTTTGTCTGGCTTCTCGAGACTCACCAACCGTCATAGACTGCACCGCCTGACAGAACATGGGCACACAGACGGCCCAGCACAGAATCAGGCAGCTGATAATCTTCGGCAGATTCTTATGCATAGCTGCAATTATAACCCATAAACTGAAAAAAATGAAATAAAAAGCCCGATTTTACAACATTTTTTCCTTAAATGTGTCATACTTAGATATAGAAATAAACTTCAATTAAGGATGCAGCATGAAGAAGAACCAACTCCCCTGGGCCTTTCTGGACGAATGGAAAGGCAAAACCTTTACCGGGCAGTGGCCAACCCTGCCGGAAATGTTGAGGATTACTGCCGAACGGTATCCTGACCGCCCCTGCTTTACCGACTTTGTGCCGGAGCGTGTCACCCGCACCTACACCGAGGCGCTGAAAAACATCGAAAGGCTTGCCAACTGGCTGGCGGTCTCTGGCGTTACCAAGGGAAGCCACGTGGCAGTCTCAGGAAAGAATTCCTCCGAGTGGGCCACCGTCTACCTGGCCACCCTCTTTGCCGGGGGAACCATCATCCCCATTGACTATGGCCTCCACGAGCCTGAGATTGAGAACCTGCTGAATACAGCAAGGCCCCTGTTCTTCTTTGTGGACGAGGAAAAATACGACCATTTCTGCAAGCATACCTGCGGCGCTCAGGTCTTCTCCCTGTCGCCCAAGTATTCCGACACCTATGTCTACAGTCTTGAGACAAGCTCCAGGGCCACCATCACCCCCGCCACGGAGCTGGACACGGCGGCCATCCTGTTCACATCGGGAACCACCGGCACTCCCAAAGGCGTGATGCTGTCCCACCGCAACCTTGTCTCCGACTGCTACATTGCCCAGACAAACCTTGACCTCTTTCCCACCGACGTGTTCTACGCCCTGCTGCCCATCCACCACTCCTACACCATGCAGGCCGCCTTCATTGAGCCCCTGTCGGTGGGAGCCGAGGTGGTGTTCGGAAAGACCATGGCCGTCACCCGAATGCTCAAGGAGCTGAAGGAAGGGAAAATCACCATCCTGCTGGGCGTGCCGCTGCTGTTCAACAAGCTCTTGGCGGGCATACTGAAGGGAATCAAGGATAAGGGAGCGGCGGTGAACGGCATCATGCACTTCCTGATGGGAGTCTCCTACCTGGTGAAAAAGGTCTTCAAGGTGAACCCCGGAAAGAGGCTGTTCAAGGCCGTGCTGGAAAAGGCCAGCATCTCCACCCTGCGCATCGCCATCTGCGGAGGTGGCCCCCTGGCGGCCAGCGTGTTCAAGGTGTACAACCAGCTGGGAATCGACTTCATCCAGGGCTACGGCCTGACGGAGACCTCGCCCATCATCGCCTTGAACCCTGTGGACAACTTCAAGATTGAGAGCGTGGGCCAGTTCTTTGCTCCCCACATGGAGATGAAGATTCTGGAGCCAGACGAGGACGGCGTGGGCGAGGTTGCCGTAAAGGGGCCGATGGTGATGGAAGGCTACTACAAGATGCCCGACGAGACGGCAGCAGTCTTTACCGAGGACGGATTCTTCAAGACAGGAGATTTGGGACGGCTGGACAACGAAAACTACCTGTATCTGGCAGGCCGGGCAAAGAACATGATTGTCACCGAGGGCGGCAAGAACGTGTACCCGGAGGAAATCGAGAACCAGTTCCAGCTGGTCACTGACATCGAGCAGATTACCGTCCAGGGCTACATCATGGACGAGGCCACCAAGTCCGAGGGTATCGAGGCATTGATCTATCCCTCCGACGAGCTGTTCAACCGGCTCAAGCTGCTGCGTGGCGACCTGGAGAGTGCCGACCTGGTAAAGGAGACCGTGGAGGGATTGGTAGCCGAGGTGAACCGCCGCCTCCAGCCCTACTCCCGCATTTCCCGCACCACCATCCTGGAGGAGCCCCTGGAGATGACCACCACCAAGAAGGTAAAGCGAACCTACAGCAAGAAGTAGGAAGGTTGAAAAAGGTTAGGCCGTGGAAGCTAATGCTTTCACGGCTTTTTTTTTCGCCCAACGACGAAGAATCCGCCTCATCTCGTCAATGCTCCTGCGACAAAAAAATCTCAGGGCGTCATTATTTGTCATGGCAGCTGCTGTATACTGTAGCAGGATTGTCGTGTGCGAACTGTCAGTTTTTCGTCAAATCCACCCTTCAATTTAAGAGGTGCAATGTGGATGTCTTTGCAAGGCTGAATGACAAACAGACCCAAGCTGTAAAGAATACGGAAGGCTATGTCCGTGTAATCGCTGGAGCCGGCTCAGGCAAGACAAAGCTTCTGGTCAGCCGCTATGCCTATCTTGTGAAAGAGTACGGAATCGATTCTGCAAACATTCTGTGCGTCACCTTTACAAACAAAGCCGCTGCCGAGATGAAGAAACGAATCACCAATCTTATTGGCCCTGAATATTCAACGTCACTGATTTGTACCTACCATGGATTTTGTGCCCGCCTTATTCGAGAGAACCCGGAAAAGCTGTTCCTCACAAAGGGATTCCAGATAATCGATACCTGGCAGCAGAAATCAATCCTCGAAGAAGTCTTCCAAAAATATGAGTTAAAACTGGACTATGCAAATTTCCAGAGCATCCTTAAAAAAATCGCCCGCAAAAAGCAGAGTCTGGAATATGTTCCAAAGATGTGCATAGCGGATAAGGTGCAGATTCTCGGTGAAATCAAAGACCAGGATGACAGAATCATAGAAGACTACCTCCAGTGTCAGAAGGCAATTTACAGACTGGACTTTACAGACCTTATGAGCTATGCACTGTATCTTTTGGAAAATGACGAAGAAGTCCGCAGCACGTGGCAGGCAGGGCTCAATTACATAATGGTGGATGAGTTTCAGGACAGCTCCACCACAGAAATGAAGCTTGTTGACATTCTCAGCGCCCGCTATCAAAACCTTATGATTGTAGGCGACCCAGACCAGAATATTTACGAGTGGCGAGGCTCCGATGTAAGGCTCTTGGTTGACTTCGATAAAACGCATCCTGACACCAAGACAATCATCTTAAATCAGAATTACCGCTCTACCCCGCAGATTCTCAAATGCGCCAACACCCTCATCGAAAAGAACAGCCTGCGGCTCAAGAAGGACCTGTTCACCCAATCTGATGCCGGAGCTACCGTCAAGCACATTCATTCAAGGTCAGAGGAAGACGAGGTGAGCCGCATTGTAGGGGAGATAAAACAGCTTCGGCAAACCCAGAGGAAGTCATTCTCCGATTTTGCTGTCCTGTACCGCTCCAGCTTCCTTTCCCGTGTCATCGAGCGAAAGCTTGTTGAGGAGAGCATTCCCTATGAAATCTTTGGCGGCGTGAAGTTCTATCAGCGTATGGAAATCCAGGATGTCGTTGCCTATCTGAGGGTGATTGCATTCAATGACGACCTTTCTTTCAAGAGAATCGTCAATACACCGAGAAGGAAGTTCGGGCGTGTCCGGGTTGCAGCCTTGGAAGCAATTCGCAGGCACAATGAGCAGACCCTCTTTGACACTGAGACCCTTGCCCATAAAAGCCTCTACGAAATTCTCAAGACTCACCTCGGCGACCCGGCCCTTCATGGAAGCGGCGGAGCGGCCTTTGTTTCTCTCATAGAAAACCTTAAGCGTTGCAAGGAGCAGATAAAAATCAGCGAGCTGGTAAACCGTGTCTGTATTGACTCCGGCTACGAGCAGTATATCCGTGAGCTTGGAGACGAGGAACGCCTTGATAACCTTGCCGAGTTCAAGCGGATTGCCAACGAGTTTGAGAACAGCTACGGCGAGGAGATAAATCTGGAGGAGTTCCTGCAGCAGATTGCTTTGATGAGTGCAGAGGATGCGGAAAAGTCCTGCGAAGCTGTCAAGCTGATGACAATACATGCATCAAAAGGACTCGAATTCCCCGTTGTCTTTGCAATCGGCTTTTCAGAAGGAATATTTCCAAGCTCAAAGACAATCGAAGAGCGCAAGAAGCTCGGACTGGAAGAGGAGCGCCGTCTCTGTTATGTGGCAATTACCAGAGCCATGGAGACGCTTTTCATCATGGACAGTGAAGGGCAGAGCCAGCAGGGAATTAAAAAGCTGCCGTCCCGCTTCCTTTATGAAATCGGAGAAAAGAATTACGAGCGTATCGGAAGAATCAGCGATGAGCTGGAGCGAGAAAGCTGGGGCTATATCCGCCGACTCAACCAGCAGATGCTAGAAGAGCTCCCGGCACCACAAACCAGCGGCCCCCAGACAGTTGAGCATCACATCTTTGGTAAGGGCCAGGTTCTTTCTTTTGACGGCAATCGTAAGGTTTACACCATCCAGTTTGAAGGCATGAGCCAGTCCCGTGCAATCAATGCCGATTATTTCACTCAGCGGCACAAGGCTCCAGCTCAGGAGCAGCCTGCTATCTACATGAAAGATAGTGATGATTCGGAGGATACCCCAGACGACCATCAGAATCCTTCAGCCTATGACCATGAGGATGCTGTTGCCGACGGCGAGCTTCCTCCCGATTTGCAGAAAATCTCGGATGAACTCCGCAAGAAGCTTGCCAATTCGCCAAACCATTGGCATGACCCGGATTTTCCAAAGACAGGCTGGACTTGTACCGGAGTCACAGATTTGGGGGCCCCAGAGGGCATCTGCGAAATGTGCAATCATCAGATAATCCGTTATGCCCATCATCTGCATCATCCTGCAAGCGGGCGCTCACTTGACTGCGGCTGCATCTGCGCCGGAAGGCTTGAGGGCGACACAAACAAGGCCCGCAAACGGGAAGCCGACTTCAAGAACAAGCAGCAGCGCAAAATCAACTTCAAGAAAAGGCAGTGGAAGAAATCTGCCCGTGGCAATGAATATCTCAAGCTCAAGAATCACCTTATAGTGCTTTTTCTGAATTCAAACAAGTGGAGGTTCTCAATAGACAATAAGCTCAGTGCCGACACCTACAGCACCCGCACTGCCTGCATCGAAGCCGTATTCTCCGCTCTGGAAAAATTATTGTATACATAATGAACCTGGTCATTGGGGCTTTGGCAAAAGTCAGCCCAGGAGCCGACATTGACCGTAAACTTTCGCCGTCACGGCGAAAATTTCCCTTTCGCTTGTGATACAATACCATTATCAATTGCGGCTACGAGGCCGTAGCATCACATACCGATTTTCAGGAGGCACTATGTACGGAGCGATTTTAGGAGACATCATCGGAGAGCCCTACGAGTTTGAGCAGGGGCCAAGGTCAAAGGACTTCCCGCTGTTCTGCGAGAGACCTGTCTTTACCGACGATTCCCTGATGACCATTGCAATCTGCCAGGGAATTCTGGAGGCGGGAGTCGATGCGGGCGAGGACAAGATGAAAAAGTCCATGATTGCCTCCATGCGCCGGTGGGGAGAGCGGCATCCCCTTCCTGCAGGTGGCTACGGCGGAGGATTTGCCCGCTGGCTCAGAAGCAAAAACCCAGAGCCCTACAACAGCTGGGGCAATGGCAGCGCCATGCGTGTCGCCGCCACAGGCTGGCTCTTTGACACCCTGGAGCGCACCCGGCAGGTGGCACGCTGGTCTGCGGAGGTGACCCACAATCACCCGGAGGGAATCAAGGGAGCGGAATCGGTGGCCAGCGTCATCTGGATGGCACGAAACGGCAGCCCCAAGGATGAAATCAAGTCCTTTGTGGAATCTGAATTCAACTACGACCTGTCCCGCACCTGCGACCAGATTCGTCCCACCTACAAATTCGATGAAAGCTGCCAGGGAACAGTACCGGAGGCCATAACCGCATTTTTGGAGGGCAGCGACTTTGAGGATGTTGTCCGCACCGCCGTAAGCCTGGGTGGTGACTGCGACACCCTCACCTGCATTGCCGGCAGCATGGCGGAGGCCCTGTACCCCATCCCGGAGCTGTTGAAGGAAAAGTGCCTGGGTATCATCACCGAGGATATGCGTCAGGTTCTGGTGGCATTTGACCAGCTCCGCACATAGCTGGAATTGGGACGATGAGACGGGGCAGTTGGGTGGACTTGAGGGGCAGGGGCGGGAACGCCTGTTGCTGGTGGCTTTTTCCCATTTCCCGCCCCTGCCTCCGATGCAGCTATTTTTTCTTGTCCAGCAGGAGTAGCAGAGCCTCTATCGCCCGCTCATTCTCCATTTTGTGGCCTAGGTGAGAGCAATGGCTGTTCATTGTATTGCAGTGCTCCTCTGCCTTCTTGTAGAGCGTTGACTCCTTAAAATCCTTCTTGTAGAGCTTTCCGGTGCCCGGTAGCTTTTTCTGCAACGCTTCACGGACCTCGGCCAGCCGGGACACGGCGTTACGCAGCTCTGCTCCATCCGCCTGTTCCACGTGGTCCCAGAAAAAGTCCAGATACTGCGGAGTGTAGCCCATGTCCTCCATCTTCTTCCGCAACTTCTTCTGGAGAGCCTCCGGGGTTTTGTCCAGGGTGTGTCCCCGCTCCCTCACAAAGGTCCAGGCGGGAAGGAAGAAGTTGCAGGCTATCGTGTGGCCCAGGATGCTCAGGGGCGTGGCAGCATCTTTCTTGTCGCCAGCGTTTGTCCTTGCAATTCCTAGTGATGTGGCAACAACAAGGACTGCCCCAATGATAAAGGGAGCCAACAAAGGGCCTGACAACATGGTGACGCCAAAGAATCCAAGGATACCTCCCACCGATACGGTGGCGACATTCACCCCCAGCAGCACCACCAGGGTGGCAAGGCCAGCTCCCACAGTGGGACCCAATGCGGTAATCAACCAGTTGCCTTTAAAGCCAATTTCATCAAAGAACAGCGTGAGCCTGCCCTTCTCCAGCACAATCATACTTGATTCCAGATCCATTCCAAGGATGGTCTCTTTCTCCTTCATTGCAATCCTCCTGTAACTGAAGGCGGGCAGCCGGCCGCCGCCCGCCGATGCTCATGCCATGGCAAAGGACTGGGTAAAGCCTGCGAACCTCTGGCGCAGGTCTACCTCAAAGCCAGCGTTGCTGATGAGCTTCTTTGTATCTGCCACCAGTCCCAGAAGGCCACCGGTTGCCGTCGTCAGGGGCACGATGATGCCGCTCAAAAGCCAGCCCACTACAGGAATGGTGCTAAGTGCCAGCCCCACCACAAAGCCCACCACAAGACCCGTCACCGTATTGGGGAATGTCTTTCGGGCAAAGTCCAGCAGCTTGAGAACCCATCCAAGGATGACCCGCCCAATGTTGAGAATCACATTTCCCACCACCTGGGTGACCCGCAGCAGCTTCAGCAGCACTGGTCTAATCTTGTCCCCATACGTTCCCAGGTCAAGGTTGAGAATCCAGTCTTCGAGCCATTCTGAGTCCGGGCAGTCCCTGTTCATCTCCATTGCCTGGGCCTCTGTCACCTTCCTCCGAACGGTCTCACCCGTAATGGGATCCCTGATGAAAATCTCATCGCCCACAATCTGGTGGTCGCTCTTGCGCATACCCTTGAAACGACTCACATCTTCCTGACTCCACTTGAGCAAGTCTTCCATAGAAATCATCTTTCTTTTCCTCCGACATAAAGTCTGCGTATTGATATACGCATATAGCGGAATTATATTCTGCATATAGCAAAGTGTCAATTCAATTATTTGCGTATAGAATGCAAGCATGGAAGCGGCGGAGCTACAGAAAATATTGTCTTATAACATAAAGGAATTGCGGAGCCTGCGGGGAATCAGCCAGATGAAGCTGGCGGAAAAGGCGGATCTGTCGGTGAGCTATGTCTGCGACATAGAAAGCGGCAGGCGGTGGGGAACCCCGGAAACCTTTACCCGGCTGGCAAATGCCTTGGAGGTGAGTCCCTTCGAGCTGCTCCTGCCCAAAAGCCATAATCCACCAGCCGCTGTCTCCAGCAAGGTGCCTCCCCACCTGATGGCTCAGTGTTATGCCACCGTAAGGAGCCAGCTGCAGGAGAACATCACCCAAGCCGTAGCCGCCGCCATAACCACCACCTTCCTGGGAGAATCTGACTAGAGAAGCCTCCCGCTCCCTTTCTTACAGCACAAAGTCATCCACAAAGCGGGCAAGGCCGTCCTGGTTGTTGGAGAGTTCTGTCACATAGCGGGCCATGTCCTTGATGGAGTCCAGGCCGTTCACCATGGCCACACTCATGCCCGCCAAGCGAATCATGGACTCGTCGTTCATGCTGTCCCCAAAGGCCATGGCCTCCGCCATGGGTATAGCCAGCCGACTGCACAGCCACTGGAGGGCTTCTCCCTTGCCGCAGTTGTAGGGCATGATTTCCAAGAAATAGGGCTTGCTGATGAAGATGACGCAACGGCTGCCGATTCGCTCCCGCAGCTCGTCCTGCAAGCGGAGCAGGACTTCTGGCTCTCCGGGAATCACCATCTTGGGATGGCCCTGCCGCAGCAGGGCGGGAAAGTCTGGCACCACCTCCATGTGGAGGCCCGTGAGCCCCACGTCAATCTGGGTCCACTTGTTGTCCTGGGCCGTGAAGATGGTGGTGGGATTGTACACCTCCGGGAACAGGCCCAGCCCGCTGGCAATGGCGTTGGCCTCCAGCAGGATTTCCGGCTCCACGGTGCGGTAGAGGATTTCCCGCCGCAGGTGCAGGTCATAGATTACCGCCCCGTTCTGGGCGATGATGAAGCGGCCCTGCTCCAGTCCGGTAATCTCCAGCTGGCGCACAAAGGGAAGGATGGCATTGTCCGTGCGGCCGGAGCAGAGGGTGACGTAGATTCCAGCGGCGGTAGCCTTCTGCAGTGTCTGGACGGTGTAGGGCGAGATGGTGAGGTCTTCCCGCAAAAGGGTGTCGTCCAAGTCGATGGCCATGATTCTGGCAGGGAGCTTTCCTTCAGGAAGCTTTCCTGCAGGAAGCCTTCCTTCAGAAGACCTGTTCAGGGAGGAGTTGCGAGAGTTATTCATGGAAGGAAGTATACCACAGGGAAAATGGTTGGAGAAGTGGGCAGATCAC
Organism: Spirochaetaceae bacterium; assembly: GCA_017622135.1. Lineage (GTDB taxonomy): Bacteria > Spirochaetota > Spirochaetia > Treponematales > Treponemataceae > Treponema_F. Next base: position 75,599 of record JAGARR010000037.1, read on the forward strand.
CTTGACCGTGCCCACTCTCCAAGGGAAATTAGTTTCCTCCTGGAGCCACGGCCCCCTCAGCCACGTATTTTTTTAGCTGGGCGGCGGCCACCTTGGGATTGGTGATCACCGACGGCCCCGCAATGCAGCCGCCCTCGCAGGCCATCACCTCGATGAGATTGGGGCTCTGGTCGGTGTAGGGGACGACTCCCGCATTCATCTTGCCAAAGTGTGCCAGCTGCTTCATGCCGCCGCCGGTAAGTCCATTGATGACTGCTGCCCGCAGCTTTTCTGGATGCTTGAGCCGCACCCGCACCGCCTCTGCCACGCCTCCACTGGCGGCAAAGCCACGGCCGGTGGCGCTGGGAATGATGGAGCCGGGCTCAGCCTCCACCTTGGCCACGTCAATGTCTTTGGCCACCAGAAAGGCCCCGATTTCTTCCACGGAAAGCACATAGTCCACAAACTCATCGTCCATGCCCTCCCGCCGCTTGGCAAGGCAGGGCCCAATGAACACAGTGACGCAATCCGGGTCGGCACGGCGGGCCAGCTCGGCAGTGTAGTGCATGGGTGTGCGGGTTTCGGAAATGCAGGACTCCAGCTCCGGCACGTGGCGGCGAACCGCCCGCACATAGGCAGGACAGCAGGAGGTGGTCATCATCTTGTGGCCCGCCTCCATCCGCTCCTCAAATTCCTTTGCCTCGTTGTCTGAGGTGATGTCCGCACCGATGGCCACCTCCCAAACCCTGGCAAACCCCAGCTGCTTCAGGGCACCCTCCAGCTGGCCGGGAGCCACACGGAACTGGGCGGCGATGGAGGGGGCGTACATGGCCACCACCTTGCGGCCGTTCATAATGTGCTTGATGACATCCACCAGCTGCCCCTTGTCCATCATGGCACCAAAGGGACATTCCCTCATGCAGTTGCCGCAGAAAATACACTTGTGGTAGTCAATCTGCTCCTTGCCGTGCTCGTCCTTGGTGATGGCCCCAACCGGGCAGGATTCCTCGCAGGGAACGGGAATCTTGATGATGGCGTGGTAGGGACAGTTCTGCATACAAAGGCCACAGTTGACGCAGGCATCCTCGTCGATGTGGGCACGTCCCTGCTTGATTTCGATGCAGTCCTTGACGCAGTTGGTGATGCAGGGACGGGCAAGGCAGGCCTGGCAGGCGTTGGTGACCATGTAATGGGCCTTGACGCAGGCATTGCAGGCCTCGTGCAGGACGGTGAGCATGGGCCAGGTGGGCTTTTCCCGCTCCAAGGCCTCCTTAGCGAATTCCGCCAGCTTCTTTTCGTCGTCGTAGTCCTCCACACTGTGGCCCAGGCGGGCCATCACCCGCATCCGCAGAATCTCACGGTCGTGGTAGATGCAGCACCGAACAGGCTCCTTTCCCAAAGGTGCCATCTCGCGAGGGATGTAATGCACTCCCTCCTCCAGCTTTCCTTCCAGCTGGAGCTTTGCAATGCGGACCAGAATCTCTCGCTTGAGATGGGCCGCCTGGTTGTTTATGTTCAACATAATTGACTCTCCTGAAAAAATAGTATCCCGCCACCATCACAGGGCTGGGTTGTGTCTGCTAACCTACAAAAACAGCCTCAGCCATCGGCCAGCTGCCTAATTTTTTCCAAAACAGATGGCAGTGTTGCCTGGGCAAGAATCTCGTCGTTTATCCGCACGAAAGGCGCCTTGCCGCACTCTGCGTTCTTGCACAGGTCAAGACAGGTGACCCCTTCAATCTCCACCATATCCCGCAACTCTGGAGGGAGCTCCTCCTCCAGCAGCATGATTTCGGAAGCGCCCATCACAAAGCAGGCTGTTCCCGTACAGATTGATACCTTGATCTTTTTCATCAAATGCCTCCATCACTATCTAGTATAGCATAAGTTTATTGCCCGCACCTAAAAATATTGAATGTGGGTTTCCTTCAAATATTTGTCCTGCAGCAGGGCGGCTATCTTCTTCACCACGTTGCGGCGGATTTCCAGCTCCACCGGCATGGTGGGATCCTGGTGGGCCTCGTTGATCTTTGTCCCTACCACAAACCAGATTCTATCACAGTTCAAAAAATGCTCCACAATACGGGTGGCGGCGTTGGGCTTCATCCCCTCCGTGTCACCATCATGCTCAAGAATCTCCGACACCGCTCCCATGGTGATGATGCCCTCTGTCACCATGGCCGCCCCCTCCATCTGGGAACAGGGCGGTACCTTTGGGTCAAAGTCCTTCAGATTCACCCTGATGGGGCGTTCCAGTTCCCGAGAAAGGATGTTGGCGGTGGTTCCGCCGCAAATAATCTTGTCTCCCTCAAAAAGATTGAAGATGCGGGCCAGCTCCGAGTCCCGCTCCTTGTGGAGGGGCGGCCCCGTCACCACCAGCAAATCCCGTGGCTTGCGAAAATAGATGACGCCACAGGTGATATCGTCCTTGGGTCGGTAGCCGTCGTGGAGGCTGGCCTCCTGCACCACCGTACGGGCCAGCTCCCGTGCGCTCACCAGCTGGTTGTCGTGGATTTCCCTCAGGATAAAGTCCTGCACGTTGCCGCTGCCCCAGCCAAAGGGATAGCAGGGACTGCCCATGCCGGACTGGGTTACGCCGTCGGAAAAGAAGATGAGACGGTCACCGGGACGAGCCTGGTAGCGGGAATAATGGAGTAGAGCCTCCCGCTTGGGGGCAGTGGACGCATCCTTCCGCTGGATGGGGGTGATGTCCTTGATGGGCTCAATCACCGTCTCCTGCCGCACCAACACATAGGGCGGATTGTCGTACTCCATGATGCGGACGGTGGCATCCGGCTCAATGTCCACCAGGGTGAAGGTGGCATAGCTGATGCCACGATCCTTGCATACCGGCAGGGTGTTCATGATGATTTCCGCCGCCCGCCTGATGGACATATCGTTGGCAATGAATTTGGTGGCCATGGTGGCAGTGAGGGTTGCCAGCACCCCTGCCTTGATGCCGGAGCCAAGTCCGTCGGACAAGGTGGTGATGACACGGCCGTCCTTGGGATTCTTCTGGGACAGGAACACATCTCCTTCCGCCCGCTGGTTGTGCTTGCACAGCTGGTAGGAGCCCACCTCCACGAAGGTCTCCTGCTTCTGGCCAGTCTGGCCGTCGAGGATTTCCCCCACAAGAACAGGCTGCTGCTTGCCCTCTGGATTTGGCACGGAATCTATCATATCCTGAAAAACAACCTTGTCCGGTGGACTCACTGGTCTTCCTCCTCACCATCGCTGTAGGAATCGATGATGGAATTCAGCATGGACTCCGTTTCCGCCGCATTCTCTCCCAGCAGGAAGGCGATTTTCTGCACCACCGACAGGTTCTTTTCTATAACCTTCTGAGCCTGAGTGATGGTCCGCTGCTTTTGGTTCTGGGGAACGGTGATGTCCACCAAAACACCGGCGGCCACCTCCTCCCGCTCAATCTCAAAGACAGTGACATGGAAAATCTTCTTGCCCTCCCGCAGGTCACGGTCAATCACATCGGGGCCATTCCTGCTGAGCACGTCGGAAAAGAGCTTGGACGCCTTGGTAAGCTTTGCCAAGTCAGCTCCCTCCAGCCCTGGCCGCAGCTGGTACATGTCCACAATGTCGCTGCCCATGAGCCGAGCAAAATTTAGGTTGCACTCCACAATATGCAGGTTCTTGTCCACAATCACCACACCGTTGGGAATGGCCTGAATGAGACCATTAGCCTTTTTCTGAGCCAGCTTCCGCATGTAGGAGACACACATGGTCTTTTCCGCCCGATTTTCCAGCACTGCCTTGGCAAAGGAACGGCAGGTGTCGTAGCCACAGCTGGCACAGTTCACCTCGTCGTCGGCACTGTATTTTCCCACGGAACGAAGGGCACCGCGGATTTCCTCCTCACTGTGACTGGTACCTGCAACAAGGGACACCGGCAGGGTTCCCTCCAGTCTTGGCGTGGCCGACAAGGTAGCCTGATCCAGCACCAGGTCGGCATCCTGGGCATACTCCTCCACCAGCACCCGCCGCAATGCCCCCGGCGACCTCACGGAGGTTCCTGGCCCATTGATGCAGCCTCCCTCACAGGCCAAAAGCTCCATGAACAGAGGCGACCTGAGACTTTGGGGCTGGAAACCAGTCAAAGCCCCCTTGATTTCCTCCAGACCGGAGATGGCCATGGAGCGAACCTGGGGCAGGCGATCGTACTTCTTGTAGGTGGCAATCATTCCGCCGTCGATGGGATAGAGAGCCCCCTTTGCCGCCCGCCGTGGGATGAAATCTCCAGGATGGCCCTGCCCAAAAGGAATGGCTGTGTCGGGACGGATACCCGCCTCCTGCATCCAGCCCCGCAGCTCCTGGAAGGTAAGGGCCACGTCAATCTCTGCCCAGACATCCGCCTCCCGCTTTTTGGCAATGCACGGCCCCATGAACACGACACCGATATCCGCTCCGTATTCCTGACGGAGATAGCGAGCATGGGCCAGCAGGGGTGAGGCCCGGTCGGTAATGAAGGGAGCCAGCTCCGGCTGGTAGAGCTTCAGGTACTCCACCACGGCAGGACAGGCCGATGAGAGAAACAACCGCTGGCCCTGGGAATCTGCCGCAGCCAGGGACAAGTCCTTGGCCAGCTGGGCAGAAACCAGGTCGGCTCCCAGGGCCGTCTCCGAGACACCGGCAAAGCCCAGGGACAGGAGGGCCGCTACCAGCTGTTGGGGCGTGAAGTCGGAGAATTCGGACACGAAGGAGGGAGCCAGTGAAACGAAAACCTGTTCCTTGGTGGACAAAAGATGCCTGGCCCGCTGGAGGTCGCTGCGGGTCTGCTTGGCGTGGGCGGGACAGTCCATGACGCACTGGCCGCAAAAGACACAAAGCTCAGGAATAATCTTTGCGTGGTTGTTCTCCACCCGGATAGCCTTTACCGGGCAGTGGCGGATACATTTGTAGCAATCCTGGCACTGGGTGGGCTCCGTGTGGATGGGCTGCTGAAGGGTCACGGCTCCACCTCCAGCTGTCGGCTGATGATATCGATGGCTGTGTCAGCGGACACGTTGGCATACAAGGTATCGTCAATACGGATATTGGGGCCGCTCTTGCACTCGCCCTCACACAGACAGCCACGAATGGACACCCGATCCTGCAGCCCCTTATCTGTTACAAACCGCTGGATAGCTTCAGCAACCATGGAATTCCCCCGGCTGAAGCAGGAGCTCCCCATGCAAATTGTCACCATTCTCATCTTCAACCTCGCTCCTATTCTATAAATTATTATCTATTAAGTCAAGAAAAACTTGACACTTTTCATTGAACGGGGTATCTTCCTGGGGCGCAGTTTATGATTCCTCAAAAACTCCTGCGCGGTACAAATTAAAATCCTTAAGGAGGAGACATGAAAAAAATTTGCCAATTGATTCGTCGGGAGCACGAGGATCTCAAGCTTCTGATGCGCAGCATTCCTTCCCTCACCATTACCCTGTTCGTTCTCTCGGTAGTCTGCGCCAATTTGATGGCCAACAAGGAATTGGTGAATTACAAGTACGTGGCGGTGGACTGCGGAACCGTGTTCAGCTGGATTATGTTCCTGTGCATGGATGTGATTTGCAAGCGGTGGGGTGGCAGGGCCGCCATGAAGGTTTCCCTGCTGGCGCTGGTCATCAATTTGGGAGTCTGCGGAAGCTTTGCCCTGTTGGCCTTAGCTCCCGGCAAATGGGGCTCCTTCTACGACAGCGGCCTGCTGGAGGTGAATTCCGCCCTCAACGCCACCTTCGGCGGCTCCTGGTACGTGGTGCTTGGATCCTCTATAGCCTTTCTCATTTCATCCGCCGTGAATGCCCTGCTGAACAGTGCCATCGGTGCCGCCACCAAGCTGGGGGGCTTCCGAGCATTTGCCCTGCGGTCCTACCTGTCCACAGCGGTGGCCCAGCTGGTGGACAACCTGATCTTCACCACCCTGGTTTCAAAAATCTTTTTTGACTGGACCTGGACTCAAGTACTGGTCTGCGCCCTGATACAAGCCGCCTGGGAACTAGTGTGTGAGGTGCTGTTCTCCGGCATAGGCTACAAGGTGGTGTGCAGCTGGGAGCAGGAGCAGGTGGGCCAGGAGTACCTGTCCCGACGGGGAGAACGGCGAGCATGACCATCCCTGTCTCCATACTCGAGCGCCCCATCTCCTTTCTACCCCTCATCCTCACCAAACAAAATGGTGGCCTCCTGTTCGTAGATATCGAAGGAATCGTCCTTGGATGACTTTTGGGGCTGGGCCTTCTTTGTAGCAGTTTTTTTGGCAGAGGATGGAGCCTTGGCCACAGAGCCAGCTGGACTAGGGGCTGATGTGGCGGAGGACTTGCTGGCAGGAGCCTTGTTGTCTGATGGCTGGGCCAAAGATGAGATGTCGGCGGCCTTTGTTGAGCGCCTGCCTTTGGGAGAATGGGCGGTGAGAAAGCCAAAAAGACTTCCGCACAAGCCACCGGTAATGTGAGCCAAAGAAGAAATATCTTGATTTTTGAATCCGGTGGCAAATTCCCTTCCCATATATAGAGCCAGCACTAAAAGAAAGGTGAGTGGAATCTGGTGCTTGCTGATGGCGGTAAAAGAAGAAAGCAAAATCATCATAAAGGCAATTCCGCTGGCTCCCAGCATGGGGCGTGGGATAAAGCACACGTTTATCACTCCCGTTACCAAGGCAGTAATGCTCATCATCAGAATCAGCATGGGCGAACCATACCGTTCCTCCAGCAAGGGCCCCAGCAAGAGGATAAAGGACAAGTTGGCAAGCAAGTGATTCCAGTCGGAATGACCCAGGACATGGGTAAAAAGCAAGAAATAATCCAGCGGGTTTGTCCAGTTAAATGCAATTCCAGAACCGATTTTCCCAGGAACCATAAAAAAGGTAGAGATGAGACCGCTCAGAGGTGGAAAGTGAGTTACAGCCAGCAGAATTACTGAAACGATTGAAAAAGTGAGAGTAACCGGAGCATTGTAAATTATTTTTAGCCTGGCCTTTTTCTTCTTTGCCATGCTAGTCCTCTATTTCTACCACTACGGGGCAGTGGTCTGACCCCATTACATCTGCCATAATCTTTGAGGACAAAACCTTGTCTGCAAAGGAGTTGTTCACGCACTGGTAGTCAATGCGCCACCCGATGTTCTTTTCTCTAGCTTTAAATCGGTAGCTCCACCAGGTGTACTGCCCCGGCTCTGGACAAAACTTGCGGAAAATATCGCAGTAGCCGTTGGTGGTGAAGAATTCCATCCAGTCCCGCTCCTCCGGCAGGTAGCCGGGATTCTTCTCGTTTGTCTTGGGATTTGCCAAGTCGATGGGCTTGTGGGCGATGTTGTAGTCTCCACAAAGAACTATGTTAAATCCATCAGCAACGAGCTTGTCGCAGAACTCCTTCATGGCCCCGCAAAAGCCTAATTTGTAACCAAGTCGGGCACCTGCATCCTGGCTGTTGGGAAAATAGGCACTGATTACCGCCAGTTTGCCGTACTTTGCCACCAGCACCCGGCCCTCGTCATCATATTCCGGCACCCCCATAATTTCTACGGAGTCGGGTTCTGTGCGACTATAAATGGCGGTACCGGAGTACCCAGCCTTCTGGGCACTAGCCCAGTAGGAAAAATATTTGCCACCCTCATAAGGAGGAGCCAAGAGCGCTTCAGACAGCTGTTCCTTGCGGGCCTTTGTCTCTTGTATGCACACCACGTCGGCACCAGTAGCTGCAATCCAGTCCAAAAACCCCTTTTTCTCCACGGCACGGATGCCGTTCACATTCCAGGAAATAATTCTTTTCATGGCTGGCAGTCTATCACAAAAAGCCGTGTTGATTAAAGCCCGCGCATAAGATATGCTGGCACCATGAAACTCTGGATCAAATACCTCATCGGCATCGCCTTGGGTCTCCTGGCAGCTGCCATCATCCCCATGGAAAATCGACTGGTCTCCAACACACTGGATTTCCTCACAGAATTCGCCATTCGGTTCGGACGATATACATTGCTCCCCACCCTCTTCTTTGGTGTGGCCATCTCCGTGTTCAAACTCAGGACAGGGAACAAAATCTGGTCTGTGAGCCTGTGGCTCCTGGTGGTGCTGATGGCAACAGCCGTCACCCTGACCCTGGTGGGTCTCCTGTCTATCCTGATTGTGCGGCTGCCCCGTATCCCCATCCCCACTGGCAAGGTAACGGAGATTGCCTCCATAAACCTGCGTGACCTGGTGATGAGTCTGCTGCCCTTCTCCAGCTTCCAGTCACTGCTGGACGGCGTGTACCTGCTCCCCGCCTTTGTACTGGCGGGGCTGGCCGGTGCCGGCTGCGCAGTGGATACAGCCGACTCAAAGGCCACGGTCTCCCTCTTCGACTCCCTGGCACGTGTTTCCTACAGTGTCATGAGCTTCTTCGTGGACATGCTGGCAGTAGGCATGATTGCCATTTCCTGCTACTGGATGGTGGATGCCCTGGCAGTATTCAAGGCGGGAATGTACTTGCCCCTCATCATCATACTGCTGGTACTCTTCATATTGATTGTCTGCGTCCTGTATCCTGTGGCATTACGATTTTTCTGCCAGGGCACCCGTTCCGTCCGGGTCCTCTATGCCAGCATCAGCCCCATCCTGGTGGCATTCTTTTCCGGTGACGCAAACCTCACCCTGCCAGTAGCCATGCGCCACGGCTCCGAAAGCCTCGGAATCAAGCGGCGGGTCAACGCTGTCTCCTATCCCATATTCTCCATCTTTGCCCGCAGCGGTTCGGCCCTGGTGATTTCCATCTGCTTTGTAGTGATTCTCCGCTCCTACTCCAGCCTCTCCATCTCCTTTTCCGACATCATATGGATTGGCACCACATCACTAGGCCTCTCCTTCCTGCTGGGTGGCCTGCCGGTAGGAGGAACCTTCATGGCCCTCACCATAATGTGCACCATGTACGGCCGCGGATTTGAGGCGGGCTATCTTCTGCTCAAGCCGGCAGCCGGCATCATCGGTGCCTTTGCCGCCGCCATCGATGCAGCCACGGCCATGTTCGGATCCTACTTTGTGGCCTTTAAAACCAAGACCATCGAACATTACGACATGAAGCACTTCATCTAAATGAAATATTTTTATCTATATAAATAGAAAGAAATAAGGAAAAACACCGACCTTTTGGACCAATCCCTTGAGGTCGGTCTTTTTTTCTTTTTTTTAGTGCAAAACTGAACTAATTTCATTAAAATTAGTGTAAAACAACTTGATACCAAATAAAGTATCATGTTAGGATATGGCATATTTTTCAACAAATTGCATCAATTTGAGAAATGGTACCGATAAGGAGGTAAAATATGAACAACCCTTGGTTGGAGCAGCAGCAGCAGATGATGAAGCTGTGGAGCGACGCTATGAACGGCGGCTTTCCTGGAATGGAAGCATATCAGAACATGTACAAGAACATGATGCCGAATGTAGCTGAGTATTGGTCAAAGATGGGTCAGATGATGCCCTTCAAGAACCTGTTTGGCGGTATGCCCAACATGGAGTCTTGGACCCAGATGTGGTCAGGTAAGATTCCTGGAATGGATGCCTACACCAAGCTCTTTGACCTGTGGAAGGGAATGGAGGATCCCATCGCTTTCCTCCAGAACTATCAGGAAAAGTACACTGACTTCATGCAGGAAGTGTTCAAGAATTTCCTGCCCGCCGGCAGCATGGCTCTCTTCGAGAAGCCCCAGGACCTGGCAAATACTTGTATCGACTTCTACAAGAGTTTCCTGAGCCCCTGGATGCAGATTGACGCTTCCATCATGGAGCGCATTGCTGGTGGAGACCGCCGTGCCTATATCGACTTCTTCAAGGACTTCAACACCAAGTACGAGGAGAGCGTGGAGAAGATGTTCTCCATGATGGGAATGGGTGCAAACCGCGAGGCTAACGAGGATCAGATGAAGGTGGTAAATGCCTACATCAAGATGCTGTTCACCGCCGGTGAGCTGTCTGTCCTCATCTCCGACTCCATCCGGGACAGCTCCAAGGTTCTGGTGGATCGTTACCAGAAGAACATCAAGGAAGGAAAGGTTGTAACCACCTTCCGCGAGTTCTATGACCTGTGGTACAACGTGACAGAGGAAGTCCTCCTGGGTCTGCTGAACACTGACGAGTTCTCCAAGGTCTTTGGCGACTTCTCCGACAAGTACGCCCAGTACATGATCGCTCTGAACAAGGTTCAGGAGCGCATGCTGGCTTCACTGCCCATCCCCACCAAGACAGACATGAACAGCCTGTATAAGACTGTGTATGACCTGCGGAAGGCTGTCCGTGACCTGACCCGCGAGGTTGAGTCCCTGAAGGGAAAGAAAGGAGATAAGTAAGAATGAGTGAGAATATTTTCGAGAAGAATCTCCAGCAGTTCGCTGAGTTCCAGACAAACATGACCAACAGCGTCATGAAGATTTTCGAGCAGTTTGACCTCCAGAAGTCCATCACTGAGATGACCACCTACCAGGACAAGTTGACCAAGGGCATCAAGATCCTGATGGACATGAAGCCCGAGGATGCCGCTTCCGACCTCCTGGAGAAGGAAGAGGTGCTGCGTATCGGCAAGATGCGCCTGTTCCACTACAAGCCCATCGTAACTGGCAAGAAGGTTGTAAAGACTCCCCTGCTGATTACCTATGCACTGGTAAACCGCCAGTACATGATGGACATCCAGCCCGACCGCAGCGTCATCAAGAGCTTCCTGGAGGGTGGCCTGGATGTATACGTCATCGACTGGGGTTATCCCACCGGTGAGGATATGTATATGTCCATGGACGACTACATCAACTGGTATATGGACGACTGTGTGAACTTCATCCGCAAGGAGAAGAAGGTAGACAAGGTGAACCTACTGGGTGTATGCCAGGGCGGTACCTTCTCCACCATCTATTCCGCACTGAACCCCGACAAGATCAAGAACCTTGTCACCATGGTTGTGCCCATCGACTTCTCCGGCAACGACGCACTGCTGTTCCGCTGGAGCAAGTTCATGAACATCGACTCCCTGGTGGATGCCTACGGCGTTGTTCCCGGAGACATCATGAACTTCTGCTATCTGATTCTCAAGCCCCTTGAGCTCACCATGAACAAGTACATCAGCATGGTGGACAAGATGGACGACCCTGAGTTTATGAAGAACTTCATGCGCATGGAGAAGTGGGTGTTCGACAGCCCCGACCAGGCCGGCGAGACCCTGCGCCAGTTCATCAAGGACATGTACCAGGACAACAAGCTCATCAAGAACGAGTTGGTTCTGGGCGGCAAGCAGGTGAACCTGAAGAACATCACCATGCCCCTGCTGTGTGCCTGTGCTGAGTACGACCACCTGGTGCCCCTTTCCGCCAGCCGTCCCCTGCTGGACGCTGTTGGCAGCACCGACACCCAGTTCATCTCCTTCAAGACTGGACACATCGGAATGTATGTGTCCTCCCAGTCCCAGAAGACCATCGCTCCCCAGATTGTGGAGTGGCTTACCTCCCGCTCCTAATCTGCGGCGGGCGTGAGCAGGCTGCCTGACAACAGGCCACCTGAATGAAAACATCCCGGCGGCAACCTGATGGTTGCTTCCGGGATATTTTTTTTGAAAAAAAGAGCCGGACCAAAAGACCGACTCTTCAACGAAAAGCTAAAATAAAAAAGAAGTGAGGGCAAACACGAATTGGCCCTCCGCCTCAAGATGGCAACCGTGGCCACCGGGAAGCAGCACCTCCTGGTAGTTACCCCCCCGCTTACGATACTCGTTCAGGAAATGGCGGGTCTGGGCGATCATGGGCTGGGCGGGATATTTTCCAGGGCCAGGCCAGCCGGGCACCAGTCCCTTGCTGCCTAGATGACCGAATTCGATGATGGAATGGTCGCTGACAATATCATCCTCAATGCCACGAATCCAAAGGACATCGGGCTTGCGGATCAAGTCCAGCAGGGCAGACTGGTTGGACCACTTGGGGGACATGGCATTCAGTACTCCCTCCTCCCCAGGCAACACGTGGGGCCAGCTCATGGTGTAGTAGTAGTCACCGGGATACATACCGTCACCCGTCTTGATGCTGGCAACCCCTTCCACCAGCAGCTCCTCCAGTTCAGGATTCAGCTGGAAATGAGGGGAAAAATAGAACTGGCGCAGAATCCGTTTGAGGGCCTTCTTCCCCTGAACGGCAGTGGTCAAAAGCATTGCCTTGTTGGCACATCCCGCTCCTGTCCCCAGTCCCAAAGGATAAATTGGCTCCCCAGTCTCTTCCTTTGTGCCACCAAAACCGTAGGGGGGACAGGGAGCAAGCAGAATCAGTTTTTCGATGCGGTCGCTGTGGTCGATGGTGTAGCGCATGGCTACACCGCCCCCCAAGGACCAGCCCAAAAGGCTGAATTCATCCCACCCCAAGGCATCAGTAAATTCCACCAAGTCGTCGCTCCAGTCACGAAAGCCTCTGGTGGCATCGATGGGGCGGGCCTGGGAATTGCCAAAACAGCGTAGGTCAGGAATCACGGTGTCGAAATGCTGTGACAGAGCCGGCAGCAAGGGCAAAAAAAACACCGAGGAGGAAAGGTTTCCGTGGACAAGCATCAGCCTCTTTTTATTTCCTTGGCCCGCACGATAATAGGCTGTCTTTAGGCGGCCAGTGGTTATATATTGTTGTGTGTATTCCTCAAACAAAAACTATCTCCTTTTACCTAAAAAACCAATTTAAAATATAGAAACACAGAAGGCACTGCGTCTAGAACGATACGAATGAATCCTACCATTTAGTATGTAGAGTGCTATGACTCCAAGAAGGACTTGAGGGTGTAGACGAAGTGCTCCTGACCCTCAAGGTGGCAGGCATGGCCGCCGGGCATAATGGACTCATGATAATGGCCGCCATGCTCCTCGTAGAGGTTCAGGAAGTGGCGGGTCTGGGTAATCATGGGCTGGGGCGGAAACACCTTCATGCCGGGCCAGCCGGGAACCATTCCCATGGACCCCAGGTGACCAAAATCCAGAATGGAATAGTCACTGACAATCACATCATTCAGTCCATGAATCCACAGGATGTCAGGCTTCTTGGCAAGCTCCAGCAAAGGCTTCATGTTGACATGCTTCGGCGACATGGTATTCAGCACACCATGATCTCCTGCCAGCACGTGGGGCCAGTGGACGGTGTAGTAATAGTCTCCCGGATACATCTGGTCATCCAGCTTCATACTGGTCAGGCCCTCAATCAACATGTCCTCGATATTGGGGTCAAGATGGAAGTCAGTGGAAAAACAAAAGCTGTGGAGCAGGCCACTCAAGACTTCCTTGCTTTGGGCGGCCGTCACCATCAGCATCTGCTTGTTGGCAGAACCTGCTCCCGAACCGAGCCCCACGGGCTGGATGGGTGTTCCCTCCTCGCCCACAGTTCCACCAAAGCCGCAGGGAGGACAGGGCGCCAAAAGCACCAGCTTTTCCACCCGGTCACTGTAATCCATGGCAAACTGCATGGCCACACCGCCCCCCAAGGACCAACCCAGTATAGAAAATTCCTCCCAGCCAAGAGCATCTGTTACCTCCACCAGGTCCTTTGTCCACTCACGGAACCCCTTGGTAGCATCGATGGGCAAAGATTCTGAATTTCCAAAACAACGCAGGTCTGGAATTAAGGTATCAAAATTCTGGGACAGCAGGGGCAGCAGGGGCAAAAAGAACACAGAAGAGGACATATTGCCATGAATCAGCAGCAGTTTCTTCTCATTTTCCTGCCCTCCACGATAATAGGCCGTCTTGAGGCGGCTGGTGGTGATATATTCTTGCTTGTATTGTGACAGCATTACTATCTCCTGAATTTCCCATTATACGATAAAATGTCCATATCGTCCATGACATCCCTACCTACGGCAGAGGCTACCTAAGGTAGCTGGATGATTTCTCGGGGCTTGGAACCGTTGGCAGGCCCCACAATGCCCTTGTTCTCCATCTCCTCCACAAGGCGGGCAGCACGGTTGTAGCCAATCTTCAGGCGACGCTGGATATAGGAGGCAGAAGCCTTGCCCGCCTGCATCACAATCTCCAGGGCCTGGTCGTAGAGGGGGTCGTCGCCCTCGCCGAAAAGCCCCGGCCCCATGTCCGGCTCCTCTTCATCCACGAAGATCTCATCGTCGATGTAGTCCGGCGCCCCGTACTGCTTGACGAATTCCACCACGTTCTCCACCTCGTTGTCGGAGACGAAGGTGCCCTGGATGCGGACCGGGAAGGGGTCCGTGGCCGAAGCGTAGAGCATGTCACCCTTGCCCAAAAGCTTTTCCGCCCCCACCTGGTCGATGATGATACGGCTGTCCATCTTGGAGGCCACCATGAATGCGATGCGGGAGGGGATGTTGGCCTTGATGAGACCGGTGATAACGTCGATGGAGGGCCGCTGGGTTGCCAACACCAGGTGGATTCCCACGGCACGGCTCATGGCGGCAAGGCGGGCCACGGTGGACTCCAGCTCCTTCCCCGTGGTGGCCATCAGGTCGGCGAACTCGTCGATGATAACCACGATGTAGGGCAGCTTTTCCGTGGCGATGTTCCGCTCCACAATCCGCTTGTTATAGCTGGTGATTTCCCGAACCCCCATGCCGTCCAGCAGGGCGTAGCGACGCTCCATCTCGCACAGGCAGTACTGCAGGGCTTGGAAGGCCTTCTTTGGCTCCGTGATGACGGGGGTGAGGAGGTGAGGGATGTCGTTGTACAGCTTGAGCTCCACAATCTTCGGGTCAATCAAAATCATGCGGACCTCCTGGGGAGACCGCTTGAACAGGATGGAAAGAATCAGCGAGTTGACGCAGACCGACTTTCCAGAACCAGTGGAGCCGGCAATCAGCAGGTGGGGCGTCTTGGCCAGGTCGATAATCTGGGCCTCGCCGGTAATGTCCTTTCCCAAAACCACCGGCACCGCCTGCTTCCTGAAGGCCGGATTGTCGGTGTCAATCAATTCCTTGAAGCTGACGATGGCCCGCTCCTTGTTGGGCACCTCGATTCCCACGGCGTGCTTGCCGGGAATGGGAGCCACAATACGGACGCTGGAGGCTGCCAGACGCAGGGCGATGTTGTCCTGCAGGGCCACAATCTTGCTGAGCTTTACGCCGGGAGCGGGCAGAATCTCGAACATGGTGATGACCGGCCCCTTGCGGATGCCCGTCACCTCCGCCTCAATCTTGAATTCGCTGAGGGTATCCTTCAAGTCACCAGCTGCTGCCAAAGTCTCGTCGTCAATGACCCAGTATTCATCACCGGGGTAGGCCTGCAACAACTCCGCTGCGGGAACAGTGTAGGGACCACGACTACGATGGGGAACAGCCCGTTCCACTAGGGGCTCCACCTGGAAGGATTTCTGCTCTGCCTCCTGCATCAGCTCCTCATCAGTGTCGCTTTCCTCTGTGAGGATTTCGTCCACCTCGCTGTCTTCCCCATCCTCGTTGTCTTCCTCGACCGTTTCATCATCCTCCGGCGGAAAATTCAGGTCAAAAGCATCTTCTTCGTCAAAGGCTGGCTCGTCTTCCGCTTCATCAATACCCTCAGCTTCATCATCTGCAACAGCTTCGTCTTCAGCGTCGATCTCTAGGTCTTCCTCCGGGTCAAAGCTGTCGTCTTCCACAAAGAAATTGCCGTCCAAATCGGGATTGTCACTTTCCAGCTGGTCCTCCGGCGGAAAGCTAATGTCCGGCAGCAGTTCCTGCTGCAATGCACAGTCTTCCTGCAGAGCCAAGTCCTCGGAACCAGACTCCTGGTCATCGAAAAACTGCTCCTCTTTGGCATACGGGTCATCCTCCGGCAGATCCTCCTCTGGATCGAAGCTGTCGTCCTCCACAAAGGAATCGTCCGCCAGATTGTCGTCACAGCCCTGGCCTCCATCTACCATTTGCTCCGAGACAGCTTCCCCGTCATTCAGAAATTGCGCCTGAGTCACGACGGCTTCCTCCTCCAGCTTGTGGCCCTCACCAAAGGGATCCTCCAAAAAGGCTGCCTCCTGAGGATTTGCAAAATCATCCTCTGTAAAATGAAGCTGGGCATCGTCCACACTGTCCATGTCAGTCTGGGGATTCATGGAATAGTGGGGAATCGGCTGGAACTGCATCGATTGGGTTTCCTCATCGGGGGAAAGGTCCTGCTGGGCTTGTTCAGAAGCAGGTACGGCAGTTTCTGCGGCTTCGATGGAGGCTGGCTCCTGTTTCGTCTCCTCTGGTTGCGCCATTTCTTGACGAGCGGCCTCACGCTGGGCGTGCAGGGACTCGATGTACTCCTTGGAAAAAACATCCTCGGTGGGAACAGGTGCCGTCTCAAAGAAATCCTTGCCGAAAACATCCTCTTTTTCTTCCTGCTGCTGCTCTGCCTCTGTCTGGGCGGTCGCCACAGACGCAGCCTCCCGCTGGGCTGCCAACCAGGCCGCCACCTCTGCCTCCATCCGTGACTGCTGGATAATGCCGGGCTGCAGCTTCGGACTCGGCACGTCCCCCAAGTCAATGGGAGCTGCCTTGGGCTGGCTAGTCTGGGCTACAGGCTCCGAGAACAGTGGCTCGGGAAAAGCGTCTTCCTCAGGGGGCACCGCCACTGCAGGATGGTTGTCTGGCAGAACCTCTTCCTCACCGATGCTGTCCATCACCATGGTCTCCTCAAGGGACACCTCCTGCTCCTCCTCCAGCTGAGGCTCCTCCTCAAACACTTCCTGGGGAATCTCTTCCTGAACTGGCACCTCCTCCTGAACAGGGGGATTTTCTGCCACAGGCTCCCCACCATGAGGTTCCTCCAGCTCCACCACATCGTCACGAAGCATACCCTCTGGGAAAATCGGTGGATGCTGAACAGCGGGTGGCTCCTCCACGGGCTGGTGTGTAGCATTCAGCTTGTTCTGGACAAGGCCGCCCACAAAGGAGGCGGCAAAATATTCTATGCCCAGCAGCAAGATGCAGACAATGACTGCGGCAGCAACCTGAATTCCCACCAGGGGACTGTTGCCTAATGTCAGCATCCCGGCACAAATCTTTTCTGTTATGACAATGGTAAAAAAGGGAACGAAGGACAGACCGTAGATGACACCAATCCGCTCACTCCACGGAAAAAGAAAGCACCCCAAGCCTGCCGCAAAGAAAAAGCAGGGAATCAGCAGGCTGGAATACCCATAGGCTCCAAACAACAGGCTCCCCAAGCCGCCCAACACAGGAACGGAGCCCTTGCTTCCAAAGGGGAGCAATTGAATCAACAATGCAACAAGGAATAAAGCTGCCACAACAAGCAGGCTAATACCAGCGACAATACTCAGCCTTTCTGATTTCTTCATTGAATATGGTTCTCCTGACTATACATGATTATCGGTTTTTTTGAGGCCGAGTTAAGATTTTGCAGCGACAGGAGCTTCCATCCGCTGGCGACGCTGCCGTTTCCTGCGGCTTGCGTCCCGCTGGGCATCGTAGGAATGGCGGCCGGGAATTCCTGCGGCAATGCGGTTTTGCTCCGCCTCCAGCTGGAAATCCACCATGCGGCGGAACACGGTCATCAGGGGGCTGGGGTCAAGGGCGGAATCCACCACGCCAGCCTCCTGCAGCTCCCGAATCAGGTGGTAGCAGGACTCGATGGTGGAGACACAGCCAGCTGCGGGCTGCCGCTTGAAG
>JAGARR010000038.1 GCA_017622135.1 Spirochaetaceae bacterium
GGTGAGAATAAAACACTCGTAACCATACAATCCTCCTCGGGAAGGTATGAAAGGGATGAGATTTGACAGTCGTCTCCTGGCTCAGGACTGTCCAGCAAAACTGGACCAGCAGCACACCTTCTCGCCTGTTGGCAATGGTCTGGGCAAAATCCACTCTTGGCTTGACCCAACGTGCCGCCTCTTCCCTTACAGTGGCGGGACCGCTCCGGATTTCCACCGGATTCCGTTACTGTCAGAAAACCAGTATAGCGGGAAAATGCTCTGGAAACAAGGTTCTTGCAGAGAAAAAATCCCACTAGAAAAAGAAATAACTTTTTTGCATCTGTCCAATAAACTTAGCAAGGGCTATTTTAACTTGCAAATTAGTAATTTCCACGACACCCGGTATTCTTACTTGACAAAATACTCAATTTAGGATATGCTGTTTAAACATTTTTATGGAGCGGTGGCCGAGTGGTTTAAGGCGGCGGTCTTGAAAACCGTTGTGCTGCAAGGTACCGGGGGTTCGAATCCCCCCTGCTCCGAATCCTTTTTTCGAGGATTCAAGCAAGGAAGCGTGGTAGAGCGGTAATACAACGGATTGCTAATCCGTCGGTTCTTCACAGGCCGGGCAGGTTCGACTCCTGTCGCTTCCGTTACAAGAGACTATAGCTCAGCTGGATAGAGCGTCAGATTGCGGATCTGAAGGCCGGTGGTTCGAATCCACTTAGTCTCGTAAGGTGCAGCCTATTAAAGGCTTTTGCCTGATTTTATTGGAAAGATGCGAGAGCGGTCGAATCGGGCGGTCTCGAAAACCGTTGAGCCGCAAGGCTCCGGGGGTTCGAATCCCCCTCTTTCCGTTTAGGAGGAGGACAGGTTTACAACCGGGATTATGAATCAGGTTTTTTCCTGTAAAGTCTTTTTTGGAAAGATGTCCGAGTGGTCGATGGTGCAGTCTTGGAAAGGCTGTGTACCGAAAGGTACCGGGGGTTCGAATCCCCCTCTTTCCGAATTCTACCCTGAAATGAGGGGATTCGAAACAGAGGCACGCCGAGCAAGTGCGAGGTAAGCCAGCATGGATGCTGGCGCCAGTGCCGGAGGGTGGGCTGGAACGAGCCTACAGGACGTAGGTGAGTGGAAGCCGAATCCCCCTCTTTCCGTTTAGGGACTTGAGCGTTGGTTTCAAGTCCTGATTGTTTTTAGACTCTTTCGATGAGTCCAGGTGCTATGCAAGAAATCGCTGTCCAACCCCGTCAGGTTCGGAAGAAAGCAGCGGCAGACGGATGATTTCTGTGCCGTAGATTACCTGGGCTCTTCCAAAGGGTCTTTTTTTTTTGATTTACAGGAACAGTAAATCAGCAGCAAGGCCTGCGGGATACGGCTAAAAAATCGCCCCCTGCAGGCCAAGTCATTCACTGCGGAATAATGTTGACCGTTACATTTTGCAATTCGGCTGCCTCCCATTCGTTTGCAGTGGCCATTAATCGTTCCCACTCCTTCTGGGTTCCGTGGAAATTGATTGTCTGTAAATTTCTACAATCACTAAAGGCTGGATAAAAATCTGAGACCGACTTGAATTTGTTATGGATGGTTATGGTCGTTATATTTTGGCAATTACCGAAGACATCCGTCCCCAACGAGGCGATGCTAGCGGGAACCGTTACACTGGTGATGGTGTCGTTAAAGACAAAGGCTTTCGAGCCTACGGCAGTTATGTCCGAGGGCAGTACAATGTCCCCTGTTGCACTGGGATATGAAACCAGTGTCTTTCTGTCCTTAGTATAAAGGATTCTTCCGTCATCAGAAACACTAAAGTTCCTGTTGTTTCCCAGCTTGAATTGCGTTAAATTCACGCATCCGCTAAAGGTGCCATCCAACTCCAACCCATTAACGAGGGCAAGGTTTTCTGGTAAGGTAAAGGATTCCAGGCTAGTACAATTGAGGAACCAGCAGTCAAGATCAGTTTCTATAGTACCATTGATGATGACATTCTTAAGCTTTGTACACTCGTCAAATAGCCAGCCTGTGCCACTGGACACCGGAGAATGGTAGTTTTCTGGAAACTTATTCGTTATAGTTCCGTTTATGACAACTGTTTCCAGGTTTTGGCATTGATAAAAGACGTGGCTATCCAAATAGACGGTGCCATTAATTACGACCTTTTTGATAGTGGTTTTCATGAACCCTTCGTGACCAATGTACTGTATATTTTCTGGAATGGTAAGGGTATCGATCTTGTAGCCACGCAACAGGGTGTCATTTTGCAGTATGCTGACACCAGCGGGGAGCGTCACGTTTCCAGAGACATAGGACATACCGTAGAGCACCCTGCCGTCCTTGGAGGTCAGCAGCTTTCCGTTGTTGGCGGACTTGAAGTACTGGTTCTTGGGATCCACCTCAAACCGCATGTGGGGACTATCGGGAAAAGCGGGAAAACCATAGGGAAAGGCCGGATTCCCGTCGGTGTAGCAGAGCGATTCAACGCTGGCAGGAATCTTTATTCTTTCCAAATTCTTGCAGCCTATAAATGGTTCTTCGTAAAAAGAGAATTCCTTCACACCGTTTTCTATGACAACTTCCTTTAGGTTTGTACACCCCTCAAAAGAAATGTAGCAGTCCTCCGGAAAGGACACGACCTCTATGCTGGTGCATCCCTTGAGACTGGCCCGTGCCCCTTTCGGCAATCGAACATATTGTAATTTGGGGCAATCCTCAAATAATGGAATCGAATTTGACGTGTAGGGCCATTGCTGGTCACTATCCTTAAAATATACCTTGATGAGGTTTGCACAATCCTTGAAGATGGGTGGGGCTGTATGCGAGAGTCCTGGAAGCACCATCTCCCGTAAACTGGAGCAACCGGCAAATGCCTCCTCACCAATGAAAGATACCGTTTCAGGAATGAGCAGCTGGGTCAGGCTGGAGCAACCTGAGAAGGCATTTCTTTCAATTTCTTCCAGACTGTTGGGCAGGATGAGCTCCTCCAGATTCTGGCAATTTTGGAACGCACGAGACTCTATAATCGTTGTTGTTGCTGGTAGCTCTATATACTGCAGGGTAGTGCATTCAGAAAAAAGCTCCTTAGGCACCTCATGCATGTTCTCGACATTCGTGAAGTCCACCACCAGCCGATTTACGTTGCGTAGTGTGGATGCCAGGGCAATGATTTTTTCTCTGTCGTATTCACCGGAGACGCGGACGACATTGTCATATCGGCTGGTGGAAAAATTTCTGCTTGCAAAGACTTCTGCAAAGGTATGGGGAGTCACCTCAAAGATAAAGTCTTGGGCAGTCTCTTCCTTCGGTTCTTTTCTTGCCTCTTTTATCGACTTCCCTGGGGATTTTTCTGCCGATTGCTTCGCAGATTCCTCCTCGGCCTCTTCGTTGATGGCAGCTATTTCTGTGTTGAGTTGTTCTTCCGAGCTGGAGTCTTCTTTGTCCGGAAGCAGAAGCGCAATGAGCCCCACCACTCCAACCACGGCGCCAGCTATGTACAGATCGCTCAAATCCTTGTTGGTGGCACAACCAGACAGTACGACGGAAGCAGTGAGAACACAGAGAACAGGAAACCAGATAATTTTTTGCTTCATTTTGAATCTCCAAAAAAAAATCGGACAAGAAGAATCTTGCCCGATTCAGTTATGTTTATTTGAACAGGATGCCCATATCCTCACGCTCGTCATCTATTCGTGTGAACATCTCTCTGTTTGGGTTATAATTAAAAATTTCCCCGTTTGAAACAAATTCTTTTGTGTCCATTTCAGGTCTAGAGAAATCAAAGAGGCCAACTCTCTTGTCCAGATTACTTGCAGCAAGGTTTGTCGACTTTTTCATCAGATCGGAAAGCTGACTTGTAAGGACTGCTGGATCAGCAAGGAAGTCTTCCTTGCTGACAAGGTCGGAAAAGGCCAATGCGTTGATTTCTTTTATGATCCAACCATCTTTGTCTGTAATATATACGCTAGTGGAACAGTATGCTCTCGTATTGATACCTGTTGTGGTTTTGAATTCATCTAGACCGAACTCAATGTTTCCATATACATAGGATTTTGTCTTAAATTTATTCTTTTTGGCTGACTTTGTAACTTGTTCAATGTAAAGTGTATCGGTAGGAAGAATATTATAATAACCTGGTGCTGGACTGATTTCCTTTGAGTTTTCAATCTCTGCATCCGATTCCACTTCCACTGATTTTAGGAATCCGAACAAAGATCCGTCGGACATTGTTGCTTTTTTTGCTTTTTTATCTTTCTTTATAGCATTTTCAATACCGAGTTTTACGATATCTGCATATACAAACTCAAATCCACCCCCAGTTTCCAATGCGGCCTTGAATGTCTCTGCTGACTCTTGTGCAAATTGAGGTGTAATGGCATATCCATCCTTTACTGCAGTTTTGAAAATTCCCAAAAAGGTTTCCTTCTCACCAGTCTCCCATGTTACCTCATTGGAAACATAGACCGACATAAGGGCTGCCGGTGAATTTTTTGCACCAATTACTTGACTTGGGCTTAATCCCGCTGTAGATGTACAACTAGTCAGAGCGATGACTACAGTAGATACAAACAATAAACCGAAAAGACTCCTTTTCATTGAAAACCTCCAAATTAGAGAAAAGTATCAATTATATTATAAATCTTGAAATTTACTTTGTCAAATTTTCTTAATATAAAAATTATAATAGTTATTATATTATATTTATATATATTATAATACCCCTCCCCCTACACACATAGCCCACCCATATATATATGTATGTATCAGCAACTTGTACTGTGCTGGTTAGTATATGTGGGTGATTTCATGCAAATATATTGATGTTTTTTTCTTGACTTGTATTCCATGTGGTGTACAATGAAAATATGGAGATAATATATTTTTTGGGAGGATGATATGAGAGTGATTAAGCTGGTGTTGTTCATCTTTTTTTCTTTGATAGTTGCACTTTCGTTGACTGGATGCAAGGAATTTCTTGATCAATTTCCAAACAAGGTGGATGTCACTTTTGATCCCAATGGCGGACGATGGGAAGGTGGAGGCACGGACAACGTGACTCTAAATGATGGTACCGAGGGAGATGAATTTGAGCTCCCATATCCGTACAGAGTATATGCAAGCTATGAGGCATCTGCCAATGTGACTGTTATTCAGCAATACGAGTTTTTAGGATGGACATTACAGGGGGGCTCAACATTGATTTACAATGAGTATGACACCCATGGAGCATATCCTGAGGAAGACAAAGTGTACGCTGCAAAATGGGGAGGAATAGAGATTCGGCGTGAATCTGGGGATGTAACCTCAAAGTATCAGTAAGGAGGACACTATGAAGAAAAGCTTTGTTCTGGGATTGGTTCTTGTAGTTTTATTGCTTTCTGGCTGTAAAATGCTGACGGCATTGTTTGGCAAGGTTACGGTTACCTTTGACTTGAATGGCGGACACATAAACGGAAGCACCGAGAAGGTGACACGGACTGGAGATCCTGAGGATAAATTCCTTTTGCCACAGAACCCATTCAAAAATGCTACTGCTGCAGGTACTCGTTACAGGTTTGATGGATGGAGGGCAAAGGAGAGCTCCTATAATTTTGACTATGAAACATTTATCGATGAAAAAAAGCAGGTGGCCACCTTCCCAGAGGGAGACATAACCTATGTAGCAACTTGGACTATTGATTGGTAACTCATGGCGCAGGTATACGATGTTGTGGTGATTGGTGGCGGTGCTGCGGGGCTGTGGGCCCTGCGGGGACTGAAGGACAGGAGTGTCATAATTATAGAAGGAAATGACAGGCTGGGGGCAAAGCTTTTGGCCACTGGCGGGGGAAAGTGCAACTTTACCAACCGGTTCTTGGCCCCAGAACACTTCATTTCCAGCAATCCCCACTTCATCAAGTCATTCTTGCATAAGCTCACCACGGAGGACGTACTGGACTTTGTGGAGGGCCACGGCATTCCCTATGAGGAGCGGGACAATGGCAAGCTTTTTACGTTAAGCGGAGCAACCTCCATATTGGAGGCAATCTTGGAGGATGGAAAAAGTGATGACCACACCTTTTTGCTGGATTGCCTTGTTCAGGATGTGGAAAAAATTCCTGAAGCTGGCTCTTCCTGCGGGGAGGTGGATGCGGCAAATCCAGTTGCCGATGGCGAATCTGTGTTTTGCATCGAAACCACCAAGGGAAAGATTTATGCCCGTAAAGTGATTGTAGCCAGCGGTGGCCTGTCCTATCCCAGGCTGGGAGCCACTAACATCGCCGCAAAGATTGCCCGCAAATTCGGCATGAGGGTGCTGCCCATGGTGCCAGCACTGGCAGGACTGCGGTATCCAGAGGAAGTGGCGGCTGGGTTTGCAGGTCTGGCGGGGATTGCGGTGACAGCGGAGATTGCCCTGGGAAAGAGGATTTTCCGGGACCAGCTGCTGTTCACCCACCGTGGATTCAGCGGCCCCCTGGCTTTGAACGCCTCCCTCTTCGTGGAGGGGCCCACGGAAATCACCGTGGATTTTGTTCCCGGCCTGGATGTGGCCCGCCTGATTGAGGACAACCGGGGAAGCAGAAAGTCTTTGGCGGGCATCCTGTCTGAGCACTTGCCCAAGGCACTGGTACGGGTGTTGCTGGCGGGACGGGAATACAATCTTGCCCAGGTGAAGAAGTCGGAGGTGGAGGAGGTTGCGGCGGCCTTCAACCGGCAGAAAATGGTCATCTCCCAAGTGGACGGCTACGACCGTGCGGAGGTTACTCGTGGCGGCGTGTCCGTGGACGAGATTTTCCCCAAGACCATGGAGAGTCGCACCTGTCCGGGCCTGTATTTCATCGGGGAGTCACTGGACGTGACCGGAATGCTGGGAGGCTACAACCTCCACTGGGCCTGGGCCTCCGCCCAGATGCTGGTGGAGGGGCTGGCGGACTAGAAGCTCTGTGGGGGTTCCTGACGCAAGGACTGGATTTCCCCATGGAGGCGCTGGTAGAGGCTTTCGATTTTTGAATTCAGCAGGTTGTGAATCATGCTCTGGAGGATGGCAAGATGGCGGCTGCCTATGTCCCCGCCAAAGAGCATTCCCGGAGTTACGTCCAGCTCCTTGCAGACTCTGGAGATGAGGGAGGCGGAGGCAAACTGGGCTCCCGTTTCTATGACGGAAAGATGCTTTTGGGTGATTTCAAGTTTTTCAGAGAGCTGGCTCTGGGTGAGCCCCGCCATTTTGCGGAATTTGCGAATATTTTGCCCTAAAAGGAGCGGGATGTCCACCAGTTCTTCTTCGTTCATGTATTAAATTATGATGGACTTTGCCCCGATAAAGAACAATTCTATAAGTAATATTTATTACCTTTTAGATTGTATAATTTTTGACTTTTCCTCCAAACAGCTGTATACTACTACTTATCTAGTAATAAATATACTTTCATGGAGGCGGTTAGATGAGAAGAATTTTTGCTTGTGCGCTGCTTTTTTCCTGCGCCCTGCTCCTCTGGGCAGACCTGCGGTACGTGGAAATCGGTTCAATCGGAAACGCTCCCTCAGTGCGGGTGGAAAATATTGGGGACCTGCAATTTCTGATAAAGCATCATGGAATCGAGGTTGGCTATCTTTTGAAGGGGAAGGAAAATCCATCTGATGTCCGGCTCGTCGTCATGGGGGACGGAACCTATTTTTTCTTCGACATGAACGGGCACCTCAGCATAGAAGGCTATCTTGCAGGAGAAAGGGGCGGATTCAGGAACGGCCTTGACTTTCAGGAGGCGGTGGAGCTGGGCTTGACCCAAGCCGCCAAGCCAGACTCGGCGTGCTACTATTTCTACAAGCGGAATCAGTTCAAGTCCGTGGAGGACTGCACGGATGCCTTCAAGAAGGGCTTTGCCTTTCGGGAGACACAGTGGACTGCCCGCAATGGCCGGGAGGAGGTAAAGGTGGAAGGCACGGAGTCTTCCGCTTACTATCGGGCGGTGGCGGCCCAGCTTGCAGACTACAAGGAGTACCAGGAATTCATGCCGGGCTTGGAGCGTGGCTTCAAGACAAAGGCGGACATTCTGGATGCCAAGAAGAAGGGATTCGGCGAGGCAAGGGGACACGAGTATTACACCGCCATGGAGCGTGGCTTCTCAAAATACAAGGACTACAAGGCGGCTACCGACCTGGGGTTGGAAAGCCAAGCCTCCTACGACACCTACTGCAAGATTGTG
This sequence comes from Spirochaetaceae bacterium, assembly GCA_017622135.1. Classification (GTDB taxonomy): domain Bacteria; phylum Spirochaetota; class Spirochaetia; order Treponematales; family Treponemataceae; genus Treponema_F. The sequence goes on from JAGARR010000038.1 coordinate 8,160, forward strand.
GCGGAGGTGGAGTCCATCATGAAGCGGGAAAAGCTGGAGAGGCGGGAGGCCATCATCTACTTTTACCTGTGCCAGATTCCCAAGGGACAGCAGTCCTTTGAGGTGCTGACAAAGACCCTTGAGAAAATGCAGGGGGAGCAGGACGCCACCCTGACCAAGGCACTGGACCTGTACTACAGCGACATCCCCAGCCTGGAGGAGTGGAACAAGAGCCGCAGCCGCAGCTACACCTCCCGCAGCTACCACTTGAAGTCCGTCAGCAGCCTCCTTTCCAGCTCCAGCCTCGCCAGCTTCTTCAAGACCGTGGACACCAGCGGAATCGGCAGGTATGACGAGGCAAGCGGGATTTTCACACGGAACGGCAGCAGCTTCATCGAGCTGGCGACACAGGCGAGACAGCCATCCCCACCGAATCAGGTTCCGGCGAGTGGCGGGCAGACCGCAGGGCTTCCCCTGATTCCTGAGTGCGGCATTGTGGACTGGATTGGCGGCAACACCTCCCGGCAGGCGGTAATTCCCGTGTCCCAAGAGTATGTGGGGAGGCGGGAGGTTTTGGACTGGCACACCTCCTTGGGGCAGATTGCCACTCGCACAAATGATGCAATTCCTGCCAGCGTGATTGTGGAGGTTGTGCTAGGCTACAAGCAGGCGGACAAAGCCGCATCAACTGAGATTACCCAACGCCAGACTGAAATCAAGGAGTATTTACGGCGGTATTTTACTGCGTTGACTGTAGAGGATTTGCGGCCTCACAATGAAGAGGAACGCCGCAGTGAGATTCGCAATGCCATCAATGACCACATCCTGAGTTCCTCAGAGATTCGTGACGTGCGCTTTTTGAACTTGCAGGTAATTGAGCGGTGATAGGGGGAAACACCCTCCACAGTTATTTTTGCAAATTTTTACAGAGCAAAATAATAACCGTGGAGAGGATTGTCTTATCCTGTGAAAGCTAGTTACAATGTGTCTAAATCAATCTTTGGAGGAAGACATGGAGCGTACACCGTATAACATCGCCTTGTTGGACATCTTTTTGCAGGCTATGGGCGAGGGGTTTGCCAAAAATGTACTGTGCTTTGAAGGAAATGGAGGATTGGATCCGAACAACTTCAAGCAGAAAGTTAGTAAGATGAGGGAGGGGAATATAAAGCAAGCAAAGGAAGTGAGAGATAGCGTGTCGATTGGTCTCCGTCGGTTTGTTGACGGTGCTGCCACTGACAGCACGGAAAAGTATTGTAGGAAGGAGGGCTCCGACAAATACACGAATTTCTTCCGTGGATTATGGCTTCCTTTGGATTTTCCTTTGAAGAAGATTTTGCCGGAGAATTTCTTTTACGAAGAGAACGAGGCTGTGCTTGCCTACCAGGTTGCCCAGTGGCTTGTAAAAAGCTGCGAGAAGGAGGCAGGCTGTTCCATTGACCCTAGGGATGTTCCGGGATACCAGACTCTGACTTTAGAAGACCGAAAAAAATATGATGAGCAAGTGCAGCAGGTTTTCCGGCCTGAGTATTACTCCGCCCTGTGGGATGTGGTGAAGCATGGAGCAGGAAATAAGACCTTCTACAAGTGGCCCATAGATGAACTGTACAAGGAATGTGATGGGCAAAAGCAAAAAATCGATGAAATCATAAGGTATGTGTTTAGGGACAATGACGGAAACGTTTCTTCAACCTTCAAAAAGCTGAAGGTTGAATCGGGAGTGAGGCAGTGGACTACCTTTGACAAGCTTTTTCAGAACGAGCTGAAAGATGATGAATTGAAGGCGAAGCTCCAAGATGGCAATCTCTTGGAGAGATACCAGGTTTTCCAAAGCAGGATGATAAACGCCTTTGTGCTGGAAAACCTGCGGGCTGTCCTTCCTAGAGAAGTTGGGAACGATCTTGCAATCAAAATCTTTGAGTTACTGTTCCGTCACGTAAAAGGTGAGCCGGTTGACTTGAAGGCAGAATTCCTTGTTCCAGAGCATGACAGGAAGACAACGGAAGATAACTAGGAGGTTGCACCTGCAACTTTCGGCTATGGAGGATTTACATGAAGAATTTTTCTAAGAGGTTTTGCATGGGGCGGCTGGTGCTGCTCCCCTTGGCACTTGCCATGATTTTGTCCGGCTGCCAGTCGGTGCAGGAAAAGCTGGAGGACTTGTTCGGTAGTTCCGGTTCATCCTCTCAGGGGACTCCGTTGGGAAAGGAGTATGACGGGCAACGTGGGACGGCTATCACCCTGCAGCCGCTGCCAGTGCCCAAGTCCTACGAGAAGGCCTATTCCTACCGCACCGACGTTGCGGACAAGGCCATGTCAGCCTTCATAAAGCGGCGGGAGGTGGACTCCCTGCGCGACACAAACCCCAGCGGCTGGCTGCGTACCGTGGTGGAGGAAATCAATCGGGTGGCAAAAAATGACTTTGAGAAGGCAAGGCTGGCCCACGATGTGGTGGCGGTGCTGATTTCCTACGATGCCGCCAGCTATTGGTCAGGAAGCCTGCCGCCACAGGATTTTGCCAGCGTCATCAAGTCCTGCAAGGCGGTGTGCGAGGGCTACGCCGCCGTCTACCAACGTCTGTGCGACAGTCTCAAGCTTCCCTGCAAGACCATCCATGGCTATGCCCGTGGTGTGGGAACAAGCCTTGCCAACGAAACCAAGGTCACCGAATCAAACCATGCCTGGAATCGGGTTCAGCTGGAGGGCGACTGGTATCTGGTGGACTGCACCTGGGATGCGGGGCACATGGAGGGCAAGACCGCCAGGCAAAGCTACAACACCGACTGGCTCTTCCTGCGGCCTGAGCACTTTATCTACAGCCACCTGCCCCAACGGCAGCAAGACCAACTTCTGGCAACGCCCCTTTCTCCACAGGACTTTGCCAAGCTGCCGGACCTGCGTCCCAAGTTCTTCCAGGTGGCCAAGGATTTTGCACCCCTGCCCGCCAAGACAAACCAGGCGGACGGAGCTCTGGCCATGGAATTCAGGGAACGGGCTGGCTTCCAGCTGGACTTTACCCTGCGGAGCCTGGACTCTGGCCGCCCCGCCAGCAACTCCCTCATGGTGCGGCGTCAGCCAGGCGGTCTGACCAAGGCGGAATTCAGCTTTCCGTCGGCGGGACTTTACGTGGTGGATGTGTTCTGGCGCAAGGTTGGCGGACGGCAGGGAACCAGCTGCGGCCAGTTTTTGGTGGAGTCAAGCCAAGCGGGTGGCGTGCAGTATCCCGCCCTGTTCCCGGTGGACGGCGTGGAGGTGCAGTCCCCTCTGACCATGCCCTTGTCTGCCGGAACCACCGTCCAGTTCAAGGTAGCCGCTCCCCAGAAAAAATTTGTGGCGGTCATCTACGGCAGCACCTACATCCAGCTTGAGAGCGACGGCAGGGGCAACTTTTCCGGCCAGGTTTCCGTCCCCCACACCGCAAGGGACATTTCCATCGGCGTGGCAAATTCCCAGCGGGGAAGCTATCAGATTGTTGCAAAGTATTCAGTAAAGTAGGAGAGGGAAGGAATAAAGATGGGAAAGACTTGTTGGATTTGCAGGAATACGGAGGATTATTTCCTTAACCAAAAAGAGGAACTTCTGAAATCGACTCAAAATGAAATCAATGAATGCGAAAGATTCGAGGAAAATATTCTTGAGGAAACAAAAGATAGATTGGGGTTCACGGATGAAAAAAAGGAAAGGGTAAGAAATATAAGTGACGTTTATACAAAGATGACGCTCACCGCCATCTTGGAAAACAAGCAAAGTTTTTTACAGCTCGAACCTTCTCTGGAAATCATCTTTCATTACATTGATGCTTTTAACTTGATGCGGGATGAGTCGAGGAGAAAAGGAATCTACCCGAGAAAGAATGAGGTGGAAAGCGCTACTTTCAAGATACTGAAAGATGCTATAGAATTATACCTGCAAGAACCTCTTGAAAGCAGGTATTCAAATGACCTGATGAGGAACGAGTCGAGGAAAAAAGCACTCTACCTGAGAAAAAGTGAGTTGGAAAGAATCTCTACTTTTTTCATAGAAAAGGAAATGACAGCACAATCCCTTGATTCCATGTTCTCCAAATCGTCCTCTTTCTCCTTCTCAAGGCTTGGTTTCAATATTCACAAAAGAATATATCTATGTCCATTTTGCTTGGCCTTATTTGCGGAGGCGGCCTCAGCCTCTTTTGATGTAAGGGATGCCCAAATCAAAGCTATGGAAGCCGCAGCCCTTGACGATGACTGGGATGATGACGACTGGGACTGAGGAGACTTGTATTAGCAATGGCAGTAACAACAGGCTTTCTTATTCCGTCTAATGGACTATCTCGTATTCCGGTCTTGCTGTGGTAAGGAATAGTCCCCAAAAAACGAGCGGAGCTTCCAACGCACACTTGAAATCTCCGCCCCTCCTTCAAACCAAACTCACTCCGCCTTGAACACCTCCCGGCCGCCGTGGTAGGTGGCCAGCACCTTGCCCGTGAGGGTGGCTCCCTCCAGCGGGGTGTACTTGCCCTTGGAGGCAAAGTCTTTTCCGTGGACTATCCACTGGGCGGCGGGGTCGCAGAGCACCAGGTCCGCCACAAAGCCCTGCTCCAGAAGGCCACGAGGTTCCTCCCCGTGGTGCAGTCCCAGGATGCGGGCGGGATTGGCGGCCATAAGGCGGGAAAGCTGGCTGGCCGTGATGGTGCGTCCGTCGGTGGCACCGTTTATTCCCTGAACCAGAACCGAATTGCACACTCCGTAGGCTGTCTCCAGGCCGGAAAAGCCCGGGGCTCCGTTGGCCTTGTCCTGGGCGGTGTGGGGGGCGTGGTCCGTGGATATGCAGTCGGCAGTACCGTCCAGCAGGGCATGAATCATGGCCTGTCGGTCCTGTTCGCTGCGGAGGGGCGGGTTCACGATGTGCCGCAAGCTGGGGTCATTTTCTGCAACGCTAAGTCCCAGATGATGGGGCGTTACCTCGCCGGTGACAGCCCAGCCCCTGTCCTTTGCGGCACGGATGGCATCCATGGCTCCTGCTGTGCTCACGTGGGAAAGGTGGAGCTGGCAGCCAGCCCGATGTGCAAGGCGAATGTTCCGCTCCGTGGCGATGTCCTCTGCCAAAGATAGAAGCCTGTTGGCTTCTTCCAAGGAAGCGAGGGCCTTTTTGATTTCAGGGTTGCTGGAAGCTGTGGCGGCGGGAATGGCGCCCAGTGCCGCTTCTTCCATGGGAGCCTGTTCCGCAAAGATGTCGGTGGCAACCTTTCGGTATGGTCGGGCCGCCGCCGCCAAGCTCATGTCCTCGCTGTGGCAGGCCACGGTGAGCTTCTTTTGTCCGCAAATTTTCATGGCTTCCAGCATGGTGGCTGCGGATTCCACGTCCTTGCCGTCCTCGGTGGCCATGGCAACCTGTCCTGCTGAAGGTGGCGTTCCCGGCTCAAAGGTTGGCAGCTGTTGCAGGTGGCTGGTGTCGTTGCCAGAGTAATCTCTGGTGAGGGTGATGGTCTGAACTACATCGGCGATTCCAAAAGCGTGGGCATCCCTGCAAACCTGTTCCACCAGCTCCTTGGAGGAAATGGCGGGGATTGTGTTGGGCATTAAGACCAAGGTTCCGAATCCGCCAGCCGCCGCCGCCTGCAATGCGGTGGACAATTCCTCCTTCTGGCTCTGGCCCGGATAGCGGAAGTGGGCGTGGAGGTCGATGAAGGCGGGCTGCAAAATCATTCCGTGGCAGTCAATGCAATTGATGGCGGCTGAATCCACGCCGGGAAAAAAGCCTTCCGCCAGAGTCCTCGCCGTCTCGGCTGAAAAATTTCCCTTCACCACAGCGGCAATCCGTCCTTCCTCCACCAAAAGCATACCGGGTGAATCTGTGGTGGCATCCACCAGCCGCGCATTGTAAAAGCAGATTTTATTCATGGTTTTGGCTCCTCCTTCCACTCGATGCCGCAAGAATTTCGCCTTGGGCTCAACTATGTTTCCTCAGCATACATGCCACGCATTCCGCCGCCTTCTACAATAACCGATGTTTTTCCATGGCAGTCATTGTATCACAGGAGTCCCTTAGAGTATAGCTATAGGCTTGGGGTGCCTCCGGTAATAACTTCACCCTTCCACTGACGAATCCCGCCAGCTTCCACAATATTGGTGTAGCCTAACTTGATGAGCTTTCTGGCGGCCTGTTTACTTCTGTTGCCACTGCGGCAATAAATGTAAATTCGTTGACCCTTGTCTGGCAGGGCGGTAATTTCTTGTTGGCCAATTGTTTCGTTGGGGATACAGATGGCTCCGGGAATGTGGCCATTGACAAATTCCTCTGGGGTGCGAACATCCAGCAGGATAAAATCCTTTTCTGTTTGGAGCCTTTGGCCTAGTTCGTCCATAGTGATTTGGGGAAAGTCACCACCAAAACAGGATGCTAGTAAAAAGGTGCTTAAAAGTAACAAAACAATTTTTTTCACCTAAATTCTCCTTGGTCTTAAGATAGTTTGATTGATTTATTCCAACTTACCTTGCCAGTCCATAATTCCACCGCATTCAACAATATTGGTGTAGCCCTGGCTGGCAAGATAATTCGCTGCCATCATGCTGCGCATTCCACTGTGGCAGTACATAAAAATCAGCTGCTCCTTATTGGGCAACCTTGTGGCAGCAAGGCGGGCAATCTCTTCGTTGGGAATGCAGATGGCACCGGGAATATGCCCTTCTTCAAATTCTTCTGTGGTGCGAACGTCCAACAAGATGTAATCCGTTTCAGTTTCCAGCCTTTGTGCCAGGTCCTGCATGGTACTCTGCTGAAATTTTCCCTTGGCTCCCCCGCCGCAGAACATTTTTCCCAACATCATAGTTAAAGCTCTATTCATTATTGTCATCTCCTAGTCAAGTTCTTTTGTAAAACTATTATTCATAGAAGATAAGTAGGAAAAGACTTTTTTTCAAGTGAGTTGGTCACGGAGATGGTTTGATTGCATTGCAGGTAGTTGTCTGTTCTGCTGACAACCGGCTTCTCGGAGGAGCCATCAGTTCAATCGCTTCTTTACAAACTGGCTGAAGGCAGGATTGGCTACTGTTTCTGAGCCAGCTCCAGCACCGTCTCCAGTGGCAAATCCGTGCAGCGGGCAACTTTTTCTGGAGCGTCACCGTAAGAAAGAAATGCCCGTGCCGTCTCCAGCGCCTTCTGGTATGCACCCTCCTCACGGCCTGTGTGCAGTCCTTCTTCATAACCATCACGGCGGCATTCCATCATGCGGGATGTGTAGGTGAGATACATGCTTCGCTCCTCCTTTTCCTGCTTCAACTTGGAGATGGAGCTGTCCAGCTCCTTGGTGAAGGTTGTCTGGGCCGTCCGTTCTCTCACATAATCATAGAACAGACGCAGGTCGCCGTCAAGGCTGTCCAGGGCTTTGGCCGCAGTGTTGAGGAAAAGCTTCTCCGTGTCGTCATTGAGGAAGATGGGTTCGTCATCTTCGAGGCAGATGTTCTGGAACCGATAGAGCGGCTTGCCACGGTTGAAGGGGTCGAATGTGCAGATAAAGATAACGTAGTTTTGCTTCAAGTCGCTGTATTCAGAACCTTTTGGGGTGGTGTCGATGTCGGCGGCTGCTTGATAGTAGCGTGCTCTGCGAGGGAGGTCTCCGTGGTTTGAAGCCTGCATCTCCACGTTTATCACCTTGTTCTCGTCCCTCAAATACACATCCATGATGATGCCCTTGGCGTTGGGGTCAATCTGGATGGCGTGGTGGCTGGTGAGAAACTTGATCCTGCCGATTTTCACCTTGAGAATCATTTCTAACAGGGTGCGACAAAGCTTCTTGTTCCGCATGACCCGGGTGAAGATGAAGTCGTCGGTAATGTCCAAGTCTTCCCAGCGCTTGAATCTTGGTGTCTCGCTCAAATGTGTGCCTCCATAAAATACCCTTTACTACTATTATTGTGTGAATCTGACAAAAAAATGCGTTTTTATGGGAAAAGAATTGATTTTTTTTGTGGAAAAATTTGTTGGAGGAGGCAGCCCCTTTTATAATCAGCATGATCTCAGTATACTATCCACGTGAATCAAGATACCCACATTATCAATCTGGAAATGAAAATATCCTACTTGGAAGACTTTGTGCAGCAGCTGCAGCAAGTGGTACTGGAGCAGGGTGCTGCTCTGGAACGGGTAATGGCAGAGAACCGCCATATCAAGACAAAGCTTGCGGACATGGCAGGTCAGTTGGAGGGAGACATCCCCAACCGCCGTCCGCCCCACTATTGATTTTTCTGCATGGGATGGACTGGTTCTTTCGCTGGGCCATTTGAAGGATAAAATATCGGGAGAAAAGTTTTAGCTCTTTGTGTGGAGCTCCAGCCGTGGGTAGGCGATTTCAATGTTGGCCTCCTCAAAGGATCTCTTCACTGCGGTATACACTTGGTTCTTTACCACAAATAGGTCGCTGTTGTTGAGCCAAACAGCAATGACCAGATTGATTCCCGCCTCGTTGAATCCATCATAGTAGATGATTGGCTCTGGCTCAGACAGGACGTTGGGGCATTTTACTGGAACTTCCTTTGCGATGGCCAAGGCGTATTCCAGGTCGGTGCGCCTGTTCAGGGGAATGGTGACGTTGATGCGGCGGGTGGGATAGAATGAGGTGTTCTGAAGGTTCGTGTTCAGAATCTTTTCGTTGGGAATGCGTACCATCTGGTTGTCAGGAGTCTTTATCTTGACGGATAGCAGATCGATGGCATCAACCGTGCCAGAAATACCTTCCACCGTAATGAAGTCTCCAATTTTCAGTGCGTGCTCCGACACGATGAAGAAGCCGCTGATGATGTTGCTGAGAGAGGTTTGGGAGGCAAAGCTCACCGCCACTCCCACAATTCCCGCCGCACCTAAGAGTGCAGAAACATCGATGTTGAATACTCCTAGGATATAAATCACTAGCAGGACATAGATGATGTAGCGGATGATTCTCACAACAGTGGGAATCACCTGGGGCTTTTCCTTCTTTGTCAGGATTTTTTTCGCAATCTTTTTGATGAGAAGATACAGCAGGAAAAATACCACCAGACCGATGGCGGCGGAGATGATGTCGGTAACCATCTCGGCGGTAAAGAAGGCTTTGATTGATTCTAGCATGAGATGCTCCTAGATAGCGAGGTTGTTGTGCATGCAGAGGTCTGCAATGGGACAGCCTGCACAGTCAGGATTCCGGGCGGTACAGATGTACCTACCATGAAGTATAAGCCAATGGTGTGCGTGTTGCATATATTCTGCTGGAATGACCCGAATCAAATCCTGCTCCACCGACTCCGGTGTGGTTCCGGCGGAAAGTCCTATGCGGGGGCTGATTCGTAGCAGGTGGGTGTCCACCGGCATGGTAGGCTCGCCGTACACGACATTCAGGATGACGTTGGCGGTCTTTCGGCCCACGCCAGGGAGTCTTTGCAGCTCCTCCCGTGTGCGGGGAATCCTTCCGCCATGCTCCGCCACCAGAATCCGGCTCAGCTCCATCACATGGCGGGCCTTGGAGCGGAACAGGCCGATGGACTTGATGTAGTCGATGAGGCCCGCCTCCCCCAGCTCCAGCATTTTTTCAGGAGTGTCCGCCACCAGATACAGGGGGGCGGTGGCCTTGTTCACGCTCTTGTCGGTGGCCTGGGCGGAAAGCACCACGGATACCAGCAGGGTGTAGTCGTTGGGTGCCAGCAGCTCCGTGGCGGGGGCGGGGTTGGCCGCCCTGAACCGGTCAAAAATCTGGATGATTTGCTCCCGCCCCAGCAATTTTACGTCAGGATGCTGCTTCGGTCCCGTGCTGCCGGCCATTTATTTGATGGCCTTCTTCAGCTGCTCCACCTTGTCGGTCTTTTCCCAGCTGAATTCACTGCGGCCAAAGTGACCGTAGGCGGCGGTGGCCTGGTAGATGGGCTTCTTCAAATCCAGCGTCTTGATGATGCCGGCGGGGGTGCAGTCAAAGACCTCCTTCACTGCCTGGGCAATGGCAAAGTCCTCCACCTGGCCGGTGCCGAAGGTGTCCACCATAATGGAGACAGGGTAGGGCACGCCGATTGCATAGGCCAGCTGCACCTCGCAACGCTCAGCCAGTCCTGCGGCCACCACGTGCTTGGCGATGTAGCGGGCCATGTAGGCGGCGGAACGGTCCACCTTGGAGGGGTCCTTTCCGGAGAAGGCACCACCACCGTGGCGGCCCATTCCACCGTAGGTGTCTACGATGATTTTCCGTCCGGTGAGGCCCGTGTCTCCAAAGGGGCCGCCAACCACAAAGCGTCCCGTGGGATTGACGTAGAACTTGGTGTCTCCATCGATGAGTCCTGTGGGCTCCAGCACCGGCTTGATGATCTGGTCAATCACCGTGTCCTTGATGGTAGCATGGCTCACATCGGGATTATGCTGGTGGGAAATGACCACCGTGTCGATGCGAACCGGCTTGTGTCCCTCGTACTCGATGGTCACCTGGCTCTTGGCATCGGGACGCAGCCAGTTGATGGCGCCAGACTTCCGTAAATCGGTGGCCTTCAGCAGCAGCTGGTGGGCATACATGATGGGGGCGGGCATCAGCTGTGGTGTCTCGGAGCAGGCGAAGCCGAACATCATGCCCTGGTCGCCGGCACCCTGCTGTCCCTTGAACTCCTCCAGACCGGTGCCGCTGACTCCCTGGTTGATGTCAGGGGACTGGGCGTGAATCATGTTCATCACGGCCATGGAGTCGCAGTCCAGGCCAAAGTCTGAGTCGGTGTATCCGATTTCCCGGGCGATGTTCCGGGCTGTCTGTTGCACGTCAACAAAGGTGTTGGTGGTGATTTCGCCCCCAATCAGAACCAGGGCGGTGGAGGCGAAGGTCTCGCAGGCTACGTGGCTCTCAGGGTCGTGGCGCAGGCACTCGTCCAGCACTGCGTCTGAAATCTGGTCGCACAGCTTGTCGGGATGTCCCTCGCCGACAGACTCAGAGGTAAAAAGATAGCGGTTGTTCTTCATATAGTGCTCCTGATAATGATTGCGGATTTGAATTAAACTTCTAAGTACTATACCATATATTTAAAATGTAGTATACTCTGTATGTAGGTTTAGCCTACGGATCATAGATGGAGGACTTCATGGCTTTATATAAGAAATATCTGAAAAGTCAAAAGGAATGTAACGTTAAATTCGAGTTGTCCGCAGAGGCAGCCGACGGAGCAAAGGAAGTGTGGCTGGCAGGTGATTTCAACAGCTGGAGCAGTGTTGACACCCCCATGAAAAAGCAGAAGGATGGCAGTTTTACGGTCACCATCAAGCTGGAGACTGGCCGTGAGTACCAGTTCCGCTATCTGCTGGACGGTAAGCGTTGGGAAAACGATTGGGCCGCAGACAAGTACATGCCGGCACCATTTTCCAACACAGACAATAGTGTCGTTATCGTCTAATTCATTAGATTAAGCATTTCCCCTCGGTTGGGAATGGATAGGCCGGCGGCAGTTCCTGTTGCCGGTCATTTTTTTGGAGAGCTATGAGTTTTATTGAGCTGCTACTGTTGGCAGTGGGGCTTGCCATGGATGCTTTTGCAGTTAGCGTTGCAAACGGAATGTGTTTGAAACGGTGCGGAATGCGGGAGGCGCTGGTCATTGGCCTTTGCTTCGGTTTCTTTCAGGCGGCTATGCCCGTGGTAGGTTTTTTGTGCGGCTCCCTGTTTTATCAACAGATACGGCTGGTGGCCCATTGGATTGCCTTTGGTTTGCTGGCCTTTTTGGGGGTACGGATGATCCTGGAAGGAATAAAGACTCGCAGGGAGCGTCAGGGGGAAGGCTGTGCTGTGGAGGGGGAAAGCCTCACCTTTCAACTGCTGCTGATACAAGGTGTGGCCACCAGTATTGATGCCCTGGTGGTAGGAATCAGCCTTTCGGCAGTTCAGGCAAATATTGTTTCCGCCGCCTTGATTATCGGTGTGGTGACGGCAGCTCTCTGTTTTGTGGCTACCTTCATGGGACGACGGTTTGGAACAATTTTAAATGACAAGGCTGAGCTCCTCGGTGGAATAATTTTGGTGGCTATTGGAGTCAAGATTTTAATTGGTGGATAAGGTATGAAAAAGATTGCAATTGCCTGTGATAATGGCCAGATTTTCCCGCATTTTGGAAAGACCCCCAGCTTTTTGGTGGCAGAAGTGGAGGGAAAGTCCATTGTTTCAAAGGAGATGGTGCCAGTCAAAGGTGGACGTGTCTCTCATGACTCAGGTCACCAGTGTATGGGGCATCTGGTGATGGTGGAATTCCTCACCGGATTGCAGGTTGACGTGGTGGTATGCGGTGGAATGGGGCACGGTGCACGGGAAGCCCTGTTAGCTGCTGGTATGGAGGTGTTTGGCGGTCAGGAAGGCTCTGCCGAGGCTGCTCTCATGTTCTATGCCAATGGTGACCTGCGAGATGCCAGTGGTGGCTGTTGTGGCCATCACCACCACTAAGCTGTCAGAGTGTCTGGATGAACCGCTTGAAATGAACATTGCCTTCCGCCGTATCCTTGAACACGCCGGCATGGGCCAAAACCTGTAGGAAAACATGGCCCACCTGTTGCTGGAGGATGTGGTGCACTGTATCCAGGTTGCACTGGTGGGCAAAGGTGGCGGCCCAGTCCAGGTGCTTGGAGATGGCTTCCTGCTGATCAGGGGGCAGCGTGGCGACAATGGTGCTCCACTCCGCCACATTCTTGTGGGACAGGATGAAGTCCGCCAGAAGTTCCAGCTCTGTCTTCAAGCGGGCCGGGAGGATGGCCAGTCCCATCACCTCGATGAGGCCGATGTTTTCCTTTTTTATGTGGTGCAGCTCAGCATGGGGATGGAACACTCCCATGGGATGCTCTTCCGTGGTGATGTTGTTCCGCAGGGCTAGATCCATTTCGTAGGCCCCCGCTCGGAATCGGGCTATGGGGGTGATGGTGTTGTGGGGTGTGGTTCCTGTGTGGGCAACAATTCCCGCCGTAGGGTCACTGTACTGCCGCCACTGGGTCAAGATGTGGCTGCAGGCCTCCACCAAAAGTGCTGGATCGGTGTGGCGGAGTCTAATGACAGACATGGGCCACTTGAGGATTCCTGCCTCCACCTGGGGAAATCTGCTCATCTGAAAGCTCGTCTCCACCGTGGCGCGAGCCATGGGGAAGGTGTAGTTGCCCCCTTGGAAATGCTCGTGGCTCAAAATGGAGCCTCCCACAATGGGCAAATCAGCGTTGGAGCCCACCATGTAGTGAGGAAACTGACGCACAAAGTCAAAGAGCTTGCCAAAGGCCGCCTTGTTTATTTCCATGGGAACATGGCTTTTGTTCAGCAGGATACAGTGCTCGTTGTAATACACGTAGGGGGAATACTGGAAGCCCCATTCCTGTCCCTCTATGATGACTGGAATGATGCGGTGGCTGCTGCGGGCAGGATGGTTCAGGCGGCCTGAATATCCCTCGTTCTCCACACACAGCTGGCACTTGGGATAACCACCTTGTGGCTGGAGCTTGGCGGCGGCGATTGCCTTGGGATCCTTTTCCGGCTTGGACAGATTGATGGTGATGTCCAGCTCGCCGTATTCAGTGGCTACCGTCCACTTCATGTCCCGCTGGATACGGTAGCGGCGGATGTAGTCGCTGTTCTGGGAGAATTCATAGAACCAGTCCGTGGCCGCCTGGGGGGATTTCTGGTACAGGTCCTTGAAGGTGGCGTTCACCTGGGAGGGTGGTGGCGTGAGGCAGCCCATGATGGCGGTGTCAAGGATGTCTCGATAGTCCACGGAATTTCCTTCCAGCAGTCCATGGTCGTAGGCCCAGTCCAGGAGGGCTGCCAGCAGAGGCTCCAGCTGATGGCCACGAGGGGTCTCCTGTCCGGTGTGGGCGGGAATGGCCGCATCGTCACCATCCAGCTTGAACAGGGCGAAAAGTCGATTTACCGTATAAATCGTGTCTTCTGGTTGAACGAGACCGCAATCCAGCCCGTATTCTACCAACTGACGAATCAAGTCATAAATCATATTTCGCTCCTCCCAAATACCGTGGTGATTTTAGTTTAGTGGCCCCGCTCCATTTCCCGTAGAACACTCAAAGAAGGTAGCCTCGTAGCCAATCTGCTCCAGATAGGCGGCTCCCACAGTCTCGATGAACTGGGGGATTGTCTCCTTGTGGACTAAAGCAATGGCGCATCCACCAAAACCAGCCCCCGTAACTCTGGCCCCCAGACAGCCCTCGGTTTTGTTAGCCTCCTGGTTCAGGGTGTCCAGCTCGATTCCGGTGGTCTCGTAGTCATCCTTCAGGGACTGGTGGGAGGCGTTCATCAGCTGTCCCAGCTGCTTTAGATCCCCGGATTTCAGTGCTTCGGCGGCCTGGTGAACCCGCTGGTTTTCCGTGATGCAGTGGCGCATCCGGCGGTATATAATCTCCGCAGCGGCAGTCTGGGGAGCGTTTGTTTTCAGGGCCTCCTGCAGGAGCGCCAAGTCATCCATTGTCATGGAGCAGGGATTTGCCACTGGCTTCTTTCCCTGGGCTGCAAGAGCTGTGTTTAGGATTTCCAGCCCCTCCTTGCACTCTGCCACCCGCTTGTTGTACTTGGAGTCTGCCAGCTGCCGCTTTTTGTTGCTGTTCATAACGATGAACCGGTAGTCGCCCAGCTCCAGCGGAATGTACTGGTAGTTAAGTGTGGCGCAGTTCAGCAGGACGGCGGAATCCTTGCGGCCAGTGGCGATGATAAACTGGTCCATGATGCCGCACTGGACGTTCATAAAGCGATGCTCCGTCTCCTGGCCGATGAGGGCATTGTCCACGGGGCTGATGTTGCCACCGTAGAGCTGGCTCATGGCGGCGATAAAGCAGCACTCCAGTGCAGAGGAGGAGGACACGCCGCCGCCGTCAGGGATGCAGCTGAAGAACAGTGCGTCAAAGCCAGTGGGAAAGGCCACGCCCCGGTCCTTCATAATGGTGATAACCCCGTTCAGGTAGTTGCAGTAGTCGCTCTCCTTTTTGTAGGAGAAATTCTCGGTGATGTCAAAGGTGAAGCGGCCGGGGAAGCGGATGTCATCGTAGTTGATGGTGGCGTCGTCCCGGCGGCGGATGGCAAGGTAGATGTAGCGGTCTATGGCGGTGGGCAGCACCATGCCGCCGTTGTAGTCGATATGCTCCCCGATGATGTTGATGCGGGCGGGGGCCGCAAAGAATTGTATGGGCTGGCTGGCAGCTCCATACAGCTCCGTGAATCGTCTTTCCAGCTCCCTTTTCAGGGCGGAAACATCCTGGCTTGCAAGCTTTGTCAAATCATCATAATTCCGCAACATCCTTGTCTCTCCTTTTTGGCAAGATTTTGTATATTGGTCACGACAGGGTTGGTGGCGTAAGGTTCACATGCTCCTTCCTTCTGTCCGCAGCCCTTCTTCTTTCTCCTTCAGCCGGAGTCTCTCCCTTTCTCTTCCGACGGTCCCCCACATTCTTCCGACGCTCAACATGGAACGAGCTGACCGCCTCAAGCAGGTCTGATACGGAGATCTTTGTGGAATTGGCTACCACATTGATTGTCATGGAGGCATTCTGCATTTGAGTGGCAGCCTTCTTGCAGACACTGATTCCGGCATTCACATCTTCGTTCAGGCTTCTGAGCTTGTGGCAGAGCTGGGAGGTCTGACTGGTGCTGGCTGTAATCCCATTCACGTTGGTTGTGATGTTGTGGGTGCTGCTCTGAATGTCGTTCAATGCCTGGAGTACCTGCCCTGAAAGCATTTCCTGTTCGGCAGTGGACTGCTCCAGCTGGGTCACCACCTGGGAGATGTCGTTGATTCTCTGGATGGTTCCCGTAAATGACTTGTCTATGCTGACTGCAGACTCTGCAATGCCGTCGATTTTTTCTTGGATTGCCCTCAGATAGGTGCTGGATGAATTGGCCTGCTTGGCAGCGGTTTCCGCCAGCTTGCGGATTTCGTCTGCAACAACGGCAAAACCCTTTCCGGCAGCTCCAGCGTGGGCAGCCTCAATGGCGGCGTTCATGGCCAAAAGGTTTGTCTGTGCGGCTACAGAGGAGATGACATTGTTCATTTCCTGCAGAGAGGCGGATTCCTTGCGAACATTGACAATGTTCTGGGTTGCCAGGCTCACCGCATTCTTGTTGTCGGATGCCAGCTTTACCAGCTCCTCCACGTGTCCGGCCGCCTCGTTGATGTGCTTGTGTACAGAATCCATACTTTGAACAATCTCTTCGATGGAGGCGCTGGAGTAGGAGATAATTTGATTCTGGGAATCAATTTCCTTGCTCAGCTCCTGAGCCTCGCCTACAATTTCATTTACCGCATCGTCAACCTGCTGGACGGCATTAGTCTGGTGGGAGGAGGTGCCGTCTATTTGGGATATGGCAGATACAGTGTCTCCTACGGAGGTCTTTATTGATTCCGACGCATGTGACAGGGACTTTGACATTTCCGAGACAGAGTTTGCCGAGTTGAAAATCTTTCCCACCAGCATACGGATGTTTTGGGAGAATGTCTCAAATCCCTTGGACAGAGAATTTGCCTCGGCGATGAAATATTCGTCGAAATTGGCGGTGAAATCTCCCGTGGAGAATTTGTTGCAATGCTCCACCATGGTGGTGAAGGTTCTCTTGATGCGCAGGGCAAAGAAAACTGTTGAGGCTATGGCCAGGCCTAGCTGGGCTACCATGATTATGATGATGAGCTTCACCGTGTCCTTTACGGAGTCTGTGAAGTCCGTAAGCTTGCCAATTCCCACCAAAAACCAAGGTGTTCCTTCCACGGGTGAAATGGCAAGATACTGGTCATCGAGAATCAATGACTGTGTCTTGCCTTTCTGCAATGCAACCTGCTGTTGACTTATGGCGGGGTAGTCGTTGAATATGGTGGACTTCATCAGTTTTCTGGAATCCTTGTGGGTTAGGTATAATCCCTTGGAATCCACAAGATAGCTGGAGCTGTTTTCTGAAATCCTGTAGTCACTTATCATTTTTACAAGGGTGTCCAGTATAATGTCTGCGGCGGCCACACCAAGGAGTGTGCCATCCTTGCTTACAGATGCCTTGGCTATGGTGACGCACAGGGAATTGGTCATGGCATCCACATAGGGTTCGGTCAGGACAACGGCATCTTGTGCCGCCACAGCATTTTTGTACCAGTCACGGTCCGGGGGATTCCAGTCTGCGGGTGGCTGCCAGTTGCTGCTGTCCACATAGAATCCGCCAGGCTCGAATCTGGATATGGCTGTGGCGTAGTAAAGTGAGAAGCCTTCATGCAGGTCACTTGTCAGGCCAACGACTACATCCTCCAGTATATCAGGGTCATGTGTTGTGGAGCCCATATCCGCAAGACTTTTTACCTTCTCGTAGTACTGTGTCAGCAGAATGTTTACCTCTGCAGACAGCTTGCCTGTGGAGACCTCCGCCAGTTGGGTGGCACTCTGCTTCAAATTCTTTGTGGTGGTATATTCCCCCACCAGTGAAGACACTGATGTTACGATTATCAAGGGGATGATACACAATAAGACAATTTGCAAGGAAATAGGAAACTTCACTTTTTTTTGCGACATTTAATTCTACTCTCCATATAAGTTTTGGAGATTCTATCATATTGTTCCAAAAAAAAATACCATAAAGTTGTAAAATTACAGAAAAAAAAAGAAAATTATGTAGTTTATTGTTCCGCCTGACTTGGAATGACAATGACTTATTGTAACTTCCAGAGAAAATGATTTTTTCCTGCATATTGACCGACAAGTAAATTCCATAGAATGAAGGAGGATTCCATGAGAAGCTACGGTAAATTTTTGTTTTCGATGTTGATGGCAGCCATTGCCCTCTCCATTTTTTCCTGCGGCGGCAAGGACGGTGCCATCGCAACGATGGAGACCCAGGCTGCTGCTCCCCGCATGAGCGCAAAGGCTGCCGAATTTACGGACACTGCGGTCTTTGATGATGTGGTGATGGAGGAGGCTGTGGAGGCAGAGATGGACTATGGTGCCGTGCCGGAGCCGACGGTGGCAGGTGCCAGCGGCGGCGGTTCTGGTGGCCAAAATCCAGCCGGGCAGCAGGAGCGCAAGCTGATAAAGACCGGCTCCATCAGTCTGGAGGTGGAGCAGCTGGCTTCCGCAGAGGAGGCGGTGCTGGAGTGGTGCCAGTCCTTTGGCGGCTATGTGGCCTCCTCCTTTAACCACGAGACCAACGCCGCCTTTACTGTGCGGATTCCCGCCGTCCACTTTGATGCAGCCATGGCCGCCGCCGGAAATCTGGGCCGTGTCCGCTCCCGCAACGTCTCTACCCAGGATGTTTCCGAGCAGTTCTACGACCTGCAAACCCGGCTGGACACCAGAAAGATTCTGCGGGACCGGCTGCAAGCCTACCTCACCCAGGCGGCGAACATGGAGGATTTGCTGGGCATTGAGCGGGAGCTGAATTCCACCCTCACGGAGATTGAGTCCATGGAGGGCAGAATGCGGCGGCTTTCCAACCAGATTGACTACTCCACCATCACCGTGGACCTGCAGCTGCCCTACCGCACCACGGACCAGGGCTTCCAGTGGCCCAGCCTGGACCGCAATGTCCGTCGCTTCCTGTCCAACGTGGTGGACTTCTTTGTGGATTTTGTGGCGATTGTGCTGTATATTGTTATCTTCGGAGTGCCGATTCTTGCCCTGGTGGCCTTCCTGTACTGGCTGCTGCTGGGCAGGATGGGGCTGCTGAAAAGGATTTTCAAAAGGCTGAAATAAAGTCCGTTGGCAGCTGCGGTGCGGTCTGCCGTCGGCGGAATCAAGGAGTATTTTTAAGGAGAGTTATTTATGGAAAAGATTGCGAGCTTTACGATTGACCACATCAAGCTGGAGCCTGGGGTTTATGTCTCCCGCATCGACCCGGTGGGCAACTCCTGCGTCACCACCTTCGACATCAGGATGACAGCGCCCAATCGGGAGCCAGTGATGAACACGGCGGAAATGCACGCCATTGAGCATCTGGGAGCTACATTTTTACGTAATCACGGGGAGTTTGGCAGCAGGATTGTGTACTTTGGTCCCATGGGCTGCCGCACCGGCTTCTACCTGCTGCTGGCAGGGGAATACCGCTCCCGTGATGTGGTTCCACTGCTGACCCAGATGTATGAGTTTATTCGCGACTTCCGGGACAATATTCCCGGAGCCTGCCCCAAGGACTGCGGCAACTACCTGGATATGAACCTGCCCATGGCCAACTGGCTGGCCCGCCGGTTCCTGGACACCACTTTATACAATATCACGGAGAACCACCTGGTGTATCCCGATTAGAATATCCTTTATTAAGGAAAAGAATTTGACAACACAATACGGTAGAGTTATAATTAAATGATTTCTTTTTTAGTGATTTCATAGGAGGAAAAGAATGAAGAGAATTGTAGGAATCCTGTTGGTTGTTGCCGCAGTGTTCTCAATGGTTGCCTGTAGCAAGCCTGCCGAGAGTAAGGCTGGCAAGCAGGTTGTTGATGTCATCATCTCCCAGTACGGAAACTATACCCAGGAGTGGTGGACTGAATTTGAGAAGGCTTTCGAGACAGCTAACGCTGACATCGACTTAAACATCGAGATTGTCTCCTGGAACGACATCTACTCTGTCGTTACTACTCGTATCTCCACTGGCGAGCAGCCTGACATTCTGAACATCTCAGGCTTTGCAGATTATGTTGCTGATGACCTGCTGATGCCAGCCGAGGAGTACACCTCTGCCGCCGTTAAGGCTCAGATTATTCCCAGCTTCTGGAACTCCAACGAGATGGATGGAACTGTTTGGGCTCTCCCCATCCTGGCTTCCTGCCGCGCACTGTTCTGCAATGTTGACCTGCTGAACGGTGCTGGAATCACCACTCCTCCTCAGACTTGGGATGAGGTCGTGGCTGCTTGTGCCGCCCTCCGTGCCACTTATGGCGACACCATCGTTCCTTGGGGACTGGACATTTCTACTGATGAGGGACAGGCTGCCTTTGCCTACTATGCCTGGAACTTTGGTGGCGGTTACGTGGATGCTGCCGGCAACTGGAACCTGAACTCTGCCGAGAACGTGCAGGCCGTTGAGTACATCAAGTCTCTGATTGATGCTGGCTACTGCAACGCCGGCCCCTACACTGACACCCGTTATCCCCTACAGGATGCCTTCAGCGCCGGTACACTGGCTATGATGATTGGACCCATGAACATGGTCGCCGCTGACTCCACCGTAAACTACGAGGCTGTGAACATTCCTGGCAAGGGGATTGGTCTTGGTGTTTGCGACCAGTTGATGGTATTCAAGGACGAAAAGGCTGCTGACCAGGCTGCTCGCACCGCTGCCATCTCCAAGTTCTTCGACGCCTTCTATGCCTGCGAGACCTACTCTGACTACATGGTGTTCGAGGGCTTCCTGCCCGCTACTCTGGATGCTTCTGATTACCTGGCCAAGAATGCCGAGAAGCACACCAAGGGTGGAAGCGATGCTACTGGTTCTTCCGAGTACTTCGCAACCTTCTGCGCAGTTCTGCCCACCTGCCAGTTCTATCCCCTGCAGAAAGCAGAGTGGATGGATGTTCGCAATGGTGTTATTGATGTGGAGCAGAAGGTTGGTCAGGGACTGATTTCTGCCAAGGATGCATTGGATGCCCTGCAGGCTCAGGTTACCAAATAAGTTTCGTGAGGAACATTTGTAATCCATTGTGATTTTACTAGGGGCCTGAGGAAATTCAGGCCCCTTTTTTTACCGTTACGGATTCCGACTCTGGCATTCGTAACGTCGCTGTCAGCGAGGAGGAATCATGGAGAAAAAGGTGAGTTCTCAAACATTCCAGTCAGTTAAAAAGATTGAGCCGTATATCTGGCTGCTGCCCAGTATTTTGATGATGGGAGTGATGATTCTGATTCCCATTTTCACGGTATTCCAGTCATCCTTTTCTGAAATCAGTAAGGTTGGCGTGAATCGTGGATGGAACGGCATTGCAAATTACATTGCCGTGTTCAATAACCCCACCTTCTGGAATACCCTCAAGAATACGCTCATTTGGACTATAGTGGTGGTAGGACTTTCCACCGCCATTGGATTTACCTTGGCTATGATTCTGAACGTGCAATTCAAAGGAAGGAAGATTGCCCGTGCGGTCATCGTGTTTCCTTGGGCAACTGCGCTCATCATTCAGGCTGTGGTCTGGAAATATATCATCAACCCTGAGTACGGCGCCCTCAACACCCTTTTGCACAATCTGAGATTGATAGATAGCTACATCAACTGGACGGCAACCCCGGCCGCCTTCTTTGCCTGGGAATGCTGGGTTGGTATCTTTGTCACCATCCCCTTCGTGACCTTCTGTGTCTTGTCTGGTTTGCAGAGTATTGATGGAGCCTTGTACGAGGCGGCCGATGTGGACGGCATTGGCTTCTGGGGAAAGCTCTTTAGAATCACTCTGCCATTGGTCATGCCCAGCTTGTCTGTTTCCACCGTGTTGAACATCATCTATGTGTTCAACTCCTTCCCCATTATCTGGACTATTTCAAAGGGAGATCCCGCCGACCAAACCCACACCCTGGTCACCTACCTCTATGACCTCTCCTTCAGCTCTGGAAAATTTGGTGAGGCCGCTGCGGTTTCTGTCATCGGGTTTGTTGTTCTTGCCATTTGTGCAAGTATTTATATGATGATATCCTTGAAGGCTGAGCAGGAGGACTGAGTATGAAGGGAAATAGTTTTAAAGTCACTCGTATTTTGTTGTACGTTGGGATTCTTGTAACCTGTGTTGTTATTCTCTACCCCTACTTCATCATGGTTATCACTGCCGCCAAGACAAATGCGGAAATGTACGATACCCGTGGTGGTATTTTGCCCAAGGCCTGGCAGCTGATGAACTTTGTGAAGGTGTGGTCCGAGGCGCCCATCATCCGCTATCTGGGGAATTCAATTCTGGTGGCTGGCGGAGCTTCCCTCCTTGCCATCCTTTGTGGTATTCCTGCAGCCTATGCCCTGTCCCGCATGAAGTTCAAGGGGAAGGGCTTCTTCATGGGCGCCGTCATCATGAGCCAGATGTTTTCGCCGGTAGTTCTGCTGGTTGGTATCTACCGCATGATGGTGAACATGAATTTGAACAACAGCATTCTGGGGCTCATCCTGCTGAATGCTGCCTTTAACCAGGCCTTTGTCATTTGGTTGCTGCGGGGCACCTTCACTTCCATTTCCTCCGAAATGGAGCAGGCGGCCAAGATTGACGGCTGCGGCACGGTGCAGGCACTGGTGAGAATCCTGTTGCCCACAGCTGCCCCTGGTATCGTCACTACCTTGATCTTTGTTTTTATCAACTCATGGAACGAGTATACCATTGCCCTGACGCTGATTTCCTCCGACATCTTGAAGCCTATTACCGTGGGAATCAATGTGTTCTACGGATTCAATATCATCAAGTGGCAGTATCTCTTTGCCACATCGGTCTTTGCCACTATTCCGGTCATTATTCTCTTCCTGTGCATCGAAAAGCATTTGGTGAGTGGACTGACTGCTGGTGGTGTAAAGGGGTGATGTTTGTTGTTGCAGTAGCCTGATGTCATAGGAGAAGCTATGTCTACAAAACCTAGTATTGCAGTTACCATGGGTGATCCGGCGGGAATTGGGCCAGAGATTGTGGTGCGTTCCTTGGCGGATCCCCAGGTGCAGCAGGCTGCCCTTTGTCATGTGGTGGGTAGTCGTTCGGTGCTGGAGGATGCGTGCCAGCGCTGTGGACTGCCCATCTCCATCTTGGACTCAGAATATGCCCGGGTGGAGGATGTGCCCGGAGTGGAGGCTGGTTCTTATCAGTATGGAGGGATTTCCGCTGCCTGTGGTGCAGCTTCCTTCAATTATATCCAGCGGGCAATTGCATTGGCACAAGAGGGAAAGATCCAGGCTGTGGCAACGGCTCCCATCAACAAGGAGTCCTTGCGGGCAGGTTCCGTTCCCTTTATCGGTCATACGGAAATATTCGGGGATTTGACAGACACCACCGATCCCCTGACCTTGTTCGAGGTGCGAAATCTGCGGGTGTTTTTTCTTTCCCGTCATGTGTCCTTGAGCCGAGCCTGCCAGCTGGTGACAAAGGACAGAATCATCGATTATGTCCGCCGTTGCACTGGAGCGCTAACCCAGCTTGGTATCACCGAGGGGACAATGGCCATTGCCGGCCTGAATCCCCATTCCGGGGAGCATGGGCTTTTTGGTAACGAAGAGATGGAGGCCATTGTCCCTGCCGTGGAAACATTGCAGGCAGCAGGTTATCGGGTGGTGGGGCCAGTGAGTGCCGATTCTGTGTTCCACCTGGCCTTGCAGGGACGTTACAACAGTGTTCTGTCCCTGTATCACGATCAGGGGCACATTGCCACAAAAACCTACGATTTTGAGCGTACTATTTCCATCACCTGCGGAATGCCCATTCTGCGAACCTCCGTGGATCACGGTACTGCCTTTGACATTGCGGGAAAGGGAACAGCCTCTGCGGTCAGCATGGTGGAAGCCATCTTGGTGGCGGCAAAATACGCACCTTTCTGGAAATCTTCAGTAGAAGTGTAATTGGCGGTACCGATGAATTTTTCTCAGCTTTTGGAGCAGGGCCTTGGTGCCCTTGATTTTTCCCCGGAAGAAATCCCTGTTATTCAGCAAAAGCTGGAGGGCTATATCCGGGAGCTGATGCTGTTCAATGCCGCCTATGACTTGGTGGGGGCGGGAAACCAGGAGCAGATTGTGGTGAATCACATTCTGGACAGCCTTGCCGGCTGGCGTTGTATTCGGGAGCTGGCACTGGAGCGTCAGCAGGGGCGGCAGGAGCCGGTTCAGGTGGCGGACATTGGTTCTGGCGGCGGCTTGCCGGGCATTCCCCTGGCAATTGCCCTGCCCCAGCTGCAGTTTGTGCTGGTGGAACGGATGAGCAAGCGCTGTGCCTTTTTGGAGAATTGCGCCGCCGTCCTGAGGCTGGAAAATGTGCGGGTGGAGAATATGCAGGCGGAGCAGGTGCCGCCCCAGTCCTTTGATGTGGCAACCTTCCGAGCCTTCCGCCCACTGGACAAGAAGATGATAAAAACCTTGCTGCGGACTATTGGTGAGGGCGGGGTACTGGCCGCCTACAAGGCAAAGCTAGAAAGCATTGAGGCGGAAATGAGTGCCATAGCTTCGATTGTGCCGGAATATACAATAAAACCGCTGACGGTTCCTTTTATGGAAGACCACCAGCGGCATCTTGTGCTGATTCGGCACTAGCAGGTTTTAGAGGCTTTCATCCCGGCAGTTCATCGGGGTGACGGCTCCTAAAAAATCAATTACATGGCGTCAATCTTTTTCAGCCGCTTGACAAGCTCGGTCTTGTCCACCAAGTCGATGGGGCGACCCTCGATGTATTTCTTGGCTTCGTCAGTGTAGCTTCCTGCGGTGAGACAAATGCCGTGGCCAGCACGGGCATCCTTGATTCTGCCGTGGAAGTCCCTGATATGAAGCTCGCCGGTAGAGCCGGTGGTTCTGTAGAAACGGAAAATGACCACGTCCTCCCACTTGGCGGTCTCAACTTCGGTCAGCACCTCCGTGTTGTCGGTGGTAACGGCAATGTCCAGGATGCGGACCACAGCACGACCGTAAAAAGTTTCTACTAGCCTACGACATAAGGAGATAAAGTCACTGTTTCCTGCAGTGAGGTAAATCTGCAGGTTTTTATTCTGTTTCAGCTCAGTATAGCGGGTAATCAAGGAATTGACATCACGATAAGACGGGTTGATAATCTGAATCTCCCTGAGCAATGTGAGTCCTTGATCAACACCATTGTTCTGGAGATAGCAGCCTGCCAGTCGGTATTTAATCTCCAGCATGGTTTCTGGGGCAATATTCTGGTGTTTGAGGGCAATTTCAAAGTCTTGGGTGGCTTTTTCTAGGCTTCCCCCATTCATGTGCATGACACCAGCTGCAAGACAGGATCGGGCACCATATTCAGGGTCTGCACGCAGGTGCATGAATACCTTCAGGGCCTTGTCTCCAAAGCCGGTCTGCTGCATTGCGTCGGCCATGGAAAACAGGACTGATTTTTCATCGGGCTTTTCTTCTAGGGCACGCTTCAAAAAGGGCAGGGAATCTCGGTAACGCTTGAGGTTGTAGTATGACAAGCCAATGGACTCATTCAATCCCGGTGTTTCTTGGTTGAAGGTGGCGGCTTTTCGGAGATAGGGGATAGCCTTGTCAAAAGTGCTGTTCTGGTAATAGGCCTGTCCTAAATAATAGTTAACCTCAAAATTGTTGTTGTTGATTTTGTAGGCAGAAATGAGACCCTTCATGGCATCATCTGGTTTTTTTAGGTTGAGGGCGGTAATACCTTGGCGAAGGGCCACTTGGAAGTAGTCGATATCCTTGTTTGTGGAGGCCAAATTCAATAGCTCATCCAAAAGCGGGTATGCCTTTTCCCAGTTGTGCTCTTGATAATATAAGTTGGATAATTCTGTGAGGGCAGGAACATTGTGTGGATTCTGAGACAGCTTTTTTGTGGCATCCTTGATTATGACAGACCGCTTGCGGGTTTTGGAGCCTTTCTTGCCTTGGGCTTTTTTTCCAGAAAAACTTGTGATGACGACGAGAAAAACAATTATAATGAGAAATGCAACTGCAATTGACGATATATCCATAATATATATATTATGGCGTTCTCTGGGGAGGGTGTCAAGAAACAAACTTGACAAGAATGTCTATCAATAATAACATATATTATATGGGCAAAAAAATCGGTATAAAACTGGCGGATGGAACTTTTTATCCCATTATGGAGGATGGTGTTCCGCAAAAGAAATTGATGGAATTGACCACGGTTCAGGACAACCAGACCACTGCTTCCATTGACCTCTATCGTTCCGAGTCCGGTACCATGGAGGATGCGGAGTATGTGGACACCTTGGAGCTTTCTGAGCTTGCTCCCCATCCAGGTGGTGAAACGAATATAACTTTTACCCTTAAGCTGGATGAAAATAATATGCTTGATGCCGAAGTTGTAGAGCCTGAAACAGGCAAGATGAGTGCCACAAAATCCAACCTAGTGAAGCTTCCTGCCGAAAGGAAACTCAGTATTGCTGATGATGTCTCTGTCGCCGATGCTTCTGATATAGACTTTGAAGAGCCGCCGTTGCCAGAGCTCCCCACAAATGGTTCTGAGGATAATCCAGAAAAAGAATTTGCCCAGGACGACTTTTCCCAACCAGTTGTAGAAGGTGGTACTGGCATTGCTGATTTTGAGTTGCCAGATTTTGACCTTGACGATTTCTCCTCTGTGGATTCTTTGCCATCTGTTCTTGCCCAGAAAGATAGTTCTTCGGAGGATTCTTTCTCCACCTTTGAGGATACCTCTCCAGAAGAGACTGTTGCCATTTCCGAGAGTCCCGCCACCATCGATGATTTGCCAGACTTTGGTGATGTGAGCCTAGATTTGACAGATAACTCATCTGAGGTGGTTCCCGCATTTGATTTGGATAGCCTTGACCTTGATGATTTTGCTTCCGTGTATTCCGGCATGGATGATGCTTCTGAGGATGATTCAAATACCCTGTTAGCGGCGGGAGTTGGTGCTGCAGCCCTTGGTCTTGGAGCGGCAGCTATTGTGGCCGCCGACAATGACCAGGATGATGCGGGTGACTCCCAGCTCGATTCCCTTCTCGGAAAGGACGAGACTGTAGCCGATAGCGGTCTGGAAGCCACCAGCTTTGACCTGCCGGACTTTGAGAATACCAGCTTAACTGGTGAGGACACCGCTGCCGATAGCGGTCTGGAAGCCACCAGCTTTGACCTGCCGGACTTTGACGAGACCAGCGTGGTTGGTGACGACACTGTTGCCGACAGTGGCCTGGATGCCACCAGCTTTGACCTGCCGGACTTTGAGGATACCAGCTTAACTGGTGAGGACACCGTTGCCGACAGTGGCCTGGAGGCCAGCACCTTTGACCTGCCGGACTTTGACGAGACCAGCGTGGTTGGTGAGGACACCGCTGCCGACAGTGGCCTGGATGCCACCAGCTTTGACCTGCCGGACTTTGAGAATACCAGCTTAACTGGTGAAAACACCGCTGCCGACAGTGGCCTGGAAGCCACCAGCTTTGACCTGCCGGATTTTGAGGATACCAGCTTAACTGGTGAGGACACCGCTGCCGACAGTGGCCTGGAAGCCACCAGCTTTGACCTGCCGGACTTTGAGGATACCAGCATGGTTGGTGAGGACACCGTTGCCGACAGCGGCCTGGAAGCCAGCAGCTTTGACCTGCCGGACTTTGACGAGGCCAGCTTAACTGGTGAGGACACCGCTGCCGACAGCAGCCTGGAAGCCACCAGCTTTGACCTGCCGGATTTTGGCTTTGGGAATGATGATGGGTTCATGCGTCAGGACACTGCCGTATATGAAGATTCCTTGCCGGATTTCAGCAAGTTCGAGCTTCCTGACTTTGACGAGCCAGTGAGAAATGATTTTTCTTTCGGAGAGGAGTCTGGTTTGTTTAACGAAAATGATTTTAATGATCCCGCATTCTACACCACTGATACGGCAGCTTCAGCTGCAAGCCCCCTTGATTTTAGCGGGCTGTATGACGAGCGGGAAACTGAGTTGAAGCAGCAGGAAAGCAGAAGGAGGCGAGGTGGCCTCTCCGTTGCCATCTGTGTTATCTGTGCTTTGATTTGCGTGGGAATCCTGCTGTTCATCCTGTTCCTGTTGCCCACTAAACTTGCTGGTGGTCGCATTAACGACAACCAGGTGTCTGTCACGGATTCTCATACCGTTACTGTCTCCCAGCAGGAAATGGAGGCCGTACCAGACAGTACTGCCGCTGTGGAGGATGTAATTGTCATCGTGGAGACACCTGCTGTGGTGCCTGCGCCGCCCCCCCAGGCTACCAGGGCTTCCGAGGTGGTACGCTATCAGGTGAAGTGGGGGGACACCCTGTGGGACATTGCCCAGTCCTACTACAACAACCCATGGCTGTACAAGCGGATTGCCACAGCCAATAACATCAAGAACCCGGATCACATTGTTGCTGGCACCATCCTCACCATCCCGCCACAGTAAGATGGAACTGCACAACCGCCTTCTGTTCACCTTGCTTTTGGGAACCATCCTCTTTCTTGCAGGTTGCAGGGAAGGGCGGGCGTTGTCTCCTCGAGAGCAATTTGGTGACAATAAGTGGTATTTTCTGGCACTGGAAAGTATGCAGCAGGGAATGGAGTCGGAGGCTATCGGATATCTGGAGAAGGGGGCTCAGAAATCAGATGATTTTCTGGCAAAAAAATGCCTGGAGGAGTTGAGCCGTTTCGGTACAGTCAGCCAACGGGTGGCTACGGCCCAGGAGCTGTACAAGCGGTTTCCTGATGAGGATAGCTTGCTGCGGCTATCCCAAGCGTTGCTTGATGTAGAGGATTACGAGCAGATTATCTATCTTACTACAGATGTTTCGGAGCCTCTTCCAGTTGAGTTGACTGCTATTCGTCTGCACGCCCTTGCAAAAAAAAATAAGCAGGGAATGGCAGGTGAGCTGGAGGACTGGTTCTTTCACGAATCCATTTCCCAGTATCACAAGGAAATCTACGATTCATTCAAAGATACTTTGATTCCCTCTGTTTTCTCGGAGGAGGACATCCAGCGCCTGAAAATCCGTCTGGCAGTCCATCAGCGGGACTACGGCCAGTCCTTTCGGATTCTGGCGGAACTATTGCAGGGTCAGGATGATGTCTATCTGTGGCTTGTTCAGCAATCGGAGGAGATGCTTTCGGACATTGGCCGTACCTTCTTGTATGGAACCCAAAAGCTGACGGATGCTGCCAACTTTCTTGAGACGGCATTGAAGCAGCTGGAAGAGGGCACACCGCCATACACTGCTTTCTATTTAAATTTCTATAGTGCCCGATTGTATGACAAGGGACTGGGAACTGGCAGCAGGAAGGCCCTGGAAAAATTCCAGGCGGCCATGGAAATTGCCCCCACGCCAGAAAACTATGACAATGCCCTGTGGTATTATTTTTCCACCCAGCTGAAGATTTCCACCGCCGCCGCAGAGAAAGCCTTGAAGCAGTACATTCCTACCATATATGATCCCTTATATTATGGTGATTTTTTCGAGACCATGGCTCTGCGGTATGTTACCAATCGTGATTGGAACGGTCTGCTCCGCTGCTACAATCTCATCAAGGAGTATGCCGACGGGGAGACCCTTTCCCGCTACGCCTATCTCAGTGGCCGCCTGGTACAGCTGGAGCTCATCGATTTGGATGAATTCCCCCAGGAAATCTTGGATGAGCTAGTGAATGTTCAGCAGGAGATGATTGTGGAAAAGATGGGGCAGCAGGCTGTTGGGCAGGACCTGCCTGTGGCGGAGGCTGTTTCCCGGGGGCTTTTTGCTGCCGCATACCGTGAGGGCGGTGACCTGTACTACCGGCTTTTGGCATCGGTACAGCTGGGATATTCCCCTGCAGTGGTGCGTCAGAGCCTGTACCAGACCCAGCTGCTGGAGGACTTCCAGCGGGATGCAGACGTGGAGCTGCTGCTGGGGGGCTTCATGGCCTTTGACCTGCCGGAGCGAATTTATCCCCTGTGGCAGGAGCATTCCCGCTCCATTGGCCTTGAGGTAGCCCAGAAGGCGGCGGCCCACCTGTCCCTCTACGGCACCGACTTGTATTCCGCCCAGGGACTGAGGCTCATGTCTAACGCCATCTTCCATGCAGACATCCAGACCACCGAGGAGATGTATCGCCTGGCCTACCCTCGCCTCTATGCCCAGGAGATTGCCACCGCCGCCCAAAAGTACCAGTTGCCGGAGTACCTGGTTTATGCCCTCATCCGCAGTGAAAGCTTCTTTGATGCGGTGGTGACCTCTCATGCAGGTGCAGTGGGCTTGGCCCAGCTGATGCCCGCTACGGCGGGAGACATTGCCCGCAAGCTCAAGCTGACTGACTACGACCTGACCAATCCCCAGACCAGCATTGAGTTCGGTTCCTTCTACCTGGCAGAGCTGGTGGGGCGGCTGGATGGCTCCATCATTGAGGCTTTATACTCCTACAATGCGGGCATAACCAATGTGCGAAACTGGAAGAAATACTTCCCCGACCTGCCAGAAGACCTGATTCTGGAGCTGATTCCCTTCACTGAGACCCGCAACTACGGCAAGAAGATTGTCTCCGCCGCCGCCATCTATGGAGACTTGTATTACGGAGTCTCCCACAAGGATGTGGTGACGGAAATCATGTTTCAGTAAGACTGTTGTTCTTTAGTTCAAGTTCAGTTGTACTTTTCCCCATTTTGATGTATTATTTATTGTCAATTTATCTCCACTATCATCATGGGAGTTGTAGTATGTATAAAATCATCGAAAAACAGCAGCTTTCTGCAGATGTTTTTTATATGCGGGTGACAGCACCTGACATTGCACGGAATCGCAGGGCGGGTCAATTCGTGCTGGTGCAGCTGGATCTGGAGTTTGGGGAGCGAGTGCCCCTGACTATTGCCGATGCGGATGCCGAGGCTGGTTGGATTGCCCTAGTGTTCCAGACGGTGGGGGCCACCACCTTGAAATTGTCCCATAAGAACGAGGGGGACAATGTGGCTGCCATTCTGGGGCCGCTGGGAAATCCCACCCACATCGAAAAGGTGGGAACCGTGGTGTGCGTTGGTGGTGGAATCGGTGTTGCTCCCCTGTATCCCATCGCCCAGGCCTACAAGGCCGCCGGAAACAAGCTCATCGTCATCATGGGTGCCCGCAACAAGGAACTGTTGATTTTTGAGGACAAGATGCGGGCCATTGCCGACGAGCTGGTGATTATGACAGACGACGGCTCCGCCGGAAAGAAGGGCTTGGTGACAGAGCCTCTGAAGGAATATTGTGAGCAGAATCCTAGGCCGGACGAGGTGGTGGCAATCGGACCTCCCATCATGATGAAATTCTGTGCCGCCACCACCAAGCCCTACAATGTCCACACGGTAGTTTCCCTTAACACCATCATGATTGACGGAACGGGAATGTGCGGCTGCTGCCGGGTCACCGTGGATGGCAAGACACAGTTTGTCTGCGTGGACGGTCCCGAATTCGATGGGCATCTGGTGGACTTTGACAACATGATGCTGCGGATGCGCTCCTTCAAGGGACGGGAGCAGGAGGACATGCACAGGTGCCGCATGGAAGCCCAGGCAGAGGCCATTGCCGCAGGAGGTGGAAGATGAGCTACGTGACCCCGGAGGAATTGGGCAGGATTGCAGAGACGGAGCTGGCAGCCGTCAACAAGAAGCTGGAGCAAGGCCCCTTGACCACCAAGGACAGGATGGCGATTCCCCAGCAGGACATGCCGGTGCTGGAGCCACGGGGCCGGGCCAGGCTCATGGACGAGGTGGCCATGGGCTACACCAGTGAGCAGGCCATTGTGGAGGCTCAGCGCTGCCTCCAGTGCAAGAACCAGCCCTGCGTCAACGGCTGTCCCGTGAACGTCCCCATCCCCCAGTTCATTGCGGAGATTGCCAAGGGCGACTTCAAGAAATCAGTGGACATCATCAAGACCACCAACCTGCTGCCCGCCATCTGCGGCCGTGTCTGCCCTCAGGAAAAGCAGTGCCAGGAGCAGTGCACCGTGGGAAAGGCTTTGAAGGATGTGGAGAAGTCCGTGGCCATTGGCCGTCTGGAACGCTTTGTGGCGGACTACGAGCGGGAGAACAACCTGCAGACCCTGCCGGACATTGCACCTGACACGGGAAAGCGGGTGGCCATCATTGGTTCTGGTCCCGCCGGGCTCACCGCTGCTGCCGATGTGCGTCGTGACGGCCACGAGGTGGTGGTTTTTGAGGCGTTCCATAAGTCTGGAGGCGTTATGGTGTACGGAATCCCTGAGTTCCGTCTGCCCAAGACCATCGTATCCCAGGAGATTGATCAGCTCAAGAGGATGGGTGTGCAGTTCCGGGAGAATTTCCTGGTGGGACGCACCGGTACCCTGATGCAGCTGCTGGAGGAGCAGGGGTTTGATGCCGCCTTTGTGGGAACCGGTGCCGGACTGCCAAAGTTCCTGAACATCGAGGGGGAGAACCTCATCGGTGTGTTCAGCGCCAACGAGTATCTGACCCGTGCCAACCTGATGCGGGCCTACGACAAGAATGCGGACACCCCCTTGTACGATGCCAAGCACGTGGCCATTGTGGGTGGCGGAAACGTGGCCATGGATGCCGCCCGTACCGCATTCCGCTTGGGAGCCGAGAAGGTTTCTGTCATCTACCGCCGTACCCGCAATGAGATGCCTGCCCGCCGGGAGGAGATTGCCCATGCGGAGGAGGAGGGTGTGGAGTTCCTGTTTCTGGAGAATCCCACCAAAATCCTTGGTGACGAGGAGGGGCGAATCCGTGGGGTGGAGGCTCTGTCCTACCAGCTGGGAGAGCCAGACGAGTCCGGCCGCCGCAGCCCTGTGGCGATTCCCGGCAGCGAGCATGAGATTCCTTGTGATGCCCTGATTGTGGCCCTGGGCAACGACTCCAGCCCCCTGATGATGAAGACTACCCCCGGTCTGGAGGTGAACCGCAAGGGCAACATCAAGGCGGACGAAAGCTGCGCCACCTCCCTGCCCAAGGTGTGGGCTGGCGGAGACATTGTGCAGGGAGCTGCCACCGTCATCCTTGCCATGGGAGACGGCCGCCGAGCCGCCGCCAGCATCAACGCGTATCTGAAGCAGGCCTGAATCTAGGTGCGTGAATGACAAGAAGCCCCTCGTCTTGGCTGGAGCCCAAGGCGAGGGGATTTTTTGTGGGAGCAACTAGGCTACCGTGACAATCTGATGTGCCATCTGTATCCACTCCTTTCTATTTTGCCAAATCGCCAAATAAAAAACTACCAAATCGCCAAATGGGATATACAATGAAGGCATGGATAACTACAAACCACGACTTGCGGACAAAACTCTTGAGCGCAAATTGAAAGGCAAGGGAGCGGTCCTCATTGAGGGACCGAAATGGTGTGGCAAAACGACAACTGCGGAGCAGATGGCAAAAAGTATTTGGTATATGTCTAGGCCGGAAGATGTGAAGGCAAACCTTATGGCGGCAGATATCAATCCCGCTATACTGCCTCCATGGAAAATACCCAATCGAGTGAAGATGAGCGCATCATCGGCCTGGAGATGAAGATTTCTTATCTGGAGGATTTTGTCCGGCAGCTACAGGAGGTGGTGCTGGAGCAGGGTGCTAGTCTGGAGCGGCTGGTGGCAGAAAATCGTCACATCAAGACAAGGCTGGCTGACTTGGCAGGTCAGTTGGAAGGCGACATCCCCAACCGCAGGCCGCCCCATTATTAGTAAATTGTGTCCAGAGTGCAGGAATTCTTCTTTACGAAAGGGACGCAAATAGTTAGAATGGTTGCATTCTATCTTGGAGGATTTTTATGAGGAAGGTACAATTTGCTCTTTTGGTACTGACGGCTACCCTGCTGTTCTTTGGATGCCAAAAGAAGGAGGGCTCCGCTGTTGCCGACGCTTCGGCTGGCACTGCATCGGCGGAATATCACATTGGCGTTGTGACAGGAACGGTATCCCAGTCCGAGGATGACCTGCGTGGTGCCGAGGAGCTTATCAAGCGGTACGGAAAGGTGGCTGACGGTGGAATTATCCAGCACATCACCTATCCCGATGACTTTATGTCCCAGCAGGAAACCACCATCTCCCAGATTGTGGCCCTAGCGGACGATCCCTTGATGAAGGCAATCATCGTAAACCAGGGAGTTCCCGGAACGGCGGAGGCTTTTAAGCGGGTAAAGGAAAAGCGTCCCGACATCCTCTGCTTTACGGGAGAGGCCCACGAGGATCCGCTGGTCATTCAGGCTTCTGCCGACCTAGCTGTTAATGCGGACTTCATTTCTCGTGGCTACACCATCGTGTGGGCTGCCAAGGAGATGGGAGCCAGCAAGTTTGTCCACATCTCGTTCCCCCGCCACATGTCCTACGAGTCATTGGGTCTGCGCCGTCAGATTATGGAAGAGGCCTGCAAGGATCTCGGTCTGGAGTTCATTTTTGAGACGGCTCCCGACCCCACCAGTGATGTGGGTGTTGCTGGTGCCCAGCAGTTTATCCTGGAGAAGGTTCCCCAGTGGGTTGAAAAATACGGAAGCGAAACCGCTTTCTTCTGCACCAATGATGCCCACACCGAGCCGCTGCTAAAGCAACTTGCTGAGTATGGCGGAATGTTCGTGGAGGCGGATCTCCCTTCTCCTCTGATGGGCTATCCCGGTGCATTCGGCATTGATTTGACAGCGGAGGCCGGAAATTTCCCCGCAATTCTCAGCAAGGTGGAGTCCACCGTGGTGGAAAAGGCTGGACCAGGCCGCTTTGGTACCTGGGCTTATTCATACGGCTTTACCGCCTCAGCTGGACTTGGTGAGTATGCCAAGCGCATCCTGGATGGCACTGCCCAGCTGAACAACATGGCCGACCTTTACGCCGCTCTGGGGGAATTCACTCCGGGGGCAAAGTGGAATGGTAGTGGCTATGTGGATGCCAGCACCGGTGTCCGGTCCAAGAATCATACGCTCATCTACATGGATACCTACATTCTGGGGCAGGGCTACTTGTCCACCACTTCACTGGAAGTCCCCGAAAAGTATTACAACATCAAATTCAATCAATAATATAGAAATGAACCTGTCCTCTTTCCGGCGGCTCGACGAGGAGTGCTGGAGGGGAGGGCAGGTTCATTTTACTCATCAGGAATTATCGTGGATAAGGCAAGACCTCTGTTGGAGTTAAAGAACATTACCAAGGACTTTTCCGGGACCCGTGTGCTGGAGGATGTCAGTTTTTCAGTGGATGCCGGCGAGATTGTGGGGCTCGTTGGTGAGAACGGTGCGGGAAAGACTACTTTGATGAGCATCCTGTTTGGAATGCCCGTTATTGGCGAGACAGGC
Source organism: Spirochaetaceae bacterium (assembly GCA_017622135.1). Taxonomy (GTDB): domain Bacteria; phylum Spirochaetota; class Spirochaetia; order Treponematales; family Treponemataceae; genus Treponema_F. The sequence goes on from JAGARR010000038.1 coordinate 42,957, forward strand.
GGCTATGGTGGAACCATCCTCATCGATGGCAAGCCGGTGCAATTTTCCTCGCCCTTTGCGGCTCTGGATGCAGGAATCGGCATGGTACACCAGGAATTCTCCCTCATTCCGGGCTTTACCACCACCGAGAATATCATGCTGAACTGTGAGATTACTCGTCCGTCCCTCCTTGAAGCCGTGTTTGGTTCTCGTATGAGGACGCTGGATCGTCCGGCAATGAAAGAGACAGCCCAGAGTGCCATAGGCAGGCTGGGGCTTTCCATCGACAGCGATATGCTCGTGTCGGAGATGCCGGTGGGCTATAAGCAGTTTACCGAAATTGCTAGGGAAATCACTCGGGAGAGTGTCCGCCTGCTGGTTTTGGATGAGCCCACTGCGGTACTGACAGAGACCGAAGCAGAGATTTTGCTGGATTCCTTGAGGAAGCTGTCCCAGGACGGTATTTCCGTAGTTTTTATCTCCCATCGCCTGCATGAAGTGATGGACCTTTGCCATCGGGTTATTACCCTGCGGGATGGGCGGGCAATCCGGGATGTGCTGATTCAGGATACAAATATAGAACAGATAGCGGCCTCTTTGGTGGGGAGGGAGGTTTCCCAGAGTTCTAGCAGTGGCATGCGCTCTCTGCCCTCTCCTATTGTGCTGGAGGTGGAGCATCTTCAGGTGGACATGCCGGGAGAGACCGTGCGTGATGTCTGTTTTTCTGTTAGGGAGGGGGAGATTTTTGGCATCGGCGGCCTGGCCGGACAGGGTAAGCTTGGGGTGTCGAATGGAATCATGGGTCTGTATCCTGCCGCTGGGTCTGTCGTCTTTAAGGGCAAGCCGCTTACCCTCAACAGTCCCCGCCATGCTCTGAATGCAGGCATGGCCTTTGTGTCAGAGGACCGGCGGGGCGTGGGACTTTTACTGGATGAGTCACTGGAGTGGAACATGACCTTTACTGCCATGCAGACAAAAAATCAATTTTTGCATAGCTTTTTGGGCGGTTTAATTAGATTGCGCAATGAAAGGGCTATGGAAGAGCTGGCAAAAAAATATATCGACATGCTTGCCATCAAGTGTACGGGGCCAAAGCAGCGGGCACGGGAGCTTTCTGGAGGAAACCAGCAGAAGGTGTGCCTTGCAAAAGCCTTTTGTCTGGAGCCTGAGCTGCTCTTCGTTTCCGAGCCAACCCGTGGCATCGACGTGGGTGCAAAGGAAATAGTGCTGGACGTGCTGCGAAAATACAACCGGGAGCAGGGAATTACCATTGTGATGGTGTCCAGCGAGCTGGAGGAGCTGCGGTCAATTTGTGATCGGGTGGGCATCATTTCTAGCGGAAGGATGGCAGGAATCTTGGAGGCCCAGGCCGAGCCAACACAATTTGCCCTGTTGATGTCAGGAGACTAACGTGAAAGAGATGATATACTCAAGCCTAATGCAAGGCATCCGCCAAAGACTAGAGGAGTTTGGACTTCCCCGCATTATCATAGCCCTCTTCCTCGTGGCCTTGTTTGTGGTGGCACCCTTTGTGGACGTGAATGTGGCAGCCTCCCTGTCGGACATTATCAATCGGTTCGGCATGAACGGCCTCTTGGTGCTGGCTATGGTTCCCATGATTCAGGCTGGCTGTGGCCTGAATTTTGGCCTGTCGTTAGGGGTCATTGCTGGTCTGCTGGGCTCCACCCTGGCCATGCAGTTCGGGCTGACGGGCTGGGGCGGTATCTTCGGAGCCATGGCCATTTCCATCCCCTTTGCGGTGCTCTTCGGCTGGGGCTACAGCCTGCTGCTGAACCGGGTAAAGGGAGAGGAGATGACCATAGCCATGTACGTGGGATTTGCTGCCGTCATGTTTATGTCGATTATGTGGCTGGTTCTGCCCTATTCCAGCAGCAACATGGTGTGGGGCTACCAGGGGCGGGGCTTGCGGACGACCATTACCCTGGATGGCTATTGGGTAAAGCAGCTGAGCTCCTTCCTTGCCTTTAGGATTGGCAGGAGCTTTGTCTTTCCTACGGGTATGATTCTGTTCATCGTCCTGTGCTGTACCGCCATGTGGCTCTTTCTCCGCTCAAAGACAGGAACCGCTCTCACGGCCGTGGGGTCAAATCCTGACTTTGCCCGCTCCAGTGGCATAGACATCAACAGGATGAGAACCATCAGTGTCATCCTTTCCACCGTCCTGGGAGCCTTTGGCATCCTGGTGTACCAGCAGAGCTTTGGCTTTATCCAGCTCTACGGTGCGCCCCTGTACATGTCCTTTCCTGCGGTGGCGGCCATCCTCATTGGGGGAGCCTCCATCAACAAGGCTTCGATACTGAACGTAATTGTGGGCACCATCCTGTTCCAGGGAATCCTCACCATGACTCCCTCTGTGGTCAACGGAGTGCTGCAGACCGACATGTCAGAGGTTATCAGAATCGTGCTGTCCAACGGCATGATTTTGTACGCCCTGACCCGAAAGACAGGAGGACGTAGATGAAGCGAATTCATTGTAGTGCAAGGACATTCCTGGCAAACAACCTGGTGGCGGTTATCTTTCTGGTGTTGACAATGGTTTCCATCCCCCTGTCAGGATTTTCGGCCTCGTACATTGTCAACGAGATTCTGTCCCGAATCGGACGCAATGCCTTTCTGGTGTTTTCCCTGATTCTACCGATTATGGCGGGAATGGGCATAAACTTTGGCATGGTGCTGGGGGCCATGGCCGGACAGATTGGCCTGATTTTTGCAATGGACTGGAACCTGGCAGGCATCCAGGCGCTGGTGTTTGCCGCCTTGGTGGGAATGCCCATCTCCGTGCTGTTGGGCTGGATTGCCGGCTCCATCCTGAACAAGGCTCGTGGCCGTGAGATGGTAACAAGCTACATCCTAGGATTCTTCTTTAACGGAATCTATCAGTTTATTGTGCTGTACATGTTCGGCTCTGTAATTCCCCTGCACAACAAGGCGATTTCCCTGTCCCGTGGCTACGGTGTGCGCAATACGCTGAATCTGGAGTCGGTGCGGCAGGTGCTGGATACTACCCTGTCGCTCAGGATTGCGGGCATTCAGATTCCCCTGCTGTCCTACCTGATTATAGGAAGCCTCTGCCTGTTTATCGTCTGGTTCAAAAAGACCAAGCTGGGCCATGACATGCGGGCGGTGGGGCAGGACCAGCAGGTGTCCACAGCCGCAGGTATCTCTGTGGAGCGCACCAGGATTCTTGCCATTGTCATTTCCACGGTTTTGGCCTGTCTTGGGCAGATTGTCCTCCTGCAGAATCTGGGGAACATGAACACCTACAATGCCCATGACCAAACCGGCTTTTTTGCCGCAGCCGCCATTTTGGTTGGCGGTGCCACCGTAACCAAGGCAACCATCCCTAACTGCTTTGTTGGTGTCTTTTTGCTGCACCTGATGTACATTGTGGTTCCACGGGCAGGGCAGAATGTCTTTGGGGACGGCAATATCGGCGAGTATTTCCGGCAGTTTATAGGATATGGAGTCATCGCCCTATCCTTGATTATCCACGGATGGCGGACTAAAAAGAATGCAGAGGCCGCCCGCAAGAGGATGATGGATGAGGCAGGAGGGCAGCATGAGCAGACAGCATAGGATTTTTGCTATTCGTGGTGGCCTCATCCTGTGCTACCTCCTGCTAGCTTTGGCTATGTTCCTGACGGGAAGGACACATACCTTGCTGCTCGACAATAAGGGGAGCCAGGAGGGTATGTATACGGCTGTCAAGGGGATGACAGTGCGGGTGAATGGCGGCGACTCGGAGGAGATGCTGCGCAACGACAGGATTCTGCTTACGGTAAAGGGACAGCGGATACGGCTTGAAGTGGAATTCTTTGATGGCAGTCCGAGTCAGGAATTTACACTGAAGATTCCCCTGTTCCAGGACACGGTGCTCCTGTCGGTGCCCAAGCTCCTCGCCGGTGTGGAGCCTGCCCTAGAAGCATTTTCGACGGACTGACCCAGGCCCTCAGTCTGTGGCTGGCAAGGGAGAGGGGAAACTATCCTGCTGGAGGCTGTAGACTTCTTGTTTCTGGCTCTTGCCTTATTTAAGGTCTGGCTTCCAGCGGCAAAATCAAAGACCTGCGGTACCCTCTCCCAATTCCCTTCAGCAGGCTTAGGGAACACAAACGGCGTATACCCTGCTTAGGGACGACATTCTTGCAAATGATGCGGAGGCACTGGCAGAAGACACCGTCTACGCCTACACAAATGCCCTGAGAAAAGTGAGATGGCCCGGTTGTGGAGGACGCTGCACCATTGGGATGTGGCGGATGCTCAGCCAGTACGTGGTGGTTGCCAGGAAGTAGCCCAGCAGCAGAATGACAAGAAGCCCCAAGGCCCACTGGTAGGTGGAGCTTGGGGCTTGTTTGTTTTGGAAAGCTAGGTTATTTGGACAGGGGAACTGACCATCTGGACTGCATCCTTCCTGTTTCGGCCTTTGGACAAGTAGTTTGTCTTGACCACGATGCAGTAGGAGGCACCCTCCGTCAGGCTGTCTGGAACAAAGAAGTTCAACTCTCCCGGTAGATTCCGGAAGATTTTTTCCTCTGCAACAGCAACCCAGTTGTTCTCGTCACGGTCATACTCACCCTTGCCGTCCAGCGGGGCAAAGTAAATGCCAGAATCTGTTTCGCCAAGCTTTAGCTTGCTGCCGTACACTGCAACCGGCTTGTCCTTGGCGGCAGTGCCGTCGCTTTGCTTTGTCACCAAGTTCCGAACCTCGGTGATTTCGTGTTCAGAATCCACATACACCACCTTGTCCACATTCAGGGAGCTGACGGCATCCTGGGCAATCTTGGTGGGGGAGAGCTTGATGACAAAGTGCCCCTTTTCTGGCACATCGCTTTTTCCCTTGGCATTGCACTTCATGGCAATGTACATGGTGGCCAGGTCCAGAAGGTTCACCGCCTTTCCCTGCTCAAGCATCTTGAGCATCTTCTTCTGAATCAAAATCGCCGAGTATTGCAGCAGATGGGGATCCAAGCCCTTGTTTTCCTCTGCAATCTCCGAGATGATGTTCTTGAAGCTTGCCGTATTGCGACTTACCCGTGCATAGTAAGATCCGTCTTTCTTCAGGTAGTTCTCATGCAGTGTGATGCTCACACTGGAACTACTGTTTTCTAGAGTCGAGATATTCTCAATCTTTGCCATAATAATTTCCTTTGCCACTTCTTGTGGCGCTTGTAAAAATCAAGACCTCATACGAAATCTTTTTGAAAAACTTGCACAAATTTGTACAAGGGGCCAAAAATCGGCTTGCAAAAAATGGCAACAGAAAGTAGAATATTTTTTGTCAAGTAGTTTGCTACTTTCTGTTGCTGGCTTGAGCCTATTGGAGTAGGCTTAGGCCATTTTTTTTGCAAGCGTCCATACAATCATACAACGCATGGTTCCCTCCTTTGCCTAGTGGTGGAACAGGCTTGCCATGTATGAGCAAGCCATTTCCCCATCTCTTCTATCAGGACACAGACAACCTCTCCAATGGGGGCTATAATGTAGGCGGCAATAGCCTCCTCATCGGTTTTGTCTAGAAACAGGTCATCGGTGAACAGCAGCACTGTTATTGAATCGGTTTGAGTCTCATGAGCCTGCATTTGCAGTGAATCCTGGGTGCAAAGCTCGGTTTGGTAGCGTAGGCCTGGTATAGAGGAAAGTATTCGCAGCGCCAGGCTTTGCATGTAGTGGCACACCTCGTGGGCAATGGTGACGAGGGCTTCCGATTCCCCCTCCAGTGCGGCATCATACACATCGCTTCTGATTCGGATGGTATTGTCCGCCGGGGTATACGATGCGGCACAATGAGGGCTGTGGGGCCACTCCTGTGCATCTATGATTTTGTAATTGAATGTCCCATCCAAGGATGAGATGACATGCTCCATACAGTACAGGGGATTGAACCGACTGTGCCGGTGGCATCCACCCAACAATCTGAGCCAAAAGGCCATTCGCTGTATTCCAGTATCGGTAAGCACCAATACTGGAACGGACTGATTTTCTCCTACATCATTCTGTTGTACTTCCATAGGCTGCTGCTCCTGAATCCTCAAATTCCTTGAGAAGTCTCTTTAACTGTTCCACCTGCTGTGCGGTCAGCTTGGAAAAATCCCGGGCAAACATGACTGCGGTCTGAATGTAGTCATGGTTCCCCTTATGGTTTTCAAACTGAACGGCAACGGCTCCCTTGGTCTGGGCCTTTGCCTCCTCCAGCTCATTGATCTGAGAGTCATTCAGATTGTATTTCTGCGCAAGCTTTGCAATCAGGTCATCTGGAATGACACGTCCATTGTTTTCTATGGCCGAAAGATATGCTGGCGAAATCTCCAGCCTCTTTGCCATGTCTCCCAAAATCTCAGAGTGGTCAATTCTGAGTTTCCTCAGTACCTTTCCAAAATCTGTTACTGACATCTTATTACTCCCTTGTCTCTGTAGAATCCACCGGATTTTTATTGAAGGGATTTTACTCCTTACATTGAATGTAACCCAAAATAGAAAATATTGCAAGTGTTTTTAGTAAAAATATTCACTAATTTGTGAAATAAAATACCTGTACTTGAAATTCAAAATTTCATTACATGAAACGAGGAATTTCATGCAATGAAATTCCGACCGTTCTAGCTAGAACGGTTCCCGTTTCATGTAAGGAAATTCCGGCTTTTTGAGCCAGTCAGGTCGGGCGTGCGTGCAAGGACAGGGGAACATGTCTAGCTAGATACAGAATCATGCGACATCCATATTAAGCCATTCTGGGATTAACCAGTGTTATATGTAGAAAAATTGAAGAATTCGTGGTAGCATACACGGGTGAGGATCCTATAGTATGAGTGATATTCTTGATATTGGCCAAATGACAGAAGAAGATATTAAGCTTCAATATATTACTCCAGCATTGTTGGCAAAATGGGATATTAAAAAAATCACCATGGAGACAGCTCCTGTAAATAATTTCACGGATGGGAAGGTTCTCATTAAAGGAAATGTTCCAAGTCGTGATAAAGGGAAAAGGTGTGACTATGTTCTTTGGTATAATAAAGGGACTCCACTCGCGATTGTAGAAGCTAAAGATAATAATCATTCAACATCGTTTGGTATGCAACAAGCCATTTCCTATGGAATTATGATGAATGTTCCTTTTGTCTATACATCAAACGGAGATAGCTTTTTTGAACACGATTTTACAACTGGGCTTGAAAAAGAATTTCCCCTTTCGGAGTTTCCCACTGCAGATGAACTTTATGCCCGATGGAAAGGTGTTGATGCAGAAAAAATAGTAGAAGTTGAAAGCCGGGAACAATATGAACTAGATGGCAATGCGAATGTGTACGATGTTCCCCTATGTTTTGAAGAAAAATTGTTGAACACGCCTTTCTATTCTGGTTCAAATTGTTATCCTCCTCGATACTATCAGCGAAATGCGGTAAATAGAACCCTTGCGGCAATTTCACAACAACAAACCCGAATTCTTATTGCAATGGCAACTGGAACAGGAAAAACCTATACGGCTTTTCAGATTGTATGGAGACTCCTTGAGTCTGGAGCAAAGAAGAAGGTACTCTATCTTGCTGATAGAAATAATCTCGTAGATCAGACTATTAACGGTGACTTTAAGCCTCTAGAAAAGGTGATTCATAAAATTAATTTCCACAAAGAAGATAAATCAAAAATTTCAGCATATCAGGTCTATTTTGCCCTTTATCAACAGTTGGATTCCGCAAGGCACCGGGGAGAGGAAGTTGAAGAAACAGAAGCTGAAATAGAAGCAGAAATTGCCAAATATAAAGAGTTCTTCAAACCAGATTTCTTTGATCTTATTATTGTTGATGAGTGCCATCGTGGGTCTGCAAAGGCTGATTCTCGCTGGCGAAAGATTCTCGATTATTTTAGCAGTGCTACACAGATTGGTATGACTGCTACACCAAAAGAAACAAAATATGTTTCTAACATCGATTATTTTGGAGAACCTGTTTACAGCTACAGTCTTAAACAAGGAATTGAAGATGGATTTCTTGCTCCATTCAAGGTAATACATGTTCGGACTAGTATTGATGACGGCTGGAGACCGAAACGAGGTCAAAAGGATATTAACGGAGCAGAAATCGAAGACCGAGAATATAACCTTTCTGACTATGATTACAATATCATCATTCAAGATAGAATAGATGAAGTGGCTCGTGAAATTACAAAATTCTTGAAAGAAACAGACCGTATGTCCAAGACGATTGTATTTTGTCCCACAGAAGCCGCTGCAGAACGTATGCGAGTTGCACTGAACAATTTGAATACTGATATGATTCTGAAAGATAAACAGGGAAATGTAAAGGAACAATATGTTGTCCGTATCACTGGAAGTGATAAATATGGCAAAGAAAAGCTGGATTATTTTATTTCAGTTTCGCAGCCCTATCCCGTTATTGCAACTACATCAAAGCTTCTTTCTACTGGAAGCGACTGCAAGATGGTAAAACTCATTGTTTTAGATGAACTAATCAATTCAATGACAGAGTTTAAGCAGATAATTGGCCGTGGAACTCGTCTGAGATATGAAGAGGGAAAAACTCATTTTACAATAATGGATTTTCGCCGTGTAAGCCGTTTGTTTGCCGACCCGGAATGGGATGGAGAGATTGAACAAGATGACGATTATAATCCAAATCCACAGCCAGAAACACCTTCTGAGCCACAGCCAGAAGGCGAATGTGAGGGTGATTTTGGAAATGGCAGTGATGATGAGGGGAGCCCCAATGGTAGGAAAGAGATTCAGTTTGTTGGAAAAGGCAGCGTTACTGTACAGGTTCTACAGAGACTAGTTTCTATCTACGATACAGATGGCAAACTTCTGAAGCAGGAAAGCATCGAAGATTACACAAAAGAAAGTATTCTTGGAACATATCAAACCCTTGAAAATTTTATCCAGACCTGGAATGAAGAGCAGAAGAAAGAAGTCATCCGCAATATGCTTAAAGAGCGTGGTATAGATTTAGAGCTCATTAAAAAAGATCAAAATATGATGGATGTGGATGACTTTGATTTTATCTGTCACATAGCATTTGACCAAAAGCCCCTGACTCGTCGTGAGCGTGCAGAAAAGGTAAAGAAGCGAGATCTTTTTGGTAAATATGGAGAAGCTGCAAAAGAAGTCATCAATGCACTGCTGGATAAATATGCCGAACTGGGCATTTACGACATTGAATCAACTGAAATTCTCAAGCAGAATCCATTTACAAAGTTTGGGAAACCTGCTCGGATTGCAGCCTTGTTTGGGGGAAATGATAAGTATAGGGCCGTTATTCGTGAATTGGAGAATGAATTATATAAAATAGCGTAAGGTGTGTCACACGGATTTGTAGATTCCTACGGAATCTACGTGGAGAGGTAAATGTTGAAATTTGAGGAAGAAACTAGAAAAATTATCAGTGCTTGTATGGAAGTTCATAATGAACTGAAAAATGGTTTCCTTGAACCTGTATATCAGGAAGCTCTTGAATGTGAGTTTAAAATACAAAGAATACCTTACGAGAGAGAAAAGAAACTTAATATCATTTATAAGGGAACAAAACTTGCAAAAGAATATTTTGCTGATTTTTACTGCTATAACAATATAATTGTGGAATTAAAAGCGGTTTCAAAGTTGGGAAATGAGCATAAATCACAAGTAATAAATTATTTAAAAGCCGTAAATAAAGAAATAGGATTGTTAATTAATTTTGGAAAAGCTTCACTTCAATGGGAGCGTATTTCAATATTTGGATTAACTAAAGAACAATAAAGGCGTGTTTTACGTAGTAAAACACAAATCTGTGTGATAATATAAAGGAATGAATAAATATGGGCAACTTAAGTGGTTTTGTAAAAAGAGTCCGTGATGTAATGCGGAACGATGCCGGCATAAATGGTGATGCCCAGAGAATTGAGCAGATTGCATGGATGCTTTTCTTAAAAGTATATGACTCAAAAGAAGAGGATTGGGAATTTGAGGATGAAAAATATGAATCCATAATTCCAGAAAACTTACGGTGGAGAAACTGGGCGCATACAGAAAATAAAAATGAAGGTTTGACTGGAGACCACCTTTTGAACTTTGTGAATAATGACTTGTTTCCCATGCTTAAAAAACTGGAAATTTCACCAGATACCCCAATTCGCCAGAGTATTGTTCGTACAACCTTTGAAGATGCAAACAATTATATGAAAGATGGAGTGCTTCTCCGTCAGATTATCAATATTATTGATGAACTTGATTTTGGAAGCTATGAAGAAACCCATGCCTTTGGTGAGATTTACGAAACAATATTAAAAGAACTCCAAAGTGCAGGGAGTGCTGGTGAGTTTTATACACCTCGTGCAGTAACTGCTTTTATGGCAAAAATGATTAAACCACAAATTGGCCAGACAATGGCTGACTTTGCCTGTGGAACTGGAGGCTTTCTTTCTAGCTGGATTAAGGAACTAGAAGATATAAAGGAGGCAAAGGGGGTTATCTCCAATGAAGAGTCAGAGAAATTGTACAATTCAATTTACGCAGTTGAAAAAAAGCAGTTTCCCTACATGCTCTGTGTAACAAATATGTTGCTGCATGGAATCGATAATCCTATGATTTTCCATGATAATTCCCTGACAAAGAAACTTTTGGACTACACAGAAAAAGATGCCTTTGACGTTATCTTGATGAATCCGCCCTATGGAGGAAGTGAAAAGGAAGACATTAAGCAAAACTTCCCCGCTGACCTTAAATCAAGCGAAACAGCAGATCTTTTTATAGCAGTTATTTTGTATCGCTTAAAGAAAAATGGTCGTGCCGCTGTCATTATTCCTGATGGATTTTTGTTCGGAAATGATAACGCAAAGGTAAATCTCAAGAAGAAGCTGCTGTCAGATTATAATCTACATACTGTGGTTCGGTTGCCACAGAGTGTTTTTTCGCCATACACAAGCATTACAACAAATATTCTCTTTTTCAATAATGAAGAACCCTCTGGCACCACATGGTTCTATCGGGTGGATATGCCCCAGGGAATAAAGCATTTTTCTAAAACCAAGCCCATGAAGCTTGGTGATTTTGACGACTGTGTTGCCTGGTGGGACAACCGCACAGAAATCATTGATGCAGAGGGAAATCCCAAGGCAAAATGCTTTACCTCTCAAGAACTTATAGAAGGTGGCTATAACCTTGATCTTTGCGGTTATCCTCACGAGGAAGAAGAAATCTTAAGCATAAAAGAGACAATTCAGAATTACAAAAAGCATAGTGAAGCTGTAGAAGAAAAAATCAATGCAACACTAGCAAAAATCACTGAAATTCTTGGAATTGATTTGTAGATTTGTACTAAAAATGCAAATTTTGGTACAAACTAAATATAGTGTGTACCAAAAATATAAATTTTGGGATATAATATACAGTATATATCCCAAAATCAACAAAAAGAGGACAAGATGGACGCCTGCATTGGGGTGCGATGGAGTATTTATGAATATAAATGAAATGAACAATTTCTTTGTTAATATGAAGAATTTGTCTTCAAAAATGAATGAACTCAAGATAAAAACTCCTGGAACAATGAATGTTGCGGAGATAATGAATAGGCACCATCTAGAAAATCAGCATAGTAATATTATTGCTTTTTTAGTAAATCCTTCAGAAATTCATAATCATCCAGAATATGGTTCCTTGTTTCTGAATATGCTAAAAGAAAAAGGGTTGGGTATCGAAGGAAACGAAGTTTATAAAGTATTCCGTGAAAACTCAACAGATGAACTCAGAAGAATGGACATTTTTATAGAAACAGATTCTGATTTTATTATTATTGAAAATAAAATAAATGCTGGAGATCAAGAAAATCAAATAAAAGATTATGTAGAGTATGTAAAAAAGCATTATGAAGTTTCAAACAATGTTTTTGTTTGTTATTTAACAAAGTTTGGAGTTGAACCCTCAGAAAAATCAATTACTAAAGAACAAGTGAATATATTAAAGAAAAACAACCAATTTGTTTCTCTATCTTATTCAAACGATGTTCTAAATTGGCTAAGTCAGCTTAAAGTAAAAGAAAATGAAGAAGTCTTAAAATCTGGTATAATTCAATATATAGATGTTGTAAAAGCAATATCAAATCAAAGAGAGGTAACCTTCAACATGAATCAAGAAATTGCTAAAGAATTGTTTTATGAATATGGTAAATTAAGTCGATATGAATTGAAAAATAAATTACATGCAATTTATAGTTTTCAAAACAATATTCATTTAACTTTATTCATTAATTTTTTTAGAGATATTTTTAATGAAGGTAAGGGAAAAATTCAATTATTGTGCACCAATAGAACTGATTATCAAAATGTAAATGAATGGGAACAAGATGTTTTAAAAGAACAACAGAGATTTGGTGTTCGATATTATTTTGAGAATGGTGATATGGTTGATTTTTTTATTAGAAATATGAATGACAAGAAATTCGTAGTGGCGGGGAATAACAAAGATTGGGTTCATTATGAAACATGTCCGATAGAAGAAGAAGGTTATGATTATGCTGGGGAGTTTAATTCTTGGATTTTTGATGCAATTTGCGATATAAGTGGATGGGAAAAAGACACAAAATTATCGACACATATTGTCAAAAACTGGTTTGAAATAAAATAAACACATAACAAAGGTTCGTAGCCGACAGGCGGTCAAGTGAAGTGCACCCCGAAAGTTGGACAAATAAAGTTCAATTATAGGAAGTGCATAATAAGTTACGTTGTAATTTTTTCCATCAGAGGCAGTTGTTCGGAAATTCCGAACAACTGAATTTTCAACTAATTCACCTTCTTGTAAAATATTTTTTATATGTTCACTTAATGTTGATTTTGCAGTTTAATAAAGTTCTCCCATCTGCTGTTGGTTCATCCAGATAACGCCATCTTTTGAATAAAACTTAACATCAGCATTGCCATCGTCTGGATTGTGTCAAGTTTAGTTCGCAATTTTGTTCCTGAAAAAAGCCGCAAATCCATCATGCTGCGTCAAACAGAATCTCCTTTTGAAGTTTTATTGAACCGGCATTCATATAGCAGCGCTCAGTCTGCCAGTCATCTGAATACTCAAGCAAATAGCTTGTTATCAGTCTTATATAAGAATCCGTTGAGGGGAAAATGCCGACAACAGAGGAGCGCCTTCGAATTTCACGGTTGAGCCGTTCAAGGGTGTTCGTGCTTGAAATCTTGCGGCCGTCCAGTTCCTCGAAGGCATA
>JAGARR010000039.1 GCA_017622135.1 Spirochaetaceae bacterium
ACACCTCCTGCAGGTTTGCCTTGGAGCACTCCACCTGGGCGTTGCGGTGCTCCGCCACCCGCTCCGCCAGCTCATCGTATCTGAACGCCTTCAGCCACCGGGCCAGAGTCCCCTCCCGGTAGTGCTTGAGGACACTCTCCATGTCCCCATGCTCCCGCAAGTCCTCCAGAGTGCGCGCCCCCGTCCCATCCGCCAGATGCAGCGGAAACCGTACCCGCTTTACTTCCTTTTTCTCCTCTTCTGCCATCTTTATCTCCTTCTAGTGCTTATAATCAACCAATTATACTGCCAGAGCACAGGATGCCCCTCTTTTTATGCCAAACCTTTCCTTTTAAATTTAAAGAAACCCTTTACCTTATTTACCACTGCCGTAGCAACTTTTGCCACCTTGACTACAGCTTCTTTGGCACGTGCCGCCACTTTCTTTGAAGCGGCAACAATCTTCTGCCCCACCTTTGAGCCAGCCATATATCCGATGTTTCCACCAATGACAGCTCCTAATTTGCCACCGATTACCGTACCAGGTCCAGATGCCTTGAATACCTTCCCAATGGCACCACCAACCTTCGCGCCAACAAGCCCTCCAATCTTACGGCCCTTTTCAGTACATGAGCGTACAGCAGTAGATGCTACGGTATCTGCCATCCGCTCCACAGCCTCACGAGGAGTACAGCGACCTTCTTCCACATCCAAAAGGGTTTTCGAGGTCTCAACGCCAATGTGTGCAAAGTCACCACAGTCAGCGGCATTGGTTCCTGCGGGAACCTCCTTGAGCAAGCCCTTCTCGGCAGCCACCTTCAAAGAGGCACCCACAGCCACCTTCATCCCCAAAAGGATACCCTTTTCCAAAACAGCTCGTATTTCCTCTTGCTGCTGGAATTCATCTCCATCCCATACTTTGGTTACCGTGTCGCCGATATCCGCAGAGGCAACCTGACTTAAAGAAGCCAAATCAACCTGTTGTCCAATAGCTTTCACAATGGATTGAAGCTCCATCCCGCCTGTTGTTTCCTGTACCGTTTCCATCATTACACCTCCTCTCCTGTTGCTGCTGTTTCAGCACCATTTTCTCCACCAAGTACAGAAGCATTCACTTCCTCAAAGGCAGCATACACCTCCGCAAGCCGCTTCTTCTGCTCCTCCTCCGGCAAGTTCTGCACATCCTCCCTGATTACCTTGGACACCCATGCCTCACGGGTCATGCCCCGGCTCTTGGCCTCGGCAAGGCTCCGTGCAGACTCCTCATTGTATTTGATGGTGGCCACCAGCTGCTGGGTGATTGCCTGGGCTTCCTCCAACGAAACGCCTAGGGAGGCCTGGAGCTTTTGTGGCAGCCATTCGGCCACCTCCTTATCCTGGTTCTGGACGTATGCCGTCATAAAATCCTGCATTATGCTCTTGAGTTGTTGAGCCTCATCCAGACTGATTGCCTCCTGGGAAATCATTTCTCCAGCCATTTTCTTCTCTTCCATAAAAATTCCTCCTTATGCACCTTATTTCGATGCACTCTTGAATTTACGGTCTTTATAGATCTTGGTCATATTGTCCAAGTCGTCCTTCATAATCTCCGACAGGGAATGAGTGGCCTCAATTGCCTTCAGGATGTAGTCGGTGGTGACTCCCGCCTTGCCGTCCACAAAGGAATGCTCCACCGCATCCTTCACCACACCCTCAATGTCGGCCCCACTGTAGCCCTTTGTCTTTTCCACCAGCTGCTGGAGATTGATTCCCTGCAGGTCGTTCCTGCCCTTGCTCCGCTTGCCGATGTGAATCTCGAATATCTTCTTCCGCTCCTGCTCATTGGGCAGCCCCACATAAAAAATCTCGTCGAACCGTCCCTTGCGCAAGAGCTCCGGCGGCAGCTTGGTGATGTTGTTGGCTGTGGCGATGACAAAGACCGGGCTTGTCTTCTCCTGCATCCAGGTCAGGAAGGTACCAAACAGACGGATGGTCACCTCGTGGCCCTCGCCCCCGGAGCCGATTCCGGCAAAGGCCTTCTCCAGCTCGTCCACCCACAGCACACAGGGGGAGATTGCCTCCGCCAGGGCAATGGCACGGTGCATATTCTCCTCAGACTCACCCACATATTTTCCCATAATCTTTCCAATGTCAAGGCGGAGCAGGGGTACATCAAAGAGCCTGGCTGTCACCTTGGCCGTCAGGGACTTTCCGCATCCAGGCATTCCGGCAATCAGCACACCCTTGGGCATGTCCACGCCGTAGGCCTGGGCCTTGTGGAATTCCTTGTACACCTTGGTCTTGCGGCCAAGCCACTCCTTCAGGTTCTCCAGTCCACCAATGTCCTCCATCCCCTCCTTCTGGTGGACCATCTCCAGAATCCCCGACTTCTGAATCATCTGCTGCTTCTGGGTGTGAATCAGCTCCAAGTCCTCCCGGGAAAGGGTGCCGTCCTTGGCCATTGCGGAACGCAGAATCGAATGCACCTCAAAGTCAGTCAAGCCCTTCAAGGCCAGGGCCATCTCCTCCTGCATGTCCGGGGAAACCCCCAGCCCATGATCCGCACTAAAGGACGCAATCAAGGACGCAATGTCATCCTCCGTGGGCAGGTCCGGCTCGATGATGGTGATGAATTTCTCGATCTCCCTGGGAATCACCACCACCGGCGAGACAATCAGGATGGTAATGTCCAGCTCCTCCACAATCCGCAGGCACAGGTGCTTCAGCATGGCTATGATGGTGGGGTCATCGAGATAATGGTGGGTGTCCTTCAAGATCAGCACACTTCCGTCGGGCAGATCGTCGCTAATGCCCGAACCGATGATGCTGGCAAGGTACTGCTCCAAGCCCTCCTTGTCCGAGATTAAAACCCCTGTGGCAAAGTCCTTCACCCTCTGGGTTCCGTTCCACTCAAAGCAGCGGCTGCTCCTCAAAACTCTCCGTATGATGCCGTCAGTCTTGTCCTCCTCAAAGGACTTGATGTAGATGATGGGAAATCCCGCATCACGATACCGCACCAGCTTCTTCTCAAATGACAATGGCTCCATGTCCAATTTCCTCCTTACACATCGCAATTATACACAATCTCTATAGATATATCTACCATTACCCATCCTCATAGGTCACGCCGCCCCACAGGGCATCCTCACAAAGGCAGTATTCCAGGGTCTGGTCATCCAGCACATAGTCCAGCACCACCTGGTAGCTGCCATTTTTGGCAAGGCCGGGGAAGGACAGGCTAAAGCCTAGGGACAGCCCCTTTTTCCCTCCCTGGGTGCTGGCCCTGTCCACGGTTCCTGCCGCCCCCCCTGGCCAGCAGGTGAGCCTGTTTGCGATGGTGACGGGGCGGGCGTGCCCGTCCTTGTAGGGACTTACGGCGGTGACGGCGGAAAAATCCCTGACGCAAAAGCTGTCCTCCTGCAGGCTCATGGTGGTAAAGTCCTCGGCAAAGGCGGCCGCCTTGATGGAAACCAAAAGCCAGGCGAAGTCCTCGTGCATCACCAGCATCAGGGGAAGGCAGACCTCCCGCTGAAGCTGGCCCTCCCGGTCTACAAAGGAGACATTCAGCAGCTGGCCTTCCTTGAGGGAGCGGAACAGGATGTCCTCAAAGTCCTCCTGACGGCGGCTCAGGCGGAATTGCATGGAGTTCACGCCAGTGGCAAGCTGGATTCGGTCTGCCAGCACCCGGCCTTCCTCCTGGTCATAGAGCTCCGCCCGCTGCAGCAGGGAGGTGATGCCCCGGTACAGTCTGGCAAAGAGCCGTGTTCCGCCAAAGACCTTGGCGATGAAGTCGCTGCACACCTGCAAGGCCAGGCTCTCGTCCTCGTCCAAGGAGATGTCTGCCACGGAATAGCCGTCCAGCAGGTAGCAGTAGCCCTTCCGCTGGCGGTCATACTGGAGGGGTGCCTGGTACACCTCCCGCATGTCCTTGAGAATCCGCAGAACCTGCCGCTGGCTCACCCCAGTGACCTCCGCCAGCTGCTCCACGGAGGGATAGGTTCCCCGCCGGATGAGGTCATCAATCTTGATGATGTTGGCGTACTGTTTCTTCGCCCCAGTCAGCTCATCCATGGTCGTCCCTCCGCAGTCTCCTTTCCGGAGAGTACCTCCTTGGCCATGTCTCTCAGCCTACCTTTGGTCCGCTCCAGCCCCTCCCATTCGCCGTCCACAAGGATGCACCGCTCCGCCTCCCGCTGGCTCTTCCCCCCGCTGCGGGACAGCAGGTTGCAAGACTCCACCTCCACCATGTGGGACACTACCTCCTGTCCCTCTTCCTTCTTTTCCTTCATGTCATCCTCTCAATCACTGCTTTGTATCACCAGTATACCACAGTTATCATGACACATAATGTCACTGTAAAAAAAGTTCCCGCCGCAGCCTCCCTTGTGCACCTTGCCATTGCCAGAATAATAGGATACTATCCTTTTGGAGCGTGCGCATGAAAGAGTATGCCATTCTGAGCAGCAAGGGCAAGTATTCCTCCTTCTCCTACGGTGATTATGTCATCAGATTCCGAACATCAGAGGCGTTGAAAAGATACACTGAGGTCAAAACCTGGGACAAGGGATACCTAGTTGTCACTGCTGATTATGCCCAGCTAGGACCAACAGAAGAGTACATCGACCTGTCCTCCATCCTCAACGAATTGCTCCTGGAGAAAGATTTTCTAAGCACAATACAGGAGGTGAGAATTGAGTATTGACAGGAAAAAGGAAATTGCAGACCAGGCCGAGGTCATAATAAATGGTTATGCAGTCATAAAAAACGATATAGGAATGCTTGTTGTCAACCTCAACGCAGACAATGCTTCTGCAGTCTTTGACAGAAACGATGAAATGCTTGAGACCAGCATGGATGACATTGATTTGGCCATCGCCCATGACTATTTGATTAAAAGCAAGAAATATATGGAGTCATAAGTGCCCAAATATTATGAATACAAGGTTTGTGGCTATTACCTATACTTCACCGCAAAGTGTATTGTTGAAGCTTTTCACGTTCATGCCAGTGATTCAAAATTGACGGAAGCAGGCTCGGCGAAATTCTTTGTCCGTGAGGATGGTTCCACCCTAATCCAAAAGAAAGGCACACTCTCTGACAAAGAAGTACATAAAATCCAGCAATTCATCAAAGAGAACTACAAGGACATGTACAGAACCTGGCAGATTTTGAGTAACAACGAATTTTATAAAAAATAACTGCACAAGGAATGCTCCCCCACCCGCCCCCTTGTGCACCTTGCCATTCAGGGTGACAGAAAATGGCAGTCATTCCGATAGATTCTGCTTTCAACTTCTTTAGTACTTTGAGGCCATTTCCATAGTGTTCTATACTTTATTCTATGAGTACCAGAGAACGTGACCAGGAGCTGGAAGACTTTGAGACTGGTGTGGTTGCCAGAATCAAGGAGGAGCGGCTGGCCCGCAGGATGAGCCAGATGGACTTGGCGCTGGAGGCGGGCATCTCCCAAGGCTACCTTGCCATGGTGGAGACCCACCAGAAGATTCCCACCATCACCACCATCTACAAGCTGTCCCGTGCCCTGCACATCAGCCCCGCAAGCCTCTTCGCACCCCAGGACAGCAACCACCAGCAAGCCAAGGAGCACATCATCCAGCTTATCCGGCGAGACTTATAATCTAGTTTTCCCGGCGGGACTTGTAATCCAGTTTTCCCGGCGGGATTTATGATTCGATTTCCCGCAGGATCTGTGGTTGAGTTTCCTGCAGGATCTGTAGTTGAGTTTCCTGCAGGAGCTAGAATCGGTTGCTCTGGGGGCTTGCCCTCCCGTCACTCCCCTTGGAGCCCGCAAGCTTGTCCAGGACAGCCTGAATCACCTTGGGAATGGGGGGATTCTCGTTCCTAGCCCCAGTTGCCGGGTGAAGCCGAAGCCAACCCGCCCATACCCGGACAAAATTGCCACACGGATTCGATTTTGTTACGCAAAATCCACAAGACAGCGAAGCACGGCAACGCACCGAGGAAAATCGTAGATTTTCGGAAAAACGCTCGTTTTTCCAAAGACCTGTGACAAACACCTCAGCAGCGCCTGGAAAGCGAGCCCCTAGAACTTGGGAGCGAGGAATGAGAGCCCCACCCCCAACTCCTCGTTCCAATCCCCAGTTGCAGGACAAAGCCGAGGCAAGCCCGCCCATACCCGGACAAAATTGCCACACAGATTCGATTTTGCTACGAAAAATCCACAAGACAGCGAAGCACGACAAAGCACCTAGGAAAATCGTTAGATTTTCCGAATCCGTGTGGCAAACACCACTGGGGAGCGGGACCTTGGAACTTGGGAGCGAGGAGTGAGAAGCCCAGCCCCAACTCCTCGTTCCAATCCTCAGTTGCCGGACAAAGCCGAGGCAACCCGCCACGAGGAGCGGGGTACAGGGAAATTCACTCCCCCTTGGAGCCCGCAAGCTTGTCCAGGACAGCCTGAATCACCCTGGGAATGGGGGGATCCTCGTTCCAGCAGGGGATGTCCTTCAGTGGCGGAACAGGGGATGGCGGCACATCCACAATCTGCTCACCAAGTATTGCCTGCATCCTGCCATCTTCACGCTTTTCCTTCATATATAACCTCCTCACCGAATCGGCGCAATGCCTCCATCAGTCAGTCGTCCTCCCCCGCCTTTTCAAGCAATGCCTTGGCAAGGGCATGAAATTGCGGTGCGAGAGGAAGATCGAACTACTTATTATCATCAAACACATTGGGATGAACCTGGGCACCCTCAGGAAAATCGATTTCCATCAGCGGAATGCCCTGAAAGGCAGTTTCTCCTACCCGCTTGAGACTCTTGGGCAGCACCACCTGGGAAAGGCGACGGCACCAACTGAAAGCCTCCTGGCCAATCACCTGAATTCCTTCGGGAATCACCACCCGCTGCAGGCTATCGCAGAACTGGAATGCCTGGGGGCCAATGATGCCGCCAGCAGCAGCCGCACCCGCAAACTCCACCTGCTCCAAGGATTCACAGCAGTAGAAGGCCGCCTTTCCTATTTCCTCCAGACCGGCCGGCAGCACTACAGACTGCAACCCCTTGCAGCTCCCAAATGCCTCCTTTCCAAGTTTTTTGAGACTAGCGGGAAAGACCACCCGCTCCAGACTGTTACACCAACGAAAGGCCTCATCGCCGATGGTCTCAAGGTGGGCAGGCAACGCCAGCTCCCGCAGACTCCTGCAGTCCATGAAGGCCTCCTCCTCAATGGCGGTGAGGCTTTGGGGCAGGGTCACGGACACCAGGCTTCCACAGCTACTAAAAGCATTCGGCAGCGTAGTGATTCCCTCCCCAATGACCACCTCTTGGAGGCGGCGGCACCGGAAGGCTCCGCTCCCCAAGAACTGCAAGCCATCCTTTATCTCAAGGAATTTGAGGCTGTGGCAGCCTTCAAAGGTTCTGTCTCCGATATACACCAGGCTCTCCGGCAGGTCAAGACCTGCAAAGCGGTCACAGTCCTGCAGCACGCCAGAGCCCAACAAGCGCAATCCAGCGGGCAGGGACAGGGAGGTGCAATCAATCCAGCGCTCAAAGAGGGGGCCATCAAGTCCACCGTACAGGGACACCTTCAGCTCCTCCAGCTCCGCCAAGGTGGCCTGCAGGTTCTGATCAAGGCACTCCCAGTTCAGCTCCAGTAGATCAATGATGCCCAGGGCCACCAACCCCTCCGGCAGCGCCACCGGCTCTAGGGAACAGCAGCCACCAAAGGCACTGCCGCCGATAAAGCGAAGGCTGGCAGGCAGGTTTATTTTTTTCAGGGAGGAGCACCCATAAAAGGCATCGCCACCTATGGCCAGCACGTCCTCCGGTAGCTCCACCGTCTCCAGCCTCCTGCACCCCTCGAACATGCCTGTGCCGATGTACCCCACACCTGCCGGAACCCGAAGCCCTACCAAACGGTGCCATTCCCTGCAACACCAGGAGGAGTTGTCAAATGCAGGCCACAGGTCTGCCGGAATGGCAGCCTCCACCAGGGCAGGACAGTCGTCCCCCAGCACTTCCTCAACGCCCTTCCACCAGGCTGCAAGACTGGTGGGGTCAAGTTTTTCCTCCTCCACACAAGATGAAAGATCAGGGAAACCTATGTCTTTCCCACTCAAAAGACAATTGATTTCATCCTGGCTAATGGAGCCACCGTCAGCAGTGAGTTCTATGTCTTTTCCACTCAAAAGACAACTGATTTCATCGTCCACATCCTGCCACAACGAATTCGTCTCCTGCTCCTCACGGGGCAGCAGGGAAAAGCTCTTCCCTATCTCCTTCATGGTGGAGGGAATTCGAATCCGGCCAAGCCGCCGGCATCCTTTGAATACATCATGTCCCAAAGACTCCAAGCCCTCTGGCAGCTCCAGCTGGGTCAGCCGCCGGCAATTTTCGAAAGCCCAGGAGTCAATCTTCTTCACGGTGGAGGGCAGAATCACCCGCTCAAGACTGTGGCAGTCCCTGAAACAGAACGAGCCAACCTTCTCCAGCCCCTCTGGCAGCACCACCTCCTGCAACGAATGGCAGCCGTTAAAGTCCACCCTTTGTATGCTCGGTGGCAAGGTGATTCCCACTAACGACGTGGAGTGGTACACCATCAGGTCCACCTCCTCCAACCAGTCAATGGCGGAAAGATCCAGATGTACCTGAATGGCGGCATTGGTAGACAAGCGCTCCTGCACCCGCCCGATACATTTGCTGAAGGCAAGCTCGTCCAGCTCCTCATGGCTCTTAATCTTCTGCAGGTCAGCCACGTGGAAGTCGTGCAGATACAAATGAAGGCAGCTCCTGTCGGGCCTTGGCCCCCGCACCACCACCGTAAACCGCCCCTCGCCGAGTTGTTCAATCACCTGGGGCAGCTCCACAAATGACGCCACCTCCACAACCGTTCCCTTGTCCATGTCGTCCTCCTTGTCTATTTGCTTCAGTATACACCCTATTATATCCCATAGATAGTGACAGATATTGTCAGTGTGATTTTTTTTCGATATTTTTTTGCGAAAGGCCTTGCTGATAACCTTGGGTAATGAAATAGAATGGATGGTGGGGACAGCAAGCCCCACAGGAGGAATCATGTATACCACAGGAGAAGTGGCCCGCATTTGTGGCATCACTGTACGAACGGTACAGTTTTACGACACCAAGGGATTGGTGACTCCCAGCGGCAGCACGGAGGGCGGCCGCCGCCTCTACTCAAGCCAGGACCTTTCCCGCATGAAGATTGTCTGCTTTCTGCGGGAGGCAGGAATTCCGGTGCGGACGGTGGCGGCCATTCTCCGGGAGGACAATTCCCAGGAGGTCATCACCCTGCTGCTCCAGGAGCAAAAATGGCAGCTTGAGCAGGAAATCAGTAGCCACCAGAACAAGGTGCAGCTGCTGGACTGTCTTATTTTCTGTCTCAAAGAGAGGGGAGCAGACTCCAAGGGCATGATGGAAGAGGAAATCATCTACAAGGTGGAAGAGGAAGTGCATAATATTGAAGAAAAACAAGACAAAAAGAAATTGTGGAAAATCAGGCGGAACCTGCTGCTGGTAGGACTTCCTTTGAACATCCTGGAGATATCCGCCATAGTCTACGGCATCAACAGCGGCAGCTGGTGGCCACTGGTGCTGGTGCTGGTGACAATGGTTCCTCTGGCGGTTGTAGTCTCCCGCTACTACCTCAAATCCGTGAACTACCGTTGTCCTCAGTGCCACGCCGTGTTCAAGGCGAATCCCAAGGAAGCCTTTTGGTCCAGCCACACCCCCAACACCAGGAGGCTCACCTGTCCCCAGTGCGGCACCAAGGGATTCTGCGTGGAGACCACCAGGCTTCCCCAGATTTGACCCTTCCCAGCTTTTCCTGTATACTATCTTAGTCAGCCTGATCAACCATCACCATACCGGCAAAATCAATTTGCCGAACACAGGCCCACAAGCCAATCTGAAGGAGGCTCCCATGTGCAGGATGAATGTCCTTGAGGCAAAGACCAATTTCTCCAAGCTCCTGTCCCTGCTGGAAAACCGTGAGGAGGATGAGATTATCATCTGCCGGAACAACAAGGAGGTGGCACGAATCACCCTCATTCCCCAGGTGGACGTGTCCAAGCGAATCGGCATTGCAAAGGGGCTGTTTACCGTTCCAGACGACATCAACGAGATGGACGATGAAATTGCCGAAATGTTCGAGGGGGACGATGATGACATCCTATTTAGTTGACACCCACATCCTTTTGTGGATACTGGTGGACTCGGAAAAACTTCCGGCAAAAGTGCGGGAAATCCTATCCGACTCCAGCAATACAATCTATTATAGCATCGCATCCATGTGGGAGGTGGCCATCAAGTATAGCAAGGGAAAGCTTCCCATTTCCGGAGCCCAGTTCCTGCACTACTGCCAGCAGGCGGGCTTCAAAAAGCTTCCTGTGGACGACCGGCACGTGGTGGCGCTGGAAACCCTCCAGCGGCAGGAGGACAGCCCGCCCCACAAGGATCCCTTCGACAGAATCATGCTGGCCCAGGCCAAGGCGGACTGCCTCCTGCTGATGACCCACGACCGGCAGTTCACCTGCTACAGGGAGCCCTGGGTGGTGCTGGTGTAGGGGAGCGGTGATTTGGCTACACGTGCTTTCCCGACACTTCATTACAGTTGGTTCCGCAGTCCGAAGGGGCGGTTGAAAGAGCCTATCTCCACCAAATTTCCCTCTGGATCCGCAATATAACAGGTTCGTTGTCCCCAGGGCTCAGTTGTCGGCTCCAAGACAGACCTGCCGCCCTGTGCAATGATTCTGGCATATTCCTTGTCCACATCCTCGAAGGTATCGACATACAAGGCAATCTCAAAGTGGCCGTTCAAGCCTCTGGAGTATTCGTAATTCCTGCCTGTCATTTTTTCAAAATCATTTCTGCCGTACAGCAAGAACAGCGTTCCATCCTTGACAAGATACACATTGGATGTATTCTCATCCTCCGTGATTTCAAAGCCAAGGACATCCCTGTAGAAACGTATCATTGCGGGCATATCATCCACAAACAGACCAAAACCATCAAGTCGCATCTCCATTACCTCTGTCAGATTCAATTTAAATAATTACGTTTGATGCTTCAATACCCATTCAAGCATATCTTCATATTCCAATCTTCCATCTGCTACTGCAAGAACCATTTCATATAATTCTTTTTGTGCATACGATAGTTCAACTCCATTCAAAGCAAAGAATACAAGCATCAGAATGTGCTCTTTGCTCAGTCTTCTCATTTTGCAAGCATCTCATAAGCCTCTTTATTCTGTGCAAGTAATCTCCTTGAAATCTCAAGCACATCTTCATCCTTGGCCAGCGCCGATTTTGTCAAGGCGACATTATCAGCATGACAGCCGAGGCAGCAATCACCACTGCCTCCATGATGCCGACAAGGGAAAAAAACCTCTTGGAAAATCTGTTGTACTTATACGCTCCATAGGTAAAACAGA
This sequence comes from Spirochaetaceae bacterium, assembly GCA_017622135.1. GTDB lineage: Bacteria > Spirochaetota > Spirochaetia > Treponematales > Treponemataceae > Treponema_F. Next base: position 11,392 of record JAGARR010000039.1, read on the forward strand.
GGGTGAGTATGGAGAATACCAAAACAATTACATACAACCAAGTCATGCAATCGTCCTCCTTTGTCGAAATGGATTTGGTTTATTTCTTCTTGCTCCATAAGAATGAATTGTAATCCATAAAAACTACTCCAGCTCTGCATAATTCCAGCTTGCATTTTTAAAATACTCCCTGTCACTCCAGGGCCTTTCATCGCCAAATCCACCCACATACAAAGTTTCGTCCCCTCGCACAGTCCATTCCAGACCATGCTCCGGCTCCCATTCACAGCTACATTCAAAGTGGAACGCAGGCTCATTCCCCAGGGGTACCCTTATAATCATTATTTGCGGGTAGATGTACTGTAGTATATCTCTGCCCTGTATTCCCTCCGGAACCGCAACATCAATTTCTTCCAGCAAATCCCTGAACTCTTCACAGTAGTTTACAGCACCCTTACATAAACCGTCTATTGTACAGTCTTTCAGGTTTTCCAGATGCTCCACACAGGTATCCGCATAGTCCATGGGAACATCAAAATCTATATACACCTCAATTTCCTGGTTAAAAAGAGGAAAAAAAGACTTGCCCTCGTATGCAAACTCACCTTTTTTGATATCCTTTATTTTGGCTGTATCCATGTTTAACTCCCCACTTTATAGTTATACCAGTGGTGCAATCTCCGCTCTGATCAAAAGAAATATGCAAATCCTGACTGAAATAAGCTGCAAATGTGCTCCCATTCCAATCATACCTTGTGTTGTTCCACTGCCGCAGGCTCCCGTCTCCACACTCATAGTCCGGCCGAGCTGGTCATCCCCATTCGATGATGCCGGCAGTCCCCTCGCTACAAGAACTAGCCGGCACCATCCTTTACTCCCGCTTTATGGTGCCAGCAGCTCCCCCACCACAAGGAACTGCCCGGCACCATCCTTTATTCCCATTCGATGGTACCGATGGGCTTGGGGGTCAGGTCGTAGACCACCCGGTTGATGCCCGGCACCTCGCTGGTAATACGAGCGGTAATCTTGTGGAGCAGCTTGTAGGGAATCTCCTCGATGGTGGCGGTCATGGCGTCGGTGGTGTTCACCGCCCGGATGATGGCGGGCCAGCCCTCGTAGCGCTTGTCGTCCTTTACCCCCACGCTTTTGAAGTCGGGGACGGAGATAAAGTACTGCCACACCTTGCCAGCCAAGCCAGCACTGTCAAACTCCTCCCGCAGGATGGCGTCCGCCTCCCGCAGGGCCTGGAGCCTGTCCCGTGTGATGGCTCCCAGACAACGGACTCCCAGTCCGGGGCCTGGAAAGGGCTGGCGGTCCACCATGGAGGCGGGAAGCCCCAGGGCCCTTCCCACCACACGCACCTCGTCCTTGAACAGCAGGCGCACCGGCTCCACCAGCTGGAACCCCATGTCCTCCGGCAGTCCGCCCACATTGTGGTGAGCCTTTACCCCGTCGCTTTCCAGAATGTCGGGATAGATGGTTCCCTGAGCCAAAAAGGAAATGCCCTCCAGCTTGCGGGCCTCCTCCTCAAAGACCTTGATGAACTCGCCGCCGATAATCTTCCGCTTTTTCTCAGGCTCTGCCACACCTGCCAACAAGTCCAGGAAGCGGTCGGTGGCATCGATGTAAATCAGGTTTGCGTCCAGCTGGTTCTGGAACACCTCGACCACCTGCTCGCTCTCGCCCTTGCGCATGAGGCCGTGGTTCACGTGGACGCACACCAGCTGCCTGCCGATGGCCTTTATCAGCAGGGCCGCCACCACAGAGCTGTCCACTCCGCCGGAAAGCGCCAAAAGCACCTTCTTGTCTCCCACCTGCTGCCGCACCAGAGCCACCTGCTCCTCAATGAAGGTGTTGGCAAGCTCAGCAGTTGTAATGCGGACCATGTTCTCAGGCCGCTTGCTCGGTAAATCCATAGTTTCTCCTCGTGTATTTTCCAAAAGATTCAGGCTATACCCACCTTGATTCTAGTGTTTTCCCGACTCTTGGGCAAGTCGGTGGCCTTCGGCCACCTTAACGAGTTTGCCCTGCAAACTCGGTCTGTGTAGTGGGCAAGTCGGTGGCCTTCGGCCACCTTAGCGAGTTTGCACTGCAAACTCGGTCTGTGTGTCTGGCACAGCTACCTTTTCAGGAGGTCGGCATGACTGCCGGTGCGGGTCAGAGTGAGAACGAGCTCCCGCTTGTTGCGAATGTACATCAGCAGCCAATCCGGCTGGATATGCAGCTCCCGCACACCCTTCAGGTTGCCCTTGAGCGGATGGTCCTTGTAGCGTGCCGGAAGCTTCTCTCCAGATTTCAATAACTCAAGAACCTTTCTCATCTCCTCCATATCGAAGTTTCTTTTTTGAGCTTGCCGCAAATCCTTCTTGAATCCAGGAGTGTACACGAGTTCATACCTCATAGTCCATACTCCGGCTCATCCTCCGCAACGCAGAGAATGTCATGCATCAGCTCGTCAACAGAATCGTAGCGCTTGGCAGGAATCTTGCCCTCGGAAATTGCCATTGCCTCCCGGCAGGCGGCCAGCGTCTCCTCGCTGTACTCCTCCTCCACCTCCAATTTGAAGGGGATGGCGCGAGTGCTGTTTACCTTCTTGATGAAGATGTTTACCGCCGTGGAGATATTCATCCCCAGCTTGGAGCAGATTTCGTTGAACCGCTCCTTGTCCTCGGAATCCACATTCACTGTGATTGTCGCCATACACACCACCTTATATAAGTTTATACTAATATTATAACATAATAGCAGTATACTAACAATATAAAATCACAGAAACCTACAAGACAGGATGAAAAAAAATCCGCCCCTGCCTGGAGCGGATTTCAAAAGGCTGTTGAAATGAAATTTACTTCATATTGATGATGGACTTATCGTAGTCGGCGGGAGGGACAAGGCCCATCAGGTTCATGAGGGTGGCAGGCCAGCTGGAAATGCCAAGCCCCTCGTTCAGCTTGTCCCGGTCATACTCGCCCTTGTACTCCGGGTCGTAGATGATGGCGGGAACCGGATTCAGGCTGTGGCTGGTCTTGGCCTTTGGCTCTCCGTCGCTGCCCTTCTTCACCGAGCCGTCCTTGCCATGCTCGTACATATCGTCGCTATTGCCGTGGTCGGCGGTGATGCACAGGATACCCCCCGCCTCCTCGATGGCAGCCTTCAGCCTTCCCAGCTGCAGGTCCATACCCTCCATGGAGCAGACCACCGCATTGAACACACCAGTGTGCCCCACCATGTCGCCGTTGGGATAGTTCAGGCGAATGTGATTGTACTTGCCGCTCCTGATAGCCTCGATTACCTTGTCGGTAATCTCCGCACACTTCATCCAGGGACGCTGCTCAAAGGGCACCACGTCGGAGGGAACCTCCACGTAGTCCTCCAGCTCCTCGCTGAATTTACCCTGCTTGTTTCCGTTGAAGAAGTAGGTGACGTGGCCGTACTTTTGGGTTTCGCTGATGGCAAGAAGCCTTACGCCGCTTGCGGTAAGGTATTCACCCATAGTGCGATCGATGCTGGGGGGACTCACCAGATACTGGGCGGGCACGTGGGCGTCGCCGTCATACTCCATCATGCCCGCATACTCCACGGCAGGAACACGCTTGCGGTCAAAGTGGGTGAAGGCGGTGTCGGCAGCGGTCTCGAAGGCGGCAGTAATTTCCAGCGCGCGGTCCCCACGGAAGTTGAAGTAGATGACGCTGTCCCCATCCTGAATCCGTCCCACCGGCTGGCCGTTCTCGGCGATGACGAACTCGTGCATGTCCTGGTCCAGCAGTCCGGGATTTTCGCTGCGGTACACTTCAATTGCCTCGCTAGCGCTGGCAAACTGGCGGCCCTCACCCAGGACATGGGCGTACCATCCCCGCTGCACCATGGCCCAGTCGGCATTGTAACGGTCCATGGTCAGGTACATGCGTCCGCCACCGGAGGCGATGCGGTAGTCAGCACCCTCAAAGCCCGCAAGGAAATCCTCCAGGGGTCCGATGTAGTCTAGGGCGGAGGTGGGGTCAACGTCACGGCCGTCCAGCAGGGCGTGGACACGAATCCTCTTGATGCCATCCTTGTATGCCTGGCTCACCATGGCCTTCAGGTGGTCGATGTGGGAGTGGACGTTGCCATCAGACACCAGCCCGATAAAATGGAGGGTAGCCCCCTTCTCCGCTCCCTCCAGCACATTCTTGGTAAGCTTCTGCCAGGTGGCATCTGCAAACAGCTGGCCGGTGGCGATGGAGGAGCCCACCAGCTTGGCTCCCTGGGCAAAGACACGGCCGCAGCCCATGGCATTGTGGCCCACCTCGGAGTTGCCCATGTCATCGTCGCTGGGCAGCCCCACCGCAGTGCCGTGGGCCTTCAGCTGGGTGTGGGGACAATTGGTGGTGAGCCAGTCCAGGTACTTCATGCGGCTGGCACGGACAGCGTCGCCCTCCTCATACTTTCCGTAGCCAACTCCATCCATAATCACCAGCACCACCGGACCACGGCGGCCCTGCCACTTGGGATTTCTTTGCAATACCTCTACCATATTCGCTCCTCCTTCCGCCACAGTCATGAGGGCAGAATCATACAATGCCAATTGATAAAACTATATTTATAATAGTGATTTTTGACTCTGTGTGCAAGGATGGGAAGAAAAAAAGCCTCAGATGGGAACGTGGTTTGGAGACAGTGCTAGAGTTGGTTGATGCAGACATGGAGTAGTGGCACTGTCACTCCGTATAGAAGACGATGCCGGACACCCTGTCCACAAACTCGTGGCGGATGGTGCGGAAGAGGCCATCGGAGAAGCCTTAGACCGACAATTGAATTTCTGTCGACCTTCTCAAGCTGTACAAATGGATTTCTGACAGGGGAACCTCGACAATATTGTCGTTCTGAGACTTGCAGTCAAGCTGGACGGCCTTTATCATGGTGATTCCATCCTCCTCATATTCAACCAATGCCTCGAACAAATGCCCAGACTTCATAAAAACCTGTCCATGCACAGACTTTATTCTCATCAATTCCTCCAAAAACAAGGTTTTGCGTTTCCCAGAAAAATAGAGCCTCCGGATGAGTGCCGGTGACAGCAAGCGGGAGGCAAGACGGAACAAAAGGTAGGCATGCTCTTTCTGTAAACCATTGAAATCAAGCAGCGCCCTTGAATAGATTTGAAACTCATCCAGTGACTTTGCCAATGAGCGGCGGCGGAAGGTGTCGTCAGTGATGCGGAACCTCAAAAGCGGAGCCTGCAGGGTACGGATTTCGTATCCCGCCGCCAGAAGGCGGAACCACAGCTCGATGTCCTCGTTACAGCACGTAGACTCTGCATACCCAAATTCCTTCAGGATGGCCGTCCGCATCATCACGGTGGGGTGTGCGACGGGAGTTCCCTTGTAAAGGGTCATTGACGAGCGAACCGTCCTTTTGGGATACAGCCGAATGCTACGATGACTGGTATCCAGCTCCTTGCTGCAGTAGAATTCTTCGATTCCGGCACCCAGAACCACAAGCTTTTTGTCCACCTCAAATTGTAGTACCTGCTTCTCAAATCGGTCTGGGTAACAGATGTCGTCGCTGTCCATGCGGGCCACCAGCTCCGTCTCCACGAACTGGAGGCCATGGTTCAGGGCGTGGGCAAGTCCCTTGTTTTGGGGATATCCTACTATATGGAGCGGCAGCTTGTCCTTCCAACTGGCAATCACCTGCTCCAGCTCAGGTGTCAAGATACCATCCTGCACTAGGATGATTTTTTCAGGCAGGAGGGTCGAGTCCCTTATGGACTGGAGACACTCATCAAGAAACAGCGGGTTGTCCTTTTTATAAACTGACTGGAGGATGGAGAATTGCATTGGTATTTTCCTAACAAATATGAACTAGCAATTGTTTTACTTTTGTTTTTAATTTTTGAGGAATCAGACCGATTACATATCTTTTTATTTGACTTGGTAAAGGTGCGTATAATTTCTTGATGAATTGCTCTATTGGCAACTCATCAATTCCATCGTATACAGAATCCCTTTTCTTCGGGTACTCCACAGGTTGATTTAACTGTCTATTATACCTGGAGACACTTTCTTCCGTTGTTTGAATACAGATAAATTTATCCCGAACTAATTTAAAAAGCAGCTCCCCTTTTTTTGTATTTATAATACAACAAGAAACTCCACCTTCTGTGTTAAACTCTGGATGAAACAATTCCACGCCCCAAAAGTCCCCCATAGTGATATCAGCAGGACGGTGACGCACTGACGCATACGGGCAGCTATAGCAGGAGTATCGATAGGTCTCCCCACGCATAAACGACGAATAGTATGGATCAACAGCCCCACGCAAGACCTTTGTCTTTGTCTTTGTCTTTATCTTGCCGCCGCAGGACCAGCCAGCCACATCCTTGTCCCTGAAGCCGTAATAGAGCACTGGTTCCTTGAGCCTTTTTGAAAGCCATTCCAGATATCTCTTGAATAATTTTTGACTTGGCACCCCATGACAGATTATATCAGCAGTGAAAAGATTCTCTGCATCCTTCCCCAAAAACCACCGCAAACCTGCTATTTGACAAGGCACTCCCGTATATAAAACCGGAACACCTCTTTTAAGTGCTTCCTTCACCTGAACATAAGAGGTTTCAGTGTCGGAGGCGACATACTTTGAGCCCCGTAATCTATACAAGGCATCCCCATCTGAAACGGCAATCTGATGGACCCCTAACTGATCGTCATAAGCAGCACCAAATACCGTCCCCCCCTGATCCAACACATAGCGAGCAAGCCCATAAAACAAACCTCCAGATGCACTCTTTTGCAACTGATGTTCATCCCGGAGTTTCAAGCCGTAAAACGACTGGGAATACTCCCCAATGAGCCTGAGGGGGGCATGGGCGGGACAATGAAGCAAGCAGGCGCCACATGACGTACAAAGAGTGCTGTCGATAACAGGATACAAAAACCCTTCGACATCCTCCTCCATGCGAATACAATCAGTGGGACAGGTATGCTCACAGGCCCTACAACTGAAACACTGCTCTTTGGTTATTATTTCCACCGAATTCATTTCTTCTCCCTAGTTTTTAAGAGCATTCAAAAGATAATCCAATGATTTTTTTCTGTATGACTCCATTTTGTTTTCCACAATACTGTAATCAATATCACTTTGCAGCACTCGAACGCATTCCTGCTGCGAGGAGAAAATCCTATCCTCCAGGTTGTACTCAGCAAGCAAGTGATACAACTTGTTGGCGTTGCCCCTGAGCATGGTGCCGAACCTTGCATTAGTTATCAATGAAATTACCGTACCATGGAAGGTATCCGTAATCACATAGCTTGCATGTTTAAAATATGCAAGAAGTTCGGTGGGAGATGCATTGATATTTCTATCACACCAGGAATGATAAAATCCCACGGAGTAAACCGGCAAGTTGAAAGTTCTTGCAACCTCTTTAACCAACTGGATTTCCTCCGGAAGATTCATATTGTTATCATAAGAATACAAAAGGATATACTCTACTTTTACCTTTCTTTTACATGAATTGATTTCTTGTTTATATCCATACAAAATCACAGGGTCGCAGGTTAGCTCCACAGAAATCTGCGCCAGTTCTTCAATGATGTCCCTTGAGTTTTTGTCGCGCACAGCAATCAAGGAGAAATTCCCCAAGGACTTTCGTAAATACTCCTCCAGATTCTTCTCCCTGATTTCCCCTATGGTTGTTGGACCGAAACTCGCAGCATAAGAAATGTAATTTTTTACCTGTCCTTCATTTCCCCAAAAGGCATCAGTAAGACCAGTCTCTACACTGAAGACCTCGTCACTGCCGACAATGACAGCATCCCCATCAAATGAAGAGAGCCATTTCCCGAGAATTCTGTTCTTCTTCCGAAATGAATCAAACAAAAATTTCTTTTTTACATTAAATAAAGTTTTCCTCCACCCCTTGGAAAATGAATATTTGATGTAAAATGGTATAGATTTAATACTTATACTGTATTTTTCCGCTGCACCTTTTTCCATATACCTGTAATCCTTTGTAAACTGCAGGGCGGAGGCATGAAATCCTTGGGCCTTCAATACCTGTATGAGGGCGTACAATTGCAACTGGGCACCATGGTTGTGAACGGCATAATGGGTGACAATTCCTATCCTTTTCATCGTGAAGCAATCCCTAGTTTAAGAAGTTCTATGAGAATGAGAAATCTATATTTTAAACGAAACAAAAGCGAATTATTTGTTTTTTTACATGCCAATGAAGCATTTGAAGAATGAACCCTATGTTGAATCAAAGGTATATCAAGAAAACAAGCATCATAAAAATGAATCGCAACTATTCCTATCCATAAATCATGCGAATACACTCTTTCGGATACTGGTAACACCCGTTGCAAAATTTCTTTTCTAAAACAGCAACAACAACCGATAAAATGAGGATAAAGAAGATTTGATACAACAGTTTTCTTGAATGGATTTTCAGAATAAAACAATTCTGTACCTTGAACTCCATTTTCGTCGATAATTGAGAAATTAGACATTACAAAACAAGAATTCTTTAACTGTTCAACACAAATTTGAATCTTATCTTTATGCCATACATCATCCTGATCAGCAAGAAAAATATATTCTCCACTCACATAGCGTAAAGCATTACAGAAATTCTGCGTTGCACATAAAACAGAAGTTTGCTTAAAATACGAATTATTTTCCTTCTCATGATGGAGCAACCGAATTCGGGAATCATTGTACGACTCGATTATCCCCAGCGTGCCGTCGGTGCTTCCGTCGTCGCTGATTATCAGCTCGTCGTCAGGACCCAGCTGGCAGAGGATGGAGTCAACCTGTTCCCGCAGGAAGCGCTCACCGTTGTAGGTGGCCATGCAAACTGAAATCATAATGCAACTACCTAGAAAATATACTTTGATATGGTGTGATTCCCAAACCACCAGCAGCAGAGGAGGGATTCTTAAGTAAATTAACAAAAAAATTGACAGTAAAAATGACAACCAACAGCAATAAACCAACTTTTCTATACTTTGACCTAGAGTCACACAAGATTTTAATTGAAATTAAATAGTAAGAGGTGAATATATACGGCAAACGATTCAGTATCGTAATCTGAGTTGAAAAGATGTAAGAAATAAGTATCAATACGTATATTGCTAACGAAGGCATAAACAATTTTTCTTTTTTGCCGTAGCGGTTGCATGATGTACAAAAAAGGATAAACGGTATTATGCACATCTCTTTCAACAAAACCCCTAAGCCACTTCCTAGTTTTGTCGCTCCACCATATAATTCATCTGTAAAATACCTAGACATACCTCCCAAAAAGCTGTTTGCAATGACTCCAAAAATAATTCTAGGAATGTTTATAATTGTAAAAAAAACATAAACCAATAGACAAATACAAATTACATTCATTTTAGAAAAGGATTTTATTTTTTCCAATTTCAAAAAAAAAGGAATAAAAAACAGGAAAAAATACATTGAATCATGAAAAAAGCATGAAAGGAAAACCACTAAAAACCATTTTTTTTTTGCTGTTTGATAGTACCTATGTAATCCGTATGTTGCTAAAAGAGCAGCAAAAGCTTGACGAATCAAACTGAATGAATCTAAAAATAAGGTTGATACGTATATTACCACAGCGAAATAAGCATTCCTCTTTCCGACAATTTTTAAAACCAGACTCTCTGAAACAAAAGCCACAACCACAAAAAAGAAATGTACATCAATGTCAAAAAACTTAATAACCCATAATAAAGGCCTCCACCCCAACTCAAAGCCACCCCACCTTTTTTCTTGAAGATTTACATCCCATGCAATTTGTTCATAATAATTTACATAATCTGTCCCAATATTATACCGGAGAGCCAGAGGGAAAAACAAAGAACAAAACAATAAAATCTTGAGAAACAATGCTATATGTCTGTTTTTTTCAACAGAATAAAGGTAAGCAAAACTACATGAAAAAATATAAGTGAGAATAAATACAGTCATTCCAATGATTTCCAAAATGCAGCAATTTGTCTAAACATATTTTCAGCATCACCATAGTGAATGAGATGTCCATATTCATATCCTCCTATTTTCTCTCCTTGTGCTCCAATATCAAAACAGCATATTGGAATATTCAAAGCCATGAGTTCAGAAATAAGATAAGAAAATGTTTCTGGCCAGACGCTTGTAAAAAAAACTACATTCACTCCTGATTGTTGCAGAATGTTACCTAAATCAGTATTTCGATATTTTCCAAGATATTGAATTCTCTCTCCATAAACCCTGTTTTCTACATTAAATTTACCTATTACAGTGACCTTAATTTTATTTTTTTTGCAATAACCTAGAAATGGAACCACTATATCTCTACCTTTTGAGATTGAATTACAGTTGCCTACAAAACCAATATGCAGTTCTTGCCTTTCTATTTTTAAAGGAGAAAAAAAATTACAATAATCTATGTTATGAGGAACTATCTTGATTCTTTCAGCAGCAAGACTCGTGTACCTCTGACGGAGGATTATGCTTGAACTCAGCGAGAAGCATCGTATTTCATCACAATGCATGAGAAATTCTTTCCATATCTTCGTATACAAATCATCATTCAATTCACATAACTGACAATTTAATTTACAATAATACCCCTTTCTAATTAAATTGAAATTATTTTTACAAATACAATCAAAATCATGCAGTACATACCATAAATGAATATCTCTCCTCTGTTTTTCTTCTAATAGGAATGAAAGAATTTCCATCTTCATTGAGAACCCAACAAGAGAATTTATAAAATACTCTTGGTATCCTTTTAGCACTTCAAATAATTGATTTTCTTTTATGATTTTTTTTTTATTTTCATAACTCAACTCAAAAAAACGATCTCTTCCAAAGCCAATTTTTCTTAAAATTGTTATTGAGTTTTCTTGTTGTACATCTTTAACATAATTCTCTGTACCTCCACCTAAATTATGAGTAATAAAAATCACTCCATCAGGAGGCTGTATCAAAATCTGTCTTGAAAAAAAATATAGAAATAAAGCCTGTATATTATAAATTACATACTTAGCTATTCGTTTGACGTTTCTTATTCCTATCATACTATTGCTCCACCCTGTACACCGGCACGATGACGCTAATTTGTGGGTTTTCCGTAGTCATAAGAATCCTTTGGAGAATTTAAGAGTATATCCGCATTAAGCTTTTCGAATAAGAAACCTTTTTATTTGTTTTGGAAATAGATTATAAGGCTGACATTTAGATCATGCATATACGTGCAACAATGTAAATGCCAGCACCAATAGAAGTATTTTTAATTCAATACAAACTTTAGAGATGCAGCTACAGACTCATTGTCGGTGTTTAAGTAGCTAATTTTATTTGGGAAGGTTGATTTAATACCAGTGATAAATTCATCCACCCAAGAAGGAGCCAGAACTTTCACCTGAGCAAAATCAAGCTCTATTTGTTCATTAGATTTCAAGTCAGGAAAAATGTATGCTCTTGCCAAGGCGAAGGCTTCCTTACCAGCAGGACGGGACATCAACACGTCCCCGAATTTGTGCATTTCAAGCCTCATCACTTCCTCCTTCGAAAGTCAAGATTGCCAAGCAACCAATTACATTCAAGCCACTTGATGTAAATATAACATTTCCTCTGTCAACAATACAACACCCATTTCCAGACTGGTAATACATACTCCATTTTTTACGGGCAACACTTTCCAAGACAAATTTCAATCCATTGCCTCTTTGTTCTGGAGCACGACCTGAAAGCCGCTGCGTGAAAGCCACATTCACCGCTTTTTCATCATTCTCTGCATAAAAAACCGCTTTGAGAGACTGCCGTATTCCCCTGCCAAAGTCTGCCAAGATAACCATGCTCCGCTGTCTTTCAAACCTGAGATACGTTCCTCTTGAATATCCCTCTGCAAAATCCCAGTTATGGTCGAAGGTGTTGTTCCCAATCTCACCGATTACAGCAGCACCAAGATAGTTTTCTGTTTCCATGGCATAGCTATCTACCCTTGCCTGCAAAACATCCCGTGTAGAACACCAGCACTCTTTACATTTGAGCCGAGATTTTTCCTCGGTGTCTTTAATAATCTGCTTTAAAAACTCACTTGAAAAAAACATCGAAGAGCCTACCTATCACTACTATCTTTTATTTATCGTGGCATCAAACTATAGCATATACACAGATGTCTGTCATGCCCTGAATTCAACTGGCAAGCAACAAGCGGGGCAGGTACTGCTCCACCCTGTACACCGGCACGATGACGCTAATTTGTGGCATTCAACAACTCCAAAAACCGCTTGCTTTTTTCGACTGGACGCGCCGTGTAGTCCTTATCCATCACGGCAAAATCATCCCCGACCCACCGTGGCTCCATCTCCAATTGCTTGAACAGTGACTCCAGCCTGGTGTTCATTCCGGCAAATTTCCCCTTCAGTCTCACCACGCCGAACTTTGTGCCGAACAAGGAACTGAACACGCAACAGTGAAAACTATTTGTCACCACATACTCAGCATTGTCCACTAAAGAAAGCCACTCAGGGATGGTGGCGAAGCGTTTCTCCCTCTTGTCCAGAACGCCGTTGCCGGTGACGTACACCACCTGCAGGCCCCTCTGCTTGGCAAAATCATAGACTTTTTGGATGTCAAAGTCACATTGATTGTTGAGCATATAGAGCAGAAGGTATTTGTACTGCGGCGGCTGGACACCCTCACTGCGATACAAGTTCCTATATTCCTCTGCTTCTAGTAGGAGTGTGGGGTCGCAGACAAGCTCCGCATCCTCATATCCACATTGCCTGCAAAGCTCAAGGCCCTGCTCCTCCCGCACGGAGACGTAGGAAAACCGCTGCAGCAAGGGCCTTATTTCTGCAATCAATTTGGAAGACAGCGAGTCCATGCTCCAGCTGGCGGCATAGCTCATTCGTTTTGTGTTGGGATTACCAAAATCTAACATATACGCATGAATAACTGCATTGTTTTTAATTTCTTTGCAAAAAGAAAAGTTCCACACCTGGTCACTACCCACGATGTAGCAGTCGGCCTGCGGCGGGCTGTCCTTCAACTCTTGGTATGAGTGGTACACTCTCTCAGATTGCACAAGATATTGTTCCCGAAATTGTTCAAAACCACGATTATTATTGCTCTGCTCCAATATTATTTTATTTCTTCGTATGTTAGACAGTAGATACTTATACAATAAATAAGGATTAAGCCCCTTCACCATTCTCTTCCACAAGGGACTTCTCTTCATGTTTCTGTACCGAATCAGGTACGCGTCGTGGCCGGCATCCCGCAGATACTTCTGCAGGGCATAGCACTGGAGCAGCTGGCCGTAGTTGTCGTTGCTCCACCAGAAGGTCATTATTCCGATTCTCATGTAAATTTAGGGAAAATTGACAAGTATCTTTACATTAAATAAAATTTATGAGGAAAATTCTTTTACAGGAATGCCCTTCTCATACAAATATTCCGGGCAGATGTCAAGTTCGTCGCTCCAGCCCACGCTGGGGCCGCAAACCCTGGCCTGCATAAAGAAATCAATGTCCCTCAGCGGCTCGTTTATCTTTGACTCCAAGAGCGGCTTCACATCGAACACCTTGCGCCTGCCATTGGCAAAGGTAATCAGCAGTGTATAGTCCCTGCGAGGCACCACATCCTTTACAACCCATTTGTTCAAACCCATGACAAGCCTCCATTGCCCTTACTGAAAATACAACTCTTTTCGTGATTTGTCAAAATGCTATTTTCCCGTTCCTCCTTGTTAAAAAATCCATGTTTGCTCCATCAGAAGGTCATTATTCCGATTCTCATACGACTAAACTCCCAGCAACCAATGAGACAATCTGGGGAAGAGCCTTTTGGCGATTAACAGGCAAAGTGCATTCAATAGCAATACCATCAAAGTAATTAAAAACCATCTCACCCCCCCCCCTATATTTTTTACAAAGGAAATGTATGACAGTCCTTTCGTCAACAAAGCCAATAAAAGCATATGGGTCAAATACACTCCAAAACTATATCTCCCCAACCAAGCAATCACCCTGGTAAACGTGCTGTTGGCAAGTTTATTCCTCACATCTGTACCGAATATATACAAACATATCGAGGTGGAGAACATCAATGCAGTGGGCTTAATCCCGACTCCAGAAAGTGTTCCGCTTGCACTCAACAGGAAAAGACTCTCGACAATACTTAAGGCTAAGAAGAATATGGATAGGCATATATACAATAATGTGCGTCTATCCTTACAACCTTCAGTTGCTCCGCAGGAAATTCCGAGAGGGAAATACACCCAAAAACAACATATAACTCCCGCATATAAAATCAGGGGGACAGCGAATCTAACCTGTACAATGTATACATAACAAGTTATCCATACAAAACTAATCGCAAACCCCAAAATTGCATTTTTTAAGAATCTGTTTGATTTAAATAATGGCAGTAGAATATAAAATTGTATGATCAAAGCTACAAAATAAAATACACTGTAGGAACAACTTACATACTTGACCAAAGCTGTCCAAGTCCATCCATTCGACCACACATCAAAAAACAAATAGGGCAATGAGCAAAACAAGTAAGGGACATAGACCCTTGCGACCTGCCTTATGAGAAAGTTCTTATATCGCTTGCCACTGGTATCCTTTTTTGCCAAGAAGTAGGCTGAACAAGTACAAAAAATCGGCACCGCACAGTTCATAACCTGCCTGAAAAGCAAGCCAAGCAATGAAAGGGTTTCACTCGTATAACATAAGCCGAAGGTGTGGATGGCAACGACCATAATGATTGCCACCCCCCTTATAAAATCAAAGAAAATCTGCCTTTCCTTGGCAGGAAAACAAGCAACACCCTTCATTTTCTCAGTCCCAAGATTCGTAAAACCTTTCCGCCACACCGGCGAGTAAATACGTATACTCTCTGGGGAAAACTATCTATTCCGTACTTTTTATAAAGCCAGACAAAGTCCTTTTCTCCACTCTCCACTTTAGCAAGGGAGTCAAAAAAACTATTTCTTCCCTTGGGCTTCTTGCATGCTGTATAATACGAAGGGTTGTGCTTTGTTCCAATTTCCAGTGGAATTTCTTTTACAAGACAGCCCTTCAATTTTTCTATTAAGTTTTTACCTTTAGGAGAGTGGACTACGACAAAGGATGTCCCTTTGTCGTCATCTAAGTCTGGAAACTCTTTTTGAATGCCCCAAAAATCTGCCAAGGTTATATCTGAAGGCCGGCGATACCCCAATTGACTTTTGAATCCACATTCATAACAACTATTCATCAAGCACATATCTCGTAGAAACAGCTGCATATAGTAATCTTTATTCAAGGTCTGGCAGTACTCACTTGCGTTCCCGAAGGTGAACGCAAGTGAGTACTGCTTCCAGCCGCAGTCCTTGCGCCTGGAAGCAGTTCTCACTATCCGCGAAGCGGATTTTTTCTCGTGGAATTTCTTGTATTCCCGCCATAGCTTTGGGGATGGCACCCATGGCAGATAAAATCCACAAGAATAAGATTTTCATAAGGCTTTCGCAGAAATGACGCCAGCCCGGCAATCTGGCAAGGGGTCCCGCTGAATAAAACCAGTCTTCCAGCTCTTAAAAAATCCTTGCATTCCTTGAAGCAGTTGCCTACCCTGCTTTGGGTGTACTTTGACCCCCTAAAACCTGCAAGCCCCTTCCCATCCTCCGTCCAATGATGGACCACCTCAAAGCTCCTGTCATAGACTGCACCAAACACCACTCCGCCTCGGTCAATGACCTGTGTGGCTAGGGCGGTGAACACCCCGCCGCTGGAGCTTTCCCGACGGATTTCCTCGTCATGGTTTATGACGGCATAGCCCGTTCCTTCCCCAGGAATTTTTAGAGGAGGCTCAAGAACAGGACACATCCTGTCGCACAGCCCGCACTCCGTGCAGAGCTGCCTGCTGATTACGGGGACGGAAAACCCCTCGCCATCCTCCACCATGGTGATGGCTCCATGGGGACAAACCACCATGCAGGCCGAGCAGCCGGTGCAAGTTGTAAGACCTTCAATTTTCATTCTCTCACCGTCTTCTTTTCACCAAGGACAGAACCCACTTCCGCTCATCCTTTGTGAGGGCGATGAAGAATCCACCCAATCCCAAGGAAAGAACCGAAGCCACAGTTGTACCACACAACCGCAAGAACCCTTGGCCTCCCACTCTGATGCAAACCAATGAAATTGCAAGAGCCACAAGAGAGGCCGTCGCCACAGGAACAATGACCTTGGATGAGAACCCCACCACAGAAAAACCAATCAATGACTTGAGAATCAGCAAACGAGCTATAGCAGCAATAATGGCACAACCGATGGCCACTGCAAAAACCCCATAGGGTGGCGCACCAAGCTTCAGCACAAGATAAGAAACAGGTGCGTTCAGCAGCAGCACCCCTCCCACCACTGACTGGTACAAGCCAATCCGTCCGGTGGCCTGGGCAGCTGCCATCAGGGGATAACTGACCGAATCTATCAATGCATCCAACAAGGCAAGGCGAGTAAATAGCACCGCATACTCAGGCACATTCCCCAGCCACAGGCCAAGCACATAGGGCATCTCCAAGGACAGGGGCAGGGTGAACACATACATGAGGAAGAATGTGGCCTTGCAGCTTCTGTACATCAATGCCAGCATCTCCTCCTTATTCCCACCTGCATAGCTTTTGATGATTTGGGGTCTCACCGCCGTGGAGAAGCCTTGGGAGAAGCTGTTCACCGCCCCATTCACCTGGGAGGCGATCCCCCTGGCCGCATTCACAACGGGGGAGAAGAACTGGTTGAGCATTACATTCACCAGCTGATTTTTAAAGACTCCCACCGACGCGCCGAACAGGTTCCAGCCGGTGTAGCTGACCAACTCCTTGAACAGCCCCTTGTCCCAAAAGAGGGAGAACCTGCACTCTGCATATCTTCTTGCACAGATTCCCCTGTACATTGCCGTGTTCACAAACACGACACCTGCCGTCAGCAGGCCATAGACCACCAGCTTGTCCGCCGGAAACAAGGGCAGCAAAAACACGATGCCAAGCTTCAGCAGCACCTCCACCACCGAGACATAGGCGTAGATATTCATGTCCTCATGGGCGATGATGGAGGCCATGAAGGGGGCGGTCACTATTGTGCACACTGTAGAAAACACCGACGCCTGATAAACCCAAAATGCCGCATGCTCTCTCTCAGCAGGAATGACCAGCCTGCTCCCCACGAACCACAGGCCGAAGGTTTCTGCAATGACCACCACCACCAGTGCAATCATACAATAAATGGTCAGGGACATGGAAAAATATCGTCTTAGCTGGCTTTCATCATCCTGCCCCAAGGCGAAGCTGAAGTACCGCTGGCTGGCCGTGGCCATGGCCCCGCTCAAAAAGCTGAACATGGTCACCACCCCGGCCACCACGTTGTAGATGCCATAATCCTCCGCCCCCAGGGTATTCAGCACCACCCGCACCGTGTACAGGCTCACCACCATTATCAGAATCTGGCGGAAATACAGCATCAGCGTGTTCTTCGCTATCCGCCTTGTTGAGGAGCTTGTCTTGTCCTGTATTTTTTCTTTCATAAAAATAAATGCACGAATCCCGTCACAATACCATTTTGAACTTCAAACCAGTACTGCCTGGAACTTCAAACTAGCACTATCTAGAACTTCAAACTAATACTATCTGGAACTTCAAACTAGTACTGTCTGGAACTTCAAACTAGTACTGTCTGGAACTTCAAACTAATACTATCTAGAACTTCAAACTAATACTATCTTGAACTTAAAACCAGTACTATCTGGAACTTCAAACTAGTACTATCTAGAACTTCAAACTAGCACTATCTGGAACTTCAAACTAATACTATCTAGAACTTCAAACTAGTACTATCTAGAACTTCAAACTAATGCTATCTGGAACTTAAAACCAGTACTGCCTGGAACTTCAAACTAATACTATTTGGAACTTAAAACCAGTACTATCCAGAACTTCGAATTAACACTATTTCTTATAATTCTTCCACCAGTTTTACTGGTGCTTCCTTTACTTGCAGCAACTGTCGGTCGTTAGTCAGAAAAACATCACAGCCAGAATGTAAACAAGTAGCAAGTTGAATCCCGTCTGCTGTTTTCAATCCTGCATACCTTGCCCTTAATTTAACTGCAATTTCTGCAATTTCTCTATCAATTTGTAACACTTGTACATCAAGAGAGTGTAAAAAACCCCAATAATTATTTATAGCCAACAAATTTAAATCTCTAGTCGGTGCAACCAAATATTCTATATTTGTAATAACTGACGTAACAAACTGAAATTCTCGTTGAATTCCCTCATACAAAAAAGACTCAACCTTGTCATACCACTGTGGCCGATTTTCAAGGAAATAGATGATAGGAGCTGTATCAAAATAAACACGACAACTCATACTTAACATCTCCCTGGTAGTACCCTATCTTCTCTTAACATTGAAATATATTCTTGAACATCCATTCCTTTTGGACAAGATTGCCCTTCACTTCCAACAAAACTTCGCAATTTCTCCAAGGTAATTTTTTCCCTTTGGGGTTTATCCTCATCCAATATAGTGATAATTACTTTTTGATTAGGTTTTACTTCAACAGGTTCCAGTGCCACGTATGCTGAACCATTATAATATCCATGAACACTATGCATAAATCCTCCCAATCCTTTGAATTGCTTCATTGAATCTTGCAGAAATTATACATCTTTTCTCCCCACCCCGCAAGCCAGCACCTCATTGGGGAATCAGTCCTTTGGTTTTTGGGAAAAGATATACAGAAAAAGTATTAGTTTTATGAAAGTCTATTCATCCTTTCTGTCATCAACGACATAAAAGATGATTTTTCGCTTTCACAGATGAAAGAGTCTGCTACGACTGTCAAAAGTTTTTCTTTCAAAGATCGTAAAACCTTTTGAAACAGTCTCTGAGACAAGGAGCCCAAGTGCTCATTTGAAATTAAAATTTCAGGAAATTGATTTGTTCCAAAAAAAGATTTTACGCATTTTTTATGCCATTGATTCTGTATTTCAGATGAGTCCTCGGAGATTATTTCTTTTCCACAACAAAGGCACATTGTCTTCATTATCTCCGCCTTGCAACGAAGATTTTTTAATAACTCCCAAGCAGCTTCCAAACATGGAAAGCGCCTGATTTACCTTGTCCATCCTACAACTTTCTTTGCCCTGCTCAAGCTCACGGATAAAACGAAGACCAAGACCACTTCTAATTGCAAATTCTTCCTGTGTGAGCCCTGCATGCTTGCGTTCTCTTTTGATGAACTCAGCGATTGTATCATTCATATAACCATTTTACACCCGATTGGGTATAAAATCTACAACACGTACAATTCAGAGTATTCTAGGTAAAGTGATTTTATGAATCGTATTAAGCCTGTGTTTGTCATGGTTTTATCAAATCGCGAGGTTTCTGAAAACTTTGAAATGCCTCCCCCCAAGGCAGACCTCTCCCATTGGCATCCCGACAGCTGAAACCGGGAGCCTGAAAAAAATCTGTTCGCCGCCGAATCCATGGACCAAACGCCCCTCGTGAATCCTTTCGCGGCTGCCTGTCTCTACACCACCTGCACCCCGGCTCAGACCCAGCCAGCCGGCGGCACCGCCTCCTCGTACAGCAGGTCGAACGTCCTGCCGTCGGGACTCAGGCGGGTATCCACCGTTATCCGGCGCTTCTTCTTGTTCACCTTGTACACACTGTCCTCCAAGCCTACCATGGGTCCGGACACAGCACGCATCCGCCGCCCCGGCAGGAAGGCCACCCGGGAGATGCCGAAATACTCACCGTGACCCAAGAAGAGCTTCAGGTCCTCAAGGGCGTCGCCCTGGATGGCCACAGGATGGTCGTCGGCGGGCAAGAGGTGGCAGAAGTCCTCCACATCCTTGATGGCGGCCACCAGCTCCCCGCTAAGCCGCTCCACCTGCAGGAACAGATAGCCGGGGAACAGCGGTGCGTCCACATACTCCCCTGCCCTGCGGCAGAACGTCCGTTGGAAGAAGCACAGCCGGGCCTCAATCCCCCGCTGGGCAAGCATTGTGGCCGCACGCTCCTTGAACGCTGCCTCGCAGCCATTGCGCACCATCAGGCAGTACCACTCCATAACTGAACCCCTCCAAAAAGCCCCAAGCATCCCGGCCCATTGTGAATGGGGGATGTGTCACCAAGAAGCATTTGCACTCATTTGAAATGAGTACTAGGCTTATAATATAACTCATTTT
Organism: Spirochaetaceae bacterium; assembly: GCA_017622135.1. Lineage (GTDB taxonomy): Bacteria > Spirochaetota > Spirochaetia > Treponematales > Treponemataceae > Treponema_F. Next base: position 31,595 of record JAGARR010000039.1, read on the forward strand.
AACTTTGTGTCAATAGAGTGATTTCTCATTTATAGTGAGTGTCTATGGATACTTATCAGCAATGTTTTATAGAAAATCTGAAATTGTACCGTAAGCAGGCTGGTCTTTCCCAGGCAAAGCTAGCAGAACTCTGCGATGTATCCAACGGTACAATAGGCAACATCGAATGCGGAGTCACAAAGCCATCCTTTGACCTGCTGATTCTCATGGCCCAGTCACTCCAAATCCAGCCGGAGCAGCTCTTTCACCTTCAAAAAGGCCAGCAAGAGCCAAGACACCAGCAACAGCGACTTACCGACAGCCAAATCAAAGCCATCCGGGACACCCTCACCCATGCCATACAGGATGTACTGGACAAGATGAGACAATAAATTTTGTATTTAAATCATTTTATCCTTGTTGAACAAAAAAAAAGCCACTGCCAGCATTTCACAGGCAGTAGCTTTCATCATGCGAACCCGAAGGAGTCCTAGTTCCTCTTGCCGAACAGACGCAGCAGAGACAGGAAGATATTGATAAAGTCCAAGTAAAGCTCCAGGGCCATCACCACGGAGGCCTTGGCAAAGATGTCGCTGCCATCGGAGCGCTCGGCAATGGCATAGGCCTTCTGGGTGTCGTAGGCGGTGAGACCCACAAAGATGCCCACCGTCAGCAGCGAGAGGAGCCAGTCCAGACCGCTGGAACGCAGGAAGATGTTCACCAAACTGGCGATGATGACACCGATGAGGGCCATCATCAGGTAGCGGCCGACGGAACGCAGGTCGGTCTTGGTGACACGGCCGTAGATGCTCATACCAGCGAACATTCCTGCCGAAATCAGGAAGACACTGAAGATGGAGGTGGCTGTGTAGACGATGAAAATTGAGGCCATGGTCACGCCGTTCAAGACGGAGTAGGCAATGAACACCAGGCTGGCGGTGGAGACGCTCATAGCGTGGACACGGGCGGTAAAGAAGAAGACCAATGCAAGCTCGGCGATAATCAGGCCATAGAACACCATCCGATTGCCAAAGATGAGCTGCAGGGCGGCAGGACTTGTGGCCACGCCAAAGGCAGTCAGGCCGCTCAATGCCAAGGCCAGGGTCATCCAGGTGTAGACCCCGGACATAAACTTCTTGCGGGCCTCCTCACCGGTCCGCACAATCATTGAATCATTCATATATTCCTCCATAAATGTTTCACTCGTTGTATATAGAAAAGATAACCCAACCACGAGCCACCGTCAACTGGCAACAGCCAACAGAGCCGGCAGCTATCCCTGGAACCGCACGATGTAGTTCTTCTTCTTGCCCCGGCGCAGCACGATGACCTCTCCCTCGATGGCCAACTGGCGGGTGATAGGCTGGCCTTCCTCCGTCACCTTGTCCCCGTTGAGGGTGATGGAGCCTGCCGCAAGGAATTCCCTGGCCTCCCGGCGGCTGGAGCAAATCTTGTTGTTCACCAGCAGGTCAATCAGAGGGATGCCCTCCTCGGCCAGCTCCACTGTGGGCACGTCCTTGAAGCCCACCTTGATGTCCGCCAGGCTCAAGTCCTTCACCTTGCCGGAGAACAGGGCCTCGCTGATTGCCACCGCCTTCTGAAACTCGTCCGCTCCGTGCAGGTCGGTGATGATTTCCCTTGCCAGCGCCTTGTGAGCCTCCCGCAGCTCAGGGTTGGCGGCGTTCCTGGCCTCCAGCTCCTCAATCTCCTCCTTTGAGAGGAAGGTGAAAATCCGCAGGTAGGAGCCCACCATGGAATCGTCCACGTTAATGAGGTACTGGTACAGCTCGTACCCGGAGGTCCTGTTCAGGTCGAGCCACAGGGCGTTTCCCGCAGACTTGCCGAATTTGTTGCCGTACTTGTCCAGCACCAGGGGCATGGTAAAGCCATAGGCATCCTTCCCCTCCAGCTTGCGGATAAGCTCCAGCCCCGTGGTGATGTTGCCCCATTGGTCGGCTCCCTCCGCCTGCAGGATACAGTTCTTGGTTCGGAACAGGTGGAGGAAGTCGTAGCCCTGAATCAGGGTGTAGGAGAACTCTGCGAAGGTAATGCCCGTCTCCAGACGGCGGCTGATGATGTCCTTGGCCAGCATGTAGCTGACATTGATGTACTTTCCCACGTCCCGCAAAAAGTCCAGGAAGCTGAAATCCTTCATCCAGTCGTAGTTGTTGACAATCTCTGCCTTGCCCTCAAAGATGCGGGACACCTGGGCCTTGATTCCCTCGATATTCTTCTCGATGGTCTCCTTGGCAATCAGCTCCCGCTCCGCAGTGGGACGAGGATCGCCGATGAGTCCGGTGGCCCCGCCCACCAGCAGGATGGGATGATGCCCCGCCTTGGCCAGACGCTTGGCCGTAACCAGGCTGGAATAATGCCCCAGATGCAGGCTGTCTGCCGTGGGATCCGTTCCCCAGTAAAAGGAAATGTTTCCGCCGTTTATCTTGTCCTTAATATCCTCGCCAGCCACATCCTTGATGAGACCACGCCATTCCAACTCTTCATATAAAGTCATGCTCACTCCACCAGTCCTGCTCCGCAGGCACTATAAAATCTACTATGTTTCTACCATGTTTTGCCGTTTTTGTCATTACGACGCATCACAAAAACACGGTGGCGTGGCAAAACCTGGGGAGGGAGCCACAGCTTCAGAGTCATGGGGCATCCTCCCGTCAATTTGATTTGTGGGGGTGAGGGGAATATTATAATTCTTATTCTAAAAAAAGGATAACAATAGTTAGAGGCTACCCCTTGACTAGGCAAAATGATGTTAGAAAAAAGCACTATATAGGGTGACTGTCTACATATAGGGTATCAGAACTTATATCTATTTTGTTTTGCCAGTTTTCCTCGCTATTGATCGCAGGATCCTTATCCCAAGACACTGCAGAATTAGAGTCCAAATATACTCGATTGAAAATCTGCCAGTCAGCAAGACATTCAAAGACAGTATTTGGTTGTATAAGTTCTTTCATATCAAATACTTTTTTTTCACCATTATCAAAAAGAAGGGAAAGGGAAAAATCCTCGTGAGCCTTTACTCCCACAATACGCCTTCTGCCAGAAGCAAAATATTCAGCCATCTTTGGAGTGAAACCTCTACTAATATACCAATCTACTGTTTTATTCATAGTGACCTAGTGTAAGGGGGCTATAGGAAATAACTCCTGTTTTATCGCAGCTAATTCCCAATTTTCAAGCAATTCACTTTGATGAAAAGCAGCCCATTCCAAGACCATTTTCTGTTGTTTAGAGGGAATCTGTCCTTCTAGAATTTCTATGTCATTTATTGAAACAATGATTTCTTCTCCTGCATAACTTGCATGAAAGTGAGGGGGCATATGATCATTCCAATTAATATATCTTTATTCCTCTAAAATAGCTTATGGTTGGCATAAAATCTCCTACACCAAGAATTTATTCCAACAATAGCTTGCTGTCAAGGTTTATGAAACCGAGGTCAGGATGTCTGCCGACGGCGGGCTCCTGGCTTCCCGGCATGGCGACCTCTTTTACATTTGATTTCTCTATGCTATACTATACTCGTGATTGGTACCATTCTCAGCGGCAGCAATAATTTTTTCTCGGTGGAGTGTGAAGATGGGCTTGTTCGCCAGTGCTCCATCAAGGGCAAGAAGCTCAAGGACAGCCAGGGCTACTACAATCCCTTGGCACCTGGCGACAAGGTTGAGGTGCAGCCCGACGAGCTGGACCAGGGGGCGGGGCAGATTCTCTGTCTCAAGCCAAGGGCAAATGCCTTTGTCCGCTGGAACGTCAAGGGGCGCTTGCCCCAAGTTCTTGCCGCCAACCTGGACTATCTGATGATTGTCACCACCACCCAGGAGCCGCCCTTTCGCCCCCGCTTTGTAGACCGTGCCCTGGCCCAGGCTGAACAGGCCGGCATCATGCCTGTCATCATCTGCAACAAGTACGATCTGGCCGCTGATGAGGACGTGGAGTTCCGTCTCTCCGACTGGGAGAACATCGGCTACCAGGTGCTGAGAATATCCGCAAAGACCGGGGAGGGTATCCCGGAGCTGGCGGCCCTGCTGGAGGATAAGCTCACCGCCTTTGTGGGGCAGTCCGGCGTGGGCAAGTCCAGTCTCATCAATGTGCTGGATTCCACCTGTGTCCTGAAAACCGGCAGCCTTTCGGAAAAATACGGGCGGGGAACCCACACCACCACCAAGGGAACCCTCCTCCACCTGACCCTGAACGAGTCTCTCATGGGAGGCCGCCACAATGCCCGCGCCTCCATCATCGACACCCCCGGTGTCCGCCGGTTCGTCCTCCACGACATATCCGCCCAAGACCTGGCCCTTTACTTTCGCGAGATGAAGCCACTGGTGGGAACCTGCTCCTTCGGTATGTCCTGCAACCACGACAAGGAGCCCGGCTGCAGGATTCAGGAGGCGGTGTACAGTGGTGTCATCAGCGAGGAGCGATTCGACAGCTGGCAACGAATCTGCCAGGAAATCAATAGCGGGAGCTGGGAGTACTAGCATGGAGGCTGAAGACAATGTTATGGGGAAAGGCTCCCTTATGGAGGTGGATGAAAAGACCCTCCTCCAGCTTGATTTCTTTCGAATACGGGCAGCAATAGCAGGGTGCTGTTGCAGTCTGGAAGGACAACAGCTGGTAGAATCCCGGCTGCCCCTCACCACCCCCGCTGAAATTACCCGACTCAAGGAGGAGGCCAGCCAGTGGGTCACCTACCTCAACTCCGCCCGCACCCTGCCCCTTGCCGGCTGGGAACCAGTGGCACCGGTGGCAGAAGTCCTGTTCGTGGCCAATTCCGTGCTGACCCAGCAGGAGCTCCACACCCTAGCCACCTTCTGCGCCATCGCCATCAAGACAGCCGCCGCCCTCAAGTCAGCGGCAAGCCAGCTTCCCCTGCCACGTCTGGCCGAATATGCCCAATCCATTCCAGACCTGAGTCAGCCAATTCACCTCATAGGCCGTGTCCTGGACAAGGGCGGGCAGCTCAGGGACTTGCCGGAATTGCGGGAAATCAGGGCAAACATCGCCCGCATCCGCCGTGAGATCGACTCCGCCATCCGCCGCTACACCTCCGACTCCAGCCTGAAGGATGTGTTGCAATCGGATGTGCCGGTGCTTCGCTCCGACCGCCAGGTGCTGGCGGTTCGTTCCGGCAGCAGGGGCAGAATCCGGGGCATCATCCACGAGGTCTCCCAGACAGGTCACACTGTCTACATAGAGCCGGAGGAGGTTGTCCGCAAGAACAATGAGCTGGTTCAGGAAGAGTTCGCACTTTCAGCGGAAATCCGCCGTATTTTCAGGGACTTGACGGCAAGCCTTGCCCCCTTCTGCCACGACATTGTCTTGGCCCACAGCATTATGGTAGAGCTTGACGCAGCCTACGGTGCCGCCCGATGGGCAGTGAGCCACCAGGCCATCCTTGCCCTTGACCTGCCCCCGGAAGGTCAGCCCCGCCTCCTGCAGGCCCGCCATCCCCTGCTGGGAGAGCAGGCCGTTCCCATTGATTTGGTTTTTCCCACGGACTGCAGGGTTCTCATCATTACGGGGCCAAACACAGGGGGAAAAACTGTCACCCTGAAAACCCTAGCCCTTTTTACCCTGTTGAATCAAAGCGGCTTTCCACTTCCAGCAGCGGAGGGTACTGCCCTTCCCCTCTGCTCCGGTGTCTTTGCGGACATTGGAGACGAGCAGTCACTGGACCAGTCCCTCTCCACCTTTTCCGGCCACATGAGGAACATCGGCCAGATGCTGGAGCATTCCGACGGAAAGAGCCTGGTGCTGCTGGACGAGCTGGGAAGCGGTACCGATCCACAGGAAGGGGGAGCCATAGCCATGGCTGTGCTGGACAGGCTCATCCAGCAAGGGGACCTGGTGGTGGTGACCACCCACCACGGCGTACTGAAGAACTACGGCTACAGCCAGCCCAGCTGCACCAACGCCTCGGCGGAATTCAACGAGACCACCCTGGCTCCCACCTACCGTATTCGCACTGGAATTCCTGGAGAGAGCCGGGCTCTGGACATTGCCCGCCGCAACGGACTTCCCACCGACATTGTGGAGCAGGCCACAGCCTACCTGGAGGGGGAGCAGGCAGACATCTCCGCCATGATCACCAGCCTCACCCAAAAGCATCAGGAGGCGGACCTTCTGGGCCAGCAGCTGAGGCAGGAGCAGCAAAGCATACGGGAGAAGCGGCGGAGGGTTGACCTGAAGGAATTGCAGCTGAGACAGCGGGAGCAGGAGCTTTCCCGCCAAGACCAGAGGGAGGGCAGGCTCTTCCTGGCGGAAAGCCGACGGATGCTGGAGAATCTGGTGCGGGAGCTGCGGGAGGGGGAGCTGACCAAGGCAAAGACCCAGAGCGTCAAGCAGTTCATCTCCCAGCTGGAGGATGCCATCAAGGAGCAGGACGAGAAGCTGGAACAAGAGGCGGAGCTGCTGGAGCTCCAGACGGCAGAAATCGACGCCACCTACAGCAACGTCCCTTACACTGTCTCTCCCAGTGCCAAGTCGAGCAAGAAACGACGCATGAAGAACAAGGATGCCCTTGCGCAAGCAAGATCACAGCAGGATACTGAATCTCGGTCAGGAAAGGAGATGGCCACCTCAGTCCCCGCTCCCCTAGTTTTCCAAGAGGGAGCCACCGTGGCCACCCTCAAGGGCAACCGCACCGGCACCCTGCTGCGCTCCAGCGGAAAGAACAGCTGGCTGGTGCAGGTGGGCAGCCTCAAGCTCACCATGAAGGAAAAGGACCTTCGTCTCCTGCAACCGTTGGAAAGAAGTCCTGCAGGAATGGTAGAATACAGCCTGGTAGAAAGCCGTGATTCAGGTAGCGGTGAAACAAAGAATCTTTTTCCCGAAGTCCAAGACAGAAGCTTTGTAAAGGATTCCAGCCAGGAGCGGCCGGTGCTGGAGCTGCGTCTTTTGGGAATGCGGAGCGAGGAGGCCATCAAGGCACTGGAACGCCAGCTGGACCTGGCCACCATGCAGGGCCTCCACAACTTCTCCGTCATCCACGGCAAGGGAAACGGTGTCCTCCAGCAGGCTGTCCACGACTACCTTTCCCACTATCCAGGAGTCAGAGACTTCCACTTCGCCCGCCCGGAGGAAGGCGGTACCGGCAAGACCTATGTGGTTCTGGAGTGATGGTCCTGAAACACCACCAGGCCGTCATCCATGATACAGAAACCACTGACAACCTCGTAATTTGTATCCTCAATGAGATACACGTCATCATCAAGCCACAGCTCTCCCATCAGGGCAACCAAATTTCCCTGGTCATCCTCGAACATCATGGCACCAACACCATCTCCAAAAAGAATCACACAGTCCACCCCAGCCTCTGACTGGCCATAAAAAGCTGTATGCATCTCCAGCTCTGCGAAGGTAGATGCAATACAGGCAAAGCAAACAATCAAAAGGGCCACAACCCTTTTACAAGAACAAGAACTCCTCATCATTCCACTCCTTCAGCTTGATGAAAATTCATGTAATCCCTCAAAAGGACTATAACTCCATTATAGCATAGATATAGATAAAATGAAGAAATATTTTTCGGTATGACTTGCCCGGAAGCTGTTGATTCCAAGAAACAAATAGGACACCCTGAGTCCAAAACCTGTGTTAGAATGAAAAAAAGGAAACAACATTTTAACAGAGGTGAAGATGAGAACAGGGTGTCCCATGCACATTGTAACAGTATTGCCGCACCAGAAGCAACTGGGGAAAGGGCATTCTGGGGGAGTATCAACGAGGAGCACGAGGTTCCCTGCCGCTCGACGATCTCGAATGTCATAAAACGCCACAACTTTTTTTTTCCGGGCAGACACCAAGCCGTTCAAAAGACGGTCGAAAAGCGGAGTGAGGGCCTTTGAGAGGAGACGAACCAGAGGAAGGCCGAGCCGTGGCTGAGAAACGAGAATATAACCCAGCTGTGGACAAGGCCAAGGACACCGAAGGACAAGCCGTGCGTGGAGCGAATGATTGG
>JAGARR010000040.1 GCA_017622135.1 Spirochaetaceae bacterium
GATGCCTTCCCGAAGCAAGATACAAGTGACGAAACTTCACTTCCGGGGGTCTTGGGGGCAGGCAGCCCCCAAGCGGTGCTGGGGTTCTCGCAGCAAGCACGCAGTGCGCAGCTTCCAGCGAAGGGGAGGTTTTAGGAGGGGCAAGAGGCGAGACATCGCAGCCTCTTGACCGCTTCCGAGTAGAGGGGTTGTCCCCTCCTAAAGAAATCACCCTTGAACTGAAGGTGAAACTGTGTACAATTAGGAGTGAGAGTCCAAGTCCCGTGGTGCGCAGCTGCACAGACTTGGAGCAGTACGTGCAGTTCCTCCAGCTTGTCGAGGAGGCCAGGGCGGCAGGCCACAAGCATCCGCTCAAGTGGGCCATCCAGGAGGCAGTGCGCCGCAACATCTTGCGTGACTATCTTGAACGGAAGGGAGGTGAGGTTTTGAGCATTTTGATGACTGAGTACGACTACGCCACCGACATGGCGGTACTAAAGGAGGAGGCCTACGAGGATGGGCTTTTCGTGGGTCGTGAGGAGGGCATCTCCATCGGGCTGGAACGAGGAGCCTACGAAAAGGCACTGGAAACGGCGAGAAACTTCCTGTCCGAGGGACTTGCTCCAGCCATGGTTGCCCGCTGCACAGATTTGCCACTGGAAACCGTACTGGAGCTGATTCAGAAACGGTAGTCAGTCCTGCCAAACCAGCCCCTTGTTTGGTCGGCTTGATGTAAAAGAAAGTCTCTGACTTAGTATTTAAAAACAACTGGACACACAGGCCGCTGCAAGTGCCTCTCCACCCCCTAGTTCCCTACCGTACCGGCACCCCAGCCTTGGCCAGCTCCGCCTTGATGCTTCCCACCGTGTATTCCCCAGAATGCACCATGGAGGCAATCAGGGCTGCATCGGCCTGACCTTCCTGTAGCACCTGGCTCAGGTGAGCGGGGGTTCCTCCACCGCCTGAGGCAACCACCGGCACAGACACCGCCTGGCTTATCATTCTGGTAAGCTCAATTTCGTAGCCCGCTCTGGTGCCGTCCGCATCGATGGAGTTCAGCACAATCTCACCGGCTCCCAGCTCCACTGCCCCCATCGCCCACTCCCGCGCGTCCAGCTCCGTAGCGGTGCGGCCGCCGTTGATGTACACCCGGTAGCCGCTGGGCATGGCCGCATCCCGCTGGGCATCCATCCCCAGCACAATGCACTGGTTCCCAAAGACTCGGGCCCCCTGCCGAATCAAGTCAGGATTCTTCACTGCTTGGGAGTTCAGGCTCACCTTCTCCGCCCCCGCCAAAATGGTGGAGCGGATGTCCTCCAGCGTGCCGATGCCGCCGCCCACGCAGAAGGGGATAAAGACCTGGGAGGCCACCCGGCTAATCAAATCCAGGATGGGACCACGACCATCGGCGGAGGCCATGATGTCGTAGAACACCAGCTCGTCCACGCCCTGCCGATAATACTCGGCGGCCATCTCCACCGGATCCCCGATGTCCACATTCCCCTTGAACTTGACCCCCTTGGTGGTGCGGCCGTCCTTTACATCCAGACAGATGACAATGCGCTTCTTTAGCATGATAGCCCTCCCTCTCCGCACAAGCAAAAGTTCCGCAGCAGACGCAGTCCCGGCTCTCCAGACTTCTCCGGGTGAAACTGCACCGCCACCAGACTCCCCTTTTTCACCGCCGCAGGAACAGTAATGCCATAGTCGGCAGTGGCAAGAATCACCGAGTCCTCCTCAGGCTGAATTACATAGGAATGCACGAAATAATATGACTGCTCCTCACTGATTCCCGCAAAGAGCCCACTATCCCCAGCACCTCCTCGGTACTGAAGATTGTTCCAGCCCATGTGGGGCACCTTCAAAGGAAAATTCGTTTCTATTGAAGAAAAATGGCGGATGGAACCGGGAATCAGGCCCAGACAGGGAGTGTCCCCCTCTTCTGAAAAGTCAAAGACAATCTGGGAGCCCAAGCAAATTCCCAAAACCGGCACCTGCTGGGCAACCTTTTCCCGCAGGAAAGAATCAAATCCAGAAAGCTTCAATTGCTCCATTGCATACTGGGCATCACCCACTCCCGGGAAAATCAGCTTGCTGGCTTTCTCTAAATCCGTGGGCTTGTCTGCAATGATATATTGGCAACCGAGAGCAGCCAGCGCCCGCTCCACACTCTTGATATTGCCCGCCTTGTAGTCAATTATTCCAACCATACCCTTCATTTTACTGGAAAAACCAGCCTGTGGGAATATAAACTTTAGCTATTCTTTAGGTCTTGCATTCTGAATTAAATGTGCTATACTATAGACTTGTGGAAATGACAGGCGAAATGCAGCAGAATAATTTTACCTCCATCGATATAGAAGAATTCTTCGATTCAGAAGAAAAAAAAGAGGAATTCTCCACCGAGCTTGTTGTACTCTCCCAGAACGAGGCTGCGGTCTTAGCCAAGCTCATCCACTTCCTGAAAGACGACGCCCCCGACACCTTGATGGGCATTATGGATCGATTCGCCGACATGGAGCGACTGGTGGCCAATATCACCCACTTTCCCTCCCTGCTGGAGCGGCAGATCATTATGGGAGAGACCCGTACCCAGCACACCCTCATCGAAGGTCTCCTGACCCACCGTGATGGAGACAAGATGCTCCACCTGCCCTCCAAGGCAATCCTTGGTAAAGGATTTTTGGTGGCAAAATACCACACCTTCATCGCCATGTACCGCATTGCCGTCAACGCCGGCATGGATCCCAAGGATGCCCAGGAGGTCTACAACGCTGCCAGCACCATCCTTTTCACCATCATGGTGGAGGACGTGTACCTGGACCTCATCGACGACCAGAGCATTGCCATCGATATTCGCCGGCAAATCGCCTTCTCCCTCATCGTCCTCTGGGAGCACCGCTACGACCAGAACGTCAGCGACGTGGCTCCCGTTCTTCAGACTGTCTGGGAGGCCCGCAGGAACCTGGCACCAGCCTTCGGCACCATGGTGGGCACCAGCGAGCTGTTGCTGATCTCAATCCAGATGGACGAAACCTGGACGGCCTTCCTGCGGGAGCGGCTCAGCGACAAGGATGTGTCCCAGGCCATGGAGGAATTCCTGTTCGGCCTCTCCTACGAGCAGATTCAAACCCTCCGCAGAATTCTTCGGGAACGGGGAATTGCCGCCATTGGACGTGACGAGATCTCCACATTCTTGGAGCAGGAGATAAAGATTGACGTAGCATCGGACCTCAGGGACTTCTACATGCAGTACACCGTCCGCCGAGACAATGCGCGAACACGGAAGCGCCTCCAAATTCAGGGCCCCCACAACACCCTGGAGGACCACTACATGCGGTTCGTACTGGAAAGAAACAAGGAGAAACAAGAAAATGACTCAGAATAAAAAGCCACCCTTCCGCTTCGGGGAAAAACTGCGGGCGGTGCGTGAGCGCAAGGGCTACACCCTCAAGGTGGTGGCCCAGCGTGCCGGTGTCAGTGAAAGCCTCGTGTCCCAAATCGAGCGGAACAAGGTTTCTCCCGCCATAGACACCCTGCTGGTGTTGGCAGACGTGCTGGACATCAACCTGGAATTCCTCTTTGAGGAATATCGGCGGGAGCGACCGGTGCAAATCATCCATGCCCAGGAGCGACGCACCATGGAGGAGGAGTCTGCCGTCTACGAGGAGCTGTCCAAACCCGCAAATGACGAGGAAAACCACTCCCTGGAGTCCTATCTGGTAAGGCTTCCTCCCAACGGCAAGACCCTCCGTGGTTCCTACGGCCACCTAGGCCGGGAAATGGGCTTCATCATCAAGGGAAGGGCCCAGCTCCACTATGACGACAATATCTACGAACTGGAGGAAGGTGACAGCGTGTCCTACTCCGCCTCCGCCCCCCATACCATTGTCAACGTGGGAGAGGAGCCCCTCACCGCCCTGTGGGTGGTAACTCCAGCCCACCGCTTCATCTAGCAGCCACCTGTTGGAGCCCCATAGTCTCCCTCAAAACAAAAAACTGGCCTGTCCACACCCCTTGATTCCAAGGCTGGTGAACAGGCCAGCTTTATTTTCAGGTTGTTATCACCTCACATTAGATCCGGGGAGGAATAACGGTGGCCACACCCTCAATCACAACCTCGCCATCCTGATTCTTACAAATAGTAGTCATGGTGGCGATGTCGAACTTCTCCTTCTCCTTAATCTCAGTCACCTCAAGCTCAACGGTCAGGGTGTCGTCAATGCGGACAGCCTTCTTGAACTTCAGGTCCTGGCTCAAGTATGTTGTTCCAACACCGGGCATTCCCATTCCGATGGCAGCAGAGATGATTCCTGCTCCAATCATTCCGTGGGCAATGCGTCCCTTGAACATGGTGTTCTTTGCATACTCGTCGTCCAGGTGCAGGGGATTCTTGTCTCCACTGACCTCGGCGAATGAGAACACATCCTCGTTGCTTACCTTCTTGCTGAAAGAGTAGGTGTCACCTACCTTAATTCCCAATGCCATTTTTTCCTCCTATAAATTGAATAAATTAAGCATTTCGTTGTAGCAAACCACTACGACTATTCCATCCTACCAGCAAAAACAGCTTTTTGCAATGGCAAAAGCGGAAGGCGTCATTACCCTCCGCCAATTTCTAGCCCATGAAAAAGCCCATGAAGAAGCCCCAGCCAAGAGCCAGTACGAATGAACCGAGCACAGGGATGAGGCAGGTGGTCACAAAGATATCCAGATAGGATTCCTTGTGGGTGCAGTGGGATACTGCCAGCAGGGTCAGGACAGCGCCATTGTGGGGCAGGGTGTCCATTCCGCCGGAAGACAAGGATGCGATGCGGTGCAGGTACTCTGGATTCAAGCCAATCTGGTTTGCCAGGGCAAGGTATTTTTCACCCAGAACGGACAAGGCGATGGACATACCACCGGAGGCGGAGCCAGTGGCACCAGCCAGCACGTTGACTGAAAGGGCCTCGGAGAACAGGAGGCTGGTGGCAGAACCATTGTTGGAGGCCATGATATTGGCCAGCAGCTGAAAGCCTGGGACAATCTTCACCACGGAACCAAAACCCACCTCGCTGGCAGTGTTCATGATGGCGGTGAGAGAGCCGGCGGCTCCTGCAGAGAAGGCGGGCAAGAACAGCTTGAGATGCTGGATGTTCAGCAAACAACAAGTGATAATGGCCAAGAGCATGGCAATGACAATCCCCCATTCCATTATGTTCAAGGCAAAGAACACTATAATTACAGGAACGAGTCCAGTCAGCCAGTGCCAAGAGGGTAGCTTGCTCTCGTCATGCTCCACAGCCTCAAACTTTGGGTCTTCTATGAACCCACGGCCTTCCTTGCGAGCCTTGCGGGCACGATATTCCAGCCACAGGTAGCCGGGCACACCAATTATGATGGTCGCCACAACACTCATCACCGGAGCGGCCAAGGGAGTGGTGTCGAAGTAGGCCATTGGAATCAGGTTCTGAATCTGCGGGGTTCCGGGAAGCGCCGTCATGGAGATGCCGAAGGCGCCGTAGGCAATGGCTCCGGGAAGCAGGGTGCGGGGCAGGTTCGCCGCGCGGTAGATTGCATAGCCCATGGGATAGATGACGAACACCACCACGAACAAGGAAATTCCACCGTAGGTCAAAAGTAAGCAGGGCAGAACCACGGCAAGAACCGCAAATTTTGGCCCGATGAGCTTGACGATGGCGTTTGCCAGTGAGCGGGCCGCTCCCGTCACATCCATCACCTTTCCGTACACGGCTCCCAGGAAGAATGCCGGAAACCAGGTGATAAAATACTCTCCGGCACCCCGCATGTAGTCTACCGTATAGCTTGACAGAAGGGTACGTCCCTCGCCAAGGCCAGCTCCCAGGCTAAAGCACGCCACGATAAATGCACAGAAGGGTGCAATCCAAATGGTCGAATGGCCCTTGTACGCCAAGAAGATGAGCAGTCCAAGGCCAACAAAGACACCAACAAGTGACAATCCTGCCATATATTCCTCCTTAAAAACTACAGTGCAAGACCCATCAGGGCATCACGGAAGATGCGCCCGTCCATGGTCTTTACGTCCTTCACAATGGGCTTGAAGTCCATCTGATCCAACACATCCTTCTGCAGGTCAACTCCGGGAGCGATTTCAATGAGCTCCACGCCCTCCGGGGTAAGCTGGAACACGGCCCGCTCGGTGATGTAGAGGACGGGCTGCCCCTTTTCCTGAGCATAAGCGCCGGAGAAGGTCACCTGCTCCACCTCGCTGATGAGCTTCCTGCTCTTCCCCTCCTGGTCAATCTTCAGCTTGCCCTCCGCCACAGAAATCTTGAGGCCGCCGGCGGTAAAGGTGCCGCAATAGATGACCTTGCGGGCGTTCTGGGTGATGTTGATAAAGCCACCGCAGCCAGCAATCTTAGGACCGAACTTGGAGACGTTGATGTTTCCATGCACGTCCATCTGGGCCAAGCCAAGGAAGGCCACATCCAGTCCGCCGCCGTCGTAGAAGTCGAACTGGGCAGGCTGCTCCAGCACGCAGTCGGGATTGGTGGTGACACCGAAGTCCCCGCCGCCAGCAGGAATTCCGCCGACAGTGCCGGACTCGGTGGTAAGCACCATGCCCTTCAAGCCTTCCTCGGCAGCGATGCTGGCCACACCCTCCGGCATTCCGATGCCCAGGTTCACCACGGCATCGGGAATCAGCTCCATGGCGGCACGGCGGGCGATAATCTTGCGCTCGCTCAGCGGCAGTGGCGCCAGAGAATCCACGGGAACACGAGTCTCTCCGCTGTAGGCGGGATTGTAGTAGGTTCCAAAGGTCTGGCGGTGGTTTTCCTGGTGGGCAACCACAATGGCATCCACGTAGATGCCGGGAATCTTTACCAGGCGGGCATCCAGAGAGCCGTAGTCCACCACCTGCTTTACCTGCACGATGACCTTTCCGCCGGAATTCTTTGCCGCCTGTGCGATGGCCAGACTCTCTGCCAGGGCTCCCTCGTGCTCCATGGTGCAGTTGCCCTGGGTGTCGGCGTAGGTGGCCCGGATGATGCCGACATTGACGGGAAAGGCCTTGTACAGCAGCCGCTCCTCGCCGTCAATATTCACCACCTTCACCAAATCAATGTCCTTCTTGGACACATCGTTTATCTTTCCACCCTCAAGTCTGGGGTCGGCAAAGGTCTTGAGCCCCACGTGGCTCAGGACACCCAGCTTTCCGGCGGCAATGTCCCGGAACAGATGGGAGATGACACCCTGGGGCAGATTGTAGGCGGAAAGCTTGTTCTCAAGGGCCAGCTTCTGCAGCCGGGGAACCAGTCCCCAGTGGCCGCCCACAATCCGCTTTACCAGTCCCTCCTCACCCAGATGATTCAGCCCCCGCTCCTTGCCGTCTCCCTGTCCGGCGGCATACACGACGGTCAAATCCCTCGGCTGGGCCGACTCCAGAAAACTCGCCTGAATTGCAGCAGTAACCTCCTCGGCGTGGGCAGCTCCCACAAAGCCACCAAAGGCGACGGTATCTCCGTCCTTAATCAGCTTCACGGCCTCCCTAGCACTGACAACCTTGTTCATATCATTTCACCTCCTAGCTTGGCTCACTGGACGAATCGCCATCCCGACATTTGGGATGCTTCACGCCAACAGTACGATTGAATGAGTCATTGTCAACTCTATCTTACAGGCAAAACCTTGATTCGTAAAATGGAATTTTTACACAGGTATTATGAAGAAAAATCATAACAAGAGTGGACTCAGAAAAACAAGTAGACGGGAATACAGAGGCGGAAAGCAAACAGCATCTCTATATACAATTAGGAATTACTATACTTTGAAACAAACTCCTGCACAATCCGAATGGCCGAAGAGATGTACTTGTCCCTCCGCACAATCATGGCAATATCCCATGGAAAATCAGGCTCACAGAGTGTCAGCAGGCGAATTTTCTTTGAGTGGAAGTGAGACAGGATGGGACGGGGCAAAATTGCCACGCCATAGTTCAGCTCGCACATGCGGGCCACCATGTCCCACTGGGAGCTCAAAAGCTTGAACCGTGGCTCAAATCCCGCTGACTGGCACAGAGAAACGATGCGGTTGTACAGCATATAGGAAGAATCCAGGGACAGCATAGGCTCATTCCGCAGCTCTGCAAAGGCCACCCTGTCTCGCCGTGCCAAGGGATGGTCCTTACTCACCACCAGCACATTGTCACTCTCAAACAACACATGGACATCGTAGCTACCGCTGGCAACGGGAAGAATCACAATGCCTATGTCAATCTCACCGCAGTCCAGTCTTTCCTTGACAATATTCGCTCCAATTTCCAGTACGTCCAGACGGATGGAGGGATGAGCCTTCTCAAACTCAGCGATGACATCGGCAAAGAAGGCGGTGCTGATGACAGGCGGGATGCCAATGCGGACAACGCCGCCAGTAAACACCGCAGTAGAATCCCGCAGGAAATTCAAGGAATCCTCCACCTTCTCCAGTGTCTCCCCTCCCAGCTTGTAGAGCACCTCGCCGTGAGAGGTCAGGCGAAACACGTTGGAGGTCCTGTCGATGAGGGAAACCCCCAGGTCATCCTCCAATGCTCGGATTCCCTTGCTGAGGGTGGACTGGTCCATGTAGAGCTTTTGGGCTGTTTTGGTGAAGTGCCTGGTTCTCGCCAGCTCAATGAACCAGGAAAGGTGCTTGAGGTTCATAGAAATAGTGTATCACAGCGAAAACGTGAACGCCAGCCTTAATCCCACAAATTCTGGGGATTCGATAATTCGCAAGGAGTTTTGTCCCTTGTAATTGAACTCTGAGGTACATGGACGCAAAACGATTAGAAATTATGGTAACTGGTAAAAAATAATTCCCCATTTCTCCGCCAGGAAAATCTTTCACCCTAGGAAAACATTTCACTGAAGGGAAGTTGGCAAGGCCGGAACAACATGAAAAAAGGGGGCCTCCTTTCGGAAGCCCCCTTGCAGTTTATTTTTATTTTTTAGAGGGCACCCAAGGCTTACGGGATGTCAGTAGTTGCAACCTGATCCTCATACAGGAGTATTATAGGCAGCTGCATTGTCTGCGGCATAACGCCTCCCGCAAGAATCTCCACCATCAGCGTATACGGACCGGATCTCATACCCATCATGTTCCTGTCGAACAGGGCATAAGCAGGAACCCCTCCGGTGGCACCGACAAAGCTGCTGCTAGACTTATTGCCGGCATTACTTTCAATCTTCGCCTTCACATCAGCTACCTTTATCGGATTACCGTTCTTGTCGGTGAGGGTTTCCGCAACTTTAGGATTGGCATTGTCTCCGACAGACACATACAACCTGAAGTCGTCGTAGGTGTAGCCAGCACCAGCAGCTGTACGCTTCATGACCAACACCTAAGAGTGAGCATCCAAGCCCCGTGTGCACAGCTGCACGGACTTGCCATTAGAAACTATTCGAGCCTTGATACAACCAGGCCGTGGCTCCATGTACCCCATCCCGACAGTTTGTCTAATGTCTGGACGTTTTTTTCCGGAAATTGTCACACGAATTTGGAAAGTCTACAGTTTTGCCGGGTTGGAGTGGGTTGCCTCCCTTCATCCAATGGCACTCATTCCCCCTTTTTCATTTAACTTCCCCGTGCTATACTGCATCACATGAACTCCCGCAACTTATATCTCCCCATCAGCCAAGAAGATCTGCAAAAAAGAGGCATCCAGCAGCTTGACTTTGTCTTTGTCTCTGGCGATGCCTACGTGGACCACGCCACCTTTGCCGCTCCCCTTTTAGGCCGCCTTTTGGAAAGCAAGGGCTACACCGTGGGCATTATTCCCCAGCCTGACTGGAAGTCCAGCGCCGACTTCATGGTCCTGGGGCGGCCACGGCTGGCCTTCCTTGTTACCGCTGGGGCCATGGACTCCATGGTGGCCAACTACACTGCCAACAACAAGCCCCGCTCCGCCGATGCCTATTCCCACGGGGGCATGGCTGGGAAACATCCCGACCGGGCCCTCATCACCTACACGGCAAAAATCCGGGAGGCATACAAGGGGGTACCGGTCATTATCGGTGGCATAGAGGCCAGCCTGCGGCGGTTTGCCCACTACGACTACTGGTCCAACACCGTCCGCCACTCCATCCTTCTGGACTCCAAGGCGGACCTCTTGATTTACGGCATGGGAGAACGTCCCCTGCTGGAAATTGCGGCGGCCTTGGCGGAGGGCAAGCCTGTGGCGGAAATCCGTGGCATCCGGGGAACCTGCTGGCGAACCGGGCGGGAAACAGAGCTGCCCCCAGGCGGCCACAACGGAAACGGAAAATTCCAGCCAGCGGTGCGGATTCCAGGCTTTGCCCAGGTGGCCGCCAACTCGGCGGAGGGCCGAACCGAATTCGCCCGCTCCTACCTGCTGCAGGAGCAGAACACCGACGCCATCTCCGGCCACATCCTGATTGAACAGAACGAGGCCCGCTTCGTGGTGCAGGAGCCCCCCGCCCTGCCCCTGAGCCAGCAGGAATTTGACGAGGTGATGGAGCAGCCCTTTACCCGCCGCTGGCATCCCATCTATGACGGCCCCGCAGAAAACGGAAAAGCTGGCGTGCCGGGACTTGAGGAGGTAAAATTTTCCCTCACCAGCAATCGTGGCTGCTTTGGGGCCTGCTCCTTCTGCGCCATCACCTTCCATCAGGGCAAGCGAATCCAAGCCCGCAGCCATGAATCCCTGGAGCGGGAGGCTCTCCTTCTCACCAAAGAGCCTGATTTCAAGGGCTACATCCACGATGTAGGCGGCCCCACCGCCAACTTCCGCAGGGATGCCTGTGCCAAGCAAGCGAAGGCCGGAGCCTGCATCCATCGGGAATGCCTCGGTACCGAGCCCTGTCCCCATCTTGAAGTGGACAACAGCGACTACCTGACCCTCCTGCGACGGCTTCGGAAGCTTCCCGGCATAAAGAAGGTCTTTGTTCGCAGCGGCATCCGGTTCGACTACCTGATGCTGGAAAAGGATCGGACCTTTTTCCGTGAACTGTGCCAGCACCATATCTCCGGCCAGCTGAAGGTTGCCCCAGAACACGTAAACAACCACGTTCTGTCCCTTATGCGGAAGAGCAGCCACCAGGTGTACAAGGATTTCGAGGCAGAATACAAGCGCATCAACCAGGAGCTGGGCAAAAAGCAGTATCTGGTGCCCTACTTCATCGCCGGCCACCCCGGTGCCGACCTCAACGCCGCCATAGACGTGGCACTCCACCTGAAGAAGAACGGCTTTGTGCCGGACCAGGTGCAGGACTTCTATCCCACACCCGGCAGCCTCGCCACCTGCATGTACTACACCGGCCTGGATCCCCGCACCATGGAGGAGGTCTATGTGCCACGGGGCGGCCATGAACGGCGGCTCCAGCGGGCCCTGCTCCAATTCAACCGGCCGGAAAACCGCCGCTTGGTGCGAGAGGCACTGGAAAAGGCTGGTAGACAGGACTTGATTGGAGTGCTGAAATAAAAAAAAGCTGTCCCAAAAACTTAGTTTTTAGGACAGCCCTTATTCTTATTTGCTGAATTTTACCAGCGGAAACCTATTCCAAGCTTTGGCTTTATGAGGAAATTCATTGGACTCGAATAATCATTCCTTTTTTCTCTGTTTTGTGATAAAATATTGAGTTAGTATATTGTATAAAGATTTTATATTGACAAAAACTGCTGTATAAAATTCTTATGCAAGATACGGAGAAATTATGTTATGTGGACGCCCGCATTGGGGCGCAAGGAGAAAGGTATGAAAAAAATCTTTTCGTTGGTAGTATCATTGTTAATGGCATTCAGTCTGTACGCTCAGAATGTGAAATCTGTCGGTCTGTCTGATAGTGATGTAAAAAACTGGGCAAAGAATTGTGTTTCCATTCAAAAAGAATTCGAAAAAATTGGAATAGATACGAATAACTCTTTCACAGTAGCAGTAAGTGAAAAACAAAAGGCTGAAAGCATACTTCAAAAATATGGAATTTCAAATCCAAACAGCATAGAAAAGTATTCAATGATTTTACAATGTGCTGTTATTTTAAAAGCAGAAAGTGAATTGGATGAACAGTCAAAAGCCATGATGAAACTTATGAAAGTTGATCCGCTTGGGGATTTAAAGAAAAACATCAATTCAAAGGATTATAATGTTGTTGCATCAAATTCTAAAGCTGTTTTAAAGGCAGTTAATGAACTTGATGCAAACTCTTTTGAATCTGAAGCTTCTGCCGCCAGTGCCGGTGATGATTATTCTTATGGTGATGAAGACCTTGCAGATTTTTACAGCCGCTTAGGAAAATCTGCTGAA
>JAGARR010000041.1 GCA_017622135.1 Spirochaetaceae bacterium
GCAAAAACGCATAAAAACCCCCTCCCAGCACCTACAATATATATGAGACCCAAACAATGGAGGAACAATGCAGGACGAATCCCCCACCAACGAAAACCGCAGCCACAAGGACTCCCTCTTCGTGGACTACTTCTCCAAGGACCGGGAGTGGAAGCAGCACTTCCTGTCCCTCTACAATGCCCTCCACGGCACAAACTTGCAGGTGGCAGACACCACCTTGGAGCGGGTAAACATCGACCAGGTGCTGTACAAGAGCTACTACAACGACATCGCCGTGCTGGTGGACGGCCAGTTCATCCTCATGATTGAGCACCAGTCCACCGTCAACCCCAACATGCCGCTGCGACTTCTCGAATACATAGCCAGAATCTACGGCAACACCGTCGATTCAAGGGCAAAATTCTCCCGGCATTTGGTTCCCCTGGCCAGGCCGGAGTTCATCGTCTTCTACACCGGAAACCAGAAGCTGCCACCAGAAAGCTACCTGTACCTATCGGACTCCTTCCCGAACCAGCCCCCAAACGCTGACCTGACACTTGAACTGAAGGTGAAAGTGTGTACAATTAGGAGTGAGCATCCAAGCCCCGTGGTGCACAGCTGCCCGGACTTGGAGCAATACGTGCAGTTCCTGGAGCTCGTCGAGGAGGCCAAGGCGGCAGACCGAACCGAGCCCCTCAAGTGGGCCATCCAGGAGGCGGTGCATCGCAACATCCTGCGTGATTATCTTGAACGGAAGGGAGGTGAGATTTTGAGCATCCTGATGACAGAATACGACTACGCCACCGACATGGCGGTACAGAAGGAGGAGGCCTACGAGGACGGACTTTTCGCTGGTCGTGAGGAGGGCATCTCCATCGGGCTGGAACGTGGTGCCTACCAGAGCAAGCTGGAGATGGCACGGAGCTTGCTCGATTATGGTGATGCGCCAGAAAAAGTTGCCCTGTGTACTGGTCTCCCTCTGGAGCTTGTTCAGCAGCTGGCCCAAGAAACCGTGAAGTGATCTCTACCTACGCTACCCGCACACACAACCCACTCCACAAAAAAGACCGCCCCAAAGGGCGGCCTTTTTTGCTTTACGCTGAACCAGCAGGCTCAAGATTACAGGGCAACCATCCCGTCATGCTCCCGATAGAACTCCCCGCCTCCCGGCCGTTTGCAGGTTTACAGCAAGGAAATAGTGTGCTAGGATGAAACAAATGGAAGGCTCAGGCTCTTTCCGGCGGTTGTCTCCCGAACTCTACCAACGAAAGTTGGAATACTAGAATGAAGGGGGCTTGCATGATAGTTGAAATTATTGTTGCGGTGGTCACTTGTTCCACCAGCGTGATTAATGCTATTTTTGCCGCTCTTTCGTACTTCAAAGACAAAGAGTAAAAAAAACCGCCAGAGGCCCTAATCTACTGGCGGTTATCAAACCTAATGTGGAGACGACCCGAGAGCCGAGCCTTCCTCTCTTTACTCTACCACATCCCCTCACCAAAGTCAAACCCCAAGACTCCCTCTCTGTAAAACCACACCCCACAACACAAAAAAGACCGCCCCAAAGGGCGGCCTTCTTTTGCTTCACGCTAAACCAGCAGGCTCAAGACTACAGGGCAATCTTTGCCTTGAAGTTCAGTGTTCCCAGCTTGGGTCCGAAGCGTTTCACATCGCCGACTCCGTCACCGTAGGGGGTGTCGTTCAGGATGTTCTTGGTCTCCCAGATGACAGACAGGGTGGTGTTGTCGATGAGGCCGCCAACGTCCACGCCCAGCTTCAGGTTCATGAAGTTTCCGTCGAACAGACCGTTAGCCTTCTTCTGCTGTTCGCCCATCTTCTCGCTGACAGAGGCATCATTACCAGCATCATTTCCATCTTCGCCGAACACACCGTCATCCTTCTCTCCGAAGGCGTTGTAGTTGTCGGCATAGGAGGCGTTGGCGAAGCGGACACCCAGCTTGGGAGTGATGGTCATCTCGCCCACGGGGATTGCATACTGGGCACCCAGGGCGAAGGCCATGGCCACGTCCTTGTTTGCGGCTGCAGGCTTGATTGTTGCCTCGATGCTGGTGTCAAAATTGTTGACTTCAGTGGCCTCGCCCTCGTTCATGAACACGATGTCTGCGTAGGCGGCAGCTGTCAGACCGGGAACAAGCTCGCCGGAGTAGAAGGAGGGCATCATGCGGAAGCTGTATTTACCCTGCCGCTTGACCTTCATGGTATACTCATCACCCTGCTCAGGGGACATCTTACCGTTGCTGACATTGGCGAGGGGGATGTAGGCCACCAGACCCACACCGGGGCTCACCTTCTTGGCGTGGTCGTCGTCCAGGTAGTACACGCCGGCATCCTGGTCCATGCCAATCTCTCCCCAGCCAAAGAGCAGGCCGGCGGCCATGTCCATGGTCGTCTTATTGGCGCTGATAGTTGCACCTTCAAGCTCCTCCTTGAAGAAGGCCGTTGAGCCGGTGAATCCCACCTGGGGGCGGATGTAGAAGGTGTCGTCCAGCCCCAGCTTGTAGCCCACGCTGGCGGAGTAGCCCAGTTTCCGTGGTTCCGGAACAGTAAAATTATTAACAAAGTTTTCGTAGTTACCAGTCTGGAAAAGATTTTCGTAGTTACCAGTCTGGAAAAGATTATTGATGGCAGTCATATCCACTCCATCAAATGCAGTCTTCCAAGGGGCATACTCTCCGGGATAGTAGTTCTCGGCGAAGTTGAAGCTCACGCCACCCTTCACGCTCAGGCCCTCAACGCCGATTCCGTCGCCCTTCAGCTCGGCCTCCAGGGCTGCTGCGTAGGCGTCGGAGTACTGGTGTGAGTTACGCTCGTCATTCTCCCAGCCAGACTGTGATGGCTCTGCCGAATAGGAGCGCAGGTCCAAGTCCACCTTCACCACCTCGGTATCCAAGCCCAGCACGATTCCCTCGGAATACCTGTCGGGGCCAACATTGTCCAGCCACTTGGACTGGTCGTCGTCTGCGGAGCGGATGGCGGCATCCATCTTCAGCTCGCCGGTCTGGGTGTCGCCACGCTTGATGCCGATGTAGGCGGGTCCGATGTGGATCTTTGCGGTGTCCACGTACACCTTCAGCCTAAAGTTGCGGTTGTCGCCCATCAGGCCGGTGTTGGCATCGATGTACTCATCACCCATCTCAGGACTGTCGTCTCCGTTCTCCCAGCCGATGAAGGTGTCCTCCTCGGTCTTGAGAACCAGCTCGCCCCACACGCCGTCTCCGGTGGTGCTCTTGGTGCCGTTGTTCAGCAGGTTCAGCTTCAGGTTCACCTCGTAGCTGTTCTTGAACCCGGTCTTCATGGTGTCCAGGTCCACGCCCCACTGCACGGCGGCGTTGCCGCTGAACTCGGCAATGTTTACGTCTGCCACCGGCTCGGCATCCTGTGCGAATGCGCCGAAGGCCATGGCTGTCATAAGGAACACACTCAGTGCTTTTTTCATATTGAAAATCCTCCTAGTTTAACAAAACGGCCCACGTCACAACATCACGAATGATCTTTGTGACAACCGTCTGTCTTACAGTAGTAGAGTAAAGGAAATGGGCTGGAGCCAGCCCCACAGGAGCATTTCCACTTGAAACAAGAGTCTATTGTTATAGAAAGAAAAAACCTTTCCTACGGGAAAAATCCCAGAGGAAAGGTTTCACCTCATTAAAAAGATTTATGTATAGACTAAAAATTTATCCGTTGCAAAAAAAACTGCAATCAGTAGGCGTAAGCCTTCTCGTCCAGCTCATCCACCAGCGCTTGCAATGCCTCCTGATTGAGTAACTCATATATCGCCTCCAGCTGCGCAGGTGAAAAATAAACTTCGATGGTGGGAGAGTACACATCCGGCTCCTCCCTGTCGGGAGCGGGGAGCGCCTTCATCAGGAAATACGGCCGCTTGTCATTGAAATATTCATAGTTAAACTGCAGCTTGGACTTGTTTGTAGTCCGTGCGATGCCGGTAACACCCCAGCCCACCGTGCAAACCGACTGGGAATAGTAATTCTTTGAGTTTGCCTTGCGATCCGGCATATTGCCCGCTTCCTGCTCTGCCATGAACTGCAGTGCAGCATCTGTCATCATCTTGCGATGCTCAGGAGTCAGGATAATGCACACCCGGTTCTGCAAGTCCCGGAAATACATCTCCACCCGGTTAGTCCGAGGAACAAAATACAACTCTATCTCCTTGGGCTTCTCCTTGCCGAAAAGTGTGACCCAACCCATGGCATTTTCCAGCTGGATTGGCTCATAGTCTCCCAAAAAATCAGGATCCTGCTCCACATCCTTCTTGGTGCTAGAACAGGAAAACAACAGCAAGACACACCCTAGGCAGAGAAAAACACAAAGCTTACGAAGCATACAACCTCCAAGGATAGACAAATGAACAGTTCCTCATCTCCATCCAAACTTAAAATCAATGTATCATACTATAAAACTAAATAATCAGGCAAGGTTACGAACACAATACAAGTGTCCTCAACTCGAAATAGGAAAAGACCTTTGGTGCCACAGCACAAAGAAATCAATCCTTCTGCTGTTTCAGCCCCAGCTCCAGCACCAATGCAAATGGCAGCTCGGTTCCTTGGGCAACTTGCTCAGGAGACAGCCCCATGGAAAGAAGATTCCTTGCCGTCTCCAGCGCCTTTTCGTAAGCACCACGCTCCAGCCCGATGGAGATGCCTTCTTCTCGACCCTCTTCACGCCCTACGAAAAGCCCGTCCTCGTAGGACTCCTCCTTCAGTACTGCCATGTCGGTGGCATAGTCGTATTCTGTCATCAGGATGCTCAAAACCTCACCTCCCTTCCGTTCAAGATAGTCACGCAAGATGTTGCGGCGCACGGCCTCCTGGATGGCCCACTTGAGGGGTTGCTTGTGGCCCGCTGCCCTGGCCTCCTCGACGAGCTGGAGGAACTGCACGTACTGCTCCAAGTCTGTGCAGCTGTGCACTACGGGACTTGGACTCTCACTCCTAATTGTACACACTTTTACCTTCAGTTCAAGGGTGATTTCTTTAGGAGGGGACAACCCCTCTACTCGGAAGCGGGCAAGAGGCTGCGATGTCTCGCCTCTTGCCCCTCC